>CAYRBB010000041.1:0-24204 GCA_964422435.1 uncultured Sphingomonadaceae bacterium
TCAGCTGCGGCGTCTTGATCTCGCGGTAGCCCGCGCCGTCCATCTTGCGGCGCATATAGGCTTCGAGCTCGCGCCAGATGCGATAGCCCTTGGGGTGCCAGAAGACGCTGCCGTGGGCCTCTTCCTGCAGGTGGAACAGGTCCATCTCGCGGCCCAGCTTGCGGTGGTCGCGCTTGGCGGCCTCTTCCAGCCGCGTCAGGTGGGCATTGAGCTGCTTCTTGTTGAGCCAGCCGGTGCCGTAAATGCGCGTCAGCTGCGCATTGTTCTGGTCACCGCGCCAGTATGCCCCGGCAACGCGCATCAGCTTGAAGGCATCGGGATCGAGCTTGCCCGTCGAAGCAAGGTGCGGGCCGCGGCACATGTCGAGCCAGTCATCGCCCGACCAATACACCGTCAGCTCTTCTCCCTCCGGCAACTCTTTTGCCCATTCGGCCTTGAAGACCTCACCTTCCTTCTCCCACTTGGAGATCAGGTCCTCGCGGCTCCAGACCTCGCGGCGGAGCGGCTTGTCGGCCTTGATGATCTCGCGCATCTTTTCTTCGATGGCGGGCAGGTCTTCGGACGAAAACGGCTCGCGTGTATCCGGCGCTTTCACATCGTAATAGAAGCCATCGTCGGTTGCCGGCCCGAAAGTGATCTGCGTACCAGGATAAAGCGCTTGCACCGCCTCGGCGAGAACATGCGCAAAGTCATGACGGGCCAGTTCCAGTGCATCCTCTTCGTCGCGCGAGGTAATCAACGCAAGCTCGGCATCGCCATCGAAGGGGCGATTGATATCGCGGACTTCACCGTTCACACGCGCGGCAATGGCAGCCTTGGCAAGGCCGGGCCCGATCGCAGCGGCGACGTCCCCCGGGGTCGAACCCGGTTCCATTTCGCGCACCGATCCATCGGGAAGGCTGATCTTGAGAAGTTCGGTCATGGCTCGCCACCTAGTGCCTAAGTCCGATATCGCCAAGTGGGATCATGCCTTGATGCAATGGGCATCGTGCCATTAGACACCGCGTATGACCGAAATTCGCATGCTTCCCTCCAAACAAGGCATCCCGCTTGCCTTTCGTCACACTCCCGGCGCAGGCCCAGCCATCGTGTTCCTGCCCGGCTACATGTCCGATATGGCAGGCAGCAAAGCGACGGCCATCTTCGACCACTGCAAAGCGCAGGGCCGCGAATGCCTGTTGCTCGATTATTCGGGTTGTGGCGAGAGCGATGGCGATTTTGCCGACGGCACGCTCAGCATATGGAGCGACGAAGTGCTGCTGCTGATCGCCAATCAGGTTGAGAACGAGCATGTTGTCCTCGTCGGTTCTTCCATGGGCGGCTGGCTCATGCTGCTCGTCGGCATGGCACTGGTTGGGCGGTTGGCGGGATTGGTGGGTATTGCCTCGGCACCTGACTTTTCCGAATGGGGCTATGACGAAGCGCAGAAAGCGCAGCTCATGGCAGGCGAGACGATCTTCGAGGAAAGCGATTACGGCTACGACTCAATGCCGACGCATGCAAAGTTCTGGAAAGACGGAGAAGCGAACAAGCTTTTGCACGATGTCATTCCGATCCATTGCCCGGTCCGCTTGTTGCATGGGCAGGAGGACACGGTTGTGCCACCCGAGACTTCGCTCCGTCTCGCAACAGCGCTTGCGGGCGATGATGTGCACGTCACGCTGGTCAAAGGCGGCGATCACCGATTGTCACGCGAAAGTGATGTTGCACTTCTCTTGCGAACGGTCGACGAGGTGTGCGAAATCTAGTTTCGGTTGAAACATTTTTGGTGCATCGCGCGCATCTGCGCGATAGAGGCGCCCACAAAGTTGCGATAGGAGTCGCAACAGCACATCGAGTCGAGGCGCCGGCTGGGAATGGGTCGGCGGAGGAGAACCGAAGTCCATGGCCAGCACCAAGCGCAAAAACGATGCTTTTTCCGATCTCACCAAGAAAGAGCGCGCGTTTGCCGAAGCGCTGAAAGAGCGCATTAGCGGCTCCATCCTCCCGGGCGAAACGCCGCTCGAAGGCCAGCATCTCGATGAAGCAAGTGCATTCGTGATCGAAGCCGCCAGAGAGCGTGCCGATGGGAAGCCTGCGATTCTTTCCCGCTCTGCGACCAATGGCCGACGCTTCATGCGTATTGCAATCATCAACAAGGACATGCCGTTCCTTGTCGATTCCATCGCAGCAACCATGGCGGCGCGCGGCCTGGCAATCGAATTGCTGGTCCACCCGATGCTTCCGGTCCGTCGTAAGGATGGCAAGCTGGAAGACGTGCCGAAGGGGGATGGCGCGGGCGAGAAAAAGGAGAGCTGGGTTTATATCGAGACCGTGCGGATCGATGCCAAGGAGCGGCGCGCACTCGAAAAGGATCTCGAAACCGCGATCCTCGATGTGCGTGCAGCCGTCGCCGACTGGTCCGACCTGCGCGCCATGATGACCGGCGATGCAGACAGGCTTTCCGATGCCGAAGGCGCGGCACTATTGCGCTGGCTGGCGGATGGCATGATGACACAGCTTGGCCATGTCACCCGTAACCGCGATGGCAAGCAGAGCGACATGCTTGGCATTTGCCGCCGATCGACACCTGACCTGCTGGCCGACGACGCATTCGATAAGGCCTTTGCCTGGTTCGATGGCGAAAATGGCAAGCCCGGCAAAGCGCCGCTGATTATCAAGGCCAATCGCGTCAGCAACGTACATCGTCGTGTGCCGATCGACCTGTTCATCGTGCCGCTGTTCGAGAAGGGCAAAGTGTCCGCGCTTTCGGTGCATGCCGGCATTTGGACCAGTGCTTCGCTTGTCGCTCCGCCCAATACCGTACCTGTCCTGCGCCAACAGCTCGAAACCATTATGACCCGGCTCGACTTTGCTCCAGACAGCCATGATTACAAGGCGTTGGTACACGCGCTCACAGCCTTGCCGCACGATTTGATCATCAGCTTTTCGGATGAAGACATCACCCGTGTCGCGACCGCAATGATGGGTCTTGCTGACCGCCCGCGCCCCCGTGCCACGCTGGTGACCGCTCCGCTTGGCCGCCACGTCTTCGGCTTTGTCTGGCTCCCGCGTGACATGCTCTCAACCTCAGTACGCTTGCAGGTGCAGGACCTGCTCGAGCGTGAAACGGGGGCGAGTACGCTCGACTGGAGCCTGATGGTCGAAGGAGGGGCGCTTGCGCTGCTTCGCTACGTTATGGATTTCCGGGGCAAGCACGATATTGCCGATGCCGCAACCATAGATCGCGCATTACAGGATATGCTGCGCGGCTGGAACGACGCCGTGGAAGAAGCATTGGGGCAGACCGAAGAAGAAAGCCGTGCTGCTGCTCTGGCCATGCGCTACGCCGCCAGCTTCCCGCCTTTCTACCGCACCAATTATGGCGCGTCGGAAGCGGCTGTTGACATCGGCCGCCTGCGCCAGCTTGCTGCCCATGCGGAAGAGGCCGGGCAAGGTCGGGATTGCCGTCTGTATCGCGCCGCGCATGATGCCGATGATTCCATGCGCCTGAAGGTTTACCAGCACCATGGCTCGCTGCCTTTGTCCGATGCTGTCCCGGCGCTGGAGAATTTCGGCTTTCGCGTCTTGTCGGAGATACCCACAGAATTGGGTGGACAGGACACCGGCACTATCCACGATTTCATCCTGCGCCTGCCTGCAGGAATGAATGGCGACGATCTGCTGGACAGAGCCGATGTCATAGAGACCGCAGTGACGAGCGTGCTCAATCAAAAGGCCGAGGACGATGTCTTCAATCGCCTCGTCATTTCCGCCGGGCTTGATGCACAGGAGGCCGATTGGCTGCGCGCCTTTTACCGCTATCTGCGTCAATGCGGCCTGACCTTCACGATCTACACTGTCGTCGACGCGCTCGCGGGGGCTGCCAATATCACCCGCTCGCTCATCGCCTTGTTCCGCACCATGCATGATCCTGCCTTCAAGGGCGATCGAGCAAAGGCTGCAGCGGAAATCGACAGCGATATCCGGCTTGGCCTCTCTCGCGTGGTGGCGATCAATGATGACCGCTTGTTACGCCGTTACTGGGACACGATGCGCGCGATCCTGCGCACCAACGCCTTTGCTCCCGCAGCCGAAGATGCGTTTGCGATGAAGTTGGACAGCTCGCTTGTGCCCGCCCTTCCGAAACCGGTGCCGTGGCGAGAGATTTTCGTCTATTCACGCCGGGTCGAGGGCATTCACCTGCGTTCGGGTCCGGTGGCACGCGGGGGTCTCCGCTGGTCCGACCGGCGGGACGATTTCCGCACCGAAATTCTTGGTCTGATGAAAGCGCAAAAGGTCAAGAACGCGGTTATTGTACCAACCGGCGCAAAAGGCGGTTTTTATCCCAAGCGCTTGCCCAGCCCCGCGATTGATCGCGAGGCCTGGTTCGCCGAGGGCAAGGAAAGCTACAAGCTGTTTATTCGTACACTGCTGTCGGTAACAGATAATTACGTGAACGATAAGGTCGTGCACCCCGACCAAGTGGTCATCCACGATGGCGAAGACCCCTATTTCGTCGTCGCGGCTGATAAGGGTACAGCCACCTTCTCGGACACGGCCAATGCCATCGCGATCGAGCGCGATTACTGGCTGGGCGACGCTTTCGCCAGCGGCGGCTCCAACGGATATGACCACAAGGCAATGGGTATCACCGCCAAGGGTGCCTGGGTCTGCGTGCAGCGCCATTTCCTTGAAATGGGCGTGGACATACAGAAAGACCCGGTACGCGTTGCCGGCTGTGGCGACATGTCGGGTGACGTATTCGGCAACGGCATGCTGCTGTCAAAATCGATCAAGCTCACAGCCGCATTCGACCACCGTCACATATTCATCGACCCCGATCCCGATCCGACCGCGAGCTGGAAGGAGCGCAAGCGCGTGTTCGACCTGCCGCGTTCAAGCTGGGAAGATTACAACAAGAACGTGCTGTCCAAAGGCGCAATGGTCATTCCACGGTCAACCAAGCGGATCGAATTGACCAAGCAGGCAATGGAAGCGCTGGGCATCCATGAGGGTGATCTGAAAGATGGCGCACTCGACCCTGACAGCCTCATCAACCTGATCCTTAAGAGTCCGGTCGACCTAATCTGGTTCGGTGGCATCGGGACGTATATCAAAGCGAGCCATGAAAGTAACGCCGATGTCGGTGATCCGGCGAATGACGTATTGCGTGTCAACGCCACCGATCTACGCGCCAAGGTCATCGGCGAAGGCGCCAATCTTGGGGTGACGCAGGCCGGTCGCGTGGAATTCTCTCTACGCGGTGGTCGTGTGAATACTGATTTCATCGATAATTCGGCAGGCGTCGATTGCTCGGATAATGAGGTCAATATCAAGATCGCCCTCGCTGCGGCGCGCACTGCCGGCAGGCTTTCGGAAGAGCGTCGCAACGTGCTCCTCAAGGACATGACCGAGGAGGTCGCGGGCTTGGTGCTGGAGGATAACCGCCTGCAAGCACTGGCGCTTTCCATTGCCGAACAGGGAGGTAGCCGCGCCATCGGGGCACTGGCTCGCCTGATCGAAGTGCTGGAGGAAAGAGGCGGACTGGACCGTGTCAACGAAGGGTTGGCTGATGGAGAATCGCTTTCCCGCCGCGCGGCCGACAACCATGGTCTCACCCGTCCGGAGCTGGCTGTGCTACTGTCACATTCCAAGCTGGTTCTGCAGGATGCCGTGGAAGCCAGTACGCTCGCTGCCGACGAGGCTGCCGATGCCCTGGTCCTCGGCGATTTCCCGCCGCAATTGCAGGATCAGTTTGCAAAGCAATTGCTTTCTCATCGCCTGCGCAACGAGATTGTCGGCACGGTCGTTGCCAACCAGATCGTTAATCGCATGGGCATGATCCATCCGTTCGAGCTCTCGGAAGAAGAAGGTGCCGGACTGGATGCCATTGGCTCGGCCTTCGTCGCCGCAACGGCGCTGCTTAACATGCAAGACGTATGGAAGAAGCTGGACACCGAGGACATGCCGGAAACCGCCCGTCTGAT
Organism: uncultured Sphingomonadaceae bacterium; assembly: GCA_964422435.1. Classification (GTDB taxonomy): domain Bacteria; phylum Pseudomonadota; class Alphaproteobacteria; order Sphingomonadales; family Sphingomonadaceae; genus Alteraurantiacibacter. Next base: position 5,970 of record CAYRBB010000041.1, read on the forward strand.
GCTGTTCGATCAGGCTGCGCTAGCACTACGCGGCCATATTGCGGACCTGCTGCGTGCCGGCGGCGCAACCAAGCCACCATCGCAGCTGACGGAGGAGATCGGCGATAAGGTTACCGAGCTTATCGAGCATGTCGATACGCTGCTGGGCGATGAAGCGCGTGCTCATGTTGACGATATCGCCTCCAAGCTGGTCGATGCTGGCGCGAGTGAAAAGCAGGCCGGAATGGTCGCACACCTCTTCGCCATCGATGGCGCGATCGGCCTGGCCAAGCTTTCCAGCGACACCGGCCTGCAGCCTTCTGCGCTTGTCGGTGCTTTCATTGAGCTGGGCGCATTGCTGGGCATCGACTGGGCCCAGTCCCGCGCGGCAGTGATGAGCCCCGCCGATCCGTGGGAGCGATTGCTCGTTGCCGGCCTGGCGCGCGATTTCCAGCAGATGCGGATCGACTTCATCCGCGGTCTTGCCAGACGCAAAAGCAAGAATGCCGATGACCCCCCAGCGATGATCGCGGCATGGGCCGACAAGAACGAGACCGCGATTGCGCAATTCCGACGCATGGTGGATCGCGCGCAGACAGCCACTCCGATTGCTCCTGCCATGCTTGCTCAGATCGCCAGCCAGGCACGGAATCTGCTGCAAGGCTAGAATAGCTGCTGCTTGACTGCGGCGGCTGTTTTGCGCACCCCTTCGTGCCATGAAACGCTATGACGTCATTATTGTCGGCACAGGGCATGGCGGTGCGCAAGCGGCGATAGCACTTCGCCAAAATGGATTTGAAGGCTCGATCCTGATGATCGGGCGGGATCGTGAGCCACCCTATGAGCGGCCGCCACTTTCCAAAGAGTATCTCGCCGGTGAGAAGCCGTTTGAGCGGGTGCTCATCCGTCCTAAGCGATTCTGGCAGGAAAAGGATATCGAACTGCATCTTGGCCAATCGGTCACCAAGATCATCCCCGAAATGTTCGAAGTTCAGTTGAGCTCAGGCGACACAATCCAATATGGGCGGCTGATTTGGGCGGCTGGCGGAGATGCGCGGCGCTTGTCCTGCCCTGGCGCACATCTGGATGGTGTTCATGCCGTACGTGACAAACGTGATGTTGATGCCTTGCTCGGTGATATCGCGGGCGGCGCGAAAAAGTTTATCGTTATCGGTGGCGGTTATATCGGCCTGGAAGCGGCCGCCGTCCTCCGCAAGCTGGGCTGCGAAGTGACATTGGTCGAAGCTATGGACCGGGTGCTCAGCCGCGTGGCTGGGGAAGACCTGTCGCGCTTCTATGAGTCAGAACATCATCGCCAAGGCGTCGACCTCCGGCTCGGGACGGCGGTTGAGAGGCTGACGGGAGAGGAGCGGGTTACCGGCGTCGTCCTTGATGACGGCGAGGAGTTGCCGTGTGATGCTGTGGTCGTCGGGATCGGAATTGTTCCCGCTGTCGGTCCGCTGATTGCAGCAGGAGCGGCCGCTGCAAATGGTGTCGATGTGAGCGACACATGCCACACGAGCCTGGATAAAATTTACGCCATTGGTGACTGCGCGGCGCATGCAAACCAGTATGCCGATGGCGCAGTGATCCGTCTCGAAAGCGTGCAGAACGCACACGATATGGCGACCATTGTAGCGAAGGCTATTTGCGGCGATCCGCAGCCCTATGCGGCTCTTCCCTGGTTCTGGTCGAACCAGTATGACCTTAAGCTGCAAACTGCGGGGCTAAGCATCGGTCACGACAAAACAGTGCTGCGCGGCAATCCAGATGATCGTAGCTTTTCAGTAATTTACTTGAAAGATGGCCGCGTCATTGCGGTGGATGCGGTAAACCGCACCAAAGATTATGTGCAGGGCCGCAAGCTGGTGGAAACCCACGCGGCAATCGATCCCGAAGAGCTGGCCGACACGAGCACGTTACTTAAGGACATGATGTGAGCTGCGCCCTCGCCCAGTGAGCGGCGTCGGCCACCACTTCGTCAGCATCTTGGCATAGCGCGGAAACCTGTGGCAGCAGGTCTGGGTTGCCGCTGTTACCGGCGGCTATCAGGCAGTTGCGGACGAAGCGGTTGCGCCCGATCCGCTTGATGGATGAGGCAGGGAATTTCGCCCGAAACGCCGCGTCGTCAAGCGCGAGAAATTCGGACAGGTGCGGTTCGACAAGCGCGTCGCGCGGTAGGAAGGATTTGTGGCGCGCCGCCGTGTCGGCAAACTTGTTCCACGGGCACACCGCCAGGCAATCATCGCAGCCGTAGATGCGATTGCCAATGGCCTTGCGAAACTCCTCCGGGATCGGGCCCTTGTGTTCGATGGTCAGGTAGGAAATGCAGCGCCGCGCATCGAGTTTATAAGGCGCGGGGAAAGCGTCGGTCGGGCAGGAATCCTGGCAGGCGCGACACGACCCGCAACGGTCATCATGCGCCTTGTCCGGAGCAAGCTCCACCGTCGTATAGATCGCCCCGAGGAAAAGCCAGCTGCCATGCTCCCGGCTCACCAGGTTGGTATGCTTGCCCTGCCAGCCCAACCCTGCCGCCTCACCCAGCGGCTTCTCCATTACCGGCGCGGTATCCACGAACACTTTGAGATGGCTTTCCGGCTGCTGCTCTACCAGCCATCGGGCGAGCGCCTTGGCGGCCTTCTTCAAAACATCGTGATAGTCGCGGCCCTGCGAATAGACCGAGATACGCGCTTTTTCCGCGTCACCTTCCAGCGCCAGCGGATCGACATCGGGCGCATAGGACATGCCGAGCGCAATCACACTATTCGCCTCCGGCCACATGCTCTTGGGGCCCTGTCGCACATCAGCGCGGTCCTCCATCCAGCCCATCGTGCCGTGAAAACCTTCACTCAGCCATTCGTGCAAGTGCTTGATTTGTTGTGGATCATCCTCGGCGGCCGCAATCCCCACCGCCACAAAGCCCAGTTCGCGTGCCTTTGCCTTAAGACGATGCTCAAGCGAATTGGTGTCGCTTGCGTTAACCATAATGCGGGAGTGGCTCGTTCATCACTCCCCTTTAGCGGGTAAGATATGGATATGGCGACAGGTGAATTTACGGCCGGAACAAAGGCGACGCGTCCGCTCGCCATCGAGGCGCGGGGGCTGGTCAAACGGTTCGACAACACGCTGGCGGTGGACGGGGTGGATATCTCCATTCCCGAAGGCGCGATTTATGGCGTGCTCGGCCCCAATGGCGCGGGCAAGACGACTACATTGCGCATGCTTTTGGGTATTATCGATCCGGATGACGGCTCTCGCCGTGTGCTGGGCGCGGAGAACCCGCAGGATGTCGCGCGATTGATTGGCTACCTGCCCGAGGAACGCGGCCTTTATCCGTCCATGAAGAGCTATGAAGCGATCGCCTTCATGGGCGCTCTGCGCGGGGTTCCGCTGGCCGAGGGGCGTGAACGGGCGAAGGAACTGCTCGAAGGGCACGGCCTTGGCCATGCCATCGAGAAACAGATCCGACAGCTCAGCAAAGGCATGGCACAAACGGTTCAACTGCTCGGAACGCTGGTGCACGAGCCGAAACTGGTTGTATTCGACGAACCGTTCAGCGGACTTGATGCCATCAACCAGGGCAAGCTCGAGCAATTGATCCGCAGATTGGCCGATAAAGGCACCACAGTCATATTTTCGACCCATGTTATCGCCCATGCCGAACGCCTGTGTGAAGGGATCGCGATCATCGCCGGTGGCAAGGTCCCGTTTGCTGGCCGCGTCGACGAAGCGCGCGATCGTATGCCGGCGCAGGTCAGGCTGGAGACGCGCAATTCCGAAGGGGCCTGGCGCAATGCGCTACCCGAAGACACACGGCGCGTTGGCGATTTCTGGCACTTCCCGCTTCCTGACAGCGGGGTGGAGCCGCTACTCAAGGCGTTGATCGAAGGCGATGCAGGGATCCAGTCGCTGTCCATCGAACGGGCCGGTCTGCACGATGCCTTTGTCGCGATCGCTGGTGAAGCAGCGGCGCGGGACATGGTTAGTCAAGGCACGGGAGAAGGTGCATGAGCAATCAGGCAGTCGATTCCGGCGGACGTCTCGCGCTGTGGCGCGCGGCCTTTGTCATCGCACGGCGCGATTTCACCGCAATCCTGTTCAGCCGCGCATTCATCTTCTTCCTGCTTGGCCCGCTGTTTCCGGTTGTCGTCATGGCGCTGGCCGGCGGCGTGGGCGCACAGGTTCAGAGCGAAGCCATGGTCGCTGATGTCGGCATTGCGATGGAGGGCGAGGAGGTCGACGCCATGCTGGCGGCGCGCGAAGAACTGGCGCAGCAAATACCCGGGCGCCTGCCGCCAATGGTCGAGCTTGCGCGGCTTCAGCCCGGTGAAGACTATGATGCCCGAACAGTTCTCGAGAACGCCGAAGGCAGCCTGGCCGCCGTCGTCACCGGCACGCTTGATGATCCCGTACTCACCGCGACAGAAGGCAGCATCGGGCGCTGGCAAGGCACCGTGGGACTTGTTGCCGGATATGCCCGCGATGGCACCACACGCAGCTATCCGCAGGTCGGAACCTCTGTTGTCGGTACCAGCGGTGCATCGGAGAACACCGGCAGATTGCGCACCGCCCAGGGGGCACAGGTGCTGCTGTTCCTGCTGATCATGATGCTGGCAAGCATGGTGCTGTCCAATCTGGTTGAGGAAAAGGGCAACAAGATCATCGAAATCCTTGCCGCGGCGATCCCGATGGATGCGGTGTTCCTGGGCAAGCTCTTTGCCATGCTGGGCATTTCGCTGGTTGGTGTGGCTGTATGGGGAGCCTCCGGGGCCGCCATCCTATATGCTGGTGGCGTCTCGCTTTCCGACTATGCCAATCCGGGCGTCGGCTGGCCGATGTTCTTTGCGCTTTTCGTCGCCTATTTCGGGATGGGATACCTGCTGCTCGGTTCGATCTTCCTCGCCATCGGATCGCTCGCAACTACGGTGCGCGAAGTGCAGACACTCGCCATGCCTGCATCGATGTTCCAGATACTGGTGTTCTTTTTTGCCAGCCTTGCGGTAACCGATCGGGGGGGCATGATCGAATACAGTGCCATGGCATTCCCGCTGAGTTCGCCTTTCGCGATGGTCGCAAAGGCGGCGGTGGAGGAAGCGCTGTGGCCGCATCTGCTGGCGCTTGGCTGGCAGGCAATGTGGGTGGCGATATTCGTGCGTTTGGGAGCAGGTATGTTCCGCAAGCGCGTGATGAAATCGGGCCCGCGCGGCGCTGCACGGCGCGGTCCGATATCGGCTCTGTTGGGTGTGTTCAGGAACAGTTCGACGCCAACAGCATAGAGTCAGTACTATGACCGAGAAAAACGTGACACGCCGCTCCGCCCTCGCATGGCTTGGGGCGGGCGCCTCCATCCCTGTATTGGCCGCCTGCGGTGGCAATGAAGCCCGCGCACAGCAGAATTTTCGCATAGCCTACAGCGAAGACGAATGGCGCCGCCGGCTGACGCGTATGGAATTTCGCGTCTTGCGTGAAGCTGCAACGGAACGCCCCTATTCCTCGCCGCTCAATGATGAAAATCGTCGCGGTGCCTATCACTGCCAGGGATGCGGTAACCGGCTGTTCCTGAGCGCGCACAAATTCGATAGCGGAACGGGCTGGCCGAGCTTCTGGCAACCCGCCGACAGCGGATCGGTTCGCTATTCGACCGATTACCACCTCGGCTATCCGCGCACCGAAGAACATTGTGCCGATTGCGGCGGACACCTTGGGCATCGCTTCAACGATGGCCCCCGCCCGACCGGACATCGCCACTGTATCAACGGCGTGGCACTGGAATTCCGACCTGCTTAATTGACGCGGTAAACGCGCAGCACGCCGCTTTCGAAACCGGCCACCGGTGTAAGCCAGGCGGGGACCTCGCCTGCAGCAAGCACATTGGCGAAATTGCCTTCAACCGCCGTGCGGTAAAGCGCCAAGTCGCTCGCTGAGAGGCACGTGATGACGTAGTCGACATCGTAGCCTTTCACGATCTCCCGTGCCTTAGCCGGAAAGCCGGTATAGGCAGTGATCACATCTGCCATTGGCTGCTGATTGCGATGATAGCTGGCAGCGACAATGCTGTGCCGGGTCTGCCCGAGAATCGCTGGGCCGGCATCCATTGTAACCAGCATGAGCCCCGGCTCGAGAGCAGCGAGGCTGGCATAGTCACACACACCCGCAACTATTGGCGCCGCCGCGCCGCGCGCCATTGTTTCGGTCGGGAACATCGGGTCGAGCGGCTTGGTGATCGCGCTCACAAACATCGGTGTAGCGAGCAAGATGCAGCCCAAAGTGGCAACCAGTCTTGGTAGCATGGTCGGGATCGTGCGCGCTTGCGGCAGCAACAGCGCCAGCAAAACAGCCGCAAAGGGAATCGTCAGTAGCTGAGCGATCACCGCAGCGCGCATCAGGAACAGTGAATAGCTCCAAGCCGCCAGCGCGAGCAGGAACAGCATCAGCCAAGCCACACCCGCACCATCGGCAAAGGCCCCGCCACGACCTGCGAGCCAATAGCCCAGCACCAGCGGCACAAGCGTCCAGATCAGCATCGCGGCAACCGAAACGGGCTGTTTCCAGAAAGGAAGCCCCTCTGTGATGTAGCCGTGCCACCATGTCGCGAGCACCGGATCGAGCTCGGCCATCGGATTGGTCGCGCAGTCCCCCAGCAACACAAAGGCCAACGGGATCGTGGCAATCGGAATCAGCGCAAGGCCTGCCAACCGTCCGCCTGCAACGTGCTGAAAAGGCAAGAAAGGCACGATGCCTGCAATTAGCGTTGCAATACCGAAGGCGGCGATATGACCGGGACGCAGCACGTCGCAAAAAGTGCCAAGCAGTTCGATATTCGGCCGCGTGGCGAAGGAGAGGAAGAGCGAGAAGAAGGTGAGCGATAGCAAAAACCACGGCAGCAGCAGTCGCTCTTCCGCCAGGTAGCGCAGCCCGTAAAGACCAGCGATCACGGCAATCAGCGGCAGCGCCTCCAGCGAAATGACCAGCCAGGCTGACGCCATCAAACCTGCCCCCACCGCGCCCCAGCGGCGGGTTGAGAGCATCAATGCCGCGGTGGCCAGCGCAAGCACCGCTTGCGGCGCGTGATGATCGATCCGCATGGGTGCGAAATTGCCGGGCAGAAGAGGAAAAAGTGGCAGCAAGACGAGGCCTGCAAGCAGCGCGCCACCTGTAAAGCCCAGCCGCAACATGATCGCACGAAGGGCAAACAGCGCAGGTAGCAACCAGCAGAGCGGCACCAGCGCCATGCCCCAGCGCTCTCCAAACAGCGTGATCGCCAGCGCCAGCGGCATATCGACAAGGCGCGACCAGTGCATGGAGAACCCTTCGGGCGGGTTCATCCGGTATTGCGTGATGTCCCACCAACTCTGGCCATTTATCAGGTCGCGTACTTCAAGCAGGCGCGTCCAGTCATCGGGACCAACCGGTTGCCAGCCGATCCATGGCTGAATGATCAGGCGTACGGCGCAATAGACAGCCCAAACGGCCAATACCGCCCTTGCCGAGCCAAAACGCTCGGCCCTGTCTGCCCCTCTTCGCGCCATAACGCGCGCTACTTAGCGGAAAACGACGCGGCTGCGCAGTAGCCAAGTTGCGAAAAAGCTCACAAAGATGGCGACAAGTTTGGCAAGGCGCGGATCAATGCCGCTGGCATCGCCTGCCCAGACAATGGCCGTAGTCAAGGCGAGGCCGATCAGGGCGGAAATAACGAACAGCGCTTTCTGCTTCGTACGCGCGGTACCACGTTCTGCAACGTTGGCGGTAAACACCGCGCGGCTGCTCATCAGCCAATGCGCGACGATACCCAGCGAATAGCCGAAGGCGGAGGCTCCTGCGGCCCACAGGCCTATCGAGAGCAGGGCAAGAAACGTGCCGACATCCACCGCCAACGCGCCAACGCTCGCCAGCAAATAGCGGATGAAGCGCCAATCGCCCAGTCGCTGCAGCGCGGCGACCATTCTCAGGCTGCCTCTTTGTCCGCTTTTACGCGCGCCGGCACATCGCGCAGCGAAGCAAGGGCAGTAGCCTGATCGGCGGTGACTTTGCTGGAAGGCAGTGCCTTCTCGGCACCTTCGTCGCCCGCTTCGTGATATTCGGCATCTTCGTTGACGCACCACGTGTCATAAATGCGTTCGCCCGCGATAATGTTTTCCACCGTCAGCATCGCAGTCATCATGGCGTGATCCTGATTGTTGTAGCGGTGCATGCCATTTCGGCCCACCAAGTGCAGTGTCGGATGCTTTGCTTCCAGTTCTTCGCGCATCGCGTCGACATTGGTGGCATAGTCCTCGTCATAAACGGGATAGGCCTTCTCCTGCCGCACCACCGTGCCGCCGATCACATTGTCGGGCGATACGAGGCCAAGGATGCCCATTTCGCGTTTGGCGAGCTCGACAAGGTCATCATCCTTCATCGACCACAGGCCATCGCCTTCGAAACAGAAATATTCGAGGCCGACACAGGCGACATCTTCGCCCGGCACCATTTCAGGAGACCAGCTGCGGAAATTCTGCACGCGGCCAACCTTCACCTTCTCATCATGGATATAGATCCAGTTGTCGGGGAAGAGGTCTTCCGACTTGATCATCAGCGCAACGGTCAGGAAGTCCCGATATTTGAGATTGCTCGCCTCCAGCGAGGTTTCCGGCAACGGATGCAGCCGCGCCCCTAGCTGGCGCATCGGGGCAGAACTGATCGCGTGATCGGCCGTGATAACAAGATCACCATCAGGTCCGGCTGCGGTCACGCGCCAGCCATTGCCGCCATCGGATGCCAGCTGCTTGAACTCGCTGCCCATGAACAGCCGACCTTTGCCTGACGCGATGATCTTGTCGCGCGCAGCTTCCCACATCATGCCGGGGCCGAGGCGAGGATAGCGGAAGGTTTCCAGCAGAGTCTTGGCCTGCTTTCCGCTACCATCGTTGAGCTTGTTGAGGCCGAGAGAGCGCTTGAGGCCATCGACCACCGCACCCCACAGCGAGAGGCCCTTGATACGCTGCGCGGCCCAATCCGCGCTCATCTCATTACACGGCATACCCCACACCTTCTCGGTATAGGTCTTGAAGAAGATCGAATAGAGCTTGTGGCCGAACTGGTTGGTGGTCCAGTCCTCGAAGCTCTTTACCTCGCGGACGGGGAAGACTTTGTAGCGCGCATAGGAGAGCATGCACATCGCGCTGCGCCACAGGCCCAGATTGCGCAGCGCCTCGAAGGCGCGCAGTGGATAAGAGTAGAACTCACCCTCGTAATAGATGCGGCTCATGCGCGGGCGCTGGATGAAATCATCGGGCAGGATCTCGTTCCAGAGATCGACAACCTGCTGGCTCTTCGAAAAGAATCGATGGCCGCCGATGTCGAAGCGGTAACCGTCATGCTCCACGGTGCGGCTGATACCGCCGACATAGGTCGCATCCTTCTCGATAATCGCAACGCTCTTGCCCGCTTTGGTGAGCAGATATCCTGCGGTCAGCCCTGCTGGCCCGGCACCGATGATCGCCACATCGACGCGCGTTTCGCCTGTGTTTTGGAAGTCTGCAGGCATGATGGATTGCGACATGAAAGCCCCCGGTGACTGGTCCTGACCGGGAGTGAACGAAAATGGTTAGGTCATGGTTAACGACAGAGCTTCGCTGAGACCTATTCTCTTGGCTGCAGCGGGTTGTGCGCTGCGCGGTCGCTTGCGAGCTTTTGGCCAAACCGGTCCCGTGAACTGGTTTGGGTCACGAAAACTGGTGCGGGCGGTGGGACTCGAACCCACACGATCTATTGGATCAGGGGATTTTAAGTCCCCGGCGTCTACCATTCCGCCACGCCCGCAATGGCAAAACGCCTAGCCGCAGGAGGCAGCGATTGCCACCGGCAATGGCTGGCCGGCATACAAAAACGCCTGTTCAGAATGTCAGAGAACGCGGAAAGGCGCTCAGCTCGGGTTGAGACGCTCTCGCATCTCCTTGCCAGGCTTGAAATACGGCACGCGCTTGGCGGGCACGTCTACCGACTCACCTGTGCGCGGGTTGCGCCCGAGGCGGGCATCGCGCTGGCGGGTGGTAAAGGTACCGAAGCCGCGCAATTCAACGCGACCGCCCTCGGCCAATCGCGTTGCGATTTCGTCGAAAAAGATATCAACGACCTGCTCAACCTCTTCCGGCCGCAAGTCGGGATTGTCAGCAGAGAGCGCCTGCAAGAGCTCGGATCTGATCATTTTGCCTCCCCTATTGGGTATAAGGTGCGACCCGCATACCAATATCGCCAAGAAGCCCCCCAAAGCGATATTTACACGTGTAAAATGCCAGAGAGCCGCCCGTGACGCAACGCCATGTAACAACTTTACGGTAAAATTGCGTCAAATGCTTGTAGAAAGTCGCTAATCAGCGCGCTGGAACGGTCAGGCGCTCTCGGCAAGGTCCGCCAAATCAAGGTCCAGCCGCTCCATCCGTTCGCGAATGGCTGGCCATTCCTCGCGCAAGAACGCCGTACGCTCACTTTCGAGCAGCTTGGCCGCGGCGCCTTCGCGCACGAACATGCCGACACCGCGCTGGACACGGATCAGCCCGTCTGCCTGGAACTGCTGGTAAGCCTTGGCCACGGTAAGTGGGTTGGCGCCCTGCTCTGCCGCAAAGGCACGAACCGATGGCAACATTTCGCCCTCGCCATACTGGCCATCAATAATCGCGGCAGCAATTTGCTCTCGCAGGCGAAGGTAAACGGGACGTGTATCGGCCATGATAGTGCATCACTGCCATAATACAGCGTGTCAGGTCAAGGGCGTCTCACCGCAATAGAACGGATTGCACCTGAACTTGCCTGTCGGTTTCATCTGCAACTGAATACACTTCACATTGGTCAAACAATCGTTAGGGTGCGGCGCTTTCATAGAACAGCAGCGCAACAGGATGCGCGCGAAAATGGGGTCTCCTTAATGACAGAACTGAAAGAGCTCGGGCTTTGGAACTATGCAGATTGGGCTGCGGCCATATCTGTCCTGGTGCTCGGCGGATTTCTTATCGGCGGCGCCTTGGCGATAACGCGGCCGAAGGAAGAAGTGCTGGGCCACCCCAAAGGCCTGTATATGCTGTTCTTTGCCGAAATGTGGGAGCGTTTCTCCTATTACGGCATGCGCGCTCTGCTCACGCTCTATCTGGTCAAGCACTGGCTGTTCGACGACAGCGCGTCCAACCTCATATACGGCGCCTATACCAGCCTTGTTTACATCACCCCTGTTCTGGGTGGTTGGCTTGCGGACAAGTATCTCGGTCAGCGTAAGGCGGTGCTGTTCGGCGCCGTTCTGCTCACTGCCGGTCACTTCTTCATGGCCTTCGAAGGTGACGGTTCGGGCTACGCAAATGACGCGACGGTCAATATCTTCTGGCTCGCCCTGGCCCTCATCATTGTCGGATCGGGCTTCCTGAAGGCCAATATCTCGGTGATGGTCGGCCAGCTCTATCCGCGCACCGACATTCGCCGCGATAGTGCCTACACCATCTTCTACATGGGCATTAACCTTGGCGCAGCGACCGGCGTGCTGATCGCCGCTTATATTGGCGAAACCGTCAGCTGGGCATGGGGCTTCGGTTTTGCCGGCTTCGGTATGCTGCTGGGCTTGATCGTCTTCGTGCTTGGCAAGTCGCTGCTGCGTGGCAATGGCGAAGCACCGGTTCCTGCAAAACTGAAAGAGAAAGTTGCGGGCATCAACTTCGAATGGTTGCTCTATGTCGTCGGCCTGCTTGGCGTCGCCGTGATCTGGGTGCTGATCCAGTATCAGGAAGCTGTCGGTTGGATACTGCTCCTCTCGGGCATCCTGCTCCTCGGTTACGTGCTGCAACAGGCGCTCTACAAGCTGCCGGGCGAAAATGGCCAGGTCAGTACCGGGTCGACGCGCAATGTCTTTTACGCGGGCGTGGTCGGGCTGCTGGCTGGGGCGGCAGTGATGTTTGCACAAAATGGCACGAGCCTGATCTCCAATATCCTCGGCGGCCTCGGTCTTTTGCTCGTGATTTCCGCCTGCGTGATGGAATCGAAGCAGAGCGAGAATTTCGCGCGTGACCGGGTGTATGCGATGATCTTCGTCATTCTGTTGATGCCGCTGTTCTGGGGCCTGTTTGAACAGGCGGGTGGATCGATGAACCTCTACACGGATCGCCACGTGGATCGCGGAGGCATTCCGACCACCTTCTTCCAGTCGATCAACCCCATCTACATCATCCTGCTCGCGCCGCTGTTTGCGGGGCTGTGGCAATGGATGGCGAAAACCGGCAAGGAACCCTCTGCCATCGCCAAGATGGGTCTCGGTATTGTCCAGATGGGGCTCGCATTCGTGGTCTTCGTTTGGGGCGCCGAGCAGTTCAGTGTCACAGGTGACGGCGGCGCTTTGCTCACGCCGGTCCTGTTCCTTTTCCTGTTCTACCTGCTCTCGACAACCGGCGAGCTGTGCCTTTCGCCGGTCGGCCTTTCGGCAATGAACCGTCTGTCCGCACGCCACATGGCCAGTCTGATGATGGCAGCGTTTTTCTTTGGCACGGCAGGCGGCAACTATGTCGCTGGCTTCATGGGTTCGCTCATGGGTGAAGGCGAAGGCGGCGACATGACACGCGAAGCCGCGCTGGAAATCTATTGGGCCATGGGCCTGGTGGCTGTCGGCGTAGGCGTGTTTGTCACCATCGTCAGCCCGCTAGTCAAGAAGCTGATGCATCTCGATGCGCTCAAGGACGACAACGTCGGAGACGACCTTGCCGGCCAGTCCGAAGGGCCGGGCGAGGCACAAGGCGCGGGTATGCAACCGGAAATGAAGGGGTAATAGGTATGGGCCGTCATTATTGGAAAGGCGGTCCAGCCGCCGCAATCGCCACACTTGCTTCGCTGGTGCTGGCAGGCTGTTCAGCAGCCAATGGTACATCGTCGCCGACAATCGCCAGCGCCGATGCGCAGACGGAAGAGAGCGAACCCTACGCCTCGACTTATGAACGCTATCCGGGCGTGCCCACCGCGGTTGTCGGCGCGACCATTTATAACGGTGCGGGTGGGCGTATCGATAATGGTGTGGTGCTGTTTGCCGATGGCGAAGTGGTCGCTATCGGCGGCCCGGATACAGCAATCCCGACAGGCTACACACAAGTCGACGGCACCGGACGTTTCGTCACGCCAGGCATCATAGATATCCACTCCCACCTTGGCGACTACCCCACACCCTCCGTTCCCGCTCATAGCGACGGGAATGAAGCAACCAGCCCAACAACGCCCGAAGTCTGGGCCGAGCACTCGGTTTGGCCGCAGGATCCGGGCTTCAGCCGCGCGATCGCCAATGGCGGCATCACCTCGCTGCAAATCCTGCCCGGCTCGGCAAACCTGATGGGTGGCCGCACGGTCACGCTCAAGAATGTGCCCAGCCGGACGGTGCAAGGGATGAAATTTCCCGGGGCGCCCTATTCGCTGAAAATGGCCTGCGGGGAGAACCCCAAGCGCGTCTATGGTGGCCGTGGCCGCATGCCCTCCACCCGGATGGGCAACTACGCCGTGAACCGCGAAACCTGGCTGGAAGCGCAGGCGTGGATGGAGCGGGACAATCCCCCGCGTGACCTGGCGATGGAAACGCTGGCAGGCGTGCTCGAAGGCGAAATCGGTATCCAGAACCACTGCTACCGCGCTGACGAGATGGCGCAGGTTCTCGATATGGCAGACGAGTTCGGATACCAGGTCACCGCTTTCCACCACGCTGTCGAAAGCTACAAAATTGCTGATCTATTGCGCGAGCATGACGTTTGCTCGGCGGTTTGGGCTGACTGGTACGGCTTCAAGATGGAAGCCTATGATGCGATCCCCGAAAACGCCGCGCTGATCCATAATGCCGGTGCCTGCGTGGTGATTCACTCGGATGACGAGAACGGGATCCAGCGCCTCAATCAGGAGGCGGCCAAGGCCCAAGCTGATGGCATCCGTATGGGTATCAATATTTCCGATGCCGATGTTATTAGCTGGATCACGCTCAACGCTGCGCGGGCAATGGGCATCGACGCAATGACTGGCAGCCTGGAGCCCGGCAAGATGGCCGACATCGTGCTTTGGAATGGCGATCCACTGAGCATTTATTCCCGCCCGCAAATGGTCTGGATCGATGGGGCGCTCCTGTATGACATGAACAATCCGATGCTGCGGCCGGTGAGTGATTTCGAGCTTGGTCAGCCGGGTGAAGGAGATGTGAAATGAAGACGTTCTTCACTCTTGCCGCTTCCGCCATCGCGCTGACGGCCACTCCGCTAGCCGCACAGGACATTGCCATTACCGACGCAACCATCGCCAAGGGCGACGGCAGCGAGCCAATCGATAATGCAACGGTTATCGTCCAGAACGGCCGCGTTGTCGCTGCGGGGCAGGGCGTTGCCGTGCCCGCTGGCGTTCCGGTGATCGACGGATCGGGCGCATGGGTGACGCCCGGCATCTTCGCATCGATCACCAATATCGGCCTTGAGGATGTCGGCGCGGTCTCCGCCAGCAACGATGTTTCTGCCGGAGATTCGCCCTTCCATGCAGCACTCGATGTTGCTCCGGTTATCAATCCGCAAGCACAGGACTTTGCCTACAGTCGGGCAGGCGGGGTCACACGGGCAACGGTGACACCATCCGCCAGCTCAGGCATTTTCGCCGGTCAGGGTGCCGTCATCGATCTCGGAACGGATTTCGACGCCGTAAGGGAGGCGCGCGCCTTCCAATATGTCGAACTCGGCGAACGCGGGGCCAGCATCGCGGGCGGCAGCCGCACGTCATTGCATGCGATGATCCGCGGGGCACTATTCGAAGCTTCCACGTATGACCGGACGGGAGTGTGGGAAGACGACGGGATGCTCAACCGCATGGACACCGTTGCGCTGGTGCCGGTCGTCCGCGGGGAGCAGCAGCTCTACGTCCGCGTCGAACGCGCAAGCGACATCCTTGCCGCGATCGCTCTGCGCGACGAGTTTCCGCGTTTGGACATGGTATTGGTGGGTGCAACGGAGGGCTGGATGGTCGCGGACCAACTGGCCGCATCGAGAATTCCCGTCATCGCTGCCGCTTTGCGTGATCTGCCGGCTTCGTTTGAACAACTCGCTGCAACGCAAAGCAATGTCGGACGCATGGTCGATGCCGGGGTCACCGTCGCCATTGCGCAATATGACAGCAGCGGTGAACACCCGCGCAACTTGCCACAGATGGCAGGGAACCTCGTGGCGCTGAACAATGTGACCGGCGCTACGGGCCTTACCTGGGGCGAGGCTTTCGCTGCGATCAGCTCTGTTCCCGCGCGCATCGCCGGACACGCCAATGAAGGCGTATTACGGAACGGGGCACATGGCGATCTGGTGTTGTGGGATGGCGACCCTCTCGAGCTCAGCTCGGCTCCGGTTCGCGTTTGGATCGATGGTGTTGAACAGCCGCTCACCAACCACCAGACCCGTTTGCGCGATCGCTACCGCACGCTCGATGAAAGCGAACTGCCCCCGGCATATCGGCGTTAGGCGATGGATCCCGCGCTCACTTCCCTGATCGCGGCAAGCATCGCGTTCATAGGCACACATTTCGCGCTTTCGCATCCGCTCCGCGCGCCCGTCGTCAAAGCGGCGGGTGAACTGGGCTTCACCATTATCTACTCTGTCGTCGCCCTCGCCACGCTTGGCTGGATGGTCCATGCCTTTGGCAATGCAGCAGGTGGCAAGCTTGGCGGCAGCGGGGAGATCGGTTGGATCATCGCTACACTGCTGGCCCTTCCGGCAATCACCCTCTTGCTCGGCTCATTTATCGGCAACCCGGCCATGCTTGCACCCGGGGTCGAAAAAGCAGCACGCAAGGAACCTGCCGGGGCGTTTCTCGTAACGCGGCACCCGATGATGTGGAGCATGGCGCTATGGGCTATCTCTCATATCGTGATGTGGTGGAGCTGGCGGACGAATATCGTCGCGCTCGCTATACTTGTGCTCGCCCTCGTGGGGTCGCATTTGCAGGATCGCAAGAAGGCTGCGCTGATGGGTGATGCGTGGGGAGAGTGGTCACACAAGACGAGCTACTGGCCGCGCTGGACAAATTTGCTGAAGGTCGGCCCAATGCTCTGGATTGGCGGCACGTTGGCGTGGCTGGCAGCCACCTATGCGCATATCCTGCTCGCCGATGTGCCTGCCGGGGTGTGGCGCTATCTCTGATGCGTTGCCGGCGCCAGGAACTCCGCGATTCGCGCCTGCACCGCCTCGTTGACGACCAGATCATGCCCCCAACCGGGATATGTCTCGATCACGGTGTCGTTGCGAACCGATGCAAGCGCTTGCGCCTGTTCGAGAGCGATTAGAGAATCCGCTTCACCGTGCAGGATGAGGATTGGTTCTCCGATTTCTGAAAGCTTTTGGTCATTGCGATAACGATCCTGCAATAACATTCGCACAGGCAACCAACGAAGTTTGCGCGATGCTGTTTCTTCAAGGCTATCGAAGGGTGAAATCAGCACCAGCGCGCGTGCGCGCACTTCGGTTGCTAGCTGTACCGCCACACCCGAGCCGATCGAATTACCCAACAGCACGATATCGTTTTCGGCCAGCCCCTTGTCCTCGCGGAGGAATTGCCAAGCTCCACGCGCGTCTTGATACAGACCTTCTTCGGAAGGCGTTCCCGGATTGCCTGAATAGCCTCGATACTCGGCTGCCAGAATGCCGTAGCCCCGCGCCGCGAGCTGGTCCGTCACCATGGCGCTGCTTTGCCAATTGGATGCGTTGCCGTGAAAGAAAAGCAGCGTCGGCATCCCTTCCTGCGGTTCGAGATAACCGGCCGTGAGATCGAGCCTGTCCGGCGTATCGTAGTTTACCCGCGAAAACCCCATCGGTACGTCATTGCGCACCACTGGCGGCGCGTAAATCAACCGGTTCTGGTTGAGGAAAACCAGCGCCACAAGTCCGCTGTAAATCAGCACCAGGACGAGGACGACGGTTGCGAACATGCGGAGCCCCCTTCGCAACCGCTGGCTCAGGCTCTGGCCTCTTCCACGCGCTGGTCGGCTCCGGCGCTATTGTGCCGCAAAGCGTTCAGCACGGTCTCCACGATATGGGGCGCATTGAGGCGCGCCTGATCATATTGCTTCGCCGGATCGTCCTGATCGATAAAGATATCGGGCAGACGCATCGTTCGGATCTTGAGGCCGCCATCGGTCAGCCCCTCGTCGCTCGCCATGGTCAGCACATGCGCGCCGAGGCCGCCGATCGCGGCTTCTTCAACCGTCACCAGCACATCATGCGTGGCGGCGAGTTTGCGGATCAACTCTTCATCGAGCGGTTTTGCGAAGCGCATATCGGCAATGGTCGTGGTGAGTCCCTTGGCTTCCAGTTCCTCGGCAGCCTTCTTGGCTTCTTCCAGACGCGCACCGAGCGAAAGGATGGCAACTTTGCCGCCCTTTTCAGGGTCCCCCTTCACGATCCGGCCCTTGCCGATTTCAAGCAATTGCGGCGTTTCCGGCAACTCCACACCAACGCCGTTGCCACGCGGATAGCGGAAGGCGATCGGCCCGCTGTCATGCTCGACAGCAGTATAGGTCATATGCGCAAGCTCGGCCTCGTCTGCCGCCGCCATGACGACAAAATTGGGCAAGGACGCAAGATAGGTAACGTCGAAAGACCCGGCATGGGTTGCACCATCGGCCCCGACAAGGCCTGCACGGTCGATGGCAAAGCGAACCGGCAGGTTCTGGATCGCCACATCGTGCACAACCTGATCATAAGCGCGCTGCAGAAAGGTCGAGTAAATCGCCGCAAAGGGCCGCATGCCCTGCGCTGCAAGGCCCGCAGCAAAAGTCACACCATGCTGCTCGGCAATGCCGACATCGAAACTGCGATCAGGGTGCGCCTGAGCAAACTTGTCGACGCCGGTACCGCTCGGCATGGCGGCAGTAATGGCACAGATACGCTTGTCGGTTTCGGCCAGCTTGGCGAGCGTTTCCCCGAACACGTTCTGATAGGCTGGCGGACCAGCGGCGCTCTTCTTCTTCTCGCCCGTCACCACATCGAATTTGGGAACGCCGTGATATTTATCAGCGCTGTTTTCAGCCGGATCGTAGCCCTTGCCCTTGGTGGTAACGACATGGACGAGGATCGGGCCCTGCTCGCTATCGCGGACGTTCTCAAGAACCGGCACGAGGTGATCGAGATTGTGCCCGTCAATAGGGCCGACATAGTAGAAGCCGAGTTCCTCAAACAGCGTCCCGCCGGCGCCTCTTCCAGCTCCTCGGCGAGCGCCAGGGAGATGTGGTTCGTGGGCTCGTCCAGGAGCA
>CAYRBB010000042.1:0-22857 GCA_964422435.1 uncultured Sphingomonadaceae bacterium
GTTACCAACGGGGACAAAAGGGGACCCATAATGCGCGTTCTGTTGATTGAAGACGAGCCGACAACCGCCAAGGCCATCGAGCTGATGCTCACGACCGAAGGCTTCAATGTCTACTCGACCGATCTGGGCGAAGAGGGCCTCGATCTGGGCAAGCTGTATGATTACGACATCATCCTGCTCGACCTGAACCTGCCGGACATGCACGGTTATGACGTGCTCAAGAAGCTGCGCGTCGCCAAGGTGCAGACGCCGGTCCTCATCCTTTCGGGCATTGCCGAAATGGATAGCAAGATCCGCTCGTTCGGTTTTGGTGCCGACGATTACGTGACAAAGCCGTTCCACCGGGACGAACTGGTTGCCCGCATCCATGCCGTGGTGCGCCGTTCCAAGGGCCACAGCCAATCGGTCATCCGCACCGGCAAGCTGGCGGTGAACCTTGATGCCAAGACCGTCGAAGTCGATGGTGCCCGTGTCCACCTGACCGGCAAGGAATATGCGATGCTCGAGCTGCTTTCGCTGCGCAAGGGCACCACGCTGACCAAGGAAATGTTCCTCAACCACCTGTATGGCGGCATGGACGAACCCGAGCTCAAGATCATCGACGTGTTTATCTGCAAGCTGCGCAAGAAGCTTTCGAGCGCATGCGGCGGTGACAATTATATCGAGACTGTATGGGGCCGCGGCTACGTGCTGCGTGACCCGGACGTAGAGGCGGAAGCCGCCTGAAAGACATGACGCTCGATTGAACCCCGAGCTGCAAAAACCTGATTTTGTCCGCGATTACGGACAGCCCTTGAGATATAGGGGGGTACCCGCGAAAGCCCCGGAACGTGAAAGCGTTTCCGGGGCTTTCCCATCGGACTAGTCTGGGACTAATCAACCGCCACCCGAAAGTTGCGACAGGTCAAGCCCGCTCGGCTGTTGGTAAAGACGCAGGCCAAATTCGGGCAGGATCGCAATCAGGTGATCGAACAGGTCCGCCTGGATCCGCTCATACTCGACCCACTTGGTGGTTTTTGTGAAGCAGTACACTTCCAGCGGCAGGCCTTGCGGTGTCGGGCTCAATTGGCGGACAAGCAGCGTGAATTTCTCGGTCGCCAGCTCCGGGTGAGCGCGCAAATAAGCGATCACATAGGCGCGGAATGTGCCGATATTGGTGAGGCGGCGCGCGTTGACCGGATTGGCATCTCCGTCGAGCTCACGCTGGTTCCACTCGACCAGCTCGGTATCCTTATCGGCAAGATAGGGCTTGAGCAGGCGAAAGCGGCGCAATTCGTCGCTCTCGGCTGCGGTCAGAAAGCGGACCGCATTCTGGTCCAGATGCAGCGCCCGCTTGATCCGGCGGCCCCCGGCCTTGTTCATGCCGCGCCAATTCTGGAAGGAATCGGAAACCAGCCGGTGCGTCGGGATAGTGACAATGGTCTTGTCGAAATTCTGCACTTTCACGGTGTGCAGGGAAATATCGATCACATCGCCATCGGCATTCATGCCCGGCATCGTGATCCAGTCCCCCCGCCGCAGCATATCCTGGCTGGTGAGTTGTACCGATGCGACGAGCGAGAGAATGGTATCCTTGAACACCAGCAGCAAAACCGCTGCCATCGCGCCAAGACCCGAGAGCAGGAGCAGCGGAGACTCGTCGATCAGGACCGAGATCATGATGATCGCTGCACCGCAAGCGACCGCAATTTTTACAACCTGTATAAAGCCCTTGATCGGGCGGTTCTTGGAGCGTGGCAGGCGCTCGTAAAGCTCGTTACCGTAAGACAGCGCGCGGATCATAGCCATCGCGACGGAGATGACGATGAAAGCCTGCGCAACATTCGTAACGACGGTGTAGACGTCTTCTGGCAAGTGCTCGACCAGGCGGATGCCGCGGGACACCACCACCAACGGGATCACCGTTGCGAGCCACGCCGCTGCCTTGTCGATCGTCAGCGATTTGGCATCCATATAGGGCGCGGCAAGGCGCAGGATGATGTGCTTGAGGATGTAATTGATGGTCAGCGCCATCAGCATCAACAGGGCAAGGCCAAGCGCGGACTGCGCCCAGACCGGCTGGGTGTCGTAGAAGGTAATTACAGAATCCATATGGCGCGCGAAGTAGGCCTTGGTCGTAACAAGCTCAACCCTTGCCCACTGGACAGGTCCGGAGCGAAACTTTAGCGGGCGCAAATATGAGCGCATTCAAGGAAGGTGATCCGACCACACTGAACCGGCTGTATGGTCGCAGCCAGGGTAAGCCCCTGCGCGCAGCCCAGCAAGAGCTGGTCGACAACCTCCTGCCGCAAATCGTGGTGCCTGAAGAGGGCGAAGTGACGGCCACCTCTCTATTTGGCGAAAACATTCCGCTGCATTTCGAGATCGGCTTCGGTGGCGGGGAGCATATGGCCTACCGCGCGGACCTGCTGCCCAATCATGGCTTTATCGGGGCCGAACCCTTCCTTAACGGCGTGGCGCAGGCGCTGACGCATGTTCGTGACGGACATGAAGGCAATGGGCGGCTTGCCAATGTCCGCATCTATCATGGCGATGGATTGCAGGTTCTAGCGCGCATTCCCGATGGCGCGCTGACCATGGCCTACCTCCTGCATCCCGATCCCTGGCCCAAGAACAAGCATGCGAAGCGCCGCATGATGAATGATGGCCCCGTGCAAATGCTGGCCGACAAGCTGAAACCCGGCGGTGAATTCCGTTTTGGCACCGATCACCCCGTCTATGTCCGCCACGCGCTGATGGTAATGCGCCGCTTCACCGACCAGTTCGAATGGGTGATCGGGGGGCCGGACGACTTCCGCAATCGTCCGTCAGGCTGGCCGGAAACACGATATGAGCACAAGGCGCGCCACACATACGGGCATGAAGTCTGGTATTTCCGCTTCAGGAGGCGCTGAGACCTGGAACAGCCGGGCGTTCCGATCGCTTCATTGTCAAATGCACATGGAGGACCCCCAATGAGCAACAAGACTGCCATCGTGATCGGCGCATCGCGCGGCATCGGTCTGGGCTTCGTGAAGCACCTGGCGGAACGTGGTTACCACGTGATCGCCACCGAACGGAGCCGCGGCGAGGGTTTGCACGCAGCAGCCGATGCAAGCGATGGTGCGATTACCATCGCCCATTGCGATGTGACGGATAATGCAAGCGTCAGGTCGCTCAACGCGGATGTCGCCGATGGCGGGCTTGACCTGCTGATCGTCAATGCCGGGATTTACGGCGACCGCCCGCAATCGCTGGACAGCCTGACGCGCGAGAACGTGGCCAATATCGTGCACATCAATGCCACCGCGCCGATCCAGGCCGCACTGGCCCTGCTGCCGCTGGTCAAGAAAGGCGGCACGATCGGGATGCTGACGAGCCAGATGGGGTCGATCGACGATTCCTCGGGCGGGTCGAACCTGTACCGTGTGTCGAAAACAGCGCAAAACATCCTAGCCCGCTCGCTGTTCGAAGAGCATGCGCGGGATCGCGGTGTTGGCGTGCTGTCCTTGCATCCGGGCTGGGTCCGGACCGATATGGGTGGACCGAACGCGCTCATCGATGTTGATACCAGCGTCTCGGGCATGCTTGACCTACTTGAGAGCGAAAACGAACCGCGCCACGCCTTTCTCGCCTATGACGGGAGCTCCGTTCCCTGGTAAGCGCGATTTGGTTGGACAGACGCCGCCATTTCCCCGAAATATGCGAAAGATGCCGGCGATCGGACCCATATAGATGCTGACCCAGCATTCCGCCCTGATCGGGCTGGGCCTCCTTGTCGGCCTCTTTATTGCATTTGCGCTCGAACGCAGGCCACCGGTCGTCGTCGCGATAATTGGCGCAGCGGCCATGCTCGTGTTTGGCTATTTGCCCAGTGGTGAGATGCTGGCCGTATTCGGCAATTCGGCTCCCATCACCATCGGAGCGATGTTCATTCTGTCCGGAGCATTGCTCCGGACCGGAGCGCTGGAGGCCGTATCGGGCTGGATCATCCTGCGGACGATGCGCCGGCCCAAGCTGGCCGTGGGAGAGATTGGCGGCGGGACGATCCTCGCCTCGGCTTTCATGAACAATACGCCAGTCGTTATCGTGATGATCCCGATCATGAAGCGGCTCGCGCGGGTCATGGGCGTTGCAGCGACGCGGCTGCTGATCCCGGTCAGCTACCTGTCCATCCTCGGCGGCACACTCACCCTGATCGGCACCTCCACCAATCTCTTGGTCGACGGCGTGGCGCAGGATGCCGGGCTGGAGCCGTTCGGCATCTTCGAAATCACTTGGGTCGGTCTGGCAGCTGCCGCGGCAGGCTTGCTCGTCATCGTGATCCTCGGCCCGCTCCTCTTGCCCGAACGCGGTCCGCGCAGCCAGGATGTAGAGCGGGAAAGCGACCTTTACCTTACCCATCTCACCCTTGCCGAGGGCAGCAGGCTCGCCGGACGCAGACTGTCCGAAACGTCCTTCGTTCGCCGCCCCGGGCTGGACTTCATTGCGCATATGCGCGGCAAGGCGCTGATCCGGAACAATGTCGAGGACGCGGTGCTGGAGCCGGGCGAACAGTTCGTCGCTTCCGCCACACCGGAAGAGATCGCGTCGCTGGCCGAAGCGGTGGACTTCCGAACCGGTCTCGTCGGGCTGGGCGGCGGCGTGCAGACGCGCAAGGACATGCGGCCTGACGATCTGCGCATTGTCGAGGCGGTCGTCTCGGCATCGCATCCCATTGTCGGGCGGCGGCTCGCGGAAATTCCGCTGCTGTCGCGCCTCCAGGTCCGTGTGCTGGGCCTGTCGCGACCGCGCCACCTTGCCGGCCCGAATCTCGCCGATGTCCGCGTGCGTGCTGGTGACCGCCTGCTGATTGCCGCCACCGAGGATGCTGCAGAAGCGCTGCAGGCAAACGTCCAGCTGACCCACGTAGCCGAAAGCGGCATCCGTTCCTTTCGCCGCAGCAAGGCCCCGATTGCCATTGCCACCCTAACCGCTGTCGTGCTTGGCGCAGCGGTGTTCGGGTTGCCGATTGAGCTGATGGCGGTGCTGGGGGTGGCAGTGGTGCTGCTGACCCGTTGCCTGGAGCCGGACGAGGCCTGGTCGAGCCTCGATGGCAGTACGCTGGTGTTGATTTTCGCGATGCTGGCTTTTGGGCAGGGCCTTTCCAATGCCGGGACGATGCAGCTGATTGTCGAATGGCTGCGACCGCTTATCCTCGATGGATCGCCGCTGCTCGTCCTCGTGCTTGTTTACGCGGTGACGAGCCTGATGACAGAGACCGTCACCAACAATGCGGTCGCCGTAATCATGACGCCGATTGCTATAGGGCTGGCGCAAGCTGCCGGGATCGATCCGCGCCAACTGGTCATCGCAGTAATGATCGGCGCGAGTGCCAGCTTTGCCACTCCCATCGGGTACCAGACCAACACGCTGGTATATGGCGCAGCGAATTACCGCTTCACAGATTTCCTGAAAATCGGCGTGCCGATGAATCTGGCGGTCGGCTTTGCGGTCTGCTCGGCGCTCGCCTTTTTCTATTGATGTGCCTTCGCGCTAACCCACGACTCCCGCGCTCGCCAACACGGCCAGCGTCAGCACCTCGGGCGTAATCGCGGTCATCGGAGCGATCTGGACAGGCTTTTCCATGCCGATCTGGATCGGGCCGATGGTCGTATCACCGCCCAGTTCGCGCAACAGCTTGGCGGACAGGTTGGCGCTTTGCAGGCCCGGCATGATGAGGACGTTGGCCGGACCGGAAAGGCGGCTGAACGGATAGAGCGCCATCACCTTCGGGTTGAGCGCAGCATCAGGCGCGACTTCGCCTTCATATTCGAAACCCGGATCCTCGGCGTCGAGAATGGCCACTGCATCGCGAATATTCCCCAGCCATTGCCCTGCCGGATTGCCGAAGGTCGAATAGGACATAAAGGCCACGCGGGGTTCGTGACCCATGCGGCGCGCAACGGCTGCCGTTTCCTTTGCAATATAGGCAAGCTGTTCCGCGGTCGGACGTTCGTTGATCGTCGTGTCGGCGAGGAATGTCGTGTGGTTCTTGCCTACGACCATATGGATGCCGAACGGCGTCGCATCGGGCTTGGGATCAAGCACCCGGGCCACTTCGCGCGCGGTCTGGCTGAATGTGCGGGTCAGGCCGGAGATCATGCCGTCGCCCTTCCCGGTTGCCACCAGAAGCGCGGCAAAGACGTTGCGCTCCTGGTTGACCATCCGGCGAACATCACGCTTGGTATAGCCGCGGCGCTGGAGCCGCTTGTAGAGATACTCCACCATCGGCTCGATATGTTCGTAATTAGCCGAGTTGGCGATTTCGTACTCCTCGGGATCGTCCACCGATAGCTCGCGCAACTTTTCGAGGACTTTTTCCGTCCGCCCCACAAGGATCGGTTCGCCATATCCGAAATCGCGGAACTGGATAGCGGCGCGCAGGGCGACATCCTCCTCCGCTTCGGCAAACACCATGCGCTTCGGATTGGCCTTGGCGTCCTCGTAAACACGGGTCAATGCGGAGGTGGTGGGATTGAGTCGCGAACGCAATTGCAGCGTATATTCGTCGAAATCCGCGATCATGTCCTGCGCTACACCGGAATCCATCGCCGCCTTGGCAACAGCGCAGGAAACCCGCTCCATCAGGCGCGGGTCGAAGGGGGCAGGAATGATATATTCGGTGCCGAATTTGTGGTTGATGCCGTAAGCGGCGGCGACTTCATCGGGAACGCGTTCGCGCGCAAGTTCGGCAATCGCATTCGCTGCCGCAACTTTCATCTCCTCATTGATCGCTGTCGCCCGCACATCGAGTGCGCCGCGGAAAATGAAGGGGAAGCCCAGCACATTGTTGACCTGGTTGGGAAAGTCGCTGCGCCCGGTCGCGATGATCGCATCGGGGCGGGCCCTCTTTGCCTCGTCCGGCATGATCTCAGGCACCGGATTGGCCATCGCGAAGATGATCGGCTTGTCTGCCATCTTCTTGACCCATTCGGGCTTGAGCGCCCCGGCGGCGGACAATCCGAGGAAGATATCCGCGCCTTCGAGCGCTTCTTCGAGCGTACGATGCGGCGTGTCGACAGCATGCGCGCTTTTCCACTGGTCGACGCCGTCACGACCCGGATAGATCGGGCCTGAACGATCGCATACAATCACATTTTCGTGCGGAATGCCCACCGACTTGATCAGCGCGGTGCAGGCGAGTGCAGAGGCACCCGCACCGTTGACCACCATTTTGCAATCCTTGAGATCGCGGCCGGTCAAATGCGCAGCATTGATCAGGCCGGCTGCAGCGATGATTGCGGTGCCGTGCTGATCGTCATGCATGATCGGAATATTCATCCGCTCGCGCAGGGCCTGCTCGATGATGAAGCATTCGGGCGCGGCAATATCTTCCAGGTTGATGCCGCCGAAGCTCGGCTCCATGAGCGCGACGGCATTGATGAAGGCTTCGGGATCCTCGGTATCGAGTTCGATATCGATAGAGTCGACATCGGCGAAGCGCTTGAACAGAACCGCCTTGCCTTCCATTACGGGCTTGGACGCCAGCGCACCGAGATTACCCAGGCCAAGGATCGCGGTGCCATTGGAAATGACGGCCACGAGATTGGAACGCGCTGTGTATTTCGCCGCCAGCGCAGGATTCTCCGCAATCGCTTCGACAGGAGCGGCCACCCCTGGCGAGTAGGCAAGGCTCAGATCGCGCTGCGTAGTCATCGGTTTGGACGCGATAATTTCGATCTTACCGGGGCGAATGGTCTCGTGATAGAAAAGCGCTTCGCGAGCTGTGAAGCTGGTATTCTCTTTTTCGTCCAAGACTCTTTCTCCTCTTTGCGGCCCCGCATAGAAGGACTCGGCTAAAAGCGATAGAGGGTTGGCAGGGGAAAGTTTGGAAGCCCGCCCTTTCCGAATCATCGCGAACACCGCTAGCCATGCGGGCACGATGGCCGGCTCCGCAACACCCATGATGCAGCAATATTTCGACCTCAAGGTCGAGGCGGGTGACTGCTTGCTGTTCTACCGCATGGGCGACTTCTTCGAGCTGTTCTTCGACGATGCGCAGAAAGCCGCAGCAGTGCTGGATATCGCCCTGACGACACGAGGCGAGCATGATGGCGCGCCCGTACCCATGTGCGGTGTGCCGGTGCATTCGGCTGAAGGCTATCTCGCACGGCTGATCAAAGCCGGATGCCGCGTGGCGATTGCCGAGCAGGTGGAAACACCCGACCAAGCGAAAGCACGCGCCAAGCGTGAGGGCAAGCCGAGTTCCAAGGCGCTGGTAAAGCGCGACATCGTTCGCTTTGTCACCGTCGGTACGCTGACCGAGGAAGCACTGCTCGAGCCGCGTCGTTCGAATGTCCTTGCAGCGTTGTGCGAACTGCGTGGTACTGTCGGTATAGCATCGTGCGATATCTCGACGGGCGCGATGGTGCTGGAGGAGTGTCGACCCGAACGCATTGGTGCTGTGCTAGCGCGGATCGGGGCGAGCGAAGTCGTGGTCCCGGAAGATTTCGACCCTATGCCTGCCGAAAGCGTCATTCGACCGCGCGGCGATTTTGCCAGCGATTCGGGCGAGTCGAGGCTGAAGAAAGTCCATGGCGTCACGACGCTGGACGGGTTCGGCCAGTTCAGCCGGGCCATGCTGGCTGCAGCGGGCGGGTTGATCGCCTATCTCGACCATGCCGGGCGCGGCTCATTGCCTTTGCTGTTGCCGCCGATAGCGAGGGTCAGCGGCCGGCATATGGTGATGGACGAGGCCACGCGCGCGAACCTCGAAATCCTGACCAGCCAGCAGGGTGGCAGGACGCATTCGCTGATCGCCGCAATCGACCGCTGCGTCACAGGAGCCGGTGCGCGACTGCTGGCGGAAGACCTCTCCGCACCGCTTGCCGTCAAAGAGGCAATCGAAGAGCGTTTGGCGCTCGTCCAGTATCTCTATGCCGATCCGTTGCTGCGTGCAGACATGCGAAGCATGCTCCGCACACTGCCCGATATTGGCCGGGCTTTGGGCCGACTTGTTGCCGGGCGAGGAAGCCCGCGCGATCTCGGGCAAATCCGCGACGGCCTGATCGAAGCGCGGCGCATTCATGACGTCCTGGCGGCAAAGACGGACAAGCCCGCACTCCTGTCTCGCCTGCTCCCTGCGCTCACCG
Source organism: uncultured Sphingomonadaceae bacterium (assembly GCA_964422435.1). Taxonomy (GTDB): domain Bacteria; phylum Pseudomonadota; class Alphaproteobacteria; order Sphingomonadales; family Sphingomonadaceae; genus Alteraurantiacibacter. The sequence goes on from CAYRBB010000042.1 coordinate 9,114, forward strand.
GCCATGCCGAGCTGACCGATTTGCTCAGCCGCGCACTGGTACCCTCTCCGCCGACCGAACGGCAAAATGGCGGCTATATCGCCAGCGGATACGATCACGCGCTCGACGAGCTGCGCGAGGTTTCAGGCAATGCGCGCCGCGCGATTGCGGCGATGGAAGCACGCTATCGGGAGGAAACGGACACCCCCTCGCTCAAGATCAAGCATAATGGCGTACTCGGCTATTTCATCGAAGTGCCCGCGAAGCACGCAGACAAGTTGATGGCGCCTGATAGCGGCTTCACCCACCGCCAGACGATGGCGAATGCGGTGCGCTTCAACTCGCTGACTTTACACGAAGAAGCAGGTCGGATTGCCGAAGCCGGCGGCAGCGCGCTAGCAGCAGAGGAAGCGCATTTCGAGGAGCTGGGCGAAGCGGTGGCCGCAAGGCGCGAAAAAATCGCAGCGACGGCAGCGGCGATGGCGCGGCTCGATGTGTCGGCGGGTCAGGGCGAGCGTGCGAGCGAAGGCGAATGGTGCAAGCCCGAAATCACCGATGAGGCTATTCTCGAAATCTCGGCAGGTCGGCACCCGGTGGTCGAGGCCGCACTGGCGCAAGCTGGAGAGCGCTTTGTCGCCAATGACTGCGCGTTGTCCGACGCCGACCGGTTATGGCTGGTCGGCGGGCCCAATATGGGCGGTAAATCGACTTTCCTGCGACAGAACGCGCTTATCGTGCTGATGGTGCAAGCGGGAGGCTTCGTGCCGGCCAAGGCGGCCCGCATCGGGCTGGTGGACCAGCTCTTTAGCCGTGTCGGTGCATCGGACAATCTGGCACGTGGGCGTTCCACTTTCATGGTAGAAATGGTCGAAACCGCCGCAATCCTGTCGCAGGCAAGCGAGCGAAGCTTTGTCATTCTCGATGAAGTGGGGCGCGGCACCAGCACCTATGACGGGCTCGCCCTGGCATGGGCGGTGGCCGAAGCGATCCATGAAACGAACAAGTCACGCTGCCTCTTCGCCACCCATTACCACGAGATGGCGCGACTGGCGGAGACTTGCGAGGCGCTTAGCCTTCACCACGTCCGCGCGAAGGAGTGGAAAGGCGATCTTGTCCTGCTGCACGAGCTTGCCGAAGGCGCTGCAGATCGATCCTACGGCCTTGCGGTGGCAAAGCTTGCTGGCGTGCCTGCACCCGTTGTGACGCGCGCGCGCGGCGTTCTAGAAAAACTGGAAAAGGGCCGTTCAAAAACCGGCGGGCTGGCGGCCGGGCTAGGCGAGCTGCCGCTGTTCGCCGCTGTCGCCCAGGACGACACGGCCGGCGGTGATGAATTGCGTGAAAAACTGGAAGCGCTGGACGTAGACTCGCTTGCGCCGCGCGATGCACTGGAAATCCTGTATGAATTAAAACGGCTGGCCGAATACAGCGGAGAATAGCTGGCGGGAACGCAGCAACGCCTTCGCTCATTACGCTGTAATGGCGCAATACGACCCCAAGCAAGACGATCACGGCGACAAAAGTACGGCGTGGGCGGAGAATCGTACAGACTGGGCCGAAGACCGCACCATTATGGCCCTTGAGCGTACCTTTGCCGGCTGGATGCGCACTGCATTTGCCGCAATCGCCATCGGCATAGGTTTTCGCGCTCTCTTCGGTGAATTCGACCCGCCATGGCTAGCCAAGGCTATCGCAACGCTTTTCATCGCGCTCGCGATTATTTTCGCGATCAGTGCGGAGCGAAGGGCATGCAAGGCATTCGATCGTCTCTCGTCCCATGCGGTAGATTCACCCAAGCTCCCCAATATTCGTCTGGTCGCTTGGTCGATTTCGGCAGGCGCTGCGATCCTGATTGTCGCGCTCTGGGTGCTGAACGATGGGACACTGGCCCAGATCTGACTCGCCCAGGTCTGATTGACCGCAAGGCCTTCGGTCAGCTGTCGGGCCCGGAGTCTTTGCCATACTTCCGCTCATTGTCGTCATGGTTTGGCTCGCCTGCATAGGCGTCCATGTCGACGCGACCGGAACTTTCCATATCGCGCATATGGTCTACCATGTCCTGCCTGGACGCGCCTTGGACGGCGATGGAATCGGTCACCTTGGAGCTGTCGGTCGGGCTGGCGGTCTTTTCCGTCAGATGCTGCGCCTGCTGCGCCACTTCCTGCGCCTGGCCGCGGTGATCATCCTGCTCGTCATTGTGCGTTTCAGGCGCAAGGCCGCTCTGGCGGGCTTCCTGGCTTTCGGTTTTGCTATCGGTCATGCTCAATCTCCTTTGCCTGATCAACGAAGGGGAATTGGGGCATGTTCCTCATTTGCGGCGAGATGTTAGCGGTTTGCGCCGGGAACCCATGTAACATCGCCCGTGCTGCTGGCATTCACGACGCGGCACAGGACAAAAAGATAATCGGACAGACGGTTGATGAAGGCGAGCGCCGCCGGATTGACCGGCTCGACCTGTGCCAGCGCGGTGAGGCGACGCTCCGCACGGCGGGCACAGGCCCGCGCCACATGCAGGCGAGCGGCAGCTTCTGTACCACCGGGCAGGATGAAGCTCGTGAGCGGTTTCAGCCCTTCATTCAGCGCATCAATCCGTGTTTCCAGCCAATCGGCCTGGGCGGGCACCATACGCAGGACCATCTCGGACGGTTCGAAACCATCACCCGGCGTTGCAAGGTCGGCGCCGAGGTCGAACATATCGTTCTGCAGGCGGTGGATATCCTCAGCATGCGCACCTTCGAGCACCACCGCCGCATGACCCAACGCAGAATTCGCCTCGTCTACAGCTCCCACCGCCTCCATCCGCAAAGCGTGCTTGGGCAAACGGGAGCCATCGACAAGCCCCGTTGTCCCGTCATCGCCCGTGCGTGTGTAGATCTTGTTGATCTTGACCATCAGCTATTGATCGCAAGCAGGATAACGACCGCCACGATCGCCAGCGCCTGATACTTGATACGCGCGAACATGGCCTGGTTCTGGCGCATCTGCAGTTCCTGCGAATTCTCTCCGCCGCTTTCCAGATCGACCTTGGTCGTCTGCAGGAAGGCGATAACGCCGCGCACGAGCGAGACCACCACCATGATGGCGAAGAGGACGATAACGATGGTCAGAAATGTATTCATGCATCCTCATGTGGGTAGCGCGACAGGGTTATGCCACCCGGCATTTGGCCCATGCGCAGCTTTTCCGCCAGTGCCTTCCCGTCTTCGCCCGCTGCGCGCCGGTCCGCGAGCGAGGACGAATTGCGGCTTTTGGCGAGCTTTTTGCCGCTTTCATCGAGCAAGAGCGCATGGTGATGCCATTGCGGGACCGGCAGGCCGAGAATGCCCTGCAACAAGCGATGGATGTGCGTTGCATGGAAGAGATCCCGACCACGCGTCACAAGCGTTACGCCGTCAGCAGCGTCATCCAGCGTAGCAGCAAGGTGGTAGCTCGCAGGCGCATCCTTGCGGACCAGCACGACGTCGCCGAATTCACACGGATCGGCGGTTTGCGTGCCCGCCAGCGTGTCTCCCCACATCAGCTTCCCGGCCAGCGCCAACACCGCATCGACATCCAGCCGCATGGCCGCATCGCGCGAAGGATCGAAGTTCCCGCCCTTGCACGTCCCCGGATAGATGGCGCCCTGCGCGCCGATCCGCGGCTTCAGCGCCTCTATCTCCGCACGGGTGCAGGTGCAGGGGTAGAGCATGCCCATATCCGCCAGCCGCGCGGCCGCAACCTCGTATGTGGCAAGGCGCGTGGATTGGGCAGGAACCTCCTCCCACTCGAGCCCCAGCCATTCAAGATCGCGGCGGAACTCGTCGGCCAGTTCGGAGCGAGATCGCGCACCATCGATGTCCTCGATCCGCAACAAGAACCGCCCACCTGCCTCCTGCGCCAAATCGTGCGACACGATCGCGCTGTAAGCGTGGCCGAGATGCAGGGGGCCGTTGGGGCTGGGGGCGAAGCGGGTAGCGATCATGGGTTCAAAAGCCCCATGCCAGATCGGCGTTCATGTGCACATCCCTGTGGATAGCCTGTCTGTAACAGTCTTGACGCTTTCCCGTGCAAATGCACAGTCAGGTCAATCGAGGGAGGACACCGCAAGTGTTCAAGGCCGATCTGATTGAGAGAACCGCGGTTTTCCGCAAAGCTGCCGATGATCCGTCGCGCAAGCTGGAAAGCTGCCCCGCGCTCGTGTTGAATGCGGATTACACGCCGCTCTCCTATTATCCGCTGAGCCTGTGGCCGTGGCAGACCGCGATCAAGGCGGTGTTCCTTGAGCGCGTGGATATCGTCGCGACTTACGACCGCGCGGTGCATTCGCAATCGCTGGACATGCAGGTACCTAGCGTTATCGCGCTGCGGCAATATGTGAAGCCGAACCAGTTCCCGGCCTTCACTCGCTTCAACCTGTTCCTGCGCGATCGCTTCGCCTGCCAGTATTGCGGGAGCGAGAAGGACCTGACCTACGATCACGTCGTGCCCCGCCGCCTGGGCGGGAAGACGACGTGGGAGAACATCGCCACCGCTTGTGCCCCTTGCAACATGAAGAAGGGCGGCCGCACGCCGCAACAAGCGAACATGCGGCTGCAATACGAGCCGATCAAACCGACCAGCTGGCAATTGCAGCAACAAGGCAAGAGCTTCCCGCCGAATTACCTGCACGAGACGTGGCGGGACTGGCTGTACTGGGATATCGAGCTGGAGGAGTGAGCGGCGGAGTGTGAAACGCACGCATTGGTTTTGCGAAAGCTGGTTTTCCGATAAAGCTTAACAATAGCAAAGTGTTGCGCCGGATTTCGGCGTGCCAGGTGTCATCTTTCGATGAAACTGAAGGCAATGCATCATCCGGCCGGGATGCGACAGGCGCGCGACTATAGGAAAGCTGTTCCTGCGCGCCTACTGCTCGATCACCTTGCTTTCGGGATGATGCTTGTCGAGGTGCTTCTTCACGATGCGCAGGTTGCGGGTGTTAGAGCGGAAAAGAAAGTCGAACACGTCCCCTACCAATGGTACCGCGCCGACGGCGGTGTCGAAGACCACATTGCCCGCCATGCGCATCAGCTTCCACTTGGGAAGATTCAGATTGCGCGCCTCCCACACGATGTAGGCGCCCATGCCCATGGCGATGAAATCGCCCACCACCGGCACCAGGCCGATGATGGAATCGAGGCCCACGGGGCGGTTCAAGCCCGGAATCACGAAGCTGCGCTCGAGCACCTGCTCCATCATCTCGATCCGGCGGCGGATCGAGTGCACGTCCTTGCCCATCGGCAAGTCGAAATGCATCTGGCCGGGCCGCGCGGCATTCTCTCCGAACGGATCGGGCTGGATGGGGACGGGTTTGCGATTCTCGACCATCGGGGGTGTCCTTCTCCGCTCCTATCTGGGTATTTCTGCCAGTTCCGGCAAGGGATGGAAGGCATTGGCATTGGCCGTGAAGCCATCCACGCTGCCGCGTACCAACGACCAGCGTAGCGGTGATCCGATGGGAATATAGGCGTTTTCCAGCGTCAGTTCGGCTTCAGCCTGCGCCATCAATTGCGCGCGCTGCGCAGGATCGGATTGCGCCACTGCCTCTACCGCCAATTCATCGGCCGCTTCACTGCAAAGCCCCTGGCGCAGCGAACAATGGAACTGGTTGAGGAACCAGCGCGGGGCCGGATAACGAGCGATGCGGTCGATAAACAGCATATCGGCTGTGGATCGGCTATCCACCCGTTCCAACCGAATATCGATTTCTGCCAATTGCGAGGCGAGATTATCGAACAGCATATCCCAGCCGGGCCCGCTGCCCATGGCAATCGTTACCACGGCCAGCTGGGACAAATCGCCATCACCCGCCTGCTCTCGCCATGCCCGAACACGCGACAGGGCGACATTCCTGCGGTCAGACATAAGCTGGCCTTCCCACCGCTCCGCCACCAACCCCGGATCACCGGGGAGACCGGGCGAGACAGGGCGGGTTGTCGGCACCCATCCGCCAATGTTGAATTCGGCCAGCAGGCGCTCACGGTCGAGTGCCATCGCAATCCCTTCCCGCACGCCGGTATCGCTGAGTATCCCTTCGGATCGCCGAACCACAATGCCGAAGAGGCCGAATGTCGAATCGACCCGCAAAGTGCCGGTGGACAGTGGGCCGGTTTCGACCAACGGCAATCCCCCGATATCACCGCCCAGCACCACGCGCACTTCGCCATCGTTGAACAGGCCGATGGCTGTTTCCGCATTGGCGACGCGGAGATTGATGTCGCGAACGTAATCTTGCCAGTCTTCCTGCATGGGCTGGCCGCGCTCCTCCGGCGGCTTGAATGTCAGCAGCACGCCGTCCTCGGTAGGCTCGAGCAGAAACGGTCCGGTGCCGCCGCCGGGCTGGCGCAGGGCCAGTTCGGGTTGGGCGAGCAATTGCAGGAGGTAGGGCTCGGGCGCGCTGAGCCGGACTTCGAGCACGCGGTCGGTCATCGCGCGCACCTCCTCGATCACGGAGAGGTCCTGACCAAGCGACGTGCCTTCGAGCTGGCCAATCGCCGATAGAAGTGCGGTGCGCGCAGTTGTCGCGGTCAGTTCACTACCATCGGGCCAGTTGCCTTCGCGCAAGCGGAAGAAGAAGCTTTGCCCCTCATCGGTCGGCACCCAGCGTTCTGCCAGTGCCGGCACGACCTCGCCGCGCCCGTTAAAGGCCAACAGGCCCGATTGGGTGGCTGCGCGGAGGTGCTGCGCACCAGCGGAAAGGCGCAGGCTGTCGCTGAAAACGGCATCCTCGCTGCCAATGAGCGCAACATCTACCGCGCCTTCATCCCCGCCTGCGCACGCAGTCAGCAGCGCAGCCAATGGCAGGAGAACAAAGGCTCTAAAGGAATGGAAGCAACGCAACATCGCCTTCGGGATAGGACGCTGCGCCTATCGCTTCAACAAAAAGCCGCGAGGGCGCGTCACCGGATATGAACGGGATCAAACCTTCCGAAAGCTCGATCGACCATCGCGATCGACAGGGTGCCCGTCGGCACCGCGCTTCACGGTAGAACCAACGATGGGCGCGCGTACGACCTTAGGATCGATATCATCGACAAAGGCAATGCCGAAACGGTTGTCCTGGCACCAGGCGACGGTGCCATCGACCCAGCCGACATTGCGCAGCTCGACTTCCACTCGTGCGCCACGCATCACCTTGATCTCGCCTTCGGCCATCATGCCGCCGGCCGACAGGTTGCGGACCTTGACGCGAGCAACCTTGTCCTGGCCATCGACCCGCACCTGCGCGAGCAGGAACAGGCTGTCACGGCCAACTTGACGGGTATCGATATTGCTCATCGCGTTCACTCGAATCCTCGATAATCACTTTGATTCGCTTGTGCTAAGCGCACTCTACCGCGCACCAAGCTGGCGATCAAAACCTACCGTCCCAGATGCGTGAAAACAGGCTAACTGAACGTTAATTCCCGTCGGGACTGGTAATACTGTACCAAACTGGATCAGTCGTCCCGCGAAATCTTTTCACGCCGTTCATGTGCTTGCTGCGCCTCCACCGTCATGGTCGCAATTGGGCGCGCAATCAGACGGTTGATGCCAATAGGATCGCCCGTAACATCGCACCAGCCATATTCGCCTTCATCGATCCGGCGCATGGCAGAATCGATCTTGGCAATCAGCTTGCGCTGGCGGTCACGCGTGCGCAGCTCGATGCCCCAGTCGGTCTCGCTCGATGCGCGATCGTTGAGGTCGGGTTCACGGATCGGGCCTTCCTGTAGATGCTGCAGGGTATCTTCTGCTGCCGCCACGACTGACTTTTTCCATTCCAGCAGCAAGACGCGGAAATAATTGAGTTGTTTGTCTGACATATACTCTTCGTCATCACTCGGCGTGTAATCTGCGGGCAGGGCTCGCTTCGCCTTTGTGAGAACATCGATGTCATCATGCATGGCAGTTGCCATCAGTTACTCCAAATCCCGTTCAACAGGCGCTTTCCCTGCTGCAGCGGCGCCTGTCCGATTTTCCGGATCTGTCAGCGGCCATCTGCAAAAGCACCGTGATGGGGCGCGCCTATACGGACAGCGATTGGCGCACACAAGAAGCAATCACAGAAACCCGTCGATAGCGGTCAAAAAGGCGCATGGCAGCGCAGCCCGGGCGCAACCCTTAACAAAGTTGGCGCGCCGTTAACCATTTCTTGACCACGTTCGTCAAAACATCGGGTCATTGGAAAGGCCGGGCATTTGGGAAACCGGCTGGAAATAGGGGATTGCGATCATGGAACTCGCCAGGATCGAAACGTTTGCCAAAGTGGAAGCCGCCGATGTGAGCGGCGCCGACATGCTGATTGCACGGTGTCTGACGGAAGCTGCCGATGGCAACATCAACGCATATTACGACCTTGGAGTCGCCTTCTCGACCGGTAGCCATGGCGTGAATTGCGACATGATTGAAGCACATAAGTGGTTCAACCTTGCCGCATCCAGGGGCCATGAAGCCGCCAGCTGGTGCCGCGCCGACATTTCCGATGAAATGACCGCGCGAGAAATTTCGGAAGCCCAACGCCGCGCGCGCGAATGGCTGCGGATCGGCGAATCGAAGGCCGCCTAATCTTCTTGGCGAAAAGGCATGTGCTTCGACAAGTGCATGCGATCCATCGCCACGCCGCGTCGCTCGGCTTCGAGGAACTCCTCGACGGCCTGGCGAAAGCCCGGATCGGTGATCCAGTGCATGCTGGCGGTGGCAACGGGTTCATAACCGCGGGCCAGCTTGTGGCCGCCTTGGGCGCCCGCCTCGACCCGCTTCAGGCCCCGCTCGATCGCGGCGTCGATGGCGCGGTAATAGCATAGCTCGAAATGCAGGAAGGGCTTGTCCGCCAGGCAGCCCCAATAGCGGCCGTAGAGCGCTTCCGCACCGATGAAATTGAGCGCGCCGGCGATCGGCAGACCATCCTCGAAAGCGAGCAGCAGGAGCAAGCGCTCGCCCATCCGCTCCCCGAACAGGTCGAACGCCTCCCGCGTCAAATAGGGCGTGCCCCATTTGCGCGCGCCGGTATCTTGGTAAAACAGCCAGAAGGCATCCCAATGATCGGGCTTGATGTCATCGCCGGACAGCGCCTTTACGGTAATCCCGTCGTTCGCCGCGCGGCGTTCCTTGCGCAAATCCTTGCGCTTGCGCGAAGTCAGCGTGGCGAGGAAACCGTCGAAGCTGGCGAAATCACGATTGCTCCAATGGAACTGGATATCCTCGCGCCGCAGCCAGCCGGATTGCTCGAACAGCTTTACCTGACCGGCCTCGACAAAAGTCGCATGCGCGCTCGACCAACGGTTCTGCGCCAGCAATTGCATGGCCGATTGCAGCAGTGGTGCGGCATAGGCTTCGTCATACAAGAGCAGCCTCGGCCCCGTGGCCGGAGTGAATGGCGCGCTGATCTGGAGCTTGGGATAATAGTCGCCGCCCGCGCGCTCATAGGCATCGGCCCAAGCATGGTCGAAGACATATTCGCCCTGGCTATGGCCCTTGAGATAGCTCGGCATCGCGCCCAACAGCGTGCCATTATCGTCTTCAAGGATAATCGGCGCAGGCTGCCAACCCGTGCCCGGCCCCACGCTGGCGGATTCTTCGAGTATCGTCAGAAAGTCATGGCAGACGAAGGGGTTGTCGCTGCCTGCCAGCCGATTCCAATCGGCTTTGGCGATATCGCCTACCGATCCCAGAATTCGCGCTCGCAACTCGGTGTCAGCCATCGGACCGATTTAGGTTAGCGCTTCCCATGCCGCCACCCCCGGACCTTCGGCTATGGGTGTTGCGCCGCATTGCAGCGCCATTTCGGCATGCGCACTGCTGCGCACCGTCCATGTAAGGAGCGGCAGGCCCCGCGCCGCCTGCTTGCTGGCAAACCGGCTGGGCAAATCGCGAATATCGTAAGCCAGGAAATCCGGCTTCGCATGGCGAACCGAGGCGGCCCTCTTAAATCCGCCGGTGAGCGTCCGCTCGCCCTCTTCCGTAATCACCAGCCCACGCGCCATGGCGGTTACGCGCCTGGCAAACCATGCAGGAATGCGCGGGTCGAAGCTCATCACCGCGACATTGCCAGCATAGCCTTCCAGGTCGCGGCGCACCGCGCGGCAGAGCTTGTGAATGTTCTGTCTCTTGTCGCTCTTGAGCTCGAGCAGCAGGGGAACTTTGCCTGCGACCAGGCTGAGGATGTCGCGCAATGTGGGAATGGGTTCATCTGAGCCAGACAGAGTTAGCGCAGTCAACTCGCCAACGGTCTTGTCCGCTGTGACGCCCGCCTGCCCAGTCAGCCGCTCCAGTTCGGCATCGTGAAACACCATCGCTCGGCCATCGGCGCTGACGCGGATATCGCATTCAATGCCGAAGCCGTGCTCCATAGCCGCCCTAAAGGCGGCGAGCGAGTTCTCCGGCGCACCGGCGTCGTACAGCCCGCGATGGGCGTAGGGATGTCCGGTCAGCCAGCCATGCCCTGCCATCGCGATTAGTCTTTCAGCGCCACGATCGCATCGACTTCCACCGCCGCACCCAGAGGCAGGCTGGGCACGCCCACGGCAGCGCGCGAATGCTTGCCCGCATCGCCGAACACTTCGACCATGAGGTCCGATGCACCGTTCGCCACCTTGGGCTGGTCGGTGAAGTCGGGCGTCGAATTGACAAAAGCACCGAGCTTGATGATCCGCTCCACCCTGTCGAGCGGAATTTCCGTCGCCCGAAGCTGTGCTAGGATCATCAGCCCGCAAGCGCGCGCGGCGGCCATCCCGTCTTCTACGGAGACGTCTTCTCCCAACCGCCCGGTCACCAGATTGCCGTCGATGAAAGGCAGCTGGCCCGACACGAAGGCCATGTTTCCGGTCACGACGACGGGCACATAGGATGCGACGGGTGCCGCAGCCTGAGGCAGCGTGATTCCCAGTTCGGCAAGGCGCGCTTCGACGGACATATCAATCCTTTCCCAACAGTGTTTCGCGGATCCATGGCAGAGCGGTATCCCAATTGTCTATCCGCGCATGCGCATCGCCAGCCTTGTGAGCGCAGGGGATATGCGGCGCGATGGCAGGTTCTCCGCAGAAATGCAGCCGGCGGACGCCAGGCGCATGCCTGGCAGCCGATGCATGGTGTATAGCCAGATCATCGATAAATACCGACCGGCTCGGCGCATATTCGCCCACGATCGCGTCGAGCGCGCGGCCTTTCGGTCCCTGATTGGTAAAAACCCGGGCAGTGATACCCAGTTCACGTAGCTGCGCGCGGCGCGCTTCGTCGCGGTGATCGGCCAGATTGGTCAGCACCACCACATCGGCATCGCGCTGCAACGCGTCTATCGCCTGCGCCGCGCCGGCAATCAGCGTTTGCGAGTGCATTTCGCTGTCGAAGAAGGCGCCCAGCAGGCCCCAGACTTCCTTTTCATCGAGCACGTCATCACTGCCGCGCCGGGTCATCGATTGCACGAAGGGGTTCCCTTCCAGCGAGAAGAGGATATCATGCTCGCGGTCGAGCCAGTCGGCAAAATGGCGCACCATATGCAGCAGCACTTCATCGCAATCGGTGATGACCAGCGGACGGCTCATGCGCCAAACTCCTGATGTGCGCGGACAATGACGTCCGGTTCGACCTCAAGCGCCTTTGCCGCCGCAACAAGATCGGGTTCGTAAGCGGCAAGAAATTCAAACACTGCGCGATGCGTTGCATTCTCGCCAATGGCGGCGCGCAAGCCATCGGGCGTTAGGCCCGTCAGATCAAGGAAACGCTGCGCCCTGTCCTGATCTGTCAGCACCCAGCCGAGGGCGGCCAGCGCAAGGTCGGATGGGTCGTGAGAAATCATTTTAAAAATCCGGTAATTGTAACGTTTACCATTTCAGGGTAGCGTGTCGCGAGTTTTCGCACCTATGACGGGAACGATTGGGGGCGCAATGACGAAGAGAATCCTCGTTGTCGAGGACAACGACCTGAACAGAAAACTTTTCTGCGACGTCTTGCAGGCCGGCGGCTTTGCCGTCGAACCCGTCGCAGACGGAAATCTGGCGATCGAACGCGCGCGCGCATTCATTCCCAACCTTGTCGTTATGGATATCCAGCTGCAGGACGTTTCGGGACTCGATCTGATAGCAACGCTCAAAGGCGACGCCGATCTTGCAAGCGTGCCGGTGCTTGCGGTGACTGCCTATGCCGGAAAGGGAGATGAAGAACGCATCCTCGATTCAGGTGCGGAGGGGTATCTTTCCAAACCGGTCAGCATTGGGCCATTCATGGCAGCTGTAAGGGGTCTCGTCGACGAGGCCGAGCAGGAAGCCGCGGCGCATTAAGGGGCTCTAAGCTGCCGCAAGGAGCTCCAGACCAAATGTCGTCAGGGTCAGCACAAGCCCCAGGATGAAAACGCGGTAGGCATAGCCGAGAAAACGGTATTTGCGGCGTTGGAGCACCTGCCCGTTTTGATAGATATCATGAAGCATGGTGCGAAAAACGGTCTCGTCTTCCCCTAGCTGCGCGATCACACCGGACATCCACTCATCCTCCTCCATCCGCGTAAAATGCCCGAAGAAGAGCGGGTTCGGGGCAGAGCCACCGACCGGCTTGGATACCGATGGCAGCACGGCCAGCACAGCCAGCATCGAACTGAGGAAAGCAAACACGGCAAGGACTGCCAGCGCGTAGGGCATTTCGCCCGTCAAAGAGCGACTGACACAGATCGAAAAGACAAGAAAGGTCGCGCCCATCAGGATGGAGGCTTTCTGGTCCGCCATCTGCGAAAGCATCAGCGTGTTGTTCTGCACGGTGCGCAACATATGGATGGAATGCACACTGAAAGCGGCATTCGATATGTCAGACTTCTCGGCCCCGGCGCTGGTTTCATGTGTCATGCTCTACCCCCCTTTGGCATGCGCTCATACCGAATGCCGGAAAGCTGCCACCACGAGATGCGCTTGACAAGCAAGTGCGCACAGGATTTGCCGCCGGGTGACGTTCGCACTATGAGCGCAGCAACAGCATACTATGGAAGATAGGACCATTTATGGACCGTGCCGAAATCGATACCCGTATTCGCTCGATCATCGAGCCGTTCAACAAGAAGGACGTGGCCATCACCGATGCCACGACTTTCGCCGGGGATCTGGAATTCGACAGCCTGACCGTCATGGACTTTGTGGCAGCGATCGAAGACGAATTCGACATCATCATCTCGATGAACCAGCAGGCCGAGATCGAAACGTATGGCAATCTGGTCGACGCCGTCGCCAAGATGGTAAACGACTGAGCGCACAATGAGTGAAGGTATTGATCAGCCGGACCAGCCCGCAACGCTGGAGGGGGACAGCAAGGACCTGTTCTCCAAATTCGATGACACTATCGCCATGCGCGAGAACCTGCTGGCGAGCGGCGTGGAAGACCCGTTCTCACTTGTCATGGAAAAGGTGCTTTCGCCCACGCGCGCGATCTGCAACGGCCGCGACACCATCCTGCTCGGCACCTACAATTACATGGGCATGACCTTCGACCCGGACGTGGTCGCGGCGGGGAAACAGGCGCTCGACGATTTCGGCTCGGGCACCACCGGCAGCCGTGTGCTCAACGGGACATATCAGGGCCACAAGGAATGCGAAGACGCATTGCGTGAATTCTATGGCGTGGATCACGCCATGGTGTTCTCTACTGGTTACCAGGCCAATCTCGGCATCATTTCCACGATAGCGGGCAAGGGCGATTACATCGTCCTCGATATCGATAGCCATGCCAGCATCTGGGATGGCTGCGCGATGGGCAATGCCGAAGTCGTGCCCTTCAAGCACAACGACATCGAAGC
>CAYRBB010000043.1:0-22545 GCA_964422435.1 uncultured Sphingomonadaceae bacterium
CGAACCTCAATTGACGGAGTCAGAGTCCGTAGTCTTACCATTAGACGACGGGGCAATAGCCAGAAGCGCGCGCCTCTATATCGCGGCACGGATTCGGTCAAGCCTCGTCGCTAGCTTGCGGCGCGCCACGTCACGGTACGGCAAAACAGCGTCACGCACCCTTGCACATCAAGGCTGCCATTGCGCCCGGGCCGGACCACGGCGCGGTAGGTGCCGCCATCTTCGGGGTTGTAGACTTCCCCGCGCCACGCGCCATCGCGCCAGCGCAGTCCTTTCAGCACACGGATGCCGAGGATCGGGCGGCTGCGCAGCGAAGGATCGTCATTATGCGCATCATTGCTCGGCTCGCCCGGCTTGTTGCGGATGATACGGCTGATCGTGCCGCAGCGCGCATTGCCGCAAGGCGCTACGGTTATCTCCACATAGCCGCCCTGGTCGACATAGGTGCCGTCGATCGGCGACTGCGCGCTGGCGGGAGGCGCGGCAAGCATGGCGGCAGCAAGCGAGGCGGCGGCGAAATTCATCTTCATCATATGTCCCATACGCGCGAGCTAGCCGAGTGGATGCAGACTCAAGCTGAACAGCTCGCTCCGCCCAGCACGCAGAAGCGCGCGCAATGGGGGTGGTTTAGAGACACTTCGCCGCTTGCCTCGGCAATCGTATCACCAAGATCGAAGCCCGGATCGTGGGGCAGCAGCGTGCAGGCCACAACGCGCGGCGCGGGCTCTCCCTTACGGTGGACGACCATACGGCTTGATGCACACATCTGGTCGTTCGGCGACTTGCCGAGGATGTTCCAGCAATCGGCGGTGATTTCGGGCACGTCCGCGTTCGCATCCATCTCAGGGAAGAGAACGAGGCGCGAGGGATCGGAGGTGTCGATCGCGATGTTCTCTGCCGCGAACAGCGCGCCATAGGCCGCCCGCGCCGCATCCTGCGTTTCACCTGCCAGCGAGCGCCCGGCAGCAGCGATAGAAAAATCATTGGCAGACAGCCAGCGCAGCCCATCTAGCATCGGCCGCCAGCTATTAGGACCACGCTCTGCTTCGTGCACGTCTTGCGTGTGGTGATCAATCGAGACGCGGATCGTCAACCGCCGGCCATGCTCCCGCCGCAGCCTCAGCAGATCGGCCTCATGCCGCCGCATAGGCTTCATCGCGTTGGAGAGGACGAGCACCTCGTGCCTGCAGCGCAGGGCGCCTTCCACCATCGCGATGATATCCGGGTTCATGAACGGTTCGCCGCCGGTAAAGCCGATTTCGCGTACGTCCATGTCGCCAATCTCATCGAGGAACCGCGCGACATGCTCGGCGCTCATATAGATCAGCGCATCATTGGTCGGGCTGCTTTCGATATAGCAATTGGCGCAGGCGAGATTGCACAGCGTGCCGGTGGCGAACCACAGCGTGTCGAGCTGCTTCAGCGCCACCGTGGCCCGCGTTTCGCCTTTTGCAGTGATGCGCGGATCCGTGAATTTTTCGCGCCCTAGCGCTTCGGCCTCGACCGCAAAGGGGGAGGCGCCGGAAGGAGCGTTGCGGGACGCAGAGCGTATTGCCATCAGAAGGCGCGCCGCAGTTTGGCAAGCAATTGCACCCAGTGCTTGGGCCATTTCCCAAACACAGTCGGTTCCCACGCGGCGAAGGCGGCGGCCTTGGTGATTTCCGAACGCGTCGGATAGGAAATGATCGCCCCGCCCATATCGAAGGTGCCCGATTTGCCGGTTATCATCTGGGTGAACGGCAGCAGCAGCTCGCCCGCATTGACACCACAAATGCTCGCGCCGACGACTTTCTTTCCTTTCAACATGACTTTGAGGTGGCCCTTATCGAGCCCTTCCGCAATGGCACGCTCATTGTGATCGAAACCTTCTTTCACCACGGTGAGCTTGTCGCCGAGTTTTGCGCGCGCTTCTGTCTCCGTCATGCCGATCTGCGCGACTTCGGGCTCTGTGTAGGTACACCAGGGCAGCGCCTTGAAATCGACCTTGGCCGGCAGGCCTAGCGCGATTTCGAGAACCACGTTGGAGCCTTCATAGCCGGAGACATGCGTGAGCCGCGGCCCCTCGCGGCAATCCCCAATCGCATAGATATGCTTGAGCGAAGTGCGGCGGCGCGCGTCGACCTTGATACCGTTCTTGCCGAGTGCGAGGCCGAGCTCTTCCAGTCCGTAACCCTCGGTCCGTGCCTTGCGGCCGACCGCGATCAGCAAGTGGCTGCCAGTTACGCTCTCTCCGCCACCCGTGGTGACAGTGACCTGGCCCGCAGCGTCCATCGAGACCTTTGCCGCCTTGCCCTTAATGAAGCGTACGCCTTCCCTCTCCATCGTTGCCTTGACTATGGCGGCGCTATCCCGGTCGTCACGGCCCAGCACATTGCCCGGCTCAACCACTGTAACCTCGCTACCCAGTCGTCGGAAGCTTTGCGCCATTTCCATGCCGATCACCCCGCCACCGATGATAACGAGATGGCCGGGCTGCTCGGTCAGTTCGAACAGGTTTTCATTCGTGAGATAGGCTACGTCATCCAGCCCCGCGATTGCCGGGATCAGCGGTGAGCTGCCGGCGGCAATCACGATGCGCGGTGCGGTGAGCTTTCGGCCACCCACGGTCACTTCCTTCGGCCCGGTGATCCTCGCCCAGTCCTGAATAACCTCGCAGCCCATTTCTTCGAACCGTTCGACGCTGTCATGCGGCGCGATGTGCGCGATCGCCTCATGGACGTGCTTGTGCACGCCGCTCCACTCGACAACCGGCGCCGCGAGTTGCACCCCGGCGCGCTTTTCCTCACGTGCCTCAGCGGCACGCTTGGCGGAGGCGATCAGTGCTTTTGACGGCACGCAACCATTATTGAGGCACTCGCCACCCATCTTGTGGCCTTCAATCAGCGCGGTCTTGAGCCCGAACAGCGCGCAGCCACCTGCGGCAGTCAGCCCGGCAGCACCGCCGCCGATCACGATAACGTCATGTGTGTATTCCATGTGCCCCTCGGGTAACGCAAAAGGTCTTGGAAGCGAAATGCTTCCTGTTATGGCCACACACTTCGCTGATCAGGGACAAAGAGTTTCATGAACCTCCAGAATTCGCAGGACTACTACGGCAAGGTGCTGGGCGGATCGGAAGATCTGCGCACCGACGCCTGTTGCACGTTTGAAATGCCGAGCGATGCGGTACGACGCGCCCTCCGAAACGTGCATCAGGAGGTCAGGGCGCGCTACTATGGCTGCGGCCTTGTGGTTCCGCAGGCGCTGGAGGGTTGCCGCGTGCTCGATCTCGGCTCAGGCAGCGGGCAGGACGCCTACCTACTGGCGCAATTGGTCGGCAAGAGCGGCCATGTGACCGGTGTCGACGCTACGCCCGAGCAGCTCGCAGTGGCGTGCGAACATCTCGATTGGCACGCCGAGAGGTTCGGCTACGCCAATGTCGATTTTGTCGAGGGCGATATCGAAAAGCTGGGCGAGCTGGATCTCGAGGAAAACAGCTTCGATGTCATCGTATCCAACTGCGTGATCAACCTGGTGGCGAACAAGGAGGCGGTCTTTCGCGCCGCGCACAAGCTGTTGAAGCCGGGCGGCGAGATCTATTTCTCCGACGTCTATGCCGACCGCCGCGTTCCGGAATATTTGCTGAGCGATCCGGTGCTGCATGGCGAATGCCTGTCCGGAGCGCTCTATTGGGGGGATTTCGATCGCATCGCGAAAGCCGCCGGTTTTGCCGATCCGCGCCTCGTGACCGATCGACCGATGGCCATTAACGATGCCGAGATAGCTGCCAAGCTGGACGGGATCAACTTCGTCTCCGCGACCTATCGCCTGTTCAAGCTCGATGGCTTGGAGCCGCAGTGCGAGGATTATGGGCAAGCCGTGCGCTACAAGGGCACCGTGTTAGGGCACGAACGCATATTCGAGCTCGACGCGCACCATGCCATCGAGAAAGGACGTAACTTCGCGGTTTGCGGCAATAGCTGGCTGATGCTGGCGGACACACGCTTTGCCGAGCATTTTGAATTTGTCGGCGATTTTGACACGCATTTCGGCGTGTTCCCCGGCTGCGGAACGGCAGTGCCCTTCGGTCAGTCCGGTGCCAACCCGACCAAATCCGAAACGCCCTGTTGCTGAAAATTCTCGTCACCGGAGCGGCTGGCCTGATAGGCGGCGATGTCTGTACGCGCCTTGCTGCAAAGGGCCAAGCCGTGACCGCGATGGTGCGGCGCAACCCCGAAGTGCGCAGCAATGACGGCGTGTTGGTCGAAGGCATCGAGACCGTCTCGGGTGACGTTACCCTGCCAATGATGGGGCTCGATCCCACGCCGCACGATGTCGTTATACACTGCGCGGCCAGTCTCGAATTCGATGCGCCGGAGGAGGAGCTTCGCGCCATCAATGTCGAGGGAACGAAGAACGCGTTGGCCTATGCCAGGGCGGCGGGCGCGGCATTCGTACATGTCAGCACTGCCTATGTCTGTGGACAAGGGAGTGGCTTGGTGCCGGAGGGGCCAGTGCCCGAAGCCACCCAATTCACCAATCGCTACGAAGCAAGCAAGGCGGCGGCGGAAGCGGCGGTGGCGGCGAGCGGCCTGCCTTTCGCCATCGCGCGTCCCTCCATCGTGTTGGGCCATAGTGAGACCGGCGTGATCCGCGACTTCCCATCACTCTGCAACGTCTTCCGCCTGATGGCGCGCGGCAAGGTTACACAATTCCCCTGCATGCCCGGATCGACGCTCAATCTTGTCCCTATCGACCATGTGGCAGAGGGCATTGCCCGGATTGCGGCACGCATGGAGAAGGCGCATGGCGGATATTTCCACCTTGTGGCCGCAAATGCGCTGCCTGCAGCCGAACTGGCGCGTGGCGTTGCGCGCGTGGCACATTTCCCCGACCCGCAAGTGGTCGCACCGCAGGACTATGATCCGACCCGATTGCCACCAGCCGAACAAATGCTCGCAGGCCGAATAATTGGCACTTTCGGCGCCTATTTCACCCGCGATCCGCAGTTCGACGATGCGCGGTTCCGCGCGCTGACCGGGCTCGAATGCAATCCCACTGATGACGCTTGGTTGGACCGGCTGATCGCTTACGGGATCGAGGCCGGCTATCTGCCCTCGGCCTAGCGTACATCCGGATAATATCGCTCCAGCCGCTTCTTCGCGCCCAACCCCCAAAGGAAGCCGACTTTCAGGTAGATCCAGTTAGCCTTGAGTGCGCCCCATTCGGTAATGCGGCGGTCGGATGTTTCGACCCGTTCTGTAATCATCTTGACACGACCAAAGCGCGTCATTCGAATGCACAGGTCTGCCTCTTCCATCACCTTCGCCCTAGGGTCGCAGCCGCCAGCCTCCAGGAACTGTACCCGGCGGAAAAACATCGCGTGATCGCCGAACAGCAGGCGGCAACCCTTTACGAACAGATGCGGACGAAACAGCAGCGGCGCGTACCAGGTCTTAGCCCAATTGTGCAGCGTTGTGCCCCAGCGGGTCGTCTTCGGTCCGCGCAGGATCGGTGTAAAGCCCGCAAGGCTGATCGCAGGATCGGCTAGAGTCCGCTCTATGGCGGAAATAAAATCGCGCGGCGGTAGCGTGTCGGCATGCAGCACGACGACATAGTCCCCCGCCGCCGCATCGACCCCGGCATTGACTTGCCGTCCCCTGCCCGCCGGGGTTTCCACCACCCGCCAACCTTGCGCCCGGGCGAAGGGGGCCGAGCCATCGCTGCTTCCGCCATCTACGGCGATCACTTCCAGCGGGCGTGGATCGAGCTGCGCCAGTACTGCCGCGACATGTGGCAGCGCGCGCTCTTCATCGAGCATGGGGATGACGATGGAGGTGCGGCTCAAAGGACCAGCTCCGGCCATTTTGCGAGGTCTTCCGGGCGGTCACAATCGTCAAGCTCGCCTAGCAGGCGATACAAGATATCGGCAGCTTTGAGCCGCATTTCGGTTTCGCGCAGCACTGCGTCCGTGCCCCAGCGCATATCCTGCCAGAGGAAGTCGAGCGGACGCGAGAATCCGAGCAAGTAGTATCCGCCATCGCTGGCTGGGCCGATCACCGCCTCGTGGCGTTCCAGCGCTATTGCCGCATCGCGCAAGTGCCGCGCGGTGAGGCCGGGAATATCCGCGCCGAGCAGGATCGCAGGCGCCGGAACGCGTGCCAGCCGCGCACCAAGATCGCCCTCGCCTTGATCGACGAGCGCGACGTCATCACCCAGCCATGCGGCGAAATCGGCATGCGATGCACCGGTGGTCCGGACGTGGAACGACAGTCCGCTTTCACGGATCGTGACAATGGTGCGTTCGACTAGCCGCCTGTGCAACTCTGCCGCCCCTTCATCGCCCAGCGCAGGCGCAAGCCGTGTCTTCGCTTTCCCGGCAACCGGGAATTTGGCGAACAGGGCAATGGTGGGAAGATTTGCCTGCATGGCCCATTCTTATCCCGATCACGCGTCGCTGGCGAGCCGTCTTGGCGTCATCATCTTGTGAATATGGCCCACTTGGGTTAGCCTCAATACAGGTTCCGCTCATTTGTGGCGGGTATTGGAATTTAGAAAGCACGACAGTCATGGCGGATTATTCTCCGCCGGATGGACGCGAAAAGGCCGAAGGCAAGGCGAATAACCGCAAGGGCAATCGCCGCCGCAATCCGAAAAAGGCCAAACCACGCGCTCCCGGCGATGGCAGGACAAAGAGCCAGCAGCGCGAAAGCAGTTGGCGACGCCCGCCACACAAATCGCACAATCAGGCATATGCAGCGATCGACCTCGGCACCAATAATTGCCGTTTGCTCATTGCGCGTCCGTCAGACGATAACTTCGTGGTTATCGACGCCTTCAGCCGCGTCGTGCGGCTGGGAGAGGGACTGGCACAAACAGGCCGACTCTCCGACGAGGCTATGGACCGCGCGCTGGGCGCGCTCAGGATCTGTTCGGACAAGCTGCGCAAGCGCAATGTCCATCTTGCGCGCTCGGTCGCGACCGAGGCTTGCCGCCGCGCCACCAATGGCGAAGCGTTTATCGAGCGAGTGCGCAGAGAAACCGGCATAGTTCTCGATATCATAACAGCGCAAGAGGAAGCACGGCTGGCTGTGCTCGGGTGCCATATCCTGCTCGAAGACGGCGTTGGTCCGGCGATCATTTTCGATATTGGTGGCGGCTCGACCGAGCTGGTCCTGATCGAACCTGGCGCGCCGGTGCCGCGCATTCTCGATTGGCAGAGCGTGCCCTGGGGCGTTGTCTCGCTCAGTGAAACGGTGGGCAAGGAGACGGGTTCGCAGGAAGATCGCCTGGCCCGCTACGAAAAGATGAAACAGCTTGTGCTTGCAAGTTTCGCCGAATTTTCCAACCGGATCGAGCAGCATCGATCGCCCGACCAGCGCCTGCTGGGAACCAGCGGCACGGTGACTACGCTCGCCAGCGTGCATCTGGGTCTGCCATATTACGACCGCAGTCAGGTGGACGGGCTCATCGTGCCGACCGACAGCATGCTCGATATTTCGCAGCAGCTGTCGTCCATGTCGCCCGCTGAACGCGCGGAACTCGATTGCATCGGGCACGAGCGCGCCGAACTGGTGGTGGCGGGCTGTGCTATTCTCGAAGCGATCCTCGAAATCTGGTCTGCCCCGCGCCTCGGCGTGGCCGATCGCGGCATTCGCGAGGGCATATTGCGCAGCCTGATGGCGGCCGATGCCGAGGGATTGGAGGCGCAAGCGGCGCTGCGGAAGATCAAGGCGGAAGGGATCGATTGATGGCGCGCGCAGGGCAGGATTCGCATCGACGGCTCAAGACCGCGAAGAAGCGCAAGGCAAGCAGCCAGCGCTGGCTGGAGCGGCAGTTGAACGACCCTTACGTCAAGAAGGCGAAGGATGAAGGCTGGCGCAGCCGGGCAGCGTTCAAGCTGATCGAACTGGATGACCGCTTCGGCCTCGTCAAAGGCGCGACCCGGGTAATCGACCTCGGCATAGCGCCGGGCGGGTGGAGCCAGGTCGTGCGCAAACGCGCACCGAAGGCGACCGTTGTCGGCATCGACTATCTCGAAACCGAACCCATCGAAGGCGTCACCATCCTGCAAATGGATTTCATGGACGATGCCGCCCCCGCCGCGCTGGAAGAGGCACTCGGCGGCCCCGCCGATCTGGTCTTGTCAGACATGGCGGCGAACACAGTCGGCCACAAGCAGACCGACCATTTGCGCACGATGGCGCTGGTGGAAGCAGCTGCGTGGTTCGCAGTTGAAAATTTGGTTAAAGACGGCGCCTTCGTGGCCAAGGGTTTTGCCGGGGGCACCGATGCCGAATTGCTCGGCCTGCTGAAGAAGCATTTCAAGTTGGTGAAACACGCGAAACCACCTGCCAGCCGCAAGGGTTCAAGCGAGTGGTATGTGGTGGCGCAAGGCTTCAAGGGGTAAGCCAGATTGTGATCTCTTGCCGCCGCTCGTCCTGAACGGAAGTTAGGCGTTAGACAAACAAAAAGCCGCGGCGCGAACGGCGGCTTTTGCGTTCCACCGAGGGGAAAATTATTCGGCGGCTGCGGCCTCTTCGGCGGGCGCCTCTTCTGCTCCTTCCTCGGTTGCCGGAGCGGCGGCTTCCATCGCAGCAACCTTGGCTTCGAGCATGCCTATGTCGCCACCATTGTCGAGCATGTAGGCGATCACGTTCGCACGATCCTGTGCGCTGGAAAGGCCAGCAAAGGTCATCTTCGTGCCCGGGGCAAATGCCGCCGGATTTTCCAGCCACGCATCCATCGTGTCATAATCCCACACGCCTCCGTGGCCGGACAATGCCTCTGAATAGGCAAATCCCGCAGCATGGCCGCCGACGCTGGCTCCCATCACACCGTAAAGGTTCGGGCCGATACCATTCGGACCGCCTTGATCGATCGAGTGACACGATGCGCAGCGTGAGAACACAGCAGCGCCGTCTTCTGCATTGGCTGCGCGAATGATAGGCAGCATATCAACAGCAGGCTCATCAACGGCAACGTCTTCCGGCGCTTCAATGGGATAGCCTTCGCCTTCGATGGGCTGGAAATACATGCCGGATACAATGGATCCGCCCAGCGCGACGATGCCTGCGCCCAAAACCCAGCCGAAAGTGGTGTTCATACGATCATTCATGACAGGTCATTTCTACCGTGTGTGGAATATGGCTCGCGCTCTAATTGCCTCGGCGCCTACGCGCAAGGGGGCTAAACGCCCTATTCGCTTGTAGGAGACCGAGCAGGACGTTAGGCGCTGTCAATCAATGGAGAGTTTTCCCGCCCCCGCGCTCGCAATGGTCGAGAAAATGCGCGCCGCCGCCGCCGAAGAGCCTATGCGTGCCATTGCTTTCCAGGGTGCGCCCGGTGCCAATTCCCATCGCGCCGCGGGCGAATGGGCACCCGAAATGCTGCCCCTGCCGTGTTTCAGCTTTGCTGCCGCCATCGATGCGGTGAAAAGGGGCGAAGCAAGCTGCGCGATGATTCCCATCGAAAATTCGCAGGCGGGCCGGGTGGCGGATATCCATTTCCTGCTTCCGGAAAGCGGTCTTTCGATTGTCGGCGAGTATTTCATGCCGATCCACCACGCGCTGATGGCGCTGAAAAAGGACGGCCCGTTCGAGGCGGCGTATAGTCATCCACATGCTCTGACCCAGAGCCGTAAGTATCTGTCCGAGCGCGGCATCGTCCCACTCAGCCATGCCGATACGGCGGGCTCCGCTGCCTATGTCGCGGAAAAAGGCGACACCAAGGTCGCTGCCATTGCACCCGCGCTCGCAGCTGAACTCTACGGCCTCAAGATCGTCGAGCACAATGTCGAGGACCGCGCTGACAATACGACGCGCTTCGTGATTCTTGCGCGTGACGCCATCGATCCGGGGGCGCTGGCCGGACAGGACGTGATGACAACATTCGTCTTCGAGGTGAAGAATATCCCCGCGGCGCTGTATAAAGCGATGGGCGGTTTCGCGACTAATGGCGTCAATATGACCAAGCTCGAAAGCTACCAAAAAGGCACCAGCTTTGCCGCCAGTATGTTCTATGCGGACATTATCGGCGGCCCCGGGGATCCGGCGGTGGATCGTGCAATGGAAGAGCTTGATTTCCATTGCAAACGGCTGCGCATGTTTGGCACCTATCCTCTCGCCCGGAAACGCGGGTGAGCGCGAACACTCACCATGATCTGCACATCGCAGCAGAAGCGCCGAACGCACCGGACATTCTGGCCCTGCTCGAAATGCACCTGGCGGAAATGCATCGCAGCTCGCCCGCTTGCAAAGTCAACGCGCTGCCAGCGGTGAAATTGGCCGAACCCGGTGTCACGTTCTTCGCTGCCCGATCGGACGGCAAGCTGGCCGCTGTTGGCGCACTCAAGCGGATCGACGCAACACGGTGCGAAATCAAATCGATGCGCGCCGCTGCCGATTGGCGCGGAAAAGGCGCGGGCAAGGCAATGCTCGACCACCTGCTGCAAACGGCGCGCGAGCGCGGATGCCAATGGGTGGGCCTGGAAACCGGCAGGTATCCGGTATTCGAACCGGCAATCCGCCTCTATGCGTCGCGCGGATTCGCGGAATGCCCGGCGTTCGAAGCCTATGAAAGCGACGATTTCAGCATGTGCATGTCGCTTGACCTGAAATAGGCGCTTTTTTGTCCGCGCAAGAGGCAGCAAGTCATTGCTTCATAACCTTTGCCATGCCACTTTGCTTTCGTGACGATGGTCGAGGGGAATAATGCGCTTCCGCCGCAGCGCGAAGGCTTCGCGGAAGCGTATGCCGAATTGCGCGCGGACCCTTCCATCCAGTTCTCCGAAGTGGAAGCGCCCGGGGTCGATCCGCCGCCTGACTGGTTCATCACCTTTCTGGAATTTTTGGCAGACCTTTTCGCTCCTGTTGCAAGGCTGCTCGTTTCGTCCTGGCCGGTTTTGCAATGGGTGCTGATTATCGGCGGAGCGGCCTTGCTGTTGCTGGTGCTTATTCGCCTGTTCGAACCCGATTTCCTGCGGCGCCGCGAGAAAGGCGATCTCGAAGAGGAGCTTTGGTCGCCCGACCAGGGTGAAGCCCTCGCTCTTCTGGAAGAGGCAGACCGCCTCGCTTCCGAAGGGCGATATGACGAGGCGACGCATCTCTTGCTCAAACGCTCGGTCGGGCAAATTGCAGCAGCGCGGCCCGGTCTGGTCGAGCCGGCGTCGACCGCACGCGAGCTGTCGGCAGAACCGCGCCTGCCAGAGGGTGCGCGCAACGCCTTTTCGATTATCGCCACACGTGTGGAGCGCAGCCTGTTTGCGCTGACCAAGCTCAACGTGGATGACTGGCAGGCGGCTCGCGAGGCTTACGCCGAATTCGCACTCCAGCAAAAGACGCTGGCCGCATGAGCCAGGTTCCCGAACGCCAATCCAATCCATTTCGTCCAGGCGTGGTGCTGGCCGTGCTGCTGGTGGGCGCCGGGACTTTCCTGCTGATGCTTTACGCGCTTGGTCAGGGCTGGACCGGCAATGACGGGCAGGCCGGCGAAGCGCATGCCGCTTCGGACGCGCTGCCGGGCTATTCCGGCCTGGTGCAGCTGCTGGAGCATACCAGGCACGATGTCGAAATTTCGCGCAGCCGTGGCAGTGCGGACGAACACGCGCTGCTGATCCTCACGCCCGCGCTTTACGGCGATGTCGAGGAGCTCAACGAGATCGTCGAGGAACGTCGAAATCTCGATATCGGGCCGACCATCATTATCCTGCCCAAATGGAGCGCCTATGCGATTCCCGACCAGTGGGATGTCGAGGCCGAAGACGACTGGGTTGTGCTTGTCGGGGCGAATGGTCCCAACTGGTTCAGCGACTTCGCGCTCACCGAAGGCGGCGAACTGAGCATTGGTGGAACACGCAGCTGGAACGGCTTTGGCGAGTCCGGCGAACTACCCAATGAAGTGAGAGTGCAGGCCCTCACCGCTCCCGCCGACCAGCCGCTGCATTCGCTTGTTGTCGATAGCGAGGCCGACGTCCTGGCGGGAATACTCGAGCAGGAAGAGGTGTACGAAGATTATCCTCCATGGCCGGTGATCGTCGTGTTCGAGCCCGATCTGATGAACAATTACGGGCTGGCCGATCGCGACCGTGCCGAGATCGCTATGGGGCTCATCGCAACGGCCATGGAAGGTGAAGACATGCCGGTGATCTTCGATCTGACATTGCCGGGGCTGGGCTCTTCCGAAAATCTCCTCACTCTCGCTTTCCGCCCGCCTTTCCTCGCCGCTACGCTGTGCTTGCTATTCGCGGCGCTGGTGATCGGATGGCGCGCTTTTCGTCGCTTCGGCCCGCCTGCGGTGGAAGCTCCTGCCATGGCGCATGGCAAGCGGCAATTGGCGCAGAACGGCGCATCGCTGGTAGCGCGGGTCAAGCGCTTCCACCTTCTCAAGAAGCCTTACGAAGCGCTTGTCGGCAAACGGGTTGCAACGCATCTCGGCCTGCGCGTGGCCGATGTCGATGCACGGGAAATCGCCATCGACAGGGTTCTCAAAACGCGCGGATCCGATGGGCCGCGCTTTGCGAAGCTCGCCGGGGACCTGCGCGAAGCGGACAAGCCAGGCGACATTATTCGGGCCGCCAGCGCCCTGAGACAATTCGAAAGGAAACTCATCAGATGACCATGAGCCTTGAAGATACCGCCCATCTGGCGGGGACGATCCGCAACGAGGTGGCGAAAGCAGTCGTCGGTATGGACGAGACGGTGGAGCACCTGCTGATCGCACTGGTCGCGCAGGGCCACGTGTTGCTGGAAGGGCCTCCGGGTACGGCAAAGACCTTTCTTGCCAATTGCTTCGCCAGCGCAACGGGGCTCGATTTCGGGCGCATCCAGTTCACGCCGGACCTGCTGCCGGGCGATATCCTCGGTTCCAACCTGTTCAACTTCCAGACCAGCCAGTTTACCCTGACGCGCGGTCCGATTTTCTGCGAGCTGATGCTGGCGGACGAGATCAACCGCACACCGCCCAAGACACAGGCGGCCCTGCTCGAAGCCATGCAGGAACGCAAGGTGACACTGGATGGCGAGAGCCACCAGCTGTCAGACCAGTTCATGGTGGTCGCCACACAAAACCCGATCGAGAACCAGGGCGTCTATCCGCTGCCCGAAGCCCAGCTTGATCGCTTCGCCTTCAAGTTGTTGGTTCCCTATCCCAGCGAGGAGGAAGAGGCACGCATCGTCCAGCGTTTCGGCGAGCGTTCGGGCCCGCAAAAGCCCGCCGACTTTGGTATCGACCGGGTGGCGACGCCGGAACAGATCGCCGGAGCGCAGGAAGCCGTGAAGGGCGTCACGTTGGCGCAGGATATCGTGAAATACGCAGTCTCCCTGATCCGTGCTACACGCGAAAATCCGGACCTGGCCAGCGGCGCAAGCCCGCGTGCTGCCGTGCTGCTCGCCAATGCTGCCCGTGCGCGCGCTGCCCTGCAAGGCCGCAATTACGTGATCCCCGACGACGTAAAGGCGCTGGCCACAGCAACGCTGCGCCACCGCTTGCTGCTGTCTCCGGCAGCGGAGATTGAGGGCAAGCAGGTGGAAGACCTGGTCGAACAGATGATCGACCAGACGGAGGCGCCACGCTAAGCTCCAATGAAGCTCCCGGCTGTAAACCTGCCTGCAATACCCATCGTGCCTACCGGGCGCACGCTGGCTTTGCTCACGCTGCTGGCGCCGGTGGCAGTAGTCATCGCTGCAACTGCGCCTGCTGCATGGGTTGTGGCGCCCGCAGCGGCCGCAGCGCTGCTGCTGATCGCACTGATCGATGGCTGGCTGGCGGGATCGATGGTGACGTTCGAATATTTCGTCCCGAGCGATATTGAAGTCGGGCAACCCGCCAAGATCCGCGTCGATGCGGAAATCCAGCGCGATTCCGATGCGCGCCTGCCTGAAGCAGTGATCGGTTTCGATCCCCGGCTGGGCGAGCGTGGAATGACCGAATTCACGCTCAAGCCCACGGGCAAGTCCGGTCAATTCTCTGGCGAAGGCGAGGCCATTCCTGTCCGTCGGGGTACGGGCGAGCTGCACAATCTGTGGCTGCGCTGGCCAGGACCGCTGGGGCTTGCGGTGCGACAGAGCTATATTCCGCTCAGCGCCAGCATGCGCGTCTGGCCGGACCTCTCGCCAGTCCGCTCCCCTGTCTTGCAAACCTTTATGCGCGATGCGCAATTGGGCCTCGTCGCACGGCGCATTCGCGGCGAAGGCACTCAGTTTGAAGCTCTTAGCGAATACGAGCCTGGAATGGACCGCCGCCGCATCGACTGGAAAGCAAGCGCACGACACACCGCGCTTTACGCCCGCGAGAATGAGAGCGAACGCGACAATCAGATCGTTTTCGCTTTCGATTGCGGGCAGAATATGTGCGAGCCGGTCGACGGCCTGCCGCGCATTGACAGGGCGGTTTCGGCAGCACTTACAGCATCTTATGTGGCGCTAAAGGGTGGCGACAAGGTGAGTTTGTTCGGCTTCGCCGACCACCCGCAGCTGATGACGCCTTTCGTTACCGATACGCGCGCCTTCCACCGCTTGCAGAGTGCCGCAGCCGAGCTGGATTACGTGCCGCGCGAGCCCAATTTCACGCTTGCCCTTGCCACGTTAACTGCACGATTGAAGCGCCGCTCGCTCATAGTGCTGTTCTCCGACTTTGCCGATCCAACTTCCGCGGAAATGATGGTCGAAAGCGTGGAACGGCTGGTGCGTCACCACCTCGTGATTTTCGTGACTATGGTCGATACCGAGCTGGAGGAGCTTGCCGCGACCGAGCCCAACAATCTGGGCGATATCGCCGTCGCGGTCAGCGCAGATGCGCTCGCCACCCAACGCGCTATCGTGCTGCAACGCCTGCGCCGCCTTGGTGTAAACGTGATAGAGGCGGCGCATGACAAGATCGGCTACCAGTTGATCGATCTCTATCTCGAGACCAAGCGCGCGGAGGCAATCGGCTGATGGCGCTTTCCCTCTTCCGCAAAAACGAAATAGAACCGCCCGCCGATATCGAACAGGCGAGCCTGCGATCGGACAAGTTCCGGCTGGAACGCGAGATTGACTGGCAACGGCTCGAGCAGATTGTCACTGCGCTGGAGAAGGGTCGCCCGAGCCGCATCAGCGATGATGATCTGCTGGAATTGCCGGTACTCTATCGTAAGACCGCATCCAGCCTTGCGGTGGCGCGCGAGACTTCGCTGGATGCCGCGACGCTCAATTATCTTGAGGCACTGGTGCGGCGTGCATGGTTCCAGATTTACGGCCCACGCATCGGGCTGTTTGGCTGGCTAAAGCGCTTTTTCGGCGGTGGCTGGAGCCAGTCGGTGCGGGAAATCTGGCTCGATATCTGCATTTCTGCGGTTGTCATGGTGGCCGGTACGTTGGTGGGTTGGCTGCTCGTCGCTCGGGACCAGGATTGGTTTTACGCGCTTGTTCCCGGAGGGATGGCCAGTGGCCGCGTCCCCGGCGCTTCGCGCGAAGTGCTGCAGGAAACGCTAGGGCGGCAAGACAGCGCGGAAGGACTGAGCGTTTTTGCCGCTTACCTTTTTTCCAACAATACCGGTGTATGTATCCTGGCTTTTGCGCTGGGTTTTGCCTTCGGCGTGCCGACCTTGCTGCTGCTGGTTTACAATATGGCACTGCTGGGCGCGATGTTCTGGGTCTTCGCTGATGCCGGCCTGGGATACGACTTCGGCGGCTGGCTGAGCGTTCACGGCACCACCGAATTCGCCGCGATCATGCTATCGGGTGCAGCGGGCCTGCATGTCGGGAGGACCATGGCGTTTCCCGGCGATCGCGCCATCCTTTCGGCGATGCGCGATGCAGGCGTCCGCGCTGCGCAGGTAATGGTGGGCTGCACGCTTATGCTGGTCGCTGCCGGTTTGCTGGAAGGCTATGCACGCGAACTGATCGAAAGCACCGAAGCGAGATACACCATTGGCGGCTTTATGCTCGCCTTCTGGATCAGCTATTTTGTCCTGGTGCGTTCTCCACGGGAGAGCGAGATATGAGCGCATTAGCGAACATCATGCGAAGAGAGCCCGACACACGCGACCGGATGTTGGTTACGCCGGAGGGACTTGCCTTGCCACTGGTGGTGGGAAGCAGGGGGAGCCGAAGCGGTGCACTCCTTCTCGATCTGACCTTCATCACGATCAGCCTGATCCTCTTTTTGGTCGCACTTGGATCTACGGGTGTCGGTCTTGCCAGCCTTGGGGGTGGCGATCAGGTCAACCCGCTGGTGGAAATGATCCTGATCATTATCATCCTGTTCCTCTTTCTCGCCCGATACGGTTATTTTCTCTATTTCGAGCTTGGACCGAGAGCGGCAACGCCGGGCAAGCGCCTGTTGGGCTTGCGGGTCGCCGCACGTGACGGCGGGCGACTGACCGCAGAAATGGTGATCGCGCGGAATTTGATGCGTGATGTCGAAGTTTTTATTCCGCTGTTCTTCTGGTTGGGGGGCGGTGAACAGGATGGCATCGCTGGAATGACTGCCTTAATCTGGTTGGCGATTTTCGTGCTGTTCCCCTTCTTCAACAAGGATGCCCTGCGTGCCGGAGACGTGGTGGCGGGCACATGGGTGGTCGAGGCGAAAGCAGCCAAGCTGCAGGAGGCGATGTCACTCGCTCCCGATCGCAGCAGCGATTACCAGTTCGGCGACGCAGAGCTTTCCGTCTACGGGGAGCATGAGCTGCAGGTCCTCGAACGAGTGCTGCGACAGGACCAGCCGGAGGCGCTACGCGATGTGGCAGAAGCCATCGTCAACAAGATAGGCTGGCAGCTTGGCCGCGGTGACGAACGCGAATTCCTCGAAGCGTTCTACGCCGCACTACGCGGCCATCTGGAAAGCGGTATGCGCTTCGGCAAACGCAAACGCGACAAGCACTCGTGATGATTATCCGACCCGCAGAGCCAGCGGATGCCGCGCCGCTGGCCAAGCTCGGACGCGACAGCTTTTGCGCCAAGTTTGCGCATCTCTATGACCCGGCGGATTTGGAGGCATTTCTGGAAGAGGCCTATTCCAAAGAGGCTGTAGCGGCTGAGATCGCTGATCCGCTCTTCACCCACCGGATTGCTGTAGACGCGGAACGCGGCACACTGCTCGGCTTTATCAAACTCAAAGACCCCAGCGGATACGCGGAATATTCAAACGCGAAGAAGTCCATCGCGCTGCAACAGCTCTATTGCGATCCGGAAAGGACCGGCGAAGGCATCGGCGCGGCGCTGACGGACTGGGCGCTGTCCGAAGCACGCAAGCGAGGTTGCGATGCAATGCAGCTATCGGTCTACTCCGACAATCCGGGGGCGCAGCGATTCTACCAGCGATATGGATTTACAAAGGTTGCAGACATTTATTTTATGGTCGGCAAGCATCGCGACGATGAGTTCCTCTACGAATTGCGTCTGTAAGCTTTGCAAATTGGGTTAAGCAGGTCTTAGGTCTTTTCGGCCATACAATACGACGATGGCATCAATCGCACCCCAACTACCCGACTTCGAGGCTCCCGCAGCGCCGCTTCCCGATGAGCTGGTCAATAACGAAAGTATAGAGCGCATCCTGCAGTCCGTGCGCGGGCATCTGGGTGTCGAGATCGCATTTGTCGCGCGCTATGTAGAGGGCGAACAACGCGAACTGACTCATGTCAGCACCGATCTCGATTTGCCGATGGGCCCGGGTTTTCGTGAGTCGCGCGAAGAAGGCTATTGCTGGCACATCCTCAATGGCCACCTTCCCGAGCTGATCCATGATCCAGCGGACTTTCCGCTCACCAAGGAACTGGCGATCACCGATTTTCTACCGGTTGGCTGCCATTTGAACACGCCACTGCGCCTGTCGGACGGAACCGTCTGGGGTAGCTTCTGCGCGCTGGGCCGCAAACCCGACCGCACATTAACCGAGCGCGATTTAAAAGTGCTGAAGAGCTTTGCTGGCCTCGCCGCAGAGCGCATAGAGAGCGCGCTTGAACTCGATATCCTCTCAATGCAGGCACGTGAGCGTGTCGAATCCATGCTCGACGGGCATGGCGTTTCTACTTTTCAGCAACCAATCATTTCCTTCGCGACCGGCCTGCCAGTGGGCGTCGAATGCCTCTCGCGCTTCCCCGATCTCACGACGCGCGGTCCCGATGCATGGTTCGAAGACGCAGAGTTGGTAGGCCTGGGGCTGGAGCTGGAAATGACTGCGGTGCGGTGCGCGTTGGAGTCCCTTTCACACATCCCGGACGGGCTCTACGCCACCATCAACGTTTCCCCGCAAACGGTGGCATCGGGCAAGGTGCGGGCACTGCTCGAAGCTTCGGACCCGACGAACCTCGTCGTCGAGATTACCGAGCACTGCCAAGTGGGCGATTTTGACGAACTAGCGCGTGAAATAGCAGCTCTGAAGCCGCATGCAAAGATCGCTATCGACGATGTTGGCACCGGCTATTCCGGCCTCCGCCATATTGTCGACCTGCAACCCGACATCCTGAAGATGGACATGGTTCTCACCCGAGGGATCGAGAGGGATCCAGCACGCAAGGCCATGACCGCTGCTCTCGTACAGCTAGCGCATGAAATCGGCTGCACGCTGGTAGCCGAAGGGATCGAAACGCAGGAAGAGGCGCGCGCGATGAAGGAGCTAGGCGTCGATTGTGGGCAGGGCTTTCTCTATTCGCGACCGCTACCCGTGGTTGCTGCGCAGCAATTCCTGATCGGCGCGCAAACCGAGGACTGATTGGCAAGCAGGCTGAGGATACGGCTTATTTTTCAGGGTCAGCCATAGCGCGTTGCTGTTCGCGCGTCATTTCGCGCGCAGCGTAGATATCGCCGCCTTCGATCTGCACGCGCATCCGCTCACGATCGAGTTTGCGATACTTGTCTTCGGCGCGAGCGATCTCGGTCTCGCTGACCCCTATTTTGTCCAACGCCATCAGCGCCATGCGAATGGCGGATTCGAACACCTCTCGCACCACATATTCGGTCGGACTCCTCGCAAGACCGATTACCGATCGACGGTCAAATCCGCGGACATAAATCAGCGCGTCGGGGAAAGCTTGATGGACAGATTCGATCAGGTCGGCTTCAGGCGGCTCGTCGATGCAGAACATGATGAGTTGCGCGTCGGCCCCGCCCGCCTGACGGAGCAGATCCATACGTGTGCCATCGCCATAATAGACCTTGCTGCCGAACTCCTCAGCGATATCGATCTGGGATGCCTTGCGGTCGATCGCCGTTACCGAGAGCCCTGCCGAGCGGAGCGTTTGCGATACGCTCTGTCCAAAGCGGCCATAGCCGACAACGACAGCGCTCGCCCCTTGATTGCGGGGCGCTTCGCGTTCCTCTTGCTCCTTCTTGGGCTCTTCCCGAATGCGACGGGTAGCGATCATCAGGAACGGTGTCGCAGCCATCGAAATGGTGACAATGGCACCGAAGATGCTGGCCGAAGTCTGCTCTATCAGCAGAGCCGATTGCGCTTGGGCATAGAGCACGAAAGCGAATTCACCGCCCTGGCTCAGCAACAGGCCGAGAGCGAGCGCACCGCGCCAGGTCATGCCCACAAGCCGCCCCAGGCCAAAGATGATCG
The DNA here is from genome assembly GCA_964422435.1 of uncultured Sphingomonadaceae bacterium. Classification (GTDB taxonomy): domain Bacteria; phylum Pseudomonadota; class Alphaproteobacteria; order Sphingomonadales; family Sphingomonadaceae; genus Alteraurantiacibacter. The sequence goes on from CAYRBB010000043.1 coordinate 19,519, forward strand.
TGGTCTTGACGGCAATCAGCAGAATAGCAAAGCCGACCACAAAGAACGGCCTTTCCGCGACAGCGCCGAGATCGAGCATCATGCCCACCGATACAAAGAACAGGCCGAGCAGGATGGAGCGGAACGGCTCAATATCGGCCTCCAGCTCGTGCCGGTAAGGCGTGTCTGCCAACATCACGCCGGCGATAAATGCGCCGAGCGCCGCCGAGAGGCCAAGCGCCTGCATCAGTGCCGCACTTGCCACTACGGTGAAGAGCGCCGCAACGATAAAGAGTTCGCGTTCGCCCAGCCCACCGATCAGGCGGAAGAGCGGGCGGATCAGCAACCGCCCCGCCAACACCAGTCCCACGATTGCGCCCAATGCCATGAGCGCCAACAACCAGCCTGCGGGGCCGTCCTGCGCAGCCGGATTACGGCTCATGGCCGCGATGATGGTAATGAGGGGGATGATCGAGAGGTCCTGGAACAACAGGATCGAAAAGGCGCGTTCGCCAAAGGGTGTGCGCAAACGGCCAGCAGATTGCAGCATGGGCAATACCTGCGCTGTCGAGCTCAGCCCCAAAGGTAGGCCGATGGCAATAGCGGCCTCGAGCGTATAGCCGGTCATTGCGAGAACAGTCGCGGTAACCGCAAGTCCGCATGCTGTCACCTGCGCAAAACCCAGCCCGAAAATCGCCGACTTCATCCGCCAAAGCCGCTGCGGGCTCAGTTCAAGCCCCACCACGAACAGCAGCATTACAATGCCGAGTTCTGCAACGACCGCCATTTGCTCAGCGCCGCCGACCAGTCCGAAGACTTGCGGCCCCAGCAGCGCACCAGCGACAAGATAACCCAGCGTAGCCCCCAGACCGCCGCGCCGAAACGCCAACACCGCCACCAGCGCAAACCCGAGGATCAGCAGCGTATCACGCAATTCCAGTCCGTGTCCGTGTTCCATTATCTGCCCCTCAGTTGATGCGTTCTTGTGTCACAGCCACTTCCAGCGCCAGAACAGCATCAGCTGTACAGTCAGTATCCCACCGCACAGGCCGACAACAATCCAGAAGGCATTGCCATCGTCCACGCCTGGCATCCCGCCGACATTGATGCCAAGTAGCCCTGTGATAAAACCCAGCGGCAGGAAAATGCCCGCCACTATGGTGAGGAGATAGGTCGCCTGTTCACTCCGCGCAATCGAGCGACCGCGAATGTCGTCCATCAGCACGACCGCGCTTTCTTTACTGATATCGAGATCTTCCAGATAACGCCGCAGCCGGTCGATACTTTCGGCGATCTCGCGTCGGTCATGCTGTTCGAACCAGGGCGGCGAATAGCGCGAGATCGATTCCAGTGCTTCGTGCATCGGTCCCATATGCCGTTTGAGACCGAGGCAATTGCGGCGGATGACAGCGATTTCATCGAGCATCTTCTCGGCATCGTCATCATCCTCCATCTCTTCCAGCCGGTCGAGATGCTGGTTCATGTCCACGATCGAGCGGTTCATGCGGGTAATCATCGCTTCTGCCAATTCTGTGATCAGTGCACCCGCATCGGTCGGCCCTGCTTCGCGACGGTCGATCATCTTGAGCACGTGGCGCGGGGTCTCCAGCGGCAGCCGTCGCAGCGTAACAAGGCGCTTGCCGTCGCACCACAACTGCATGGACAGCATGTCTTCCGGCTCCGCCCCGGGGTGGAAATTGATCCCGCGCAAGGTTGCGACCAGCGTGTCGCCTTCACGAAAAGCGCGCGGACGGGTCTTGTCGCTTACCAGCAATTCGCGGGTAGGCTCGGGTATGCCCAGTTCTTCGAGCCATTCCTCGACTCCGTCCTGATTGCGGCACAGGTGGACCCAAAGCACTTCCTTGTCTTCGCCCGGCTGCCAGTTCTTCGCATGCTCCCAATCAAGCGGTTGCCCGGCACCCACGCCATCGAGCACGCGGGCGAACAACAATGGCGTTCCCGGGATCGGATCACCCGACGGGTTATCGAGTTGCCGGGCAGTGTCTTGAGATGCGCTGGAATCGGCCATTGTTCTTCCATGCCGCAAATGCGCGGGCGTGTCATTGCCCCTTCATGCGAGGCTGTCTATATGCTGCCTATGTCTTCTGTTCGTCCTTGGCGCGATATCGAGCGCCGCGAGTGCCGCCAGATCATGGTCGGCAAGGTCCCCGTCGGCGGGAATGCCCCGATCTCCGTGCAAACGATGACCAACACGCCGACCGAAGATGTCGGCGCTACCATCGACCAGATCCGCCGCTGCGAAGATGTGGGCGCGGACATTATCCGCGTATCCTGCCCCACGGCAGAGGCGACCGAGAACTTCGACAAGATCACCAAGGCCGCCAATGTCCCGATCGTGGCGGACATCCATTTCCACTACAAGCGTGCGCTCGAAGCGGCCGACAAGGGCGCGGCGTGCCTGCGCATCAATCCGGGCAATATCGGCTCGTCAGACCGGGTCGCCGAAGTTGTCCGCGCTGCCAAGGCAAATGGCTGCGCCATCCGCATCGGCGTGAATGCTGGCTCGCTGGAGAAAGACCTGCTCGAGAAATATGGCGAGCCCTGTCCGGAAGCGCTGATCGAAAGCGCGCTCGACCATATCAAGCTGCTGCAGGATCACGACTTCCACGAATACAAGGTGGCGGTGAAGGCAAGCGATGTGTTCCTTGCGGTTGCAGCCTATCACGGGCTCGCCGAAACGGTCGATTGCCCGCTGCACCTTGGCATTACCGAAGCTGGCGGTCTGATCGGTGGAACGGTGAAAAGCTCGATCGGCATCGGTTCGCTGCTTTGGGCAGGGATCGGCGACACGATCCGCGTTTCGCTTTCCGCCGAGCCGGAGCAGGAAGTCAAAGTCGGCTTCGAAATGCTCAAGGCGCTTGGTCTGCGCACCCGCGGCGTTCGCGTGGTTTCGTGCCCCAGCTGTTCGCGGCAGGGCTTTGACGTAATCCGCACCGTGGAAGCGCTCGAAAAACGGCTTGAACATATCAAGACGCCGATGAGCCTCTCGGTGCTCGGCTGCGTGGTCAACGGCCCGGGCGAAGCGCG
>CAYRBB010000044.1:0-20518 GCA_964422435.1 uncultured Sphingomonadaceae bacterium
CCGATGGCGACGCTTTCGTTGAGCGGGTAGCAGCCGCGCATTTCGAACTGGCGCAGGATGGCGAGGCCATAATTGGTGATGCTGGCCCCGATACGCGGGATCACCGCGTCATATCCCACCAGGGGCTCGCCATTGTACCGAACTTCCGGACGGTGGCTGGCGATATGCACAGTGCAGCGCAGCGTGTTGAGGATATCGATCTCGTGACCGCGCTCCTCAGCCGCCTCGACCAGCCGCGTGTGAGAATAGAGGTTGGCGTTGCGCGCGAGCATTGCGATTTTCACGGTTTATGACCTTTCACCGGCTCCATACCGGGAGTTTGCAACCACGATCTTCCCGAACTGACCAGGAAACGCCGACGCAGCGACGAACGACCGATCAGCATCGGGAATTTCATATCGGAACGATCCGCCAGGCTGATTTCGGCGCGGAATGTCCTGTCGCCAATCACCAGCGGTGTCTTGATAACATAGCGGCGCTGTTTCTCGCCGTTCGAGCTGGTAATGCCGCGAATATCGACATGGATGGCTTCACACTGGTGTCGCTCGCCGCCCCAATCGACACAGAACCGCACGAACCGCTTTCCATCGCGCTCGAATTCCTCGAGAACCTGAGCATGAAGCGAGGACGTGCGTGCGCCGGTGTCGATCTTGGCGGGAATACCGGTGAGGCCGAGTTCAGGCAGTGAGACCAGCTCGCGCCAACCCACGACGTCTGTGGGCGAGGCCTTGTGTTTCTTCGGCTTGTCGGCAGATTCGCTCATTGCCGGCGCTTAAAGCATTTTGCGTGGTGCAGAGCTAGTGGCGCTGTGGTGGTAAGGGCTTGCTTGTCTCACCGGCCTCTCAAGGGTGGGAAAGCGTGTTTCAATTTCTACTCGTCAGCGACATTCGACCCGGTCTGACATGGCAGGCGGCGAAATGCAGGTGCCGCCACCGACGACCTCGACACCGCCGCCGCGACTTCTCAGGAAGGTAATCCGCGCTTCGCCGGACACGTTGGCGTAGTTGGAGCCTGCGCCGCCAACCGTGATGTCCGCATCGGTCACGCGCAGGCGCATGGCATCGATCGAGCCTGCCCCGCCGACGGAGTAAGTCCCCTCGCGCGCAGACCCGCTCACCGTGATGCTTCCCGCGCCATTTGTGGACAATCGAACCGTTCCAACATCGAGACCGGTAATCTCGATCGACCCCGCGGCCTGGGTTGATGCGGCGAAACTTTCGCCATGGGGTTGCATAACTTCGGCCAGCACAGGCCCGTCGATGTCAATTGCCGAAAGGGTCGGCGTCCGCACGACGACGTTCAGGCCCGACCCGGGATTCCAGCTCCAGTTTGCGCCTTCGCGGAAGCGGATGGAGAGCCTGCCCTCCTCGACGTCCACAATAGCATCTTCGATCAGCGCGCGGGGGCCGTGCAATCGCACTCCATGTGCTTCTGCACCAGCTATGACGAACACCTGGATTGCGCCGGAGACCTGCACTTCGTCGAACTGACCGACGGGTACATTGAGCACCGGATAGGGACTGGGATTTCTCTCGGCGGTGCTGGCAGGGACCTGCTCGGACGTGGCTGCATGGTCTTGCATGGGCGGTTCGCTATCCGAAAAGGTCAGAGCGAGTGCGGCAGTGGCGAGCAGGATCATGATTGCGGCTCCAATGAATACCAGCGTTCGTCTTGTGCTGGATTGGATCGCAGGGTTAGGCTCCGTTGCCGGAGCGCCCACCCCAATATCGCTGTGTCCCAAATCATTTGGGGGTCCTGCCTCAACCTGCGCAAGCATGCGCGCCGCCTCACGACTGTTTGAAACGCCCAGGTGACGGCGCGCCTCGCGCAGATGTTCGGTTACAGTGTGGACCGAAATGTCCAGTTCGCGCGCAATCGACTTGGTATCGAATCCGGCCTGCAAAAGCCGCAAAACCTCTTTTTGGCGAGGCGTAAGTTTCTGAAGATCGGCGCCAATCATCGACGTGGTTATTCCGCAAAATTCTGATCGCGGCAATATTGGGTTGCCGGGCCGGTCGATACGCCTTCCCCGCTAGCGGGCCGATCAAATCGGATTTCCGTCCTTGTCGCGGTAGATATCCCGTCGCCCGACATGGTTGGCCGGGCCCACAAGCCCTTCGCTCTCCATGCGTTCGATCCATTTGGCGGCGGTGTTGTAGCCGACGCCCATCTGGCGTTGCAGCCAGCTGCCTGAAGCCTTCTGGTTCTCGATCACCATCTGGCACGCCTGCAGATACTTGCGCTCTTCGGGATTGTCCGATGCGGTAAATTCGTCCTCGAAGGTAAAGCCGCCATCCGCAGGTTCTTCGGTCACGCTGTCGATATATTGCGGCGCACCCTGACTGCGCCAGTGTTCGGCGACGCGTTCGACTTCTTCGTCGCTCACGAAGGGCCCGTGCACGCGGGTGAGCTGGCCGGACAGCGGCTTGTACAGCATGTCGCCCTTGCCCAGCAGCTGTTCTGCACCCTGTTCGCCGATGATCGTGCGGCTGTCGATCCGGCTGGAGACGGCGAAGCTGATGCGCGTGGGAAGGTTCGCCTTGATGACGCCAGTGATGACATCGACCGAGGGGCGCTGGGTGGCGGTGATGACATGGATGCCTGCTGCGCGGCTCTTCTGGCAGAGGCGTTGGAGCATGCCCTCGATTTCCTTGCCGACGACGAGCATCAGATCGGCGAGCTCGTCCACGATTACCACGATCTGCGGCAGCACTTCGTATTCGAGCAGTTCCTCCTCGATGATCGCCTCGCCCGTATCGGGATCGAAGCCGGTCTGCACGGTGCGCTGGAGCGGCTTGCCCTTGGCGGCGGCGGCGCGGACGCGGTCGTTGAAGCCGGCGAGGTTGCGCGCGCCGACATCGGACATTTGGCGATAGCGGCGCTCCATTTCCTCGACCGCCCATTTGAGTGCGCGCACCGCCTTGGGCGGCTCGGTGACCACTTCGGCGAGGAGATGCGGGATGTGTTCGTAACTCTTCAGCTCGAGCACCTTGGGATCGATCAGGATCATCCGGCACTCTTCCGGCGTGAAGCGGTAGAGCAGGCTCAGCAGGATGGCGTTGAGGCCGACCGATTTACCCGCTCCGGTGGTACCCGCGACGAGCAAATGCGGCATCGCGGCAAGGTCTGCCACGATCGGATCGCCGGAAATGCCCTTGCCGAGGATGATCGGCAGGCTGCCCTTGTGGTTCACATAGGCTTCGCTCTCGACCAGCTCCTTGAAGCTTACCATCTGCCGGTCGGCATTGGGCAATTCGATGCCCATCACCGTCTTGCCCGGGATCGGCGCGACGCGCGCGCTGATGGCGGACATGTTGCGCGCGATATCCTCCGCCAGGCCGATCACGCGGCTGGCCTTGATGCCGGGTGCGGGCTCCAGCTCGTACATGGTAACCACAGGGCCGGTCTTGACCGCGGTGATTTCGCCCTTGACGTTGAAATCGTCTAGCACGGTTTCGAGGAGGCGGGCATTGCGTTCGAGCGAAAGCTTGTCGAGCGTGGTGGTGTTGTTCGACGCCGTGTCTTCGAGCAATTCGATGCTCGGCAGGTCAAATTCTGCGAACATGTCTTTCTGCGCGGCCTTGGGGGCAGGCTTGGCCCGGCGCGGCGGCGCGGCCGCATCGCTGATCTCCGGCGCGCGGCGTTGGGAAAGCGGAAGGTTGCCTTCGTCCGCCTCGTCGGCACCGTCCGCGCCGCTATCCTGCGCTTCGGGGCGGCGGCGCTGCTTCTTCGTTTTTTCCGGCTTGAACGGATTGGCAGGAGTGGTCAGCCGTGGCGGGTTCTTGATCCATTCGGGCAGAGTGAGGAAGCGCGACCAGTCGAGCGCGAAGATCCGCCCGGCAAGAGTGGCACCGCCGACAAGGCTCAGAATGCCGCCGCCCAGTATCGCCCAGAAGCGGCCTGCCTCGGGCAGCAGGCCTGCAAGCGCGCGAATACCGCCTTCGCCGAGCAGCCCGGCCAAGCCGCCAAAGCCTGCCGGCCAGGGATGCTCGCGTGTATCGCTGATGAGCGCAAATGCCGTTGATAGCAGCGCCATTGCCGCCAACATGATTGCCACCGTACGCCACCAACTGCCGCCCCAGCTCTCTTCCTCATCCGCATCGCGCCACAATTTGCGTGCAAAAACATAGGTAAGCGGGAGGAAAAGGACCGAAACCCAGCCAAAGGATGTAAGCGCAAGGTCGGCAACAAACGCGCCGGGCTTGCCCATCCAATTGTCCACCACGTCTCCTGCGGCGGTGGAGAGCGAAGGGTCGGTCTGGCTGTAGCTCAGCAGGGCAATTGCGAGGAAAAGCGTGAAGCCGTACAGCAGCACCGCGCCTGTCAGCTGCGCGCTGCGCACCAGCGAGCGTCGGAAAGCGGCTTTCCAATCGGCGTTCTGTCTGGTGGCCCGGCTGGCCATGAAAGATCCCCTTGCGTTGCGTCCCGAACGGAAGAATCCCACACGGGGACTCGCTGGTCAATGTTTTTGGTTTGTTTTTCGCTCATGCATCCGCATGAGCGTCCTCGCTAGACGCGCTCCGCTTCGCTGCGCGCCCGCTGCGGGCAGGCAGTCGCCCTATGTCGTGCGCTAGCCGCGCCCGATTTCAGCTTAATCCGTCGATTGCAGCCCATCGTTCGCAATCCAGGTGGTGCGCGCGCCTCTTGGTCATCCCGCCTAGCGCGATCACCGGCATCAGCGCGTGGCGCGCGAGCGTGCGCCACCGCGCCGGGCCGAGGGTCTTTGCCCCCGGATGCGAACGTGTGGGGAAGACGGGAGAAAGCATTACGGCATCGGCCCCGATCCGGTTGGCCTGGGCAATCTCGTGCAGGTTGTGCGCAGTGGCGATCTGGATGAGGTCGCGGCGACGCGGGTAGAGCGCCAGCGGCGCGCCATAGATCCCGTCCGCGCCCCATTCGCGCGCGGTGAGGGCGCTGTCGGCGAGGATCACCACATGCCCTTCAGCGCGGGCTATACGTTCAAGCTGGCGGTACCGCGCATAGCGCTCGGCATCGGGCAGGTGGTAGTGCCGGAAAACGAAGCCGAGCGGCGTGGCAACGGCGCGCAGGCTGCGCTCCAGCACCTGATCGTTGCGCTCATCGGACAGCAGCCAAAGGTCGGGGAGGGGCTGGAAAGTGGCCATTGGCTCGCTATAGCGCCAGCATGAGTGAAAACGCCACTAGCCGCTTGGATGCCGTCACCGCCGAGGTGGCGAGAGCCTGCAAGATATCCCGCCGCGAGGTGGAGGAGGTGTCGCTCATCGCGATCAGCAAGACGCACCCTGCCGAGGCGATCACTCCATTGATCCGGGCCGGACAGCGGGTGTTCGGCGAAAACCGGGTGCAGGAGGCGCAGAGCAAATGGCCAGCGCTGCGCGAGCAAACCCCCGATGTCTCGCTCCACCTCGTCGGCCAATTGCAATCGAACAAGGCGGAGGATGCGGCGCAGCTGTTCGACTACATCCATTCGCTCGACCGGCCGAGCCTTGTGAAAGCGCTCGCCAAGGCATTCGACAAGGTGGGCAAACAAGTGCCGTGCTTCGTGCAGGTAAATATCGGCGATGAGGACCAGAAGGGCGGTTGCGTCATCGGCGATCTGCCAAAGCTGCTCGATCAGGCGCGGGCTGCCGATCTTCCGCTCGCCGGGCTGATGTGCGTGCCCCCCTTCGGCATCGAACCCGCCCCCTATTTCGCACTGATGGCCAAACTGGCCGATGATCACGGGCTGGAAGGTCGCAGCATGGGCATGAGCGGCGATTTCGCCACTGCGATCATGCTCGGTGCGACCCATATCCGCGTGGGAACCGCGCTGTTCGGCGAAAGGGGGTAGTGGCAAAATCATGCCGCTTCACGGTTGACGCCTCCCCCCCTGCCACGCCACACCCTTGTTTCACACAGTTTCGGGACTCGCGCATGACCATTCGCCTCACCTCTGTCGCTGCATTGCCATTGCTTGCGCTGCTCCCACTACCGGCGGAGGCACAGGACGATCCCTATGCCGGTTGCGCCGCGATAACCGATGATGCCGAGCGGCTTGCCTGTTTCGACGCGACCTATGCCGAGCAGAGTGTCGTCATTGCCGAACGTGTGGAAGTCGAAGAGGCCCGCCGCGAGGAAGTGTTCGGTTTTCGCGAGGAAGATGCGGCCATCGAACGCGAGGAGGAAGAGGCCAGGCTTACGGTCACAGTCGCCGAAGTGCTGCAGGGTTCGCGGCGCGACCAGGTATTGCTGATGGAGAACGGCCAGCTCTGGCGCGAGATCGACGGATCGACCTTGCGCAACCGCGTGCGCGAGGGTTGGACAGGCACCGTTTCGCGCCACTGGTCCGGCGCCTATGAAATCCGTTTCGAGGGCCGTAGCGGCTATCTGCGCGTTGCGCGCATGCGCTGATCTGGGTGTTTCGGGCCATTCGCGGCGAAATTGCACTGTGGTGAAAACCTAAAGTTAACAAACCTGTCATAGACTGTGTCTGACCAACGGATTGGCTCGATAATATAGCTGGTTAAGCTCATGTTGGATTATCAAGATATGCCGCCGAATGATGACGAAAACGCACAGCCAGGGGAGCGCCGCGGCAACGGCCGTCCGGCGGTAAACCTCCAGTGTGAGATTCGTGTCGGAACCCGCGCATGGCGCAAAGCGCAGGTTGGCGATCTGACCCCGGGCGGGTTCCAGGTGAAGATTCTCGATATGCCGCCAACCGGCACGGTGGTTTATGTCCGGATGGCAAACCTGGAGATGATGCAGGCCGAAGTGTGCTGGACAAGAGTGGACACGGCAGGGTGCAAATTCACCACGCCGCTCAACGAGCATGTCTATAATCACATCCTGAATTTTATCCGCGCCTGAGCACGATATCAGGCGGCGGCCTCTGCCGCTTCCGGTTCTCCCGCAGCGATGGCATTGAGCAGGGCGCGTTCGACCTTTTCCAGCCGTTCCTTCGAACGCAGCTTCGCGCCGAGCAGGTCAGTCACATAGAACGTATCGACTGCGCGTTCGCCATAATGGGTGATGTGGGCGGAATTGATCAGCAGGCTTTGTTCGAACATGGCCCGGGTCAGACGGTTGAGCAGGGCAGGCCGGTCGGTCGCGTTGACTTCGATCACAGTGAAACGGCCCGAGGCATCGTTGTCGAAACCGATCTGCGGCGAGATCCGGAAATTCTCCGCGCGCATCTGCTTCAGCGGTCGCTTGGCAAGGCTGGGCACCATGTCGATCTTGCCGAGCAGCGAATCCTCGATGCTCTTCTTCAACCGGCCAAGCTGCTGACTTTCCCTGAAGGGCCGACCCATTGGATCCTGCACCAGCAAATTGTCGACCGCCTTGCCCACGCGGTTGGTGTGGATGCGTGCATCGATGATGTTGCCGCCCGCCAGCGTAATCGCGCCCGCTATACGGTAGAACAGGCCCGGATGGTCATCCCCGATGACCGTCACCAGGGTCGCCCCGAGCGACGGGTAGTATTCGGTGTGGATCGAGAGCGAATGCTCCATCTCCACCGCCGCGTGATAGTGCGGCAGATTAATCGCGATCACGTCTTCCGGTTCGGCAATCCAGTAGGCATCGCCAAAGGCGTGCGAGAGGTCTTCGACGAGATTCGCCTGCTTGCCAAGTATCTCCGCCACGCGCTCCTTCTTCGCCGCCACGCGCTCGGCCCGGCCATGGGTCTTGTGACCCAGCCGCAGCCGTTCCTGCGCCGCATCGAACAGGTCGGAGAGCAACTGCCTTTTCCAGCTGTTCCATATGCCCGGGCCAACGGCGCGAATATCGACGATGGTAAGGATCGTGAGCAGCCGCAGCCGCTCCAGCGTGTGCACTTCGGTAACGAAATCCACGATCGTCTTGGGATCGGCAAGGTCACGCTTGAAGGCAAAGGCGCTCATCCAGAGATGATAGCGCACCAGCCAGCTGACCAGCTCCGTCTCTTTCACATCGAGCCCCAGCCGCGGGCAGAGTTTCTCCGCAACTTCCGCGCCCAGCAGCGAGTGATCGCCGCCGCGGCCCTTCGCAATATCGTGGAGCAGCGTGGCGACATAGAGCACGCGTCGATTGACCAGCTTGGGCAGCAATTCGCTCGCCAGCGGGTGATCCTCCGCCAGCTTGCCGCGCTCGATCTCGCTCAGTAGGCCGATGGCGCGGATCGTGTGTTCATCCACCGTGTAATGGTGATACATATCGAATTGCATCTGCGCGTTGACCTTGCCGAAATCGGGCACGAAGCGACCGAATACGCCTGCTTCGTTCATCCAGCGCAGCACCGTTTCGGGATCGTTTTCTCCCGCAAGCACCTCCATGAACAGCGCGTTCGCGCGTTCGTCCTTGCGGATCGCGGCGGTAATAAGCGCAGCATCGCGGCGGGCAATGCGAATGGTTTGCGGGTGGACTTCCAGCCCCTCGCGCTCGGCAAAAGTGAAGACTTCGATCAGCCGCACGGGGTCTTGCTGGAACCAGTCATCCTTGGGCGCGGCGATGGTGCCGTCATGCACCAGATAGCCATCCACCTTTTTCGCCCGGCCTTTGCGCATGGCCGAAAGCAATTCGGCGACACGGCCCCGCTCGGCCGTTTGTTCTTCCAACTGGGCAAGGAAAACACCGGTCAGATGGCCGACATGCTTTGCTTGCAGGAAATACATCTGCATGAAGCGTTCGACGGCGCTCTTGCCCGGCCTGTCTGCATAATTCATCCGCGCCGCAACTTCGCGCTGCAGATCGAAGGTCAGCCGGTCTTCTCCGCGTTTTGCAATCGTGTGCAGATGCGCGCGAACCGCCAGCATGAAGCTCTCCGCCCGGCGGAAGATGCGATATTCCTTTTGCGTGAACAGCCCCTTGTCGACCAGTTCGGCGGCGTTCTTCACGCGGTGCACATATTTGCCGATCCAGTAGAGTGTCTGCAGGTCGCGCAGGCCGCCTTTGCCGTCTTTCACATTGGGTTCGACGACATAGCGGGAATCGCCCATACGCTTGTGGCGCTCATTCCGTTCGGCCAGTTTTTGCTGCACGAAGCTGTTATGCGATCCGGGGACGACTTCGCCCCAGAATTGGTCCCTTGCGGCTTCGTAAACATCCTGGTCGCCCCACAGGAAACGGGCCTCCAGCAAAGCGGTGCGGATGGTCAGGTCGGACTTGGCCATGCGCGCCGATTCGGTCAGTGAGCGGGTCGAATGGCCGACCTGCAGGTTCAAATCCCACAGGTAATACAGGATCGCCTCGATCACCTGTTCGCACCAGCTGGTGGGCTTGTCCGGGGTTATAAAAGCGAGATCGACATCGGAAAAGGGTGCCATTTCGCCGCGACCGTATCCACCGACCGCCAGCAGCGCGATGCGTTCCCCGCTCGAACGGTTGCTGGCCGGGTAAACATCCTCGATCACGTGATCGTGGATTACCCGGATCAGCTGGTCGATCAGAAAGGCCTGCCCGTGCGCGTGCTCGTGCCCGGTGCCGGGCCGCTTGGAAAGGCGCTTGGCCAGTTGGTCGCGGCCGGCCTTCAGCGCGGCTTTCAGCGCGGCAACGATCTCCGTTCTTCCGGCCTGTGCGCCCTTATCCTCGACGATGGCGGCGACCGTTGCGGCGAGCGCACGGCGATCGATAATCTTGCGTTGTTTGGGGATACGGGGAAGGCTCACATGCCCCGAAATACGCGTGCGGACGGCGGTTTGCAAAGCCATCATACGTTTTCCGGCGATTAGCGGGGCTTTAACCCGCGCCTGCTCTATGCCAAAGCGCGCTGATACAGGCCGTAAGTGGTCGCTATGCCAAAAGGCGAAATAAACATGCTGGATATGCTGGCGGTTGCCACGGGTGATGTCATCTACTGGCGAGACCTTGGTCTGAGCCCTGGTATCAATCTCGGCTTTTTCGAGCTGAAATACTATTCGCTCGCCTACCTGCTCGGCATCATTTTCGCCTATTGGCACGTTTCCAAGATGATCAAGCAGCCCGGCGCCCCGATGGCGCAGCTGCATGTCGATGACCTGTTCTTCTATTGTACGCTCGGCATCATCCTTGGCGGTCGGTTGGGGTATGCGACGTTTTACGATCCGAGCCTGTGGACCACGTTCGAGCCCGATACCTTCATTTCGTGGAAAGTCCTGCGGCTGTGGGATGGCGGGATGAGCTTCCATGGCGGACTTGTCGGCGTCGTGGCGGCTATCGGCTGGGTCAGCTGGCGCGGTGGCCTGCCCTTTATCCGGGTATGCGATTACATTGCGGTCAATGTCGGCCTTGGCATGTTGCTCGGGCGGCTCGCGAACTTCATCAATGGCGAGTTGTGGGGGCGTGTTGCCGGGCCGGATGCACCATTGGCGATGATTTTTCCGGGCGGCGGCGAAGTGGCTCGGCACCCCAGCCAGCTCTACCAGGCGTTCGGCGAAGGCTTCCTCGTGCTCGTCGTCATGATGTGCCTGTTCTGGCTCACCAATGCGCGCTTTCGGGCGGGCTTCTTGGTCGGAGTTTTCACCGTACTCATCTCGTTGGCGCGGTTCTTTGTCGAATTCTTCCGCCAGCCGGATTCGCAGCTGACCGAATTTGCAGAGCGCACCGGCTTTTCGATGGGCCAGTGGCTCACCATCCCGCTGCTGCTGCTCGGCATCGGTCTGATAGTCTGGTCGCTCACGCGGCCCGCTATCGGCAGCAAGATCTCCCCGCACAAAGCCGAAGCGGAGACCACTTGAGCGATCTGCGTGACGAAGATGCAAAGCGCGATCTGGGCGATACCTTCCGCCGCCTGATCGCTTCCACCGGGCCGATCAGCCTCGCGCACTTCATGGGCGAGTCCAACGCCCGCTACTATGCCGACAAGCGCCCGATAGGCGGGCAGGGCGGTGATTTCATTACCGCGCCCGAGATCAGCCAGATGTTCGGCGAGCTTATCGGGCTGTGGCTCGCGGATATCTGGATCCGGGCGGGGCGAACCGAACCGGTCCATTACGTCGAGCTGGGGCCAGGCAAGGGCACGCTGGTGCGCGACGCAAGGCGTGCAATGAAGCGATACGGTCTGGAACCGCGCATTCATCTTGTCGAAACTTCGCGCCGCATGCGCGATGCGCAGCTTGTCGCCAATCCCGAAGCTTTCCACCACCATGATCTCTCCACGATCCCGGCGGAAGGCCCGGTGCTGGTCGTCGCCAACGAATTTCTCGATGCGCTGCCTGTCCGGCAATTGGTCAAGACCAATGAAGGGTGGCGAGAAGTGATGGTGGGTGTTGATGCAGCCGGCGAGTTTATCGAAATGCCCGGCCGCCAGCCGATGGATTCCGCCGTGCCCGAAGCGCGCCGGGGCGATCCAGCCGGAACTATCATCGAGACCAGCCCCGCTGCTGCCACGATCATTTTCGAAGTCGCCGGTCGGCTAAAGGATCAGGGCGGGGCGGCTGTATTCATCGATTACGGCTACACCCACGGCCGCAGCGGATCGACGCTGCAAGCCGTCAAAGGCCACCAGAAGGTCGGCATTTTCGATGCGCCAGGCAATGTCGACCTTTCCGCGCATGTCGATTTTGCGCAAATGGAACAGATCGCGATTTCGCGCGACGCGCGTGTACTGGGTACGACGACGCAAGGTGAATGGCTGCAGGCACTCGGTATTCGGGAGCGTGCAGAGGCACTCGCGGAATTTGCCCCGCAACACCGCGAGGCGCTGGCGCGCGCGCGCGACCGCCTGATCGATCCCGGCCAGATGGGTGAACTGTTCAAGGTGATGGGTCTTGTCGCGCCCGGCTGGCCCGACGGAGCCGGTTTTCCCCAGCGCTAGCGCGCGATCGCCGATTTGGCGATGCTGATGGCGGCAACCATCCCGTTTTCATGGAACTGGCGCTCGATCGATCCGCCCAACTGGCCAGAGACGCTCATTTCCAGCAGCCGGGTGCCAAACCCCTCAACGCCACTCGCGGTGATCTTCGGCCCGCCTTCTTCGGCCCATCGCATACCGATCATTTGCCCTTCATCGGTGATCTCCAGCATCACTTTGCCGTTCTCGTTGCTCAGCGCACCATATTTGGCGGAATTTGTGGCCAGTTCATGAAATACCAGAGCCAGGGGCGTCGCGGCTGCTGGGCTGATCTCCGCATCGACGCCGGTGACGAGCACGCGCTTTTCCTGTTCGCCATGGGCGTAGGGCGAAAACAGCGATTCCAGCAGGCCCTGCAAACTTTCCTGCACCACGCCGCTTTCGGGCCGCACGAACTCATGCGCCCGACCCAAAGCGCGCATCACATCTGTCAATTCGCGTGCGAATGGCTCATGCTCGGGCGTGCGCTTCACCTTCAGCGAGGCGAGGCCGATGATGACGGCGAAGATGTTCTTGATCCGGTGCGAAAGTTCGCGGGCAAGCATGTCACGCTGCTGCAGTGCCTGATGCACATCGTCGATATCAGTCACCGTGCCGAACCAGCGCATGCCCCTTTCCTCACCCTGCGCCACGGGCACGGCAAGCGAAAGAACCCAGCGCCAGGAACCGTCGGCATGTTTCATCCGGTATTCGACTTCGAACTCTTCCCCCCTGCTGTAGGCTTCAGCCCAGGCGGCAAAGGCCTCTTCCGCATCCTCGGGGTGGACGAACGGTCGCCAGTCGTCGGCGACCCTGGGCGGATCGTCACCGATCCACTCACGCCAACGGCTGTTGAAATAGTCGAAATTACCCTCCGCATCGGCAGACCATGCAATCGTCGGCACACCATCGATCATGCGACGCAGGCGGGCCTCGCGCTCCTCGATTTCCCGCGCGGCACGGATATTGGCGCGGCGCGCATCGAGGCGCCGCATCACGGCCTGAGCCAGCACCTGCATTCCTGCGCGCTGGAGATCGTCCAGCGGTTCGGCATGCGGCTCGGTGTCGAGCACGCAAAGGGCGCCCAGGGGAGCGCCTTCGTCCGAAACAAGCGGTTGGCCGGCATAATAGCGCAAGCCCTTGTCGCCAGTCACCAAAGGATTGTTGGCAAAGCGCGGGTCCTGCATCGGATCGTTGACTTCCATCAGATCCGGCTGCAACATAGCGTGAGCGCAGAACGAGACATCGCGCGACGTCTCGCGATCGGTGAGGCCTTCTTTGGCGAGGAACCGCTGGCGCAAATCTTCGACCAGAGTAATTGTGGCCGATGGCGTTCCGCAAAGCCGCGCTGCGAAACGGACAATCGCGCCCAGCTCCGGATCATCTTCCAGCGCATCGGCACCGTAGTCTTCCATGACCGCAAGTCGCGTTTCTTCGTCCGCAAAGCGCGGATCGCACGCAGGCATTGTCAAACCGGTTCCGGGGGTTTCCAAATTCAAATTCTTATTCCACCTCCCTGCGTTAGTAGACGAGTATTCCCACAATACAACGCACCTGCGAGGGCGGTCGCAAATGTAACGAGTTTGCCTTTGCCGCAACGGTTGCTATGCGGCGCGAGCAGACTGCAAAAGAAGGATTTTCGCATGCGCGCCACGCCCGATTTCGACTTCGGTCTGTCCGAAGAGGCCCAGATGATACGCGAAAGCGTCGCACGCTTTGCGGATGAGCGGATTGCGCCGCTGGCGGCAAAGGTCGACGCGGAGGACTGGTTCCCTATCGGACTATGGCCTGAAATGGGCGAACTGGGCTTGCATGGTATGACCGTTTCCGAACAGGATGGGGGCACCGGCCTGGGTTATCTCGAACACACGATTGCGGTGGAAGAAGTCAGCCGCGCGAGTGCTTCGGTCGGCCTCAGCTATGGCGCGCATTCCAATCTTTGCATCAACCAGATCGCGCGCTGGGGCAATGCGGAGCAGAAGGCGAAATATTTGCCCGGCCTGATTTCGGGCGAGCATGTCGGGTCGCTGGCGATGAGCGAACCCGCCGCCGGGTCCGATGTCGTCAGCATGAAGCTGAAAGCCGATGCGGTGCAGGGCGGCTTCCTGCTGAACGGGACCAAGTTCTGGATCACCAATGGCCATGCGGCGGAAACGCTGGTGGTCTACGCCAAGACCGATCCGGCGGGCGGCTCCAAGGGCATTACAGCGTTCCTGATCGAGAAGGATATGGCCGGTTTCAGCTGTGGCCAGAAGATCGAGAAGATGGGCATGAAAGGTTCGATCACCAGCGAGCTGGTATTCGAGGACTGCCACGTGCCTGAAGAGAACGTGCTTGGCGATGTCGGAAAGGGTGTGCAGGTGCTGATGAGCGGCCTCGATTACGAACGCGTGGTGCTATCGGGCGTACAGCTTGGCATCATGCAGGCCTGCCTCGACACGGTGATCCCTTATGTCCGCGAACGCACCCAGTTCGGCAAGCCGCTCGGCAGTTTCCAGCTCATGCAGGCGAAGGTGGCTGACATGTATGTCGCGCTGCAATCCGCGCGCGCCTATGTGTACGCGGTCGCCAAAGCCTGCGACAACGGCCAGACCACACGCTTCGATGCTGCCGGCGCGATCCTTCTTTCGAGCGAAAACGCCTTCCGCGCGGCGGGTGAAGCGGTGCAGGCGCTGGGCGGTGCCGGCTATACCACAGACTGGCCGGTCGAGCGTTACCTGCGCGATGCCAAGCTGCTCGATATCGGCGCGGGGACGAACGAAATCCGCCGCATGCTGATCGGTCGCGAGCTGATCGGAAACGGCTGATGCCTGCCTACATCATCGCGCGCTTCTGCATCCATGATCGAGAGCGTTACGATATCTACGATGCGGCTTTTTTGCCGGTTTTCGCGAAGTTTGATGGCAAGCTGCTGAGCGTCGACGAGGCACCCGACGTTCTTGAAGGCGAGTGGAACCACACGCGCTCCGTCCTGATCGAATTTCCGAGCAAGGATGCCGCTCGCGCGTGGATGACTTCACCCGATTACCGCGCCATTGCCACGGACCGGCTGAAGGCCAGCGAGGGCGAAATCATTATGGTTGAAGGCCTTGGTTCCTAAGCTTGGCGCTCACCGTCGGATCGTGTAGTAAATAAAACGGGTCGCATGGAACGGGGGGATACATACCATGCGGAAATTTGCTTTTATTGTTTGCGGACTGGTGCTGACCGCTTGTCAGGCTGATGCCCAGGTGGATGCGGCTACCGAGTCCGGCGTACTGACCTATCAAGGCGCCGACTACACGACCGAAGCGGAAAAAATCGCCCACGGACAGCGGCTGACCGAAGTGTTGACCTGCACCGGTTGCCACCGCGCAGGTTTGGTCGGCAGGCCGTTCCCGCCCGATGCGGATTTCGATACCGGGATCTATGCGAGCAATTTGACCCGGGTCATGGCGAATTATTCAGACGCAGATTTCGACAGGCTCCTGCGTCAAGGCGTTCATCCGGTCCGTCCGGACCTCTACATGATGCCTTCCGCAACTTACCAACATCTGGCGGATGCCGATGTGGCTGCTCTGTACGCATATCTGCAAACGCTCAAACCGACGGGCGAAGAATTGCCAGCGTCACAGCCAACCGAAGAATTGCTGGCGCGATGGTCCGACGATCTCGAGGAGATGGCAGAGCGGGGGCTCGAGCGCCGCGATGAGTCGGGCAACCTCGTTTTGCCAACAATGGTGGACGAGGTTGCTTGGGTGCGCAGCAATCCAGCACCGGACCTTGGCGAAGATCACGCGCTTGGACGCTATATTGCCATGACGTCCTGTGCCGAGTGCCATGGCAGCACGCTCGCCAATGGCTGGGCACCCGCGCTGCCGGTGGTCGGGGCCAATTATGACACTGCGGGTCTGACCGAGTTGCTCACCACCGGCACACCGGTTGGACGCGAGGAGGCTGGATTGATGAGCTATATCGGACGTGAGCATTCCTCGTTCCTGACCGAAGAAGAACGCGCCGCGGTTGTCGGTTATGTGCTTGCGATAGTCGATGGAGCGACTTCGTTACCGGAGTGACTTTTCGGCATGCGCTCTTGGAGTTGCGTCATCGTTCAACCTAGGACTCGCCATCCGCCAAATTCCGCCGCATGTCGATTGAGCGCCAAGTCATCGGTGCGGCGGAATAATCAGCCAGCGAGAGTGGCAACAGCCTCGTCAAGCCATTCCAGGCGCATGCGTATCAGCCTGACATTGAGTTCGATCCGGATTGCTTCGACCGGATCTTCTCCCTTTTGGCTTTGCAATTCCGCCTGCAGTTTTTCGTTCAATGCGTGGCGGAGCTCTTCGACGAAAGCACCATCACGAAAGTCGCCGCCTGCCATCCAGATCCCTGAGCGCAGGCGAAAGGGATCGATGCCGACGCTGATGGCGCGTGTGCAATCGCGCGACCAGCTTTCCAGAGCGTTATGCCCTGCAGGTGTAAGAAAAAGGTGCTTGGTCGCGCGCTTGTCTTTCTGGGGAACGGCTTCAAGCAAGCCCGCTTTCGTCAAACGTTTCACGGCGGGATAAACCGCTCCAGCACTACCACTCCATTCGATCGATGGAGAAAGCTGGAAAGCGCGCCGAACCTGAAACGCGGTTTTCTGACCGCGATGCTCAATCTCGGACAGGATCGCGCCTTCGAGCTCGCTGATTTTCTCTTGCATCAAAACCTCACTTGAACCATGTTTAGTACGAATCGTACTATAGGAGAACTCGTGTCCGTTACTCTCTCTCTAGCCACGCTCTTGGCTTTGCAACCGATTGCATCGGGCGAAACCTCCTCTGCCTGCGCCAGCAGCTTTGAGCCGACCGACAATTCTGCGGCCGAAGGAAAGACGATCAGGATTTTCGCATCCGATCGCAGGCCCCTCGTCATGGTCAGCCTCGATGGAGCACCATCTCTGCCATTCACGCTCGATACCGGTTCGTCCGGGAATCTCGTCTCCATCCAGGTTGCCGAAGAAGCGAAGCTTCCTGATAACGGACCGTCGCCATCGGTGGATGGTTCCGGCAATCCGGTGCCCGGATTTGATACCTGTCTGAATGCGATGACCATTGGCGGCGTCCCGGTTGCCGATCGACGTGCGACGGCGTTTCCCTGGGATCGCGACAACGAGGAAGGCATCATCAGCCCGATGCTGTTTTCCGGCTCGCTGGTAAAGCTGGACGGCCCCGGCCTTCGGCTCGACATCATGGCGCGAGACCAGAATCCCGATGCACTGGGTACAGCGCGCGACTGGGCAGGACCGGTTGGAGACGCGCATCCGATGGTCGATCTCGATTTGGGCGGGGTCAAGGTCGAGGCGCGGCTGGACAGTGGGAGCGACACAGATATTCTTTTGCCGTCGGCCTTGATGGATGAGTTGGCGCTGGACTCCGAACCGGTCGAGGCTGGTTTCGTGCGCACGGCAGCCGGGGCCACGATACCGATCTATAGCGCGCGGGTCAGGGGAATGTCGCGGATTGGCCCGCTATCGCGAGAGAACTTCGAAGTGCTGTTCCTCGATCAGGCCACGCCCCTGGTCGGCTGGCCGCTGATGAAGCACCTTGTCTTCTACATGGACCCCGAGCAGCGCGTTTCATACTTCCCCCCGACCGAGGGAGGAAACGACTTAGGCACCGGAGCGGCCCGGTCCGGTTACGCCAATGCGTCGGACGCTTCCATCGAGTTCCACGAAGTCAGCAGCTTTCCAATCGCATTCGTGACCCTGCCATCCGGTACCGTGACCCCGTTCCGGCTCAGCAGCGTGGGGCGCCAGCACGAGGTGGATGCGCGCTTTACCAATGCCTTTGCGGCTGAAGAGCGGACGCTGGAACGTGCCCGCCTCGGCCCCTTGCCATTGCGCGGCTCCTTTGAATTCACCGACAACCAAAGCATGAACCTTGAAGGTGTGGTGTCGCTGCAGGCCGTTGGCGGGGCCTTCTTGTGGGATGGTCCGGCACGACAGGTTTCAAGGGCACAAAGTATCGAAGGCGGTGCAGCCGGAGCCCGCCCGTTCCTGCAGCTGGGCGAGGACGTATTTCCGTCGATCGAGGTCGCCATCGGAAATGCGTCCGCGACCGCAGTTATCGACGTTTCGTCGAATAACAGCGTTATCCTGCCGCTGTCCGCCATGGAACAGATGCGCCTGGCCGCTCCACCCGAAATTACGGGCGAAGTCGCCAGCGATGAGCAGGTGCTGCCGTACTACAGCGGCGAGCCACTCGAGCCGCTGCGTATCGGGGGGCAGGAGATACCGATCGACAGCATCGGTTTCGCCGATCTCGATTATCCCGTCGTCGGTCTGGAAGTGGCGCGTCACCTGCGCCTGTGGATCGATTACGATGCCGGACTTGTCTTGCAGGAGGAAAGTCAATGATTGGTTATTCCTTGGCTGCACTTGCCGCAGCGAGCGGAACACCGTGTCCAGAACAGTCAGCCAAGCCACTGATCGCGGATCAACAGGTCACCGCCCCGATGTTTTACGGTCGCTATCAGCCTTTCGTAATGGTGTCCGTGAATGATCTGCCCGACATGTTGTTTATGTTTGATACAGGCGCCCAAAGCGCAACGATCAACATAGAATATGCCGACCAAATGGGTATGGAGAACCTCGGTGCGAACCTGTCGCACTACGATGGCGGCGGGAATTTGATACCTGGCTACATAACCTGTCTGCGTAACTTCGAAGTAAGCGGAGAGACGTTCGGCGACTTCAGAGCCTCGGCTTCGGTTTATGAGGATCGCACCCATATAGGCATAACCGGTCAGAACTCGTTCTGGGGATCGCTCGTCGTGTTCGACGGGCCGAAAATGCGGCTGACCATCGAGCCGCGCGGCGACGCCGAACCTGCGGGCTATCGCTATGCCAACGATCCAAGTTACCCGACGCCGCTGACCAATCTGAGGATTGGCAGCCTGGATATGGATGCCAAGATCGATACCGGTTCGCATGCAGAGTTAATCATGCCATTGTGGACGCTGGAGGCGCTTCCGCTGGCCGCGGAACCGGTAAAAGCAGGGACGGTCCACTTCGTGACCGGCAGTGCCGATTATTACCGGATCGAGCTGACCGACCCCATCGAGATTGCGGGCGCGGTGATTGATGTAGAGAACGTGATCGCGGTCGATATCGCCCAACCATTGATCGGATTTGCCCTGCTCAAGCGGATGCGGGTGACCATGGACCCCGAACGGGGTGTGAGTTGGGTCGAGACAAATCCAGACGTAGCCGAGTGATCAAAAACAACGCGACCGGGTTTGCCCTGCTCGCCGATCTGGCTAAACGTGGCGCATGACCGCACCTCTACTCACGTCCACGCTCGATCGCGAAAGTCCCGAAGCCAAAGCACGCTTCGATCACAACAAAGCGCTTGCCGAAGAGCTACGCGATAAAGTCGCGGCGGCCGCGCTTGGCGGGCCGGAGCGGCACCGCGGAAAGCATGTGTCGCGCGGGAAGCTGTTGCCGCGTGAGCGGGTCGAACGGCTGCTCGATCCGGGTTCGCCTTTCCTCGAAATCGGCCAGCTGGCGGCGAACGGCATGTATGGCGGAGACGTCAACGGGGCGAGCATGATCGCGGGGATCGGGCGTGTGTCCGGTCGGCAGGTGATGATCGCGGCGAACGATCCGACGGTGAAGGGTGGCAGCTACTACCCGATGACGGTGAAGAAGCACCTGCGCGCGCAGGAGATTGCGCATGCGAACCGTCTGCCATGCATTTACCTCGTCGATAGCGGCGGGGCGAACCTGCCGTTCCAGGCCGAGGTCTTCCCCGACCGCGACCATTTTGGGCGTATCTTCTACAACCAGGCGCAGATGTCCTCGATGGGCATTCCGCAGATCGCCTGTGTGATGGGCAGCTGTACTGCAGGCGGCGCCTATGTGCCCGCCATGTCCGACGAGAGCGTGATCGTGAAAGAACAGGGAACGATTTTCCTTGCCGGGCCGCCGCTAGTGAAGGCCGCGACGGGCGAGGAAATCAGCGCCGAGGATCTGGGCGGCGGTGCGCTCCATGCGAAGAAATCGGGCGTGGTCGATCACCTCGCCGAGAATGACGAGCACGCGCTCACCATCGTGCGCGATATCGTCAGCCACCTCGGCGCGAATGAGCAGGCCAAGCTCGATATCCGCGAGCCGCGTGCGCCGAAATTCGACGTGGACGACCTTTACGCGCTGATCCCGGAGGACGTGCGTGCGCCCTATGACGTGCACGAGGTCATCGCGCGCATCGTTGACGGGTCCGAGTTCCATGAATTCAAGCGCGACTACGGCTCGACGCTGGTGTGCGGCTTTGCGCATATCTGGGGCATGCCTGTGGCAGTCCTCGCCAATAATGGCGTGCTGTTTTCCGAAAGCGCGCAAAAGGGTGCGCACTTCATCGAGCTCGCCTGCCAGCGCGGCATCCCGCTGCTGTTCCTGCAGAACATTTCCGGCTTCATGGTCGGCGGCAAGTATGAGGCGGAAGGCATCGCCAAGCACGGCGCGAAGTTGGTGACGGCGGTCGCCACCGCGCAGGTGCCCAAGATCACCGTCGTGATCGGCGGCAGCTTTGGCGCCGGAAACTACGGCATGTGCGGGCGGGCTTACTCTCCGCGCTTCCTCTTCACCTGGCCCAACGCGCGTATTTCGGTAATGGGCGGCGAACAGGCGGCATCGGTGCTGGCAACAGTCCACCGTGATGCGGATAGCTGGACGGAGGAACAGGCCGAAGAATTCAAGGCCCCGATCCGCCAGAAATACGAGGACGAAGGCAACCCCTATTACGCCACCGC
>CAYRBB010000045.1:0-20433 GCA_964422435.1 uncultured Sphingomonadaceae bacterium
TCGAACTCGGCCGTGAAACCAGGTAGCGCCGATGGTACTAGTGCTTAAGCACTGGAAGAGTAGGTCGCCGCCAGGCATTGCAGCCGGCGGGCAGCAAGGTAAAACCCATTCACGATTTCAAAAAGCCGCTGCCGGTCAGACCGAGCGGCGGCTTTTTGGTCTCTGCCGATCTTTAGATCAGCATGGGACCCGCCAATCGGATCCGCAGGATTCGCAAGGCCGAATGGTCGTCCGGAGCGAAGACAGCTTGCTGTCGAGAGTGAGGATAGCCAAGCCGACGGATGTCGGCGTCGGCGCTTGAGGCAAACAAGGTGACGCGGGATGGAGCAGTCCGGTAGCTCGTCAGGCTCATAACCTGAAGGTCGTTGGTTCAAATCCAACTCCCGCAACCAAGTTCAAAGGCCGTCCTTCGGGGCGGCCTTTTTGCGTTTGGGCAATGCAGGTTGGTTTGGTCGTTTTGCCACTGAGGCACAGGAGTTTACGCTGCCTGCTGCCGCCCAATATCGTGATCCTTTTTGTTAGAACGTCCAACCAGATCCCGGCGGGTCGTTCCGACGTCCTGCGGTTTCACTGCAGGCTTCCCAAGAAGGATAACAAACAGCTCGTTTATCACGATCCCGGTGTCGGGATTTTCGGTCTGGCCGACGGGGCATATTTTGGAAAGGCGGAAAGTAAGCGAGGGGACTTGCCTCCATCGCCAACTCGCGGACAGGAAAGCTAAACTTGGCGAATAGTCGAAGAGTGCGCCCGAGCGATATGAGCTTGTGGCATACACCATGTCCCTGAATTCAAATGCTTCTAATGTGATCATTGCGCAACGTCATTTTTCGGTCACCAAACGGTCTCCAACCTGTCACCAAATCGCCGCTCCGTTGTAACCGGGACTGACTACCGGCCTCTCCAACTTGTTTGAGGGAGTTCCGAAATGAAAATGTCTCGTTTGTTCGCCTGCGCCAGTGTGAGTGCTCTGGCCCTTGCCGCTACCCCTGCGCTCGCGGGGGACGTTGTCGGTGTCGTGGTGGACGAAACCGAAACCGTCGCGCTGCAATCCGCCGTAGTTCGTATCGTAGAGTTGGGCCGTCAGGTGGCGACCGAGCGCGATGGCAGCTTCCGCATCGCCGATGTACCAGCCGGTACCTACACGCTCGAAGCGCGCTTCCAGGGCGTGCCTTCCGAAACGCAGACAATCACGGTGCCCGAAAGCGGCACCATTACGGCCAACTTCCTGCTCGGCGGTGACGATGCCGCCAACATCCTCGTATACGGCCAGCGCGCCAACCAGTTCAACGCGCTCAGCCGCGAATATGCCTCGGACACGATTGTCGATGTGCTTAGCCGCGACGCGATTGGCCAGTTCCCCGACCAGAACGTTGCGGAAAGCCTGCGTCGCCTGCCTGGCATCAACGTGCTGAACGATCAGGGCGAAGGCCGTTTCGTGGCCGTCCGTGGCCTCGATCCGAACCTCAATGCCACCTCGATCAATGGCGTCCGCGTGCCTGCTCCCGAGGGCGATATCCGCGCCGTGGCGCTGGACGTTGTCGCAAGCGACATCATCGAAAGCATCGAAGTCCGCAAATCGCTCACACCGGATATGGATGCCGACACGATCGGTGCCAGCATCGAGATCAACACCGTCAGCGCGTTTGACCGTCGCGGCAACTTCCTGACCGTATCGGCAGAGGGCAGCTACAACGAATATTCGGAAGAGCTGAATCCGAAAGGCAGCATCAATTTCGCCTATCGTTTGACCGACAATGTCGGCATTTCGGGCGGCCTTTCCTACTACAACCGATTTTTTGAAACCGACAATATTGAAGCGGATGATTGGGAAGAGGATAACGGTCTCGTCTACGCCGAAGAGGTGCAGTATCGCGACTATGACGTGGAGCGCGAGCGCATCAGCGGCTCGCTCGGCCTCGACTTCCTCGTTTCTGACACGACCGAACTGTATGTTCGCGGCCTGTATTCGCGTTTCGATGACCAGGAATTCCGCCGCCGCCTGACCTTCGATTTCGGTGACGCCCTTGTTAGCGGCACCAGCGACAGCGTGACCTATGCCGATTTCGACCCGGCAGATCCGGGCGAGGAATATGCGATCACGGTGGAGCGGGACATCAAGGACCGTTTCGAACGACAGGAAATCTACTCGCTGAGCTTTGGCGGCGAGACCAATACCGGTCCGTGGTCTTTGGAATATCTTGCCAGCTATGCCCGCTCCTCGGAGCGCGAGGACAACAGCGTGGACCCGACCACTTTCGAACGCGACTTTGAAGCCGATGGCCTTGTCGCAACTGTCGACTATTCCAACCCGCGCGTGCCGCTGTATTCCGTCGCGGGCGTGGCCGATTTCTTCGAACCGTCCACTTACGGGCTGAACGATGTCGAGCTGACCCAGCTCTCGGATGCGGTGGACGAGGAATATACGCTGCAATTCGACGTCGCGCGTGCATTCGTGATGGATGGCGGTGTGTTCACCTTCCAGACCGGCCTCAAGGGCCGCTGGCGCGAGAAGACCTTCGATGGCGATATCGCCTTTTACGAGCTCGACGGATACACGCTGGCAGACGCGCTGGGCGAGCCCGCGACCTATCGCATTACCGATCTCGAACCGCTGGCGGGCTACACGGCTGCGACCGATTTCTTCTTCGCCAATTTCGACCAGTTCGAACTGCAGGAAGCGGACAGCCTGTTTGATAGCGCGGTCGAAGACTACGCGATCGAAGAAGATATTTACGCCGCTTACCTGCTGGGCCGCTGGGAAAGCTCGACGCTGACAGTTGTCGGCGGCGTTCGCTACGAGCACACGCAGACCGACATCTTCGGCAATTTCACCCTGCTCGTGGAAGAAGACGGTACGCTGCCCGATGGAACGACCGCCACCGATGACACGGTGATCGTAACCCCGCAGACTTCGGCCAGCAATTATGGATTCTTCCTCCCCAGCCTCAACATCCGTTATGAGCCGGTTGAAGACCTGGTATTCCGCGCTGCGGGCTATCGCAGTCTTGTGCGCCCGGGCTTCGCGCAGATTGCCCCGCGCTTCATCACCGAGCAGAATGATGATGACGAGGTTGAAGGCGAATTCGGCAACCCGGACCTCGAACCGTATGAAGCATGGAACTTCGACCTTGGCGTCGATTACTACTTCGCGGGCAGCGGCGCATTGAGCGCAGGTATCTTCTACAAGGATGTCTCCAACTACATCGTCAATGTCGAATTCGAGAGCGACGGTGAACGGCTCGTCTATAATGGCATTGCATTCGATGAAGCGGTGATCCCGCTCAACGGTGAAAGTGCCGAAATCTTCGGTGTCGAACTTGGCTTTGCCTATCAGTGGGACATGCTGCCCGCTCCGTTCGATGGCATCATCACCCAGGCAAACTACACGTGGACCGATGCCAGCGGTGCAGTGCCGGGTGGCGGTGTCGACCAACTCGGTGTTGTCGGTGCAACCCGCTCAATCGCGCTGCCGGCTACGTCAGAGCACACCCTGAACGGCGTGCTGGGTTACGAGAAGGGTCCGCTCAGCCTGCGTCTGGCCGGTACGTTCCGCGACGACTATCTCGACGAGCTGAACGGTTCGCCCGAAGAAGACCGCTTCGTGGACAGCCACTTCCAGCTCGATGCGAGTGCGCGCTACCGCGTCACCGACACCGTGCAGGTTTTCGTGGAAGCGGTGAACCTGACCGATGCGGAATATTTCGCCTACAACAATGTGGGTGGCCGCCAGAACAACTATCAGTATGAAATCTATGGCCGCACCTTCAAGGGCGGCGTTCGGGTGACGTTCTGATGCGCAAGATTGCTATTGCTACGATGGCGGGCCTGCTGGCGGGGTGCGCAACCACTCCGGTGGGCCTGCCGCCGGTTTCGGTGATGGCAAGCGGGGAAACTGTTCCCGTCGGCACCGCCAATGAGGACGCGGCGGACGATCCCGCGATCTGGCGCAATGCTGCTAATCCTGCGGCCAGCCTGATTGTCGCGACCGACAAAAAGGCGGGGCTTTACGTGTACAATCTCTCTGGCGACGTCATGAGCTTCACCGATGCCGGGCAGGTCAACAATGTCGATCTGGTGCAGCTGCCGGACGGCACCGTGCTCGTCGCTGCGAGCGACCGGAACGATCCGCTCAATTCGCATATGGTCACCTTCGCGCTCGACACCGCAACCGGGACGCTGGAGCCGCGCGGCCGCGTATCGACCGGCCCCGGCGAGGGTTACGGCCTTTGCATGTCGCAACACGAAGGCGTCAGCGCGCTGGCGGTTCTGAAAGACGGCGCCCTGCGCGAATACTCCTTGCGACATGGCGGGTTGGAGCGCCAAATGTCCGTTGCCACCCAGCCCGAAGGCTGCGTCTATGATGATCGCGACGGCACGCTTTATGTCGGCGAGGAAACACGCGGCATCTGGCGCTTCGCCAATGGCGAGACCACAGGCGAGCTCGTCGCCCCCATCGATAACCAGTATCTCGTCGCCGATGTGGAGGGACTCTCCATCGTCACCGAAGGCGCAAATGGCGGCTACCTTGTCGCGTCGAGCCAGGGTGACAATGCCTACGCCGTCTATCGCCTCCCCGACATGGCCCCGCTTGGCCGCTTCGCCATTGCCGAGGGCGCTTTTGGATCGACTCAGGAAACCGACGGCATAGACCTCCTCACGGGCGATTTCGGCCCGGACTATCCCGAAGGCCTGTTCGTGGCGCAGGACGGGCAGAACGCCCCCGCTGCGCAGAACTTCAAGCTCGTGAGTTGGGCCGATATCCGTTCTGCCTTGGGCCTGTAACACCGAATACCTAATGCGAAGGGCGGGGTGACATTACCCCGCCCTTTTGCGTTATAGATGCTGAAAACAAAGAGCAGGAAAGACGAGTCCATCATGCAAACCAATCGCCGCACATTTCTCGCTTCGACCGGCCTTGCCTTCTCCGGACTGCTCGCCAGCGGTTGCACCACTACGCCGCGCAGCGCGCTTGCGACTGCGCCGGGCAACCGTTTTGGTGCCCTCCAGCCCGATCCGGCAGGCGTACTCGACCTGCCGGAAGGCTTTTCTTATCGCGTGATTTCACGTCTTGGCGATATGATGGACGATGGTGAAGGTGTGCCCGATGATGCAGACGGAATGGGTTGCTTCGATATCGGCAATGGCAAGCTGGCGCTCGTGCGCAACCATGAGATTTCGCCGAGTGCCGATAATGGCATCGCCGTTTCGCCCGCTTACGATACGATCCAGCGAAGCCTGATCGCGCTGCCGGGCGGCACGAGCACGATCATCCTTGATGCCGAAACGCTGGAAGTCGAGCGGCAATATCGCAGCCTTGCGGGCACGATCCGCAATTGCGCAGGTGGCGTCACTCCGTGGAATACTTGGCTCTCGTGCGAAGAGAATACCAATCGCGCAGATGGCCGGATCAATCGCGATCACGGCTATGTCTTTGAAATACCGGCCGATAGCGGTGGCCTTGTCGACCCTGTGCCGTTGCGCGCAATGGGGCGCTTCAATCACGAGGCTGCCTGCGTCGATCCGGCAAGCGGTATCGTCTACATGACCGAAGATCGCGGGGACTCCCTGCTCTACCGGTTCATTCCCGATGAGCCGGGCAACCTCGTTGCCGGCGGTACACTGCAGGCGCTTGTTCTCGACGGGATTCAGGACACGCGCAATTCCGAAGATGGCGCGACAATTCTGCCCGTCGGCGCACCTGTCGCAGGGACGTGGGTCACGCTTGATGACGTCGAGGCGCCCGAAGATGATCTCCGCCAACGTGGCGCAGCGCAGGGTGCAGCCATCTTTGCGCGTGGTGAAGGAATCTGGATGGGCGAGGGTGAAATGTATTTTACTGCGACCAGCGGCGGGACAGCCCGCGAAGGGCAGATATTCCGCCTGACCCCACGCGCGAACGGGCCGGACGCGCTTGAACTGTTCTACGAAAGCCCGGCCGCCGATGAATACAGCTTTGGCGACAATATTGTTGTCTCTCCCTTCGGCGATCTGATCGTGTGCGAAGACCAGTATGGTGACACGGTCGACAATTACCTGCGCGGCATCACACCTGCAGGTGAAGCCTATGCTTTCGCACGGCTTCGCCTGCAGACCGAGCCGGCGGGCGCGTGTTTCTCGCCCGATGGCCGGACGATGTTTGTCAACGCCTACAGTCCGACCATGACGCTGGCGATCACCGGGCCTTGGCCGACCGCCTAACTCTGCGCTAGGGACGAGGCCATGGCCTCTATTCTCTTCGTCTGCCTTGGCAATATCTGCCGCTCTCCTATGGCGGAGGGGGCGATGCGCGTTGCCGCAGAAGAGGCGGGGCTGGACATAGCGATCGACAGCGCAGGCACGGGCGCGTGGCATGTCGGCAACGCGCCAGACAGCCGTGCGATTGCCACAGCGAAAGCCAGGGGCGTCGACATTTCCCGGCTTCGTGCGCGGCAAGTGGCGCGTGGCGACTTTCGGCGCTTCACCCATATCTTCGCGCTCGATGCGCAGAATTTGGCGGACCTCCAAAGGCTGATGCCTGATGATGCGACGGCAGAGCTGGGTCTGCTCCTCGACATGGTTCCCGGGCGCGAGGGGGAAGCCGTGGCCGATCCCTATTATGGTGAGGATGACGGGTTCGAAGTGACCTGGAGCGATGTGAGCAGTGCTGCGCGTGCGCTGGTCTCGCGCTTGCAAGCGTGAGTTGGCAGCACCGGTTCGAGGCGATCACCGGCAGCCCAGTGGCTGGCGGGCGAAAGCTCGCGGGCGGTGACCTCGGCGGAGCAACACTGGTCGATCTCGCCGATGGGCGGCAAATGGTTGCCAAACACGGATCGCTCGTCGAGCGCGAAGGCGTAATGCTGCGTGCTATTGGCAAGACTGGCGCTCCGGCTCCAAAGGTTTGCCATGCCGAGCGGGAACTGCTGATCATGGAGTATATCGAGGCAGATGGCGCGAAAGACTGGCTGTGCCTTGCTGATGTCCTCGCCATTCTACATGCCCCGCGTGACGAGCCTTATGGCTGGAATGAGGACTTCGCCTTCGGTTCGGTCGCTGTCGCCAACATGCGCGGCGGCAACTGGCCGGAATTCTGGGCCGCGAACCGCCTGCTGTGCCACGCCGGACATATCGACAGCTCCATCGCGCGGCGGCTGGACGTTCTGGCAAAACGCTTGCCCGACTTGCTGCCGACTTATCCCACTCATTCGCTGCTGCATGGCGATTTATGGGGCGGCAATATCCTTTTTAATCAGGGACAGGTGGCCGCGCTGATCGATCCGGCATGCTATGTCGGCCATCGTGAAGTGGACGTGGCAATGCTCACCCTGTTCGATCACCCGCCAGAGGAATTTTTCATCGCGATGCAGCTCGAGGACGGCTGGCAAGATCGCTTGCCTATTTACCGCCTGTGGCCGCTGCTCGTGCATTTGCGGCTGTTCGGGGAAGGATATCGTGGTTCGGTGACGAATGCGCTTCACGCGCTCGGTGTTTAGGAAATCTCGGGGAACGGAGTCCACTCGCCGCCATCGGGATCTTCGGCAAAAATGCCTTCGATCAGCGCTTCGTGCACTTCCTCGGGCTTGGCCGGATCCCATGCCGGATCATTGTCCTTGTCGATCAGAACGGCGCGCACACCCTCGGCAAAATCGTGCCGCAACATCATGCGCGATGCGACGCGGTATTCCATCACCATATTGTCCGCAAAGGTCGCGCAATGGGCGTTCTCGGCAAACTGGCGCAACGCGACCTTGCTTGTCGTGGGGCATTTTGCCCGCACGGCTTTGAGTTCTTTCCCTGCCCATTCGCTGCCATCGGCTTCCAACGCAGCGATAATGCCTTCCAGGGTATCGGGACCGAAATGCATGTCGATTTTCTTGGCATTGCCGGCAATGCGCGCTTCGGGCGGCGTCGTGGAGAGGTCGTCGAGCACCGCGCCGGCGTCTTCACCGCCGATAATGCGTGCCTTTGCTTCGTCGAGCTTGCCGCTTTCGACGTAATGCGTGGCGAGGCCCGCCCATAGGCATTCCGCGCCGTCCATGCGTGCCGCGGTGAGCGCGAGGAACTTGCCCGTCGCGCCCGGCAGGCGGGGCAGGTACCAGCCCGCGCCCACATCGGGAAACAGGCCGATATTGCCTTCTGGCATCGCGAACATCGTGTTTTCGGTCGCCACACGGTACTGGCACGGCTGCGAAATACCGACGCCGCCGCCCATCGTTACGCCATCCATGAAAGCGACGATCGGCTTGGGATAGGTGAACATCAGATGGTTGAGGCGGTACTCCGCGTGGAAAAAGGCGCGGCCTGCCTGGCCGTCATCTTCCAGCGCCGATTGGCGTACCATTGCCACGTCGCCGCCGGCGCAAAAGCCGCGGCCTTCCGCGTGGTCGAGGATCACAGTCTGGAGGTTGCTTTCGTTACGCAGGCGCAGCAGCGCAGTGGACATGGCTTCGCACATCTCTTGCGTCAACGCGTGAAGCGCCTTGGGACGATTGAGCGAGATATGCAGCGCATGGTCGTGCGCGTGGATGATTACCTTGTCCGTCATTCTTTTTCTGCTTCCTCTGCTTCGATAATGTCGAAGCGATTGCCAAATTTGTCTTTGAGGACGGCTACCATGCCATAGGGCTCGTGGCGCGGGGGCTCTTCTATTTCTATGCCGGCATCCGCCCAGCTTCCGATCATCTTGGAAAAATCATCGACATAAAGGAAGAAGGCGACCCGGCCCCCGGCCTGACGCCCGATCACGGAATGGTGCGCGTCGTTCGTTGCTTCTATCAAACGCATCCTCGCACCGCCGCCCGGATTGATCTCTACCCAGCGGTGGCCGGACGAATGGGTTGTATCCGCCTCGAGGGCGAAACCCCAATCGCGGGTATAATGAGAGATACCGTCCTCGATATCCGGGACGACAATTGTCACCATACCCAGCGAGACGCGACTCACTGCCGCAATAAATCCCGGCCGACGATCATGCGCATGACCTGGTTGGTGCCTTCGAGGATCGAGTGCACGCGCAGGTCGCGCCAGAAGCGTTCGATCGGATAATCGCGCAGGTAGCCATAACCGCCGAACAGTTGCAGCGCGTTGTTCACCACATTGCTGCCGCTATCGGTCGCCAGCCGCTTTGCCATGGCGGAAAAGCGCGACTTGTCGGGCGCATTGTCTGTCACCTTGCAGGCCGCGAGATAGAGCAGCGCGCGCGCCGCCTCCAGCTCGGTCGCCATGTCGGCGAGCATGAACTGGGTGTTCTGGAAATCGGCAATCGGCGTGTCGAACTGCTGGCGATCCTTGGTGTAGGCAATCGCCTCGTCAAGGCAGCGCTGGGCACCGCCCAATGAACATGCACCGATATTGAGACGGCCGCCGTCGAGCCCGGCCATGGCAAAGCGGAATCCTTCGCCTTCTGCGCCCACGCGGTTTGCCAGTGGCACGCGCGCATCTTCAAAGATGACCTGCGCGGTGGGGCTGGCATTCCAGCCAAGCTTCTTCTCGGGCGCGCCGAAGCTGACGCCCGGCGTATCCTTGTCGACCACGAGGCAGGAAATGCCACGCGTCTTGTGTTCACCCGTGCGCACCATCACGACATAGACATCGTTTACGCCGCCGCCGGAAATGAACTGCTTGGTGCCGTTGAGCACATAGTGGTCGCCGTCCACGCGCGCCTGTGTCTTGAGCGCTGCTGCATCGGATCCGCTGCCCGGCTCTGTCAGGCAGTAGCTGGCGAGCTTTTCCATGCTGATGAGATCATCGAGATAGCGGCCTTTCAGGTCGTCCGATCCGAAGGTATCGATCATCCATGCGGCCATGTTGTGGATCGAGATGAAGGCGCTGGTGGTGGGGCAGCCATAGGCCATGGCTTCCATGATCAGCGCGGCTTCCAAACGGCCAAGCCCGATGCCGCCCGATTCCTCGCTGACATAGATTCCGCCGAAGCCAAGCTCTGCGGTGCTCTTGATCAGGTCGACGGGGAAGTGGTGTTTCTCGTCCCACTCACCCGCGTGCGGGGTGATATTGTCGGCGGTGAAACGCTGCGCCATTTCCTGGATGGCGAGCTGGTCTTCGTTGAGCTGGAACTGTCCGGTCATCTCTTCAAAATCCGTTTGTTGGGGCGCCATTGCAGAGGCTGCGATCATAGTCTGCGAGATCAAAGCGGCCTAACAGCTCACGATCCGCATCGTCGCCCGAAAGTGCGTCACCAAAAAAATGCAAGTAATGCGGCAAGGATTCATCGGGTCTCAAATTTACAAGGTACTGATTCCCGTATGCTTCGTTCTGGGCATACTCGAATTCAAATTCATCATGCATGTCTACCGAGCGGAGCCCATCGGGGATTTGCGGATAGCTGCCTGAATAAATGCCGAGGTTCCCATCTGCCGTCTCAAGATAATACACATAGAAATGCAACCCCGGATCACGCCTCGTCAGCTTCTCACCACCGAAAATGTGCAGGGAGAAACTGCCTTCACAAACTGGCGAGGGGCCTTCTATCGAGGTGTCTTGTGGCCAGCTTTCTTGATCTTGCTGTACGGAAAACGTTATCATCCAAAACGCGGTGGTGAGCATCAATAAGTTCATGCCAACGCCATGTCAGGAAGTGATTACAGGTGCAACTATTGCGGGGCTGAAAAAGGACCTATTCGCCCAACGGTTCCGCGCCGACCGGGCTCGGGTCGAAGCCCCGCGCATCGTCCATAGGTTCGGGTGCGAAGCCGGTGGCGGAATCGATCAGGTCGTCAGGTGCGGCATCGACCTGCAATGGCTCCTCCTCGCCGCCATCCGCATCCCCGCCGTCGTCTGCTTCGGGGGCACTGGCTGCGGCAGGAGCAGGCGCGCTGCGCGCTTCGACTTCGTCCTCGATAAATTGCTCGCTCGGCTGGCGCTCTTCAGCAGCTGCCTGGCGGCTTTCCAGATCGTCTCCGCAGGCGGACAAAAGCGCCAAGGCGGGCAAGGCCGATGCAAGCAGGGCCGGTTTCCGGTTCATGGTGTGTCTCCCATAGTCGCGCCGCATGATAGCGCGCCGATAGTTACCCAATTGCTGACATGCGTCAGGTGCAGGACACCTGCGTGATACGCATGTCGTCGTCATAGCTGACGGTCAGGCGATCGGGCCGGTAGTCCATCGTCATGGCGCTGCGAGGCGGTAGCCAGCGGAGCGTTCGCGCTCCCGAATCTGCGAGCATGGCCTGCCCCATCTGCGCGCTGGCGGTATGGCCGATGTGGTATTGCGCCGCTTCTGCATCGCAGGTGGCTGTCGCCTCGACGGCAGCAATCGGGGCGGGAGCGGGCGTGCCCGCGCAGGCACCCACAGTCATGGCCAGGACCGGTGTGGCAAGGGCAATACGCATAGTCTCTCTCCTCTGGCATCTATTCTAGCCTCTTGTGGCACGCCGCGCTAGGAGGCTTGCCAAGAGGAGACACACGCAATGGCTGGCCTTTGGTTTGAAGAATTGAGCGTCGGGCAAACGTTCGATCACGCGCTGCGACGCACGGTGACCGAAACCGACAATGTCATGATGACCACGATGACGCACAATCCTGCGGCGCTGCATCTTGATGCCGAGTATATGAAGGGCACCGAATATGGCCGCGTGCTGGTCAATTCGTGCTTTACGCTCAGCCTGATGGTCGGGATCAGCGTGCACGATACCACGCTCGGCACGGCGGCCGCCAACCTCGGCTGGGACGAGGTTCGCTTCCCCGCGCCCGTGTTCATCGGCGATACGCTGCGGATCGAGACCGAAGTGCTGGAACTGCGCGAAAGCAAGAGCCGCCCGAACCAGGGCATCGTCACCTTCATGCACCGCGCCTACAATCAGGACAACGTACTGGTGGCCAGCTGCAAGCGAACCGGCCTGCAACATAAGCGGCCCGATTGACCGCCCCCCGGCTCGCGCCTATCTGGCCTCCCAGTGCGCGGGTGTAGCTCAATGGTAGAGCAGCAGCTTCCCAAGCTGACGACGAGGGTTCGATTCCCTTCACCCGCTCCATACGCTGCGCTTATTGCGCGGGTTCCGGTTCCGTTGTCCTCGCTTCGCTCGTTCGTCCGTGCGCTGCGCGCTCCGATCCCACCCGACCAAGATTTGTGGTAGCCCCCAACACATGACCACATTCTTCCTCACTTTCCTGGCAGTAGCGCTTGGCATGGTGTCAGGCCGTGAAGCCGTGCGGGTGTCGCGTATTTCGGCCGCCGGTGCGGGAGGACCGGCATTGTTCGGCGTGATCGTGGTGTGCGCGATTGGAGCCTGTGCCGCCGCCGCCGCACTGGCAGGGGCATTTGCAGACCTTTTAACCGCTCAACAGAAGGCATGGTTCGTTGCTGCCGCGTTGATGCTTGCAGCAGCCGAAATCACGTTCCTCGATGCACCGGAAGCACCCACCGAGCCGACGCGGTCACTGGGGGCCATAGGTATAGTGCTGTTCGCCGGCATCCTCGCCGATGCAAGTGGTTTGCTGGTGCTGTCGTTCAGCGTTGCCGGAGGCTCCCCGATGCTTGCCGGTGCGGGAGGAGCATTGGCGGCGCTTGGTACGCTCGCCTTTGCAGCTTTCGCCGGGGACGATTGGGAGAATTTGCCGCGCAACATAGTCCGCCCTGTCGTGGCCGGTTTGTTTGTTATAGCGGCTCTATTTATCGGCTTTATCGCACCAGAGGCGGCAATTTGATCGATTTTGACGATTAAAGATATCCGATTACTCCTTGAAACCACATGCCGACTTCATCCGTTGATCAGGCAATTACCTTATTCTGACGGAGAATTTCCATGGCAAGCACTGGCGACAATTCGAAAACCGCACTAATCGATGGCCTTAACGGCCTGCTGGCCGACCATCTGGCGCTGTATTTCAAAACCAAGAATTTCCACTGGCATGTGAAGGGTCCGCGTTTTCGCGACCTGCACTTGTTGTTTGACGACCATGCGATCGAACTGCGCGATCAAATAGATGTGATTGGCGAGCGTGTGCGCAAGAATGGCGCGAATACGCTGACCAGCATCGCTTCGGTTGCAGCCAAAACACAGATTGCCGATCAGGACGATACGTCGCTTTCGGCGGAAAAAATGGTCGAAGAGTTGCGCGACGATAACCAGAAGCTGGTGGACTCTTTGAAATCGCTCAAGCCCCATGCGGAACGGGCCGGTGACAATGCTACCGATGGGCTGATCGATGATTGGACCGACATGGCGGAGGAACGCGTCTGGTTCCTTACTTCCACGCTGCAGTAAACGTCCGGACGCATAGCTATTCAAACCGCTGCAGAGTTCTCGCTCTGTGGCGGTTTTGTGTTTAGGGCGGTGGCATGGCTGACATTACTTACATCGACAAAGCATCGGCGCAGGACATCGCTGACTATCTTGCAGAGTATCTTGGCGAATGCCTCGCCAGCACGGATGCACCTATTGCCATCAGCGTGCCGGGCGGCTCTACGCCGTTCCCGATCTTCGAGGAATTGACGAAGAGTAATCTCGACTGGTCCCGCATCACCGTATGGCCGGGAGATGACCGCATCGTTCCGGAGGATCACCCCGCCAGCAATACCGGCAAGATCCGTGCGTTGCTGGAACCGGTCGGCGCGACGGTGGCCACGCTTACGGTAATGGAGGAAGTGCCGCATTTCGTGCTCGTTTGGCTCGGCATGGGCGCGGACGGGCATATCGCCAGCCTCTTCCCCAATACCGATCCGGAGGTAGACGATCCCGCAGCCATCCGTCGCCTTACGCCTAATCCACTCCCGCCCGAAGCGCCGTTCGACAGGATCACGCTGACGATCCCGGCGCTCCTTGACGCAGACCGTCTGATGTTCGTCATTCGGGGTGAGGACAAGCGTGCGGTGTTCGATGCTGCTGCGGCCGGAGATCACGATCTGCCTGTGGCGCGGTTGCTCGGCGCAGCGGGCGACATGCAGGTGGCATGCTTCACCTGATCCCGCGCGACCTGCACCGGGCTGCCTACCGCCTCGCCCATCGGTGCCGCGCAATCTGGTGGAGGATCATCAATCCCACGATAATCGGTTGCCGCGTTCTGGCCATGGACGATGCCGGGAGGCTGCTGCTTGTTCGTCCGACTTATGGCAAGCAGCTCTGGCAATTTCCCGGCGGCGGTGTGGGGACTGGGGAAGATCCCGAAGTCGCAGCACGGCGTGAATTTGGCGAGGAAACAGGCTTGACGCTAAGCGAACTAAAGCGCGTCGGTTACACCCTTATTGATCTCCATGGCGCGGAGAACAAGGTATGGGTATTTGTCGGAAAGTCCGACGGTCAGCCAAGGATCGATCACCGCGAGATAGCGGAGGCTGCGTGGTTCCGCCGCAATGCCTTGCCCGAAAATCGCAGCATGACTGTCGATGAAGAACTGCTCGCCCACAGCGAAGATCTGGAGCAATTAAAGGAGCGATAGCTGCGCGTCGTCACGACGCCGATCGTCTTCTTCATCCCGCTCCAGATTGCTGAGTGTGAGCCCCATCAGCCGGATGGGCAAGGCGAGTGGCAGTTCGGCCTTCAGAATCTCGTGCGCAAGGGCAGCAAATTGCGCCTTGTCCTCCACCGCCCCATCGACCGAACGGGCACGGGTCATGGTCTGGAAATCGTTGAACTTGACCTTGAGCGTAACAGTGCGTCCCCGCGCTTGCCTTCCGGCGATCCTGTCCCAGACAATCTCGATGATGTCGTCCAGCGTCGCGCGCAGCGCGCTGCCGCTCGAAATGTCTTCGCTGAATGTCCGTTCCCCGCCGATGCTCTTGCGAATGCGGTTGGCGCGAACGGGCCTCAGGTCGATCCCGCGTGCAGCGCGGAACAGATATTCGCCGAAACTGCCGAAATGCGCACGCAGCCATTCAAGATCCTTTGCGGCCAGGTCCGCACCTGTTTCGATGCCGAGCTTTGCCATCTTTTCCGCGCCCTTGGGTCCGATTCCGTGAAAGCGCCGTACCGGCAGCGATTGCACGAATGCTGCGCCTTCGCCGGGTCTGATGACGCACAGCCCGTCAGGCTTGTTCTGGTCGCTGGCGAGCTTGGCGAGGAACTTGTTGTAGGAGACACCTGCGCTGGCGGTTAGCTGCGTGGTTTCGCGAATGCTATTGCGGATCTGCTGCGCGATGGCGGTGGCAGAGCCGATGCCGTGGATATCCTCGGTGACATCGAGGTAGGCTTCGTCGAGGCTCAGCGGCTCGACATGCGGTGTGTGATAAAGGAAAATTGCGCGGATCTGCTGGCTCACCTCGCGGTAAACATCGAACCGGTGCTTCACGAGAATGAGATCGGGGCAGCGGCGTTTGGCAATGACCGAAGGCATCGCGCTGCGCACACCGAACTTGCGTGCTTCGTAACTGGCCGCTGCGACCACACCGCGCCCTGAAGATCCGCCGACAGCAACCGGTTTGCCGCGCAATTCCGGATTGTCGCGCTGCTCCACGCTGGCGAAGAACGCATCCATATCGACATGGATGATCTTGCGCAGGCCCTGCGCTTCTTCCTTTCCCTGATCATCGGCTACCGTATCGACCATGCGCTACGCATACAATGTCGCACCGTGCGCGAAAACCGTGGTGAAGCGGGTTTCCTTTTGACACCGAAGGCGGCACAAGTCTGTCGTGAGCCAAGACGCATCGCCTCCCGCCAATCCGCCAGCGGAAAGCCGCCTCACCCGCAAACTGGGGGAGCGCGAGCTGATTTTCCTGATGGCGATGCTGATGAGCCTGCAGGCGTTCGGCATCGATTCCATGCTGCCGGCGCTCGGCCAGATGGCACAGGAAATGGGCGCCGGGGGTAATCGTCGCCAGCTCGTGATCGGCGCCTATTTCCTTGGTGGCGGGATCGGGGCGTTCTTCCCGGGTGCGTTTGCCGATCGATTCGGCAGACGGCCCATCCTGGCGCTTGCACTGCTTTCCTATGTCATCCTGTCTTTCGCCTGCGCGATGGTCACCAATTTCGACCTGTTGATCGCAATGCGCCTGTTGCAAGGCCTGCTGTGCGCCGGGCTGACCGTGGTCCCGGTGGCGATGGTCCGGGATCATGTCGGCGGGGATCGCATGGCGCGGCTGATGAGCCTGATCATGATGATCTTTCTGCTCGTCCCCATTCTCGCTCCCGCCATCGGGCAGGCGATCATGTATTTCTTCGGCTGGCGGGCGATCTTCTTTGCGATGTCGGTTGTCGGCGCATTCGCTGCCGCATGGGCATGGTTGCGTTTGCCCGAGACGCTGCAGGACGATGACAAACAAGATATTCGCCCGTCCACGATCCTGCGCAACATGGGCAAGGCCATTTTCGACCGGCAGGCTATAGGCTATGTGATCGGTGCAGCACTGGTCTTCGGATCGCTGTTCGGCTTCCTCAATTCATCACAGCAGCTGATCGCCGAGACATTCGGGCAGGGCGACTATTTCGCATTGATCTTCGGCGGAGCAGTGCTGGGCATGATCGCGAGCAATTTCACCAATTCGCGCATTGTCGAGAAATTCGGCGCGCGGCGTGTGAGCCATACGGCACTGTTCGGCTTTATCGCCGTATCGGCCATGCTGGTATGGAGCGCGCAGGAGGCGCCCTATTCACTCGCCGAATTCGTGGTGCTGATGAGCATTGCCATGGCGACTCTCGGCTTCGTCGGGGCAAATTTCAGCTCCATTGCCATGCAGGAATTCCAGCATATTGCCGGGTCTGCGAGCAGCGGGCAGACTGCGGTTCGGATGATGACCGGGGCGATTTTGGGCGCCTTTATCGGGAACCTCTATGATGGCACACCGCTGCCGCTGGCTTACTCGATGCTCGCCTGCGGATTGCTGGGGCTGGCGGTTGTCCTGTTCAGCGAGAAGGGCAAGCTGTTTCGCCGTGTGAATAATGCCGGCCACATGCCGGGAGGATTGGTGCGATGAGCGAAATCTTTGATCTGATCGTGATCGGCGGCGGTGTGAACGGCGCGGGCGTGGCGCGCGACGCGGCGGGGCGCGGCGCGAAAGTGCTGCTGCTGGAAAAGGGCGACCTCGCCAGCGGCACTTCGAGCAAGTCGACCAAGCTGGTGCACGGCGGCCTGCGCTATCTGGAATATTACGAGTTTTCGCTGGTGCGCGAAGCGCTGACCGAGCGCGAAACCGTGTGGCAGATCGCGCCGCATATTGTCTGGCCCATGCGCTTTATCCTGCCCGTCACCCACGGCATGCGCCCCAAGTGGATGCTGCGTGCAGGGCTGTTTCTCTACGATCACATCGGCGGCAAGGGGCGGCTCAGCAAGGCACGGTCCGTGAACCTGAAGAAGCATCCCACAGGCGCACCGCTGGAAAAGGCCTATACCCGCGGGTTCGAATATTCGGATGGCTGGGTGGACGATGCGCGGCTGGTGGTGCTGAACGCGCTCGATGCGGCAGAGCGCGGCGCGGACATTCGCACGCGTACCGCAGTCACGTCTGCGCGGCGCGATGGCGATTACTGGCAGGTTGAGGCGGGTGGAGAAAGCTTCACCGGGCGCGCCATTGTGAATGCCGCCGGACCGGGCGCGGATGACCTTGCACGGCTGGCGGGCGAACAGCCTGCCTACGGTATCCGCCGCGTGCGCGGATCGCACATCGTCGTGCCCAAGCTGTTCGATCACGACCATGCCTACATCCTGCAACAGCCCGACACGCGCGTGTGCTTTGCCATTCCGTGGGAGAACGATTTTACCCTGATCGGCACTACCGATGCTGACCACGCCGGATCGCTGGATGACGTGCAGATCAGCGAGGAGGAAGTGCGCTACCTGTGCGATGCTGCCAACCGCTATTTCGAGCACGATGTGACGCCCGATGACGTGGTGCACACCTATGCCGGAGTGCGCGCGCTGGTAGACGATGGTTCGGGCCGCCCCGAGGCGGCAACGCGCGGCTACAAGATCGCATTGTCCGACCCTTCGCGCGGCGCCCCGATGCTGGGCATCTATGGCGGGAAGATCACCTCCTACCGCCATTTGGCAGAGGATGCGGTGGAGCAGTTGTCAGCCCGCCTGCCGATGCTGAAGGGCGAGAGTTGGACGGGCAAGGAACCGCTGCCGGGCGGCGAGTTCAAATATACTGCGCAGGGCTTCCTCTTCGATGTGCTGCGAGAGGACTATCCGTTCCTCTCCGAAGAGGACGTCGTGCGCATCGGCCGCGCTTACGGTACGCGCGCGGGTGACTGGCTGCGCGAGGCGAAAAGCTGGGACGATCTGGGCCGCGTGTTCGGTGCCGGGCTTAGCGAGGCTGAAGTCGAATACCTGCGCGACCACGAATGGGCGCAGACCGCTGAAGACGTGCTCTGGCGGCGCACCAAGCAGGGCATGCATATGAGCAAGGCCGAGCAGGCGGTGCTGGCGGAGTATATGGGCGCGTAAGTCCTCCCCCGATGGGGGAGGATCAGGGCAGCGGCGCACCGCGCGCGGCGGCAAAGACCCTGTACCATTCCTCGCGCGTCCAGCTGACCTGCATCGCTTTTGCGGCTTCGGTTATCCGCGCGGGATTTTGCGAACCGATGATCGGCACGATGCCCGCGGGGTGCGCCATCAGCCAGCTGTAGGCGGCAAGTGCCCGGTTGGTGCCGAGTTCTTCGGCGACGTCATCCAGCGCGGCCGCGACCGCACGCTCGCGCGCGCTTTCGGGCGCCATCAGACGGCCACCGCCGAGCGGGCTCCACGCCATCGGGGTAAGGCGCATCTCCATTGCCTGATCCATCTCACCGTTGTCGAACGGGTCGATACGTAGCGGGCTGATTTCGGGTTGGGTGACCGACAGCGGCTCGCTCAAGAAGAGGCCCAGCGCATAGATCTGTGCAGTCGTGAAATTGGAGACGCCAACCGCGCGCACCTTCCCGCTGATGATGGCTTGATCGAGGAAGCTGGCCAGCTCTTGCGGGTGCGTCAGGATATCGGGCCGGTGGATCAGATAGAGATCGATCACATCGGTACCGAGTCGCTTGAGCGATGCGTCCAGGGCTGTGGTCAGGTATTCGCGCGACTGATCATAGGGCACCGGCGGCGTGATCCCGCCTTTCGTGACGAGGGTGATGCGGCTGCGGAGCGTTGGTTCACGGCGCAAGACCTCGCCCAGCATGGCCTCGACATTGCCGAATTCGGGGTAGCCATAGACATCGGCCGTATCGATGAAGTCGATCCCGGCATCCAATGCGGCGTGCAGGCACTGCCCAACCTCCGCCACCGCGCCCTCGCTGCGCCACATTCCCCATGCGAGTGGGCTGGTTTCCATATCGGTTTGGCCGAGCTTGCGGCGGGCGGGTGCAGGGAGTGTACTCACTCTTCTACCGGTTCAACCCGCGCAAGCAGCGCCTCGACCTGCACCTGCGCGCCCTGGGCGGCGGAAAGCTCGGTCACCACGCCATCGAAAGGCGCGGTGAGCGCGTGTTCCATCTTCATCGCCTCGAGCACCAGCAGACGCTGGCCAGCGGTGACAGTGTCGCCCTCCGCCACATCGACCGCGATGACCTTGCCCGGCATGGGCGCGAGGATATCGCCGTCGGCGGCTCCTGCCGATCCTGCAGTTTCATTCCCGCGCACAAAAAAACGATAGGTCTGACCACGTTCCGTGACGAAGATTTGACCCTCATCCGGCATCGTAGCGGGTACTCGCAAGTCCATGTCGGGAGTCGAAGCATCACCGGCGACAGGACCAGTTGGTGTGTGAAGCACTATTTGCTCTCGGGTGTCCGCGTTCATTCTGAAGCCGAAAAGCGCGTTGACCATTGAGCGCGGATAGTCGTCACAGCTTTCCCAGTCAGCCTTGTCGCGACGGTATCGCCGTACTGCGGCATCGATCACGTTTTGAGCTGGCTCGACAGAGGGCATCAGCGCGTTACCCTTCCGTTCAATCAAACCTGTGTCGAGTGTCTCAATTGCGAACTCATCGAGTGTGGCGCATTCGTACAGGAAGCCCTGATTGGTCTGTAGCGGAGAAACGTAGCTGTTGTTGAGCGCCGACAGCAGGGCCAATCTCGCAGCTTCGCGGTCCTCACCATGCACGACGATTTTCGCAATCATGGGGTCGTAGAACGGGCTAACGGAGTCACCCTCTTCGACACCGGTTTCCATGCGAGCCCGACGGTCGAGATAGAGATCATC
Organism: uncultured Sphingomonadaceae bacterium; assembly: GCA_964422435.1. Taxonomy (GTDB): domain Bacteria; phylum Pseudomonadota; class Alphaproteobacteria; order Sphingomonadales; family Sphingomonadaceae; genus Alteraurantiacibacter. Next base: position 20,047 of record CAYRBB010000045.1, read on the forward strand.
TATCCTGCCGGGACTCGGCAGAAACCCCTTAGCCGGATCCTCCGCATACAACCGCGCCTCAATAGCCCAACCGTTGATGCTCAGCTCCTCCTGCTTCAGCGGGATCGGCTCGCCGCTCGCGACTCGCAGCTGCCATTCGACGAGGTCCACCCCGGTGATCTCCTCGGTCACCGGGTGTTCGACCTGAAGCCTTGTGTTCATCTCCATGAAGAAGATGCGGTCGGCGCGCAGGCCTTCGCTGGCATCGGCGATGAATTCGATGGTGCCTGCGCCCTCGTAATCGACCGCTTTCGCCGCGCGCACGGCGGCGGCGCAGATTTCTTCGCGCGTGCCTTCGTCCATGCCGGGGGCGGGGGCTTCCTCGATCACCTTCTGGTGGCGGCGCTG
>CAYRBB010000046.1:0-20313 GCA_964422435.1 uncultured Sphingomonadaceae bacterium
AGCACATCGAGGTGATCGTTCGCCAGATGCTGCAGAAGGTCGAGATCACCGATGGAGGCGACACCACACTGCTGCCTGGCGAGCAGGTCGATCTGGAAGAAATGAACGAGGTCAATGCCAAGTTGCCGCCGCGCAAGAAGAAGGCACAGGGCACTCCGATCCTCCTCGGGATCACCAAGGCGAGCCTCCAGACCCGATCGTTCATCTCCGCCGCGTCGTTCCAGGAAACCACCCGCGTGCTCACGCAGGCGGCCGTGGAAGGCAAGAAGGACACGCTGATCGGTCTCAAGGAAAACGTGATCGTGGGCCGCCTGATCCCGGCTGGTACGGGCGCCGGAATGAACCGCATGCGTGTGACGGCTTCGTCGCGCGACGCGGCCATCCGTGCGAAGTACAAGAAAGAGCAGGAAGCGCTCGAAGCCGAACAGGCTGCAGCTGATGTCGACGATGTCGAGCCCGATGCACCGATGAGCGAAGACGACATGGCTGCTGCCATGGGCGGCGCTGCTCCGGCAGAAGCGCCCGCGGAAGAAACCAAGGCAGAAGATAGCAGCGAGGACTAAGCCCTCGTTCATAGTAACTGCTTGAAAAAAGCCCCGGAGTTTCGCGACTCCGGGGCTTTTTGTTTGCGGGGGCAACGGAGAAGACGATGCGCGTTTTGTCGCTGCTTTTGGCCACCGCCCTGATGCTGCCTGCCTGTGTGGAGGATCCCACCCGCACCGATGCGGCGTCTTCGGTCGATGAGAGTGCAGACCGTATTGCCGCGTCAACTGCGCCCGAAACGCTCTCAGGAAACTGGCGGGTGGTTGCGATTGATGGAAAGCCGGTGACGGAGTCGAAAACTCTCAGCCTCGTCGCCGATGACAGCGAAATTTGGTGGGAGCCGCGCTGTGCCGGGATGGTGCGAGGTTATGTGATCGAGGGCAATCGTCTCGATATCGGCGCGATCGCGCGCAAGGAGCCGTTTCCATCGGGAGCGGCTGTACCGGCGCCAATGGTCTGCGCTTTTGGTTTGCCATCAGGGCTGACCGATGTGACACGTGTTCTGGCGGACGCCGATCATGTCGAACAGACACCCGGTGCGCTGGGTGTTTCCGGCGTGATGATTTCGGGCGAGTCGGGGAGTATTTCACTTTCTCCTGATTAATATCGCTATTGAGAAGCATTCGCATTGCAATCCCGGTTAAGGATGTTATGCTTCTTGCGAGTTAATCGCAAAAGAGAGTCGATATGTCAGAAAAGCGTCGCCATCCTGCACAAACACGCGAAAACTCCGGTTCCACAAGCGCAATTGTCCGGCAGTTGGCGGAACCGCAGCGACTTTCGCACCAATCAACGCATGCGACGCGCATCGTGATGGCCATCCGCCTGATCGCAGTCTGCGCAAATAAGCGCCACGATCCGGTGGGCGAACTTACCTGTCGTCTGGGCTCCGTGCCTGCCGCGCGGGCTGTCCTCGAATTCGCCGACTATGCCGGCAAATGCTGGCCCGGGAATGTGCAGGTCTTCCGGCCGTGCTGTTGGGGGGTTAGTCCCGATGAAAGCGTATTGGTCGCGATGGCAGATGCGGCAATCGCCGGAGACCGCACGGCTTTTTCGTGCGCGCTCGATGGCTTCATCCGCGCCGACCGGCACGAACGGCTTTACGAACACGCTATGGAAGCTGTGGCGCACCTCCCATAGTAGCGCGCCGAGCATGACGAGCACGGCACCGCCGACAACCGGCTATTCGCTTGCGGCGGTGTTTTCCGCTTCGCTTTCACGGCGCGCGGCTTCCAGCCCGCCCATCGTTTGCTCGTAGGGAACCGATTCCTCGGTTACCAGTCGGGAGAAAGTCACGCGCGCGTAGTCGCCATTGGCATAATCGGTTTCCCAATCACCCGTGCCAGCGCAGCCGGGATACCAAAACCCTTCACGCAGCACCGGGGAACACAGATTGTAGGCGCCCGCCTTGAAGAACAGCGTATCGCCGCCATAGCTTTGCGGATTGTCATCACCGGTGACGCCGGAAATCAGGCTCACCGCGTGGCTCACCGTGCCCAGCCTTTCATTGTGGATGCTGACATACATGGTGTTTTCGTGGACGTTGATTTCGTAGGAGAACTCTTCGCCCAGTGCGATGCCGTTCTCCCCGGGATCCTCCGGCTCGTCCCACGAATTGCCGAATACCGGAACAAAGATGTCGCGGCGCGCCGGATTGTCGCGCGGCAGGTTGAGCTCATATGTCCAGAAAACAGAGCCCGTCTCGTGTCCCGGCCATTTCTTGTAGAAGATCTTGATCGGTTCATTGCCATAGCCGAAGCCACTGCTGGTATCGTCATAGCGGGTGGCGTGGATCTGCCCGACGACAACCGAATATGTCGGGGCACGGGTGGGGTCGGTGGCGTTCAGGGCGACATGGTCTACCTGCAGCGCGGCCTCCATCCGGCCGCCTACCCGGCCGAACAGCCGCGATCCGGCGCGCGCCTGCACGGCAAAATTGTTCCTCGGGTCATGGGTGCCGATATCCCTGTTCGTGCCGCGCAGCATATGCCGCAATTCGCTGCGACTGTTGGTTGAATTGGCGGTCGTGACCCCGCGATTGGGCGTCGTAAAGACCATGCGGTCCTGATCATCGAGGTAGAAGAAATCGGGATGCGCGTAGTCCTGGATATCGCGCACGGCAATTTCATCGACGCGTCCGTCCCCGTCGCCATCGATGGGCAATGTGATCTTCCACTGGCTGAGATCGAACGCACTTCCGGGCGGGTCTGGATCGCATGTTTGCGCCGATGCCGCAGCACCCCCCAGAGTCGCCGCGATGGCCATCGCACTGAACCGTTTCTTCATGGTGCCAATACCCTTTCCGTTCATCCTCTGCTGTTGACGGTAACCGGTGTCATTTGCGCTGGCAAGCGTTGAAAATGTGCATGGTCGGCGGCTGAAAATCTGGCCATGAACCAGGCACTGCGCTAACGGCAGCGGCATGACCACGATCACCCGTTTCGCACCCTCTCCCACCGGCATGCTGCATGTCGGCAATATCCGCACGGCGCTGCACAACTGGATGCTGGCGCGCAAGAATGGTGGAAAGTTCATGCTGCGGATCGACGATACCGATGCGGAGAGAAGCGACGAGCGGTTTGTCGAAGCGATCCGCGCTGATCTCGACTGGCTCGGCCTGACGCCCGATGGTGAGGAGCGGCAATCCGAACGCATGGCGCTGTATGAGGAAGCGTTTGGCAAGCTGAAGGAAGCGGGCCGGGTCTATCCCGCCTATGAAACGCAGCAGGAACTGGAGCTGAAGCGCAAGATCCAGCTGGGGCGCGGCCTCCCGCCGATCTATGATCGCGGCGCGTTGAAACTGAGTGATGAAGATCGCGCAGCGAAAGAAGCCGATGGCATCGCCCCACATTGGCGCTTCAAGCTCGATCACGAGCAGATCATCGATTGGGAAGATGGCATTCGCGGGCCGCAGAAATTCGATGCCGCACAGCTTTCCGATCCGGTCGTCCGCCGGGCCGATGGCTCGTGGCTTTATATGCTGCCCAGCGCCGTCGACGATATCGACATGGGCATCACCGACGTACTGCGCGGCGAAGACCATGTCTCCAACACCGCGGTACAGGTGCAGATGTTCGAAGCGCTGCATGCGGTCGGCTTGGATGACAGTGATTGCCCGGTTCATGATCCGTGTCCGCGCTTCGCGCATGAAGCGCTGCTGGTGGGCAAAGAGGGCAAGCTGTCGAAGCGGCTCGGTTCGCTGGGCGTCGAGGCATTCCGGGAAAAGGGCATCGAGCCCGAGGCACTTATTGCGATACTGGCGCGGCTGGGCACCTCTCTGCCGGTGGAGCCTATCACCGACCGGGAGGCCTTGCTCGAAACCTTCGACTTGGAAACCTTCGGTCGCGCTCCCGCTAGGTTCGATGATGCCGAGCTCGAACGGGTGAACACCGCGATTGTCCATGCGATGGAATTCCACGACGTGGCGGATCGCCTGCCCGACGGGATCGACGCGGCGGGCTGGCATGCCATCCGCCCGAACCTCTCAAACGTGGGCGATGCGGCAGAATGGTGGCAGCTGGTTGTTGGGCCTATCGAGACGCCTGACTTTGCGGAAGTGGACCGCAAATACCTCGCGCGAGCTGCCCAAACGCTCTCATGGAGCGATACGCCCTGGCAGGATCTGACCGCGGCGTTGAAGAACAGCACAGGCCGCAAGGGCAAACCGCTGTTCCTTCCGCTGCGCCAGGCGCTGACGGGCAAGGATCACGGCCCCGATATGGGTGAATTGCTGCCATTGATCGGAGAGGATCGCGCCCGCGAACGGCTACGGATCGCCGCAGGAGCCTGACTCCCGAGCCATTTCGTCGGCTCTGCATCACTTTTTGCCGATTTTGCCCGGTATTCACTTGACCGTCAGGCGCAAATCGTTACGCCACGCGATGTTACATCGTTACCTGACTCAGAGAGACATCCCCCCAAATGATCCGTAATTCCGTTCTCCTCCTCGTGAGTGTTGCCCTTCCGCTGCCTGTTCTGGCGCAGGACGCCGCGCAAGAAGCCTCGGAAACCGAAGGGCGCGCCGAGCCTTCGAATGACGACTTTCACGGCAATATTTATGTGACCGCTGCCGGCGTCGACCGGCTGGATGTGATCGCCGGGACATCGGTCATCAACGGCATCGCGCTGCAACGCGAGAGCGCCGGGCAGGTCGGTGACATTCTCGTCAATGTGCCGGGCGTGACCTCGAGCAGCTTCGCGCCGGGAGCCTCCCGCCCGATTCTGCGCGGCCTTGGCGGTGACCGTGTGCGTGTGCTGAACGATGGTATCGGTACGCTTGATGCTTCGGGCGCGTCGGACGACCACGCCGTTGCCGCCGATCCACTTATTGCCGAACGTATCGAAGTCCTGCGGGGCCCTGCCGTATTGCTTTACGGCAGCCAGGCGATTGGCGGCGCGGTGAATGTCGTTTCCAAGCGCATCCCGCCCGCTCCGCTGGATGAGCCGTTCCACGTGGACGCGCTCGCCGGAGCCGATACCGCTACCGGCCTGCGAGAAGGTGGCCTTTCATTCGACGTCGCGATTACGTCCAACATCGTGTTCCACGTCGATGGTTCCTATCGCCAGACCGATGATCTCGAAATTCCGGGCTTTGCCGCGTCGGATACTTTGCGTGCAGACCTGCTCGCCGATGCTGCCGAGGAAGAAGAAGAGGGCGAATTCGAGGAAGCCGAAGAGCTGCGCGAAGCGGCCGAAATCCGCGAGGTGCTGCCCAACAGCTATAGCGAGACCTGGTCCGCCGGAACCGGCATTGCCTTTTTCTCGGGGGAGAGCAATTTCGGTGTCAGTTTTGACTATTATGACACCACGTACGGTGTGCCCGGTGCCCCGGGAGTCGGCCACCATCATGGTGAAGAAGGCGAAGAGGAAGAGGGCGAGGAAGAAGGCGAGGAAGCCGTCTCCATCGGCCTGCGCCGTTACCGCGGCGACTTCCGCGCCGATATCGACCTTGGAGAGGGCTTCTTCGACAGCGTGCAGACCCGTATCGGCATTTCGGATTACAGCCACACCGAATTCGAAGGCGACGAGGTCGGCACCGTGTTCAACGTAACCGGTGTCGAGGGCCGAACCGAACTGGTACAGACCCGCCAGGGTGGCTGGGGCGGCTCCATCGGTGCGCAATTCTCTGCCGTGGACTTCGAGGCGGTGGGCGAAGAAGCCTATATCCCGCCTAACAATGTCGAGAGCTTTGCGCTGTTCACGCTGCAGGAACTGGATTTGGACCGCTTTGAACTGGAAGCCGGCGCACGTTTCGAGACCACCGAGCTCGAAGCGAGCACGCTGGGCCTGACGCGCAGCTTTGACACCTTCTCTGGGTCGGTCGGCGGCGGCTTGATGCTGTTCAACGACTTCCGCGTCGGCCTTAACGTGTCCCGCACCGAGCGCGCACCGAATGCCGCCGAACTTTTTGCCGAAGGTCCGCATATCGCCACGCAGCAATTCGAAGTCGGCGATGATACTATCGGCATTGAATCGAGCTGGGGTGGCGAAGGCTATCTGCGCGGTGAAATCGGCGAAGTGAAGATCAATGCGAGCATCTATCGCAACTGGTTCAACGATTTCATCTTCCTTGCCGCGACGGGTGACGAGGAGGACGATCTGCCGGTGTTCCAGTTCACCCAGCAGGATGCCGACCAATGGGGCGCGGAAGCGCAGGTGACGTTCCCGCTGATCGAGGCAGGCACATTCTCGCTGCTCGGCGATGTTCGCGGCTCCTACACCCGGATCGAGCTGGATGACGGCACTGACGCCCCGCGCGTCCCACCGCTCAGCTTGTATGGCGCCTTGGAAGCCCGTACCGGCCACTTCGACATTCGTGGCGAAGTGGAATGGTATGACAGCCAGAACGAGGTCGCCGAATTCGAAACGCCGACGGACAGCTTTGCCTTCGTCAACGCGTCTATCGCATGGCACCCTTTCGAAGGCCGCGAGAACTTCACGCTGCTGGCACAGGTGGATAATATCTTCGACGAGGAAGGTCGCCGCCACTCGAGCTTCACGAAGGAATTCGTGCCGCTGCCGGGTCGGAATTTCCGTTTGACTGCACGAGCGAGCTTCTAATTTTTGCGAGAGCCTTGGGGGTCGCCCAAAGGCTCAACGGGGATGTTTGTCTCATGAACCCGCCTCCGTGGGTGCGTCCTCGCTAGACGTGCTCCGCTTCGCTCCGCACCCGCTGCGGGCGGGCAGTCGCCCTATGTCGTGCGCTAGTCGCGCCCGATTCCAGCGCCAGCTAGCGACCGTGTTGCGGAGCTCGCTCGGCGCGAGCCGAGGGCAAGCGCGAATGCGCGCCCGCAGCCGCCCCGGAGCGCAGCGGAGGGATTCAGGCGAGGATAGCCAAGTGAGCGGACGCGAACGCCGGCGCTTGAGGCTAAACAAACAATATCACAATCTAGGAAGAGTAACTCCCCGCTGGCCCATATATTTCCCGGCGCGGTCGGCATAGGTCACTTCGGGCCGCTCGTTCCCCTGCAAGAAGAGGAATTGGCATGCGCCCTCATTGGCGTAGATCTTTGCGGGCAACGGGGTAGTGTTGGAAAATTCCAGCGTCACATGGCCCTCCCAGCCCGGCTCCAGCGGGGTCACGTTCACGATGATCCCGCAGCGGGCATAAGTACTCTTGCCGAGGCAGATCACCAGCACATCTTCCGGAATGCGGAAATATTCGACCGTGCGGGCGAGCGCGAAGGAATTTGGCGGGATGATGCAGCAATCGGTCTGCCGGTCCACCAGCGAATCCCCATCAAAGTTCTTGGGGTCCACCACGGCGGAATTCACATTCGTGAAGATCTTGAACTCATCCGCCACACGCGCGTCATACCCGAAAGAGCTGACGCCATAGGAAATGCAACCGTCCCGCCGCTGTGCCTCCACGAAAGGCTCGATCATGCCCGCATTGAGAGCCTTGTCCCGAATCCATGTGTCCGAAAGAATCGCCATGTTCCAGGCATTCCCGATACCGCGCCCAGGGGCAAGGGGGCGGTCCGGTTATCCCCTGCGCTGCGTCGAGATTCCACCGCGCCGTGTCTTCGGCAGTCAGCGTTTCCCTTACCAGTTGCAAAGCAGTGCTTCTTGGAGAATACAAACAAGCAATCGGGGTGACTTTGAAAGGGGTTTCATGAAATTACGTGGTTTCTTGTTGAGCGCGGCGCTTGTGGCAACGCCCGCCGCCTATGCGCAGGATGATGATAATAAGGAGGAAAGCGAAGGCACGCCCAAGCTGGCCGAATTCGTCGAGGACTTCGAGCGGACCGACGGCCTGTTTCCGCTCTATCGCAACACCGAAACCGGCGAAGTCTACATGGAACTCGACGCCGACCAGTTCGGCGAGGAATACATCTACTTCGTCTACACCGAAAACGGTCCTGTCGAAGCCGGTCACTTCCGCGGCAATTTCCGCGACAACCGCATCGTGGTGTTCAACCGCAATTACAACCGCGTCGAGATAGAGGCGGTCAACACCAGCTACTATTTCGATCCGGACAATGCCCTGTCCCGCGCATCGGAAGCGAACATCGCCCGCGCGCCGCTTGGCAATCTCGAGATCGCCGCAGAACGCGAGGACGGCAGCACCGTGCTGGTGTCCGCTGATGCCCTGCTGGAGAACCAGGCGCTCCATCGCCTCACCAACTGGCGCCCGCCCGATGCGCCGCCGGGATCAAGCTTCACGCTGGGTGAGCTTTCGTCCGACAAGACGCAGATTACCGAATATCATTCCTTTCCCGAAAACACCGATATCCGGGTAGAATATGTCTTCGATAACCCAACCCCGCTGAATTACGGCGGGGCAGACATCACTGATCCGCGCTCGGTCGCCATCCTGTTGCAGCATTCCTTCCTGGAAATGCCCGAGCCGGGGTTTGAGCCGCGCTTTGACGATTTCCGCGTTGGCTATTTTACCAACCAGACCACCGACCTGACCTCCGCCGAAGCTGCGCCCTATCGCGACGTGATCAACCGCTGGCGGTTGGTCCCGAGCAACCCCAGTGCGGCGATTTCCGACCCGGTTGAGCCGATCACTTTTTGGATTGAAAATACGACGCCCGAAGAGCTTCGCCCGATCGTGCGGGATGCCGCGCTTGCGTGGAACGTGGCGTTCGAAGCCGCCGGTTTCTCCAACGCGGTGCAGGTGCGCCAGCAGCCCGACGATGCCGACTGGGATGCGGGCGATATCCGCTACAACGTGCTGCGCTGGACATCTTCACCCAACCCGCCGTTTGGCGGTTATGGCCCCAGCTTCACCAATCCGCGCACCGGTGAAATCATTGGCGCGGATATCATGCTGGAATATGTTTTCATCACCAACCGGCTGACCTACGAAGATATCTTCGACACGGCTGGCCTGCCGGTAGCGATGGAGGAGCATTTCCACGCCGGACAGGACCACGCATCCTGCGTTCTTGGTAGCATCCTGCAGGCAAACCTTATGACAGCGCGCGCCATGCTGATGGCACAGGGCGCGAGCGAGGCTGAAATCGGCCAGCTGACCGAGCAGGGCATCTATTATCTGGTGCTGCACGAGATCGGCCACACGCTGGGCCTCAACCACAACATGCGCTCCTCCAGCACAGTGCCCCTGGCGTCGCTCGGCTCTGCCTCAATAGCGCCGACCAATTCGGTCATGGATTACCCGGCGATCAACGTCGCGCTGCCCGGCAGCACGCAGGGCCAGTTCGCGGTGAGCAGCCCGGGGCCGTATGACATCTGGGCGATCCAGTTCGGCTACACGCCGGACGACGCTGCCGTGCCGGGCATCCTTGCTCGTTCGACAGAACCGCAACTGGCCTTCGGCAATGATGCCGACGATATGCGTTCGCCTGGGACGCACATCGATCCCCGCGTGATGATCAACGACCTCTCCGCCGATCCCATTGGCTGGGCGGCGCAGCAGGCCCTGCTGATCGATCAGACGCTGGACGCGCTTCCGCAGCGCATGCTGGAAACGGGCGAAAGCTACCAGTCGCTGTACAACAGCTACATGATCCTGACAGGCCAGCGTGCCGGGGCGGCGAACATCGCCTCGCGCTGGATCGGCGGCGTGTTCAACAATCGCTCGGCCATCGGACAACCGGGGGCAGAACAGCCCTTCGTTCCCGTTCCCGCGTCCGAACAGCGCCGTGCGCTGGCTGTCGTGAACCGTATTGCATTGGCACCCGATGCCTTTGCTGCGGGTGAAAACCTGCTTAGCAGGTTGCAGGTCGAACGGCGTGGCTTCGGTTCGTTTGGCACCAATGTCGATCCGCAGCCACATGCGCGGGCACTTTCGATACAGCGCAGCCTGCTTGCCCATCTGCTACATCCCAATGTACTGGCGCGTTTGACGGATTCGCGTCGCTATGGCGGGGATTACCCGGTCAGCACCTATGTGGCCGAACTGACAGCTGCGGTGTTCGATGCGGATCGCTCCGGTGCAGTGAACACGTATCGGCAGAACCTGCAGGTGGAATATCTGACGCGGTTGATCCGGGTCGCCTCGGGTAGTGCAGGCGGCGTGCAACAGACGCCGCAAGGGCCGCGGTCGCAGCCTAATTTCGACTATGTAGCCCGCTCTGCTGCGCTTGCGAGTATTGCGCGAATCAAGGCGATCGCCAACGGGCCCAGCGCCAATGCTGAAACGAGAGCGCACCGCGCTCACCTCGCAGCACTCATCGCGGAGTTCGAGCGGCGCTGACAGACAAAAGGGGGGGCTTTCTGCAATCGCAGCCATTGCGCAAAGCCCCCTCGCTCGCATGCCTGTTTCGCGGCTAATGTGCCATCGCAGCCATCGGGTCTTCACCCGGCATGACCATGCGAACGCCCTGCATCATGCCGGCATCACCGTGGCTGGCAAAATGGCAGTGCATCACGAAATCGCCGATATAGCGCCGATAGCGCGTTCGCATCGTGATGACGTAATCGCGCTTGACGATAACGGTATCGCGCCATCCGCCGACCATCCCTGCATAATCGGGATCATACGCCTCGGTGCCTTCGTCCGTCACATCGCGTCCCTCGCCATCGACGATAGACACGATCTGGAAAGGGTTCACATGGATGTGGAAGGGATGCGCGGCGAGATTCGATGTGATCTGCCATTCCTCGACATCGCCGACCGTCAGCGTGCGATCAATACGACCATGCTCATAAGGTGAGCCATCGATGCTCAGCGTTGCCGAGTCGTCATCATTCTCGATGATGCTGAACTCCGCTCTTTGCCGCCCGGTAATTTCTTCGTCCCTGACCGGTTCGTGCCAGATGAAGGCGCCCAGTTGCAGGCTGTTCGACAAATCCGCAATCACGCGGCTGCGGACGCGCTCGTCGGCGATAGCGGCTTCGGCTGCAGAGACCAATGTTTCCTGTAGGTGGCTGGTCACATCGTCGACCGGGGCTGCATCGCCGGAAACTTGGAGCAGGCTCAGTATGCGCAGGCTGTTGGGCTGCACGGGTAAGTTCTGGTTGTCGATTAGGCAATAAGTGCCCGGCTCGTCGAAATAAGCCAGCGTATCCATGCGTGCGCCGGGGAACATGACTGTTTCGTCGATCTGGCGCATCCTGCTGCGGGTAAGCCCGTCATCCGCGAAGTGAAACTGTGTGATACGCTCGCCGGTACAATATCGGTTGATCCAGTCATTGTGCTCTGCCGCCGGAATGCTGTGCATATCGGGAGCTTCGTCGGCCAGGCGGCGAATGCTCATTTTGACGGTCCGGCGCAGCCCGGCATGGATCATGCGCAAGCGCTGGAACCGCCCTGTCTCGATACCGGTAATGGTCGGCTGGACTTCTCCGTTGAGACTGGTCAACCGACCGGAAAAGAATTCCTGGACCGGGTTGAATTGCTGCCAGCTTTCCACTTGCCCTATTTCGTCCGCATCGCATTCCCACACAGGATGGTCCCACGGCCGCGCTTCCGGGTCGGGAGAGCGTGGTGCTTTCAGATCGCCATTGTCATCGAAGCAGCCGTACTGGACTTGCGAGAATACCATGATCTGCTCGCCGAAGGCTTGGCCGGACGCGCTGTTAAACAGTATGTCGACATCGCCTGGTGCGTTCGCGGTGGGCACCCTGTCGCCATCGATAACCAGCGCGCCTGCCATGCCGGACCCAAGCTGTACGCTCGTTGCGCCGTGCATATGCGGATGGTACCAGAAGGTGCCTGCCGGATGATCCTGCGGGATTACGAACTCGTAATCGAAACGCTGGCCCGGATTGATGGAGATCATTACATTGTCGCTGTTGCCGCTTGGCGAGATCCACAGGCCATGGGTGTGTATGTTCGTGGAATTAAAGCACTCGTAGCGTGCGACCTGTTCGCTATCGCAGGGAGACAGTCGATTATCCACGCCGAGGCGCAGCACTTGCCCCGGCGATACCCGCATAGTCGGGGCCATGAGGGTCGTCACGCCTTCGCCCCGAAAGGCCCGGACCTCGACCGTGTCCACTTGCCGCGTCCAAGGATTGTAAATCCGGTCTCGTACGCGTTCAACGCTAAGCTCATACGCCGGAGACACCGGCAGCGGGTCTTCGGCTCTGGCGGCATCGACAAAGCATGCGCCAATAACCAGCACTAGCGCCATTAAACGATTTCTCATGATGTTTGCCCCCCAGCAAGGTTCCGCTCTCGCCCAAGCGAGATCGACGACCCACTACCAGTGCTAGGGGAAATCGCGCGAGTTGTCGCGCAAAATGGCAAGATTCGGAAGGACCGTATGTACGGCCCGGAATGCCTGCTGCTTCGGAAAATGTGACAACCCTTTGACGCACCGTCTCATTACAGGTCCACCCTCATGAGCTACCGTGCCCAAAATCCTATTGCGATGTGTGTTCAAATCCCCGCCAAAAGGCTGGCATTGCCGCCTGCAGCCGTGGTGTCGATTGTGGTTACCCGCTCGGTTGCGAATCGTGTCACGTAGTGCGGGCCGCCTGCCTTGGGGCCGGTGCCGGAGAGGCCTTCGCCGCCAAAGGGCTGGCTGCCGACCACTGCGCCGATCTGGTTGCGGTTGACATAAAAATTGCCGACCTTGGCGTGCGCTTCCACGAAGCGACGGGTTTCCTCGATGCGGCTGTGGAGGCCAAGCGTCAGGCCATACCCTGTCGCGTTGATATCGTCGATTACCTGCCGCAGCGTGCCGACGGGGTATCGCACGACATGGAGGATCGGCCCGAAATGCTCCTCGTCCAGGTCGAGGATCGAGCCGATTTCGATAATGGTCGGGGCGACGAAATGGCCGTCATTGCATTCCTCCGGCAGTGGCAGGCGGGTGACGGGGAAGCCGTGATCACGCATCTCGGCGACATGCGCTTCCAGCTTGTCTTTCGCTTCCTGGTCGATGACAGGGCCGACATCGGTGGCGAGGTCTTTCGGGTCACCCACCACAAGTGCCTCGAACGCGCCCTTGATCATTTCGAGCATGGAATCGGCAATGTCCGATTGCAGATAGAGCACGCGCAAAGCGGAACAGCGCTGGCCCGCGCTCTGGAAGGCGCTGGCGATGACGTCGCGCGTGACCTGTTCTGGCAGCGCCGAGGAATCGACTATCATCGCGTTCTGGCCACCGGTTTCGGCGATCAGCGTACCGATCAGGCTTTCGCGCTGGGCGAGCGTGCGGTTGATCGCATGCGCGGTACCGGTCGATCCGGTGAAGGCAACCCCCGCAATGCGCGGGTCCGATGTTATGGCCGCGCCGACCTTTCCATCACCGGGCACGAATTGCAGCACATCCTTGGGGATACCCGCCTCGTGGCACAGATCGATCGCGAGCGCGGCGATCAGCGGCGTCTGCTCGGCCGGCTTGGCGAGCACGCAATTGCCCGCCGCGAGCGCTGCAGCGGCGGGCCCCATGAAGATCGCGAGCGGGAAATTCCACGGGCTGATTGTGGCGAAAACACCGCGACCATGCAGGCGCAGCAGGTTTGTCTCGCCCGTTGGTCCGGGAAGCGGTTGCGGTGCACCGAACAGCATGCGTGCTTCGCAGGCATAGTAACGCAGGAAATCGACTGCCTCGCGTACTTCAAGCACGGCGTCGGGGAGCGACTTTCCGGCCTCGCGCTGGCACAGGTCTAGCAGACGTGCCATGTTTGCCTCGAGCAGGTCGGCCGCCGCATTGAGCAGTGCGGCACGTTCTTCTCCTCCCCGGGCATCCCATGTTGGCTGGGCCGCAACAGCACGGGCGATGGCAAGATCGATATCCTTGTCGGTCGCGGAGACCCACCCGCCCACTTCCCTGCCGGAGAAGGGCGAGCACACCGGGAACATCTCCCCCCCGCGCTGGGCGCGCAAGGTCGGCCGAGCAAGCGGATCATCCTGCGCCCAAGCATTCAACTCATCGCGCAGGGGAGCAAGCACCAGCGGATCGGCCAGGTCGACCCCCATCGAGTTGAGGCGATTGGGATAGATTTCGGCAGGCAGCGGGATCGCCGGATTGCGGCGCGGGTTCATGCTGGCGAGTTCCGCCACCGGATCGCCGGTCATTTCCTCTACCGGCACATCGGAATCGGCCATTCGGTTGACGAAAGAGCTATTGGCACCGTTCTCCAGCAGGCGACGTACGAGATAGGCGAGCAATTCCTTGTGACCGCCAACCGGCGCATAAATTCGTACGCGTGTCGGCTTGTTGTGTTCGATCTTGGCGAGCGTTTCGTAGACCTCTTCCCCCATGCCGTGCAGGCGCTGGAACTCAAACGGGGTGGAGCCGGCCAAAACCTTGATTGCACCAATTGTATAGGCGTTATGTGTCGCGAAAGCGGGGTAGATCGCGTCTTCTGCGCTCAGCAATTCCTTGGCGCATGCAAGGTAGGACACATCGGTCGCGATTTTGCGGGTGAAGACCGGATAATCCTCATGCCCGCCGACCTGAGAGAGCTTGATCTCGGCATCCCAATAGGCACCTTTCACAAGGCGGACGAAGAATTTGCGATCGTGCTTTCGCGCCAGCCTTGCGGCCCAGCGGCATAGCGGCACGCCGCGCTTCTGGTAGCCCTGGATGGCGAGCCCGAACCCGTCCCATTGGCTGCCGTCCGACTTGGTGAAGAGCGTATCGTCCTGTGCCAGCGTCTCGATGATATCCATGCTGAGCTCGAGCCGCTCGGCTTCCTCGGCATCGACAGTGAAGTGGATATCGGCTTCGCGTGCCTGCTCGGCGAGGTCGCGCAGCACGGGTACGATAAATTTGCGCGCGGCCTCGGCATGCAGGTAATCGTACTTCGGATAGAGCGCGGAGAGTTTGACCGAAATGCCCGGCCCGGCATGGACACCGCCCTCTTCTCTCGCCAGCCGCGCAATCGCCCTGGCATAAGCCTGCCGATAGCGCTCGGCATCCTTCATGGTCATTGCCGCTTCGCCGAGCATATCGAATGAATGGACGAGGTGTTTCTTGCGCTCGGGCGCTGCGCGCTTCATTGCCTCGTCAATGGTGCGGGCATAGACGAATTGCCCGCCCAGGATCTTCATCGCCTGCTGCACCGCCTGCCGGATCACCGGCTCGCCCAGCCGCCCTGTCGTGCGGCGAAGCGTGTTGGCGAGACCGGTTTCGCGCTTGTCGCCGCCGCGCAAGACTTCGCCCGTCAACATTAGCGAGAAGGTCGCTGCATTGACGAACATGCTCTTGCTTTCGCCGAGGTGCTCTGCCCAGTCCATGCTGGCGAGCTTGTCCTTGATGAGCGCATCGGCGGTTTCCTGATCCGGAATGCGCAGCAATGCCTCTGCAAGGCACATCAGCGCGATGCCCTCTTCGGTATTGAGGCCGTAGGTCGCAAGGAAGGCGTCGAGCCCTTTGCTGGTGCGTTTGCGCGCGCCCTCGATCAGCTGCGCAGCAAGCGCGCTGGCTTCGCCATGATGGGCGGTAATGGCGGCGGCCTGTTCAAGCCGCTCTGCTATGCAGGCTTCTTCTTCCATGCGGTAGGCAGAACGAAGCGCGAGTCTATCTATCGTCATATGCTGCGCCCCATCGCATATGGTTTCGGGTCCAATCAAGCGGAGTCGACAGGCCCGGTCTTTGGGGTGGCACGGCGGCACATGGCGGCTAAAGCGGGTGGCATGAAGATCATCTTCTCTCGCAAGGGTTTTGACAGCAGTGCCGGGGGCGGACCGTCACCCGTTGTAAAGGGTCGTGCACTGAGCCTGCCGATCCCCGACAGAGCGGGCATTTCACGGACCACCTATGGAAATCTCGGTCTTGGCGGCCACGCAATGCGAGCGAGCCGGGGCAAGCTTTCGGGTCGCCATCGTTGCCACAATGATCCGATGTTTCTCGGCGACGGGACGGCAATGCTCGGCCAGTGTGGTGCCGCGCAAACGCATCTCGCCAATCACGGTGTTGGGCCGGGTGACCTGTTTCTGTTCTTCGGCTTGTTCAGGGGAGAAGATGGCGATCCGCATCACCGCTTGTTCGGCTATCTGGATGTGAAACGCGTGGTCGACCTGACCACCTGCAGCAACGCCGAGCGGGCGGAATTTGCCGCACTGGACCATCCGCATGCGCTGGGGCTGCATGCTTCGAACGATGCGATCTACTGCGGTTGCGGGGTAGCAGGCGCGCCTGCCGTGGATGCGCTACGGCTGACGGTACGGGGCGAGAACCCGAGCGTATGGACCGTTCCGCCATGGCTGGAGGAACTTGGCCTTTCCTATCATGCACGCAAAGACCGCTGGCTGGGTGGAGGCCGCCTGCAAAGCGTAGCGCGCGGTCAGGAATTCGTGTCTGACATCGGCGACCGAGAGGATGCGCACAAATGGGCGCAACGCGTCGTCGAACTGATAGAAAGCTAGTCCGCCGGAGCATTCAGCGCGTTGATCGCCTCGTGCACTCGACGTTCGACTTCATCGCGCGGCAAGCCCGGCTCAATCACTTCGCCGAAATGCCAAGTAATAGTACCTTTGGGTTTCAGAAGGTTGCGATAAATCGGGCCGCTATTCACAGCGACCGGAACGACCGGCAATTTGAACATCTTGTAAAGACCGGCAAAGCCCGGGCGCAGCGCGCGGCGATCTCCGTGCGGTACGCGCGTGCCCTCCGGAAAAATCACGATCGGGCGACCATCCGCAATCGCTTTCTTGCCCGCTTTCAGCATGGCCCTCAGAGCAATCGCTCCCTGGTCACGCGCAACAGGGATGAGGCCATAGGCAAGGCCCGCGCGGCCCCAAAAGGGCAAGTCGAACAGTTCGGCCTTGGCCACGCCGGCGGGGTGGTCGAAGGTGTGCGCCATCGCAATCGCTTCGAAAAAGCTTTCATGCTTGATGGCGTAGAGAGCCGGGCCTGCGGGCCGCTTCCCGGTTTCGACAATCCGAAGTCCAAGCAGCCGCGTACAGCACCAATTGTGCCAGTGCGACCAGTTATCGCAGAGCGGCTGGACCCATTGCGGGCGGAGATAGGTGGCTGCTGCCGCCGCCGATGAAATCAGCAGCGAGCCAATGTAAAAGGCGATGTAGAACGCGATATTGCGCAGGATAATCATGGCTGCCCGCTTCAACCCAATGCCTGGAGCAGCCAGGCGGCCATGAATTTGTGATACTCGACGAACAGGGTGTAAAGGCTCGCTTCCGAGCGCACGGCATCGCGAATGATCGCTATATTGACAGGCAATTGGTCCTCCAGCTCCACCGCCGCACGGCGCATATGCCAGTCCGCTGTCACGAGCCTCAGCGATGTGTAGCCCTGCGCTTCCATCCACTCGGCGGTCTCCCGCGCATTGCCGCGCGTGTCGAGCGCGGAAAAGCCTAGCTCCACGCAGCATTCCATCTGTCGGGCTGGCACATTGTATTCGGATTGGAATTCGCCTGGCTGGACGGCGACGTCGACACCCGTCACCAGCATCTGTTCGGCGGCGCCCTGTTGCAGCATGTCGAGCCCGCGCTCGATGCGGCCTCCGCTGCCTGTCGGCACCACGATTGCATCGGTCTGCGATAACGGCACTGGCTGCGGCAGCGTGGTCGCAAACAGCACGAAACCCAGCGCCCAGATTATGAGCGGAACGGCAATAATGCGGCGGATCATGGCCGGGCTTTCATTCCTCAGGTTAGTGCACAGGCAGTCACAACATGCGCTTCAATGCGGCAATTACCGTGAACCGAGCGGTAATAACAGCCAGCACAATGCCGATGACCGGAATGGCTCCTATAAGGCTCCAGTCGACGGGGCCAAGCCCCCCGCCCGCGACAAGCCCCGAGCCAAGCTGCGCGAATTGCTGCCCGAGAACGAATATGGCGGCAAGGCCGAGCAGCAGGCCGGCAGCCCCGCCCAGAGCAGCATCCCATGCGATCGAGCGCTGGAAAATGCCGGCAATCTGGCTGTCCGATCCACCGAGGTGATGGATCACTTCGATAGTGTCCCGGTTAGAGCCGAGTGCGCTGCGAGCCGCTAGCCATACGGCCGCGGCACTGGTGAGAGCGAGCAGGATAATCAGTCCGATAGCAAGATATTGCATGGATCGAATGGCGTCGAACACCGGCCTCAGCCAGCTCGCCTGCGCATCGAGCCTTGCGGCAGGAGCCTGCGCCAGTAATTCGCCGCGCATCTCGTTCAAGCGCGCTGTGGTAACGGGGCCGGACAGCCGCACATCGATGAGCGCGGGTATCGGCACGCCATCCTCCCCGTTCGCCGCCATTTCCCCGAGCCACGGCTCTAGCAATTCGGTGAGTTCCTCGTCCGGCACGCGGCGAACCGATGCGACATCATCGCGATTGGAGAAATAGGATACGGTCCGTTCTGCCTGCCGGTCGCGCTCCGCTGGTGCGCCTTCGACGATTTGCACGGTGATGCCACCAGAAATTTCTTCACGCGCATTGTCCGCGACATTCTTGAGCGCGAGTCCCGCCGAAGCGGCCATCACCGTAAGCGCGATCATGATGGCAATCACCCATGGCATCGGGCCCGCAATGCGCGCCTGCTGCAGGATTCGCGCAGAATCGCCAAAGCGCGGCGCACCGCGGCGGATGGGAGATGGGGTGCTCATCGCCCCGTCCTTTCACGTTTGGGCGGGTATTTCAGCGCTCCTGTCGGGTCTGACAGCCGTCCCTTGTCGAGCCGCATGATGAGCGAATCCGGCACTTTGCGTAGCAGGTGGACGTCGTGCGTGGCGACCACCACAGTGGTGCCGAGCCGGTTGAGCGCTTCAAACAGGCGCAGCAGTTTCACCGCCATTTCCGGGTCGACGTTACCTGTCGGTTCGTCCGCCACCAGTACTTCGGGCCGGGCTATCACCGCACGGGCGATGGCGACGCGCTGCTGTTCCCCACCCGACAGAGTTTCGGGCCGTGCATCCACGCGGTGTTCGAGCCCAACCCATTGCAGCATATCAGCGACCGGCTTCTGGATCTGGCTTTCGGACATGCCCGTTATCCGCAAAGGCAGAGCGACATTGTCGAAAGCGGTGAGGTGTGGGACGAGGCGGAAATCCTGGAACACCACGCCAATCCGTCGCCGCACATTCGGCAATGCCTTGCGCGGCAGCGTAATCACATCCTCCCCGAACATGGAAATCATGCCGCGGCTGGGCCGTTGGGCGAGGTAGAGCAGCTTGAGCATGGAAGTCTTGCCCGCGCCGCTGGCACCGGTAAGGAAGTAGAAACTGCCGGGATAGAGCGTGAAGGAAATGTCGCTCAAAACTTCACGATCGGTGCCATAGCGCAGCCCGACATTGGAGAACTGGACTATCGAACTATCCGAACCGGCCATGACGTTGTGCTACGGCCTTGCGATGGCGACGGGAAGGGCGATGTAAGGACACATGGGCGAAAATTGCGATGCTCCTTGTGGAAAAAGCCGCTGCCTGAGCCCTCCCCGGCGCGGTTAATCTTGTTGCCGCGCCAAGCCGCGCCTAGGAATCAGTCAGGCCCATGATCATTCAGTGCCCTGCCTGCTCGACGAAATATGTCGTGCCTGATGCCGCCATTGGCGTGGACGGGCGCACTGTGCGTTGCGCGAAATGCCGGCATAGCTGGTATCAGGACGGGCCCGAAATTGCCGTCCCGGAGAGACGGGAAGAAGCCGTGCCTCCATCACCGCCTTCGGCAGCGGCTCCGGAACCCGAGCCGCAGCCAGCGGTCATGGCAGAGCCTGTCGTTGACGCGCCTTCGGAAGATCCCGTCGAAGACGCGCCGCCTCTGCCCGATCCGCCACCGTCTCCTCCTGTGCGCGATGTCGATCCGCCGCCTCCTGTCGAAGATTATTATGACGAGCCCTCCCACTTCGATCACGAGCCGCCCTTTCGCCCGCGCCGCAATCCGCTAAAGCTGTGGACCTGGGCAGCTGGCATTTTCGCTGCGATGGCAGCGGCAACGATCTTTGCAGTTTCCTATTGGGGGCTTCCGGACTGGGTGCCTGTTGACAGGCCAACCTTCGCAGCGGGCGACGCCGAATTACAGCTCGATTTTCCGCAGGATCAGTGGGAACGGCGCACTTTGCCCAATGGCACCGAATTCTTCGGCGCAAGCGGTACTGTCACCAATATCGGCACCAGCACGCGCGACATCCCCACGATCCTGATCGTGCTGCGCGATTCGCGTGATCGCATCGTTTACAGCTGGGAAGTGCTGCCGGAGCAACGCACCATCGCGCCGGGTGAAACCGTGGTTGTCAACGAGGCGGTTACCGATGTCCCGCGCTCGGCACGCAACGTGCAGATCGGCTGGAAACCCGAATAGCTGCGATCCGTCGCGATAGGGCAAACAGAGTGCTTGCAGCCCCCAAACCCTTTTGCTAGTGGCGCGCTCCTACCAAGGTGGGGCCGAGATGCGGTTCCCATTTCATTGATGTGCGGTCGTGGCGGAACTGGTAGACGCGCAACGTTGAGGTCGTTGTG
>CAYRBB010000047.1:0-20042 GCA_964422435.1 uncultured Sphingomonadaceae bacterium
TCACCAGCGGTTTCACCTATGATTCCGCCGAGGAAGTCGCCGCGCGTTTCGCGGGCGAGGCGGAAGGGATGCAGTACTCGCGCTTCAAGAACCCCACCGTGGAAATGGCGCAGAGCCGCATTGCCGCGATGGAAGGCGCAGAGGCTTGCCTGATGCAGGCGAGCGGAATGGCGGCGATGACCAGTTCGTTGCTGTGCATGCTCTCCGCGGGCGATCACGTGGTTGCCGGGCGCGCCGCCTTTGGCTCTTGCCGCTGGATTCTCGACAACGTGCTCAATCGCTTCGGTATCACCCACACGGTGGTGGACGGGACGGACAATGCCGCGTGGGAAGCCGCCGTACAGCCGAACACGAAGGCGTTCTTCTTCGAAACACCCGCCAATCCGACGATGGACCTTGTCGATCTGGAGTTCGTCTGCGGCCTCGCGCGTTCGAAAGGCATCACCACCGTGGTGGACAATGCCTTTGCCACCAGCGTGTTGCAAAAACCGATGCAGTTCGGCGCGGACGTGGTCGCCTATTCCGCCACCAAGCTGATGGACGGGCAGGGCCGCGTGATGGCGGGCGCGGTTTGCGCCAGCAAGGAATGGATCGAGGAATATCTCTCCCCCTTCCAGCGCAACACCGGGCCGATTGTTGCGCCGTTCAATGCCTGGGTGGTGATGAAGGGGCTGGAAACACTGCCACTCCGCGCCCCTGCGCAGAGCAAGAACGCGTTGCAGGTCGCCCAATTTCTTGAAGAGAAGGGCCTGCGCGTTCTCCACCCCGATCTCGCCAGCCACCCGCAGCATGACCTTGCGCAAAAGCAGATGGTGTCCGCCGGGCCGATCTTCGCGTTCTTCGCGCCCAAGGGGCAGGAACAGGCAATGGCGCTGTGCAACGCGCTGGAGCTGATCGACATCTCCAACAACATCGGCGATTCCAAGACGCTGATGTGCCACCCGGCCAGCACCACGCATTACAACATGGGCGCAGAAGGCCGCGCCGCTGCGGGCATCGAAGACGGCATGCTGCGCATCAATGTCGGGCTGGAAGACCCGCTCGACCTGATCGAGGATCTGGACAGGGCGTTGGGCCGAGTGGGTCTTTAGTCACTGGTTTATTACACAAATTCGCTTGCCTCTTGATCCGCGATTAATAGAATGATGCGTAGACAGGAGGGAAGGATGAAATTCTTTGGGTCGGGCTTTGCCGCTTTGGTGGCGAGCATGCTGTGTCTGGGTGTTTCAGCCACGGCGACTGCGCAGCAAACCGCATCACGGGCAGACGAAATTCCCCGGGAAATCCCGACATCGTCCTTTGCTGCTCGCTCGCAAATGAGTGGCGCGCGGCTCTCACCCGATGGCAGCCAGATTGCTGTCAATATTGAGCGGGACGGCAAGATTTATGTCGGCGTCTATGACGCGGCGACACGAGAAATGGTCAATGGTGTCGACCTTGGTGACCCGGATGATTTCAACTGGTTCCACTGGGCAGGTAACAATAAACTGCTCTTTTCGGTGACAGGGACCGGTCGGCGAGAAGATGACCGATTTTCCCGTCTGCTCGCATACGATATGGTCAATCGGGATCTTCAGCCGCTTGTCCTGCGGCGGATGAGTTATGAAGGCGACAATCTCATTCATATCGACCCTGACGGCCGTTACGTCATCGTGTCCGCTGCACAGGGTTATGGTGAGCCCAGTACCGCCTGGCGATTCGACCTGAACGGACCAGTGGGCGAGGCGCCTGATGCGGTACGTGTCGAATCGGCCATTCCCGGCATAGTTGACTGGATTACCGATGAAACTGGCACTGTGCGTATCGGTGTTCGCTATGAAGGGCGAGGCCGGTACTCATTGCGCTATCGCAGCGGGCCGGACGACAGCTGGGACACAGTCTCGCGCGGGCGGACGGATCAGGAAGGCGCCTTTGATCACTGGGACTTTATGGGCCTGCGCGCAGGCAGCGACCTGGGTTATTCCATTGCCATTCCCGAAGGTGCGGATCGCCGTGCGCTGATGCGGTTCGACTTCTCCACCGGCCTACCAGTCGAAACTGTACACTATTCTGAAGACGAGGATGTGCGTGGCGTGGTGCTCAACAGGTCCGGCGAACCTATCGCGGTGACCTATTCCGGTGAGTCCACGCGTCGTGACTGGATCGATCCGGAAATTCGCCGCTGGCGCGATGCTTTGGGTGATGCGCTGCCGGGCAGCCGGGTGACGATACTCGACATCACCGACGACCGTAGCCGCATGCTTGTGCTGCAATCAGGCGGTGCCGATCCCGGTGCGCTATACGTTTTCACGCCGGGCACGATGGCGCTCGACCTGTTCTCCGAATATCGTCCGCAAGTGCATCCGTCGCTTCTGAGCGAGCCGCAATCGATCCGCTATGAAGCACGCGATGGCACCTCCATTCACGGCTATCTGACGCTCCCGCGCGGACGCGAAGCAAAAGACTTGCCGTTGATCATCAGACCGCATGGCGGCCCGTACGGCATCCGCGATACCGATGGTTATAACGATATGGTGCAATTGCTTGCCAATCGCGGATACGCCGTAGTGCAGCCGAATTTCCGTGGCTCCGGCGGCTATGGTGAAGCGTTCGAGTTACTCGGCAATGGCCAGATCGGTCGCTCAATGCAGGATGACCTTGATGATGCAGTGGCGCATCTGGTGGAGCAGGGCATTGTCGATCCCGAGCGCGTCTGCATCCTGGGCTCCAGCTATGGGGGATTTGCCGCCATGTGGGGCGCGATCCGCAATCCGGAAATTTATCGCTGCGCCGTCAGTTTCGCCGGCGTGACGCATTTCGAACGCCAGCTTGCCTATGACAGCGACTTCTTGTTCGGTCGTAATCGCGGCCGTTGGTGGGACCGCGTGGATGGAGACCAGATCAATTTCGACCTCGACGATGTGTCGCCCGCTGTCCAGGTCGCCCGGCTAACCCGACCATTGCTGCTGGTGCATGGTGAGGATGACGATGTCGTACCGTTTAGCCAATATGAATTGATGGTCAGCCGCGCTGAAAGGGCCGGGGTGGATATTGAAACTCTGACTTTCGAAGACACCGGTCACGGTTTTACGACGCCCGAAACAGAGCAGGCCTATTACGACGCGATCCTCGACTTCCTCGCGCGGCATAACCCTGCGGATTGATGGTGCCGTAGCGCACCAGTTTGCCATATACTGCCTTTGGGCCCCTTGAGATGGCGCGCAAAGGCGCTACCCTTTCAGATATGCCGAGTCCCGCAATCGAGTCCCTGTTCCAGCATGCCGCGATCACCCACGGGGTGACGGTGCGCGTGGCGGTGAACTTCATGCCTGAGCAATCGCGCGTGGGGGCGGGGCGGTGGTTCTGGGTCTATCACATCCGGATCGAGAACGACCGGGACGATACCGTCCAGCTGAAAACCCGCCATTGGCGCATCACCGATTCGAACGGGATGGTGAACATCGTGAATGGAGAAGGTGTGGTGGGTGAAACCCCGCGGCTCGCCAAAGGCGAAGCGCATGATTATGTGTCGGGCTGCGAGTTGCAGACCAATGCCGGATCGATGGAAGGGTTCTATACGTTCGAGTTGGCGGATGGTGAAAAGCTGGAAGTGGCGATCCCGTATTTCCCGCTGGCTGCTCCGGCGGAGGAGGCGAAGTAATCTCGTCAGCGCGAGCGCAGTGACGATCTAACTTTTGTAATTCTTCCAGAACTTAAGTCCCAGCGCGCCGACCAGCCAGACTAGTCCGGCGACAAGCAACACTTGGACGACGTAGGTCATTCGCAAATGATCGGGATCGGCGCGTATTTTTGCGGCTTCGACTGGAAAAATCCAGATGCTCGCCGTGCCTACGACCAGAGACACCAGTGTCACGATCCATGCTTCACGCGGGCTCATTTCACCGCACCCGGCTAGGCGCCACGATCACCGCATTCGCCACCAGCAGATCAAGCCCATCCAGATAACCGCGCACGGTCGGATCATGCGCGAAGCCGATAGCCAGTCCGCGGCCATTACGCTCGGCGATCATGTACGGCTTGTAGGCCATCTGGCGGCGGTTTTCGTCCCAAACGTAGCCTGCTGCGACCAGATCGTTCGGTCCGGCATAGCGCACCACGTTCACCCCGTCCGACAGGGTCAGCGGGGTGAGGATCAGCGAGCCATCGGCGAACACCGTGGGCGCGGCCCCGTCATAGCCTGCCGCAAGGAAGCTCTCGCTATCGACCACGGTGTTGAGCAGCGCGCCCGGCAGCGTGTCCGGGCGGCGGCTCTCATCGAGGATGGCTTCACGGTAATCTTCGTCGCTCTCGAAGGCGACGCCGGCTGCGCTTTCGCCATCCTCGTCATCGCCATCGGGATCGCCGCCGAGCACCGTCTCGCGGCGGGTCGAGAAGAGGGCATCGTCGCCGCTGGCAAAGCTGGCTAGCGAATTGCCATAAGTCACCAGCACGCCGCCCTGCTGCACGAAGCGCGCGATAGCGCCGCGCTCGCCAGAGCCGAGGCCGAAGCTGTCGGCCACGAGCAGCACGTCGAAATCGGACAGGTCGGCCCCCGCCACATTATCAGCGCGGATCGGAGCGACCGGGAGGCCGAAGCGCTGCTCGATCACATAGCGGCTTGCGCCGGCGGAGAGCGGCGAGATGCGCCCGTCCCACACCATGGCGATCTGCGGCTCGGTCAGTAGCACAAAGCTGTCGCTGCCGAGGTTAGGGCCGTCATCCACCCAGCTCGAAGCGAGCGGGCGGGTTTCCGCGCCGATCTCGCGGGCGAGGGTGGTGAGCGCGTCGAGCGATCCGTCGTTTTCGCTGAGCGTGAATACGACCGTACCGCGCGGGAAGACCTCGCCATTCACCGTAAAGGCGGTGTCGGTCGAGCGGCCCTTGAGACCAGCGCGCAGGGCCTCAGCCACCAGCCGCACTTGCCCGCTATCGGTCCACGGCACGGCAATCCCGAAAGCGCCCGGCGCGGCGGTGCGGTTGGGCATCGGGTCATCTGCGCCGATCGCTGTCCCCGCAGCGGCGGAAGAGCACTGCGCCACGTCCAGCCCGCTCATCTGGCCGACCGACCAAGCGGTGGTGTCGTAAATTTCATGCGGCAAGTCGCTCGCGCGGCGCGCTTCCTGTTCGGCGATGAAGTCTGCGGGCAGTTCTACATCGCGGTCGAGGATACTGCGGATCAGCCGCGCGGTAGGCTGGCGCATGGAGATCGAGAGATAGCCTTCCGGATAACTCCGGCCGCAAGCATTGGCCGGGCCGGAGACGCGGCCCACCGTGATGCCCTGATGCGCAAGGCGGCGTGCGAGGCTTTCAGCATTCCACTGCCGGTCCGCTAGGTCGATCACGAACCAGCCGCCACCTGCCGCGCCATTGGCGGCACTGAGGCGGTAGGTCGCATAGTCATTCAGAAACAGGTCGGCATTGCGCGCCACCGTCTCGGCTGTCGCCAGCGAGGTGACGAAGTGATTGCGGACACCTTCGCCATAGGTCAGCAGCTCGCCATTGCTGCGCTCCCAAACCAGCCCGCGCGCACTCGACTGCTCGAAAGTCATGGCAATCGCGCCGTTCAGCGTGGGCCACGTGTCGCCATAGCCGGGGTAGAAAGCATCGAAGATTTCGCGCGTGTAGTAAGGCTCTCCGATGCGATCCATCCACGCACCCATATTGCGCCCCAACAGCCCCTGCCGATCGCGCTGGGTGGCAGTGATATAGGGATTGAACGGGTCGGCGCTGGGCGGGAAGAAGTATGTGCTGTCGCCGCCCATTTCGTGCGCATCAACCAGCACCACCGGGTTCCAGTCCCGCACCGCCGCCACCTTGCCACGCGTTTCAGGCTGGGTGAGCGCGAACCAGTCACGGTTGAGGTCGAACAGGTAATGGTTGTAGCGACCACCCGGCCACGGCTGGTCATGCCCCGCCGTATAGCGATTGCCCGAAGGCGCGATGCCGAGCTGTGCGTAATAGGAATTGGTGAACCGCGCGCGGCCATCGGGGTTCTGTGCAGGGTCGATAATCACCACGGTATTGGCAAGGATCAGGTCGACCAGCGGGTCTCCCTCTGCCGCCAGCAGGTGATAGGCGGTGGTGAGGGCCGCATCGGAAGAACTGATCTCGTCGCCGTGCACGCCATAGCTCAGCCACGTCACCGGCACGCTGTCGGCACCCGGCGCACCGCCATTCGCAATGCGCTGCATATCGGCCTGGATCGCATCGATCCGCGCCATGTTCGCATCGCTGGTGATAATAGCATAGATTAACGGGCGGTCTTCCCAACTGCGCGCATATTCTATGATCCGCATCCGCTCTGGTGCAGCCTCGGCCAGCGCCTCCATATAGTCGACCACAACTTCGGGCCGTGTAATTTGCTCACCGCTGCGATGGCCGGCCACTTCTTCCAGCGTAGGAATGCTGTCGTCGAAATTGCCTTCGAGTAAGCTTTGCGCAGCTACGGGTGAAACTATTGCGGCCCAGACGACGAAAACAGCAAACAAGCGGCGGATCATGCGATTCTCCAAGTGGAAGTCCCCGCGTATAGCTCTGAGGGGAGCAGGCCGTGCGGTCAAGCACTTGCCGATCAGCAATATCCTCCATAGAGGCACGATCAGGACGGAATATGAAACGTACACACCTGCCTTTGAATGCCCTGCGCGTATACGATGCTGCAGCGCGGCACCTCAGCTTCACTCGCGCGGCGGACGAGCTGGCAGTGACGCCTGCTGCCGTGGGCCAGCAGATTCGCGCGTTGGAAGATGTGCTGGGCGTGGTGCTTTTCCGCCGCACGTCCAAGGGACTTGAACTGACAGATGAAGGCATGGCCGGACTCGATGCCCTGCGCGATGGTTTCCTGAAATTCGAGGAAAGCGTGCAGGCCATGCAGGCGGGGCAGGCGAGCAGCAAGTACTCGATCGCCGTGCCGCGCGAATTCTATGCCCAATGGCTCGCGCCCAAGCTGGCGAAGTTTCGCAAGGAAAATCCCGATATCACCGTGCTGCTGACATCGGACGAAAATGCCGATTTCACCGAGAGCAATCTCGATATCGCGATCCGGCTGGTCGACGGTCCGGGCGAGCTCGAAGGCGTGCAGCTGGTCGAAGGCTGCAAGGTTCAGGTTCGCGCGCCCGGCGCCCCGGATGCGTGGATCAGCTGGCCCACTTATCCGGCGCCAGAAGATACTGAAGTGGTTCTCTCGGTTGGCAATGCCGGACAGGTGCTGTCCTCTGCAATCGCCGGTATCGGACACGCTTTCCTGCCCATGCCGCTGGTGGAAGAATGCATCGCCGATGGCCGGCTGGAGCCGGTCGGCGAACCCGCTGATTGCCGCCAGGCCTATTGGCTCGTCGCCCCGCGTCCGCAATGGCGACAGAAAAAGGTGAAAGCACTGGTGGAATTTTTGGCTGGCGGGGGTGTCGGCCAATCGTGATTGGTCGCTGGATAGGCGGGACGCTGGCTTGATTGCTTGCAACGATTGCAGGCGCTGGGAGACGCTGCCCCTACAAGCTCAGAATGCGATAGCTGGACTGCGCAGGGGGTCACCTCCATGCTCGTCGGCTTGCGCTTCGGTGACCAGTTCGTGCCGGTCTTCGAGAGCAAGCTTGCAGGCACGACCGAAGATAGCCCTGTCATCATCGACATTGTCGGTGGGCCGGGCGATGCGCCGTTTTTCAGTAAGCCCGACATGGATGAAGAACTTGTCGTCGAGTTCCGTGAAGGCGGTCGATTTCACGGGGACGAGAATTTCAGGCTGAGTGGCGGTGTTATGGAGGAAAGGCCGCTATTCCAGCTCATGCAGCGGGGCTTCACTATCTTTTCTATCGGGTATTGGGGCACGCAGACCCGCACACTGAACGAACCGGACGAGATAGAGCTGGCCATCGAAGAAGTCCGCTCTGTCATGGATCACCATGTTTTGCACGAGGCGCCCGAACGTTCGCGAGCGATTTTCGCCGATTTCGCGAACTGCCTGCTGGCGCTTGATCGTTAAGCTCTTTGGCGGGAGCCAGCTTTTTCGCACGGTCTGAAGTTGCGGCAGTGGTAGGTAAAGACACTGGTGGAGTTCCCAGCGGGTTAGGGCCAGTTGCGACGTCCACTTTTGCGTCGCAGGTTTATGAGGATTTCCAACCCTACTTCACCTCCACCTTGCAAGTATCGCCAACGCTCTGGTTCTGCCCTATCGGATCGGGCAATCTTAACCATATCTTAGTTCGGCAAGGCCATCGTGGACGAGGAGGTTTACGATGCTACCGAAGCTTGCCAGCCTATCGCAGCCAAGATCGTCAGCAGAACGACGCGGCGCAGGGCGCCGGGTCCTTGAACTTGGCTTTGATGCGATTGAACGCAGCGGGGCAACGCGCGTCCTTATCATGGATGTCTCCACTACCGGCACGCGAATACAAACGAGCGCCCGCTTCCAGATCGGTGAAAAGCTTGAGCTCGTATTGCCTGAGGCTGGCCATGTAGCTGGCACGATCGTTCGGGAATCCTATTCTGACTTTGGCGTCGAGTTCGGGGTCGCGTTCGATCAACCAATCACGGCCGCAGCCGTCAGCGCGGTGCAACTCGCCGCCCCGGCCCCTGCCCCGCCGGTTTCCAACGATGACAAAGTGCAGCGGGTTGGCGAAGCGCGGGATGAATACCGTGACGTTCAGCCGATCTCCAATCTGGTCCTTGTGATCGTGTTTGCGATAACTGCCGTCGTCATTGGCGGGTTTCTATACGCCATCGGCTTTCTGACGTTCTCCCAATAGGGTGAAGAGCAAATCATTTGCCTGACAATGCCGGGACGGGATCGAGAGTAGCCTGCCCGTCCGCCCAAAGCCCCGTATAGGCGAATATGCCGCGCGTGCATTTTGCACCCGGTGCGACGACCCCGTCATTACGCCCCCGCGGCTGATGCGTGCCCGCGGCATACTTGTTCTGCGTCGCTGCGCTTCCTACCTCGCTCAGGTAAGTGGCATCGTATCGATGTTGCCCTTTTTGACCAACGGCGCGACCAATTCGATCATACCCCATGAGCTACCTGTACTTCCTTCTGATCGCCCTCCTCGCGTTCGGCCTGGTGTGCCGCAGCTACGCCAAGCGGCGGAAGCGGGAGCAGCTCTTGGTAACGCCGCTCACAAGCGAACAGCGCGCGGTTCTCGATCGGCTCGTGCCCATACTTCGCCGTTTGCCCGAATCCCTGCGACCCGCGCTGGAAGGGAAGATCAACCTCTTCCTCGACCAGGTCACCTTCCACGGGAACAATGGCATCGAGGTGAAAGACGAAATGCGCCTTTCCATCGCTGCGCAAGCGTGCCTGCTTGTGGTCAACAGCCCGGTCTGGTTCGACACGCTCCGCACTATTTTGATCTACCCTGCCGCCTTCAGCACGGGGCGCGGCACGCATGATGGCTTTCTGGTCCACGAAAGCGATATCGGTACGGCTGGCGAGAGCTGGGACCGGGGGCCGGTCGTTTTGTCATGGGACCATGCGCTGCAGGGAGGCCTCGATCCGGAAGACGGGCATAATGTGGTCATCCATGAATTCGCGCACCAGCTGGACGGCCTTACAGGCCACACCAATGGCATTCCCATCCTGCGCAAAGGCCAGCATTATGAGGGATGGGAAAAGGCCATGCTCGATGCTTACAACGGCCATGTGGAACGATTGGAAAGCGGTCACCACACACTGATCGACCCCTATGGCGGAACCAACCACCAGGAATTTTTCGCCGAGGCTACCGTCACCTTCTTCGAAAGGCCCCGCGCCATGCTCCGCGAAGAGCCTGCGCTTTATGAACAGCTGGCGGAGCTCTATGCGCTCGATCCTGCCAGTTGGTCCTGAGCGAACCAGTGACATGACCGCAACGCCAACCCTCACGACGCCTCGCTTCACCTGCCGACCTTTGCAGTCCGGGGATGAAGACGCCTTCTGGCCCGCTTTCTCGAGCGAAACGCATATGCGCTACTGGTCCTGCGCGCCGTTCACCAATAAGGCGAAGTTTCGCGAGTACCTGTTCGACACGGACTGGGGCGGGCGGACGTGGATCGCCGAGCCACGCGAGGGTGGGGCACCGGTGTTCCGCATGGTCGCAAGCTCTCCGCACGATCAGGTGGCGGAGATCGGTTATATCATCGTGCCGGGGCATACAGGGCAGGGCATAGCACGCGAATGTGTGTCTGCGCTCATCACTCACCTGTTTTGCGAGGAGGGTTTCGTGCGCATCTTTGCCGATGTCGATCCGCGCAACACACCGTCCAGCCGGATGCTCGCGGCGCTGGGCTTCACGCGCGAGGCGCATCTGCGCAGCGCGATGAAGACGCATATCGGCTGGTGCGACACGTGGTATTGGGGGCTGCTTGCCGATGAATGGCCAGCATAGGGGCAATTCGACCAGACTGCGCTAGCGTGGCGTGATTGCCGCCGTTAGGCTTGTCGGTACAATTCGGAAGGGGGATATTTGCATGCGATTCGGTATTCACACGGCAGCACTGATGGCAGGGATTGCAGCTTTGCTCACGCCAATGGCGGCAGCAGCGCAAGTTCGCGATCTCGACGATGCGCAAAGCGATGTGCGCGTTTTCCAGGGCAGCGTCGATAGCGCAGAGGCCGTATTCGAAGTGACCGTCCCTGCCGGCATGGTGATGCAGATCGATGCGATGACCACCTCCGATCTCGATCCAACCATGACGGTCAAGGATGCTGCGACGGGGGAAATTCTGGCGGACGACGATGACGGCGGCGATGGCCTCGATGCGCGCGCACGCATTCGCGGCGGGAATTCCGGGCGGCGCATCGTGATCACGGTCGACAGTTTCGATGCCAGCTGGGTGGAAGAGGGCGAGAACTATGGCGGCAGTTTTGACCTGCGGCTGGAAACCGGCGCCTATGTTGCGCCCGTAACTCGCCGCGTGACCTATGGCGCGCGTGAAACCGGTTCGATAGAGGGTGAACCGCATTTGTTTGAAATGACCGGTGTGGCCGGGCAGCTTGTGGAGATTGCGCTGCTCGCTCCCGAAGACAGCTTCCTTGATCCGTATCTTGAACTGCGCGACGACAGCGGTGAAGTAATTGCGGAGAACGATGACGGCGGCAGTGGTCTCAACTCGCTGCTTAGCCATGTTTTTTCAGAAGACGGGACTTACACGATAGCCGCCACCGGTTTTGGCGAGAGTACCGGCGATTTCATACTGCGCATCCGCGAGCGGCGCGAAGCGGTGGCCCAGCTGCCGCTGCAGGTGATCGGTATCGCAGACCGCGCTTCGGGTGAGTTGGCCTCGCAAATGGTGTCCGACCCGCTCAACCCTATCTACGTCGATTACCAGCTGAGCGAAGAGGCGATCGCTACGATTACGGGCGGCGATGGCGATGTGACGATCCGTATGAATGCATCTGATGGGGGCGATCCGGATTTCGGCGGCGGACTCGATCCCTATGTCGAAGTCGGTTTCGATACACCGCTTGGCTTCGCGATAGCGGACTGGGATGATGATGGCTCAGGCACGCTTGATGCCTTGCTCCCGCTCGATCTGGGCCTGCTGGCGGAAAAGCCGGACTTGCTGCGCATGCTGCGTATCCGGGTGCAGGGCTTCAGCGGTTCGGGCGGTGCCTACACGCTCGAACTGACCGAGGGGATGGAAGCCCGCGCGGAGCCTTATGCGGAAGAGTTTTCCCTGCCCCCGCCGATCCAGATCGTGCCGCCCGCCCCGCCTGTGGACTGATCGCCATCGACGACGAGATTGCATCACCACTGTGGCAGCGCGCCGGGAAGATCGTGCTCGCTGGCGTTCTGACGCTCGGCCTGTTCTTCGCCGCGGCGTGGGGCTTCGATGCGAGTGCGGTGCGTGTGTTCCTTGGCCTGACCCCAGAACTCGACGTGCCATATGTCGCCACCCGCAGCGCAATGGTGGAGACGATGCTGGATATGGCCGATGTGGGACCGGACGATTACGTGATCGATCTCGGCACGGGTGACGGGCGCATCCTGATCGCCGCGGCACAGGATCGCGGTGCGCGCGGTCTGGGCGTCGATCTCGACCCGGCGCTGATCCGCGAGGCGAACAGCACCGCAGAGGATCTCGGCCTCACAAACCGTATTACCTTCCGTGAGGAAGACTTGTTCGAAACGCCGCTCGGCGAAGCAACGGTCGTCACCATGTTCCTCCTTCCCGAAGTGAACCTCCGCCTCCGTCCTGCATTGTTGGAACAGCTCGCCCCTGGCAGCCGGGTGGTCAGCAACCGCTTCGACATGGGCAACTGGCGGCCCGACGATGTGCGCCGCACCGATGGTTACAACGCCTATGCGTGGGTAGTTCCCGCACAGGTGGCGGGCGAGTGGCGCCTGGAGATAGACGGGCGCAGCATACCCGTGAGGCTGGAGCAGGAGTTCCAGCGAGTGCAGGGCATAGCGACACTCGACGGTGAGCAGCGCTTATTTTCGAGCGTCCTCAACGGCACCGAAATGCGCTTCACTCTGGACCTGGGTGAAGACACGCCGCGCGTGTTCTATGGCAATATACGAGGCGACGGGCTGTTTCCTGTAGAGCCAGCGGACTGGGCTTTTGCCCGCTTGCGCTAACGTCTCCGGTACCGCCCACCACCGTCCACAGTCCTGGGTATGCGTGCCGAAATTCGTTTGCAGCGCATCTGGGGTAAACTCCCCGGCGAGTTTGACGCAATTGTGTTTCGACAAGCGGATGCGGGTTGTAAGCAGCGGGTGTTTGGGATGGGGTCCCACCCCCTGCCGGATCATGCATTCATTCCTTGAAGCGGAGTCAGCCGTGCGAGAACCATACAAGTTCGGATACCGGGTCGAACACATACGGATTTATGGCTTCTGCCTCGGCCCGGATGGCGTCCGCTTCTGAATCCCGCCCGAGGGCTTCCAAGGCGTTGACCTCTGCCCGCAGCTGTGGAGCGCTAAGCCATCCGGCATATCTGGCCAACCTGATCTGTTCGAGCGCTTCGGCCGGACGGTTGTTGGCCAGATAGGCTTCTGCCATCAGCAAGCGCGATTCCCCATACGGACGCAATGCAAGATTGCGCTCGGCCAATTCGAGTGCCTGGCTGGTCGAACCGAAGGCGAAGTGATGCTCGATGGCGTGGCCATATGCCGCCTGGGGAAGAGACCGCAGCCGGGTTCCCCAGATCGCGGTGATCGGTGCGATCATGCGGGCTGCTTCCTGCTCGCGACCCTCTGCCTGAAGCAGCAGGGCATAAAGCTCGGTCACATCGACCGGCTGTTCGGTTTCCAGCATGGCATCGAGCCGCGAAAATGCCGCGCCGGTTCGACCGGTCAAATAGTCCGCCTGGGCGATATGCGCTTCAAACAGCCAATAGCCGGGAAAGAGCGCATCGGCCTCGAGAAAGTGTTCACGAGCTTCCTCGTAACGGCCGCGGGCCTGGTCGATTCCGCCAAGCTGGACAGCGATGTTCGCGACATCCCTCGGTACGCGATTGCTGCTGCGCGTGATCGCGCCAAGGAAAAGGCGTTCGGCCGCGTCGAAATCGCCCTTGGCTTTGGCAGCGAGTGCCCGACGATATGCGATTCCGGGTGAGGCGGCGAGAGCATCTGCCTGCCCGTAAAGTCTTTCTGCTTCCGCGATGTTACCGAGGTAGAATGCGATATCTCCGCGGATTGCGGTCGCTTCAGCTCTGTCATCGGGAGACTCCGGCACAGCGCGCTGCGCATATCTATCGAGCGCGGTAGCGGCGACGTCGATGCGGTGTGCGCCCATTGCCGTATGTGCTCTGACAATAAAGGGGCCGCTGCCGTCAGGGGCGAGCTCTGCCGCACGATCAACTGCCGTTTGTGCGTCAATGATAGCGTCGAAGTCGCCAGTCAGACTGGCATTATCCATCAATGCGTTCGCCAGCATCGCATGGGAAAGCCAGTCGCCCGGTCTGTGACCGATCTTTTCACGCGCCAGCGAAAGGTCGGCGCTGTTGGCGGCAATGGCATCGCCATGATCGGAGGGCCCGTAGCCGGGCTCCGGAAGTTCTGCTGCCCATGCGGCTTCGGTTGTTTGCCTGTCGACTATCATGTCTGCCGCAATGGCAATGCCGACCGCGGCCAGTGGAATAGCAAAATATCTGATGGAACTGCGCATGACTGCTCCTGCCATTTGGATGCGTTGGTGATGGGCGGGAGCGGCCTTTCGAACCGTTCCCGCCCATCCGGGAGTGCCTGTCAGCTTTCTACGGCGCAGGGCGTGAGGCCGGCATCAAGCAGATCGTCTGCCAATGCGTTCGTCAGGCCGGTGAGTTGCTCGGCCAGTTCGGGCACGAAGTCGCCATTGGCATCGTCAGCCGGGTTGGCATCGTTGTATGCCAGCTTCTGGTCGCTTCCGATCAATGCCGTGGCGACAGCGGGCATGCCCATCCTGTCGACCCGCACATACTGATCCGGTGCATCGGTGCGGAAGGAGAACCCGGAGCCGGTGCTGGGTGAGCGCGGAGGCGTTCCCTGCGGTGCGGCCAGGAACGGGAAGCTGTCCCTGAAGGCCACGTCGTTCTCCGGCGGGTTCAGCGGCAGTCCGGCGAGCGTTCCCGCGCCGTTCGTTTGCAGGTCGAGGAAGATCACCGCCAGCGTCACGTCGATCACCGGGTCGGGCAAGCGGCGTCCGTTGGGGAAACCGGATGCTGCCGCGAGATTGAGCGTCAGCGTATCGGGCACCACGGCCTCTGCCACGGTCGTTCCGCCGGTTCCGGGGATCTCCTGCTCCAGGCACGGCGTCACGTCGAAGCTGGCCGTTGTCGGGGTAGGCGTCGGGGTAGGTGAGACGGTGGCCATCGGATCGGGCATGTCATTGTCATCATCGTCATCGAAGCACCCGCCAAGGGCGAGCACCAATGCGACGGGGGCGAGTTTGGCTACCGAAAGCAGCCTGCTTTGTGTCGTTCGGGTCATTACAGCTGTCCTCCGAAACGTGAAGTGGTTGTCCAGGCGTCGATCGGGTTCATGCCGTTTTCGAAACGGTCGCGCGGAATGCTGATGACCACGGCTGTAAGGTTCTGTCCGGCGAAGAAGTCCCGCCCGGAATCGAAGCTCAGTGTGCCGGTATCCGCGGTTTCGCGGAAACCCTGGAGGTCGAAGAAGAACGGATCGTCGAACAGGCCGGCCATCACGGAAACGCCATCCTGGACAAGGGTCGCCTCGACAGACCCTTCTATCGGGCCGGTAACGCCGGGCACGCCGGATACCCGGACGCCGAATTCGTCGGTCATGCTTCCCATCCCGAAACGGATGAAAATCTGCGAGTCTGGCGTTGTTCGCGGTGCCGCATTGGACACGTTGATCGTGTAGAGCACGTCCGGATCGTATGTGGCGGGCTGGTCTGTCGCGACAGGCCCGCTGAACGTCACGATGAAGTTGACGGCATCGTCCGTGTGCCAGGCAAAGAAGTCTGCAATGTCTCCGGCGCGGTCGGGTGACGAATCCACGGACGGATCGGTGCGCTGCGGCGGATCGAGGTGGTCGGCGGCGATCAGGCCGATGCCCGGCGCCCACAATGCCACGGCCGCGGCAAGCGTGATACCGCTTCCTGCTGCTGCCAGTTTTAGGGGTTTTCTCACTTGTATTCTCCCGGGGTTGCGACGGTGCACTCGCCGCGAATGTGCATCCAGTGTGGATGTCGCGCGCAGCTACGAAGCAAACCCGCGATCGGATGCGGTGGCGGGGTAAGAAAGTTTGCAAGGGGTTGGAATTGCGGGAAGGTTTGTTGAATTGTTTGTTGGACCAGCGCTTGAGGCTAAACAAACAAATTTCCTCTCCCCAAGCGCTCCCGTCAGCTTTCATCGGCATCACTTCCTGCCTCCAACAACTTCTTCGCCGCTTCGCGCCGCTCCATCATCTTGTCGATCTTGGCGTTGAGGCTGGCGAGCACTTCGGGTCGGCGGGCGCGCTGCTCGGCGCGGATTTCGGCCTTCACTTCCTCGCGGATGCGTTCGTAGAGCGGATGGCCCGGCACGACGCTCGCCAGCGCGGCAGACCCGCCATAACGCTCGGCACGCCGCTGGCGCAGGAAGAACATCACCAGCGCCTCGTTATGCCGCACCTCGGTGCCGAGCACCTTGCCCGAAGAGACGACCATCCGCTCCTCCCCCGCAATCGCCCGGGCGAGCGCGCAGTCCTCCAGGCGCGAAACCCCGCGATCCACCGCCGCCTCCCACGCCGCC
Source organism: uncultured Sphingomonadaceae bacterium (assembly GCA_964422435.1). Taxonomy (GTDB): domain Bacteria; phylum Pseudomonadota; class Alphaproteobacteria; order Sphingomonadales; family Sphingomonadaceae; genus Alteraurantiacibacter. Next base: position 16,130 of record CAYRBB010000047.1, read on the forward strand.
GCAAACTCCTCCGCCCCCGCCTTGGAGCGCAACCTGTACAGCGCCTCGAGCGAAGCCCCGATATGCCGCGCCGCCTGCTTGACGATGCCGGTGGCCGCCAGATGCGCGATGAACCTGCGCTGCCTGTCCGGCGTGATCGAGTTCTTGCGCGGATGGGTGTGGGGGACGGGGGTGAAATTGAGCAGCGGATCGTCCGGCGCGAGCGGCTCCGCCGAGGGCGCGGTGACGTAGGAGGTGGCTTGGCTTGCTATCGCTCTTGTCATGCGAACACCTCGCTAACTGGCGGTGCAACGGGCCGAAGGCCCGCAAGGGCGAACGCCCGCCCGAGCTTTTGCGAGGAGCCCAGCGCGCGGATGCGCGCGCCCGGCGCTTGAGGGTCAAACAGACGAATCATGCGCCGGGTGAAGCAGGGCGGCAAACCTGTAGGAAAGGCTTTTCTCTCCCGCCGCAGCCTCTATCACCATGGCATGTGCACGCTTTACCGTCTGTCCAAACCCAGAGAAGAAGTCGCCCGCTGGTTCCGCGCGACCACTGAAACCGCCCGCAGCAATTTGGGCGAGGAAGTCTATCCCGGAACGCCGGGAGCGGTGATTGCCGAAGGGCGCTTGCGGCAAATGACATGGGGCTTCCCGCTGGTGCTGAAAGGCAAGCAGGGCCAGCCGCTGAAACCTAAGCCGGTGAACAATGCGCGGACAGACAAGCTGGGCAGCCCCTTCTGGCGCGCGAGCATGGCGAGCCGCCGCTGCCTGATCCCCGCCACCGCCTATGCCGAAGCCGAAGGCCCGAAAGGCGGCAAGACGCGGACTTGGATGGACCTGTCCGATGCGGAGGTGTTCGCCTGCGCGGGCCTGTGGAGGCCGAGCGCCGAATGGGGCGATTGCTATGCGATGGTGATTACCGAAGCAAATGAGCAGGTGGCACCGGTGCATGACCGGATGCCCGTGCTGCTGCGGCAGGCCGATTGGGAAGCGTGGCTGGACGGCGATGCGAGCGAGGCGGAGGCGCTGTGCCGACCATGGGAAGGCGAGCTGCGAATTAACCGGACGGATACGTCGTGGGTGAAGCGGTGATGGTGGAGGTGGCTTGGCGGGCGATGGAGTGCGAGTTGGTACTTTCCGCGGGTTGACTAGGGGACCGAAATAAGAAGGCATTTCCGACAATTGGTGACCGCCTTTGCCTCACTGCATCTTCGGGTTCGTTAGATCAACAATCCAGTAGTTTCTTCGCATTTACAACATGAACTGACACGTGCACATCTTACGATGTACGGCTTTTGGCTAATCAGAGGGGGTGCAGAATGCGGCTGCGGAAAGTCGAAATAAGTAATTTCAGAGCCATAAAGAAGGCAGAGATTGAACTGTCAGAATACTCCTGTTTCGTAGGTCAAAACGGTGCTGGCAAATCTACGTTCCTCAACGCGTTGAATGTATTTTTTAGACAGACCGACAACACCGGTACTGACTTAGTGTTCTTGAACAAAGAAGACTTCCATAATCAGAACACGGATGATCCAATCGTCATCAAAGTGCATTTCTCTGACTTAAGTGAAGAAGCGAAAGAAGTGTTCTCGCATTATGCGAGAGGCGACAGCCTTATCATTACTGCAAAAGCTGAATTCGATCCGGTGGGGCAATCTGCAGAGGTTAAGCACTACGGCGCCCGATTGGCTATGGCTGAATTTGCCACTTTCTTCGAGGAAGAGGCCGCTGGAGCAAAGGTGGCGGCCCTCAATCCAATTTACGAGGAGCTGCAAAGAAAGTTCGGTGTCCCATCAGCGACATCGAAGCAAGCCAAGATGGACGCACTTCGTGAATTCGAAACCGCGCACCCTGAATTGTGTGTCGAGATTCCAAGCGCTGATCAATTTTACGGGGTTTCTCGCGGGGCCAACAAGCTGGAACGCTTCGTTCAGTGGGTTTACGTTCCGGCTGTTAAGGACGCGGTGCAGGAACAGTCGGAACAAAAGAATAGTGCCCTGGGCAAATTGCTAGCGAGAGCAGTAAGGGCCAAAACCAACTTCGAAGACCGCATTGCTGAAATCAAAGCGAAGGCGCAAAGTGACTACCAAACCCTCTTAGAGGAGCATAAACCCGCGCTCAAGGGCATCTCACAATCGTTGAATGCAAGTATGGCAAAGTGGGCGCACGAAGGCGTCGAACTAGAACTCAACTGGGAGGAGGACAAAGAAAAATCAATCAGGGTGGAACAGCCATCAGCGGCAGTCCGCGTGAGCGAAGGTTTTTTTAAGGGGCAATTGGCTCGATTGGGGCACGGGATTCAAAGGTCATATCTGATCGCTCTCCTTCAAGAATTAGCTCTATTTGAGTTGACTGACGCTCCGAAGCTGATCCTTGCGATCGAAGAACCTGAACTTTATCAGCATCCTCCCCAAGCGCGTCATTTAGCCGATGTCCTCGCGTCTTTGGCCTCAGAGAATTCGCAAGTCGTGATATGCACGCACTCACCATACTTCGTGTCGGGCTCTCTTTTTGAGCATGTTTTTGTCGTTAAAAAGCAGCAGGATAGTGGTGAATGTCATATTTTTTCGGCGTCAGCTGATCGTGTCGCAGAGCGAATTGGTCAGGCACTCAACAAACCCTACCAACCTCCAAATGCAACTCGCGCGAGGCTGCAGCAAATACTGCAGCCGCAGCTTTCAGAGCTGTTCTTCGCGCCAAAGGTAATCTTTGTGGAGGGTCGAGAAGACATTGCTTACATCAAGTCATATCTCCAGTTGAATGGATTGTGGGATTACTTGAGGCGATACGGTTGTCATTTCGTCGCGGCAGACAAGAAGAGTGAATTGCTCAGGCCGCTAATCGTGGCGCAGGAATTACAGATTGATAGCTTCACGATTTTTGACGCCGACGGGCAAGAGGAGAATGCAGGACGAAGAGCGCAACATGATCGCGACAACAAAAGTTTGATGACTGCTCTTGGGCTGCCAGCCGAACTTGACGCATTCCCGAACCAAAATCTTCACGATGACCGCTTTACAATTTGGCAGACTTGTTTGGGAGATGAGGTAAAGGCGTCTGTCGAGATAGAAGCATGGGAAAAGGCGCGAAATAAGGCGGCCGAAGTTTTTGAGTTTGGGTCCGCGATGTCCAAGAATATAATGTTCATTGCCGAGCTCATGCGTCAGCTAGACTCCGATCATGTTAAGCCGAAGCCTCTCAGCGATCTTACCAAGCGACTTCAAGCTTTCGCGGAATCTTAGAGCCCCTTGACCCCACCACCAATCCCCACTAAGTGCGCGCCCATCCGCTCGGTCCCTTCGGGACTCGCTGCGGGTAGATAGAGCTGAACATTGCCGGTTTTGTCCCGGGCTCCTCGGCATCCAATGCGAGGGGCTCTTTTCTATTGGGGCGGTTGATGCGTTTATAGCATTTGGCCGCTCGGGGCGGCCGCCAAAGTAACCCGGTGCTCGAAAGCGTCGGGTGGAGCGTTTCAGGCTTGTGCGAGAATTCGCCCGGTCCGCCCTTGCGGTGGGACCCGCGTTTGGCACAACCCCGATACATTCCACTCGGCGCCGGTAGCATCACCATGAAACGGTGAAGTGAGAAACAATGCCGACTATTAACCAGCTGGTGCGCAAGCCGCGCAAGCCGATTGTCAAGAAGAGCAAGTCTGCAGCCATGCAGTCCGCTCCGCAGAAGCGTGGTGTGTGCACCCGCGTCTACACGACGACCCCGAAGAAGCCGAACTCCGCCCTGCGCAAGGTGGCCAAGATCCGCCTGACCAACCAGCGCGAAATCATCGCCTATATCCCGGGCGAAGGCCACAACCTCCAGGAACACTCCGTGGTGCTGATCCGCGGCGGCCGTGTGCGCGACCTTCCCGGTGTGCGCTACCACGTGCTGCGCGGCGTGCTCGACACGCAGGGTGTGAAGGACCGCAAGCAGAGCCGTTC
>CAYRBB010000048.1:0-19518 GCA_964422435.1 uncultured Sphingomonadaceae bacterium
ACAAGATGAAGGGCATGGGCCAGATCGTCAGCTGGTCGGTGCGCGATGAAAGCCTGCACTGCGAAGGCATCACCCGTCTGTTCCACGCATTCTGCCAGGAGCGCGACTGCCTCACCAAGTCGGTGAAGGAAGATATCATGGACATGTGCCAGAAGACGGTGCGTCTGGAAGATGCCTTCGTCGATCTCGCCTTCGAACAGGGCCCCGTTCCCGGCATGACGGCGAAGGATATCAAGAAATATATCCGCTACATCGCCGATTGGCGCCTGCAGCAGCTGGGCCTGCCGACCATGTACATGATCGAAGACCACCCGCTCCCCTGGCTCACCCCGCTGCTGAACGGCGTGGAACACGCCAACTTCTTCGAAACCCGCGCGACCGAGTATTCAAAGGGCGCCACAAAGGGCAACTGGCAGGACGTGTGGGCGAGCTTCGACAAGCGCCAGAGCGCCAAAGCCGCCAACGAGGAAGAGGCCGTGGACGACGGCCCGGATATGTTCGGCGAAAGTGGCGGGACGGTTGCTGCGGAGTAGTGGCGGCGGAGTAACTCTGTAAAGACGGGGGCAAATTGGAAACTGAGACTTTGCTGGATAAGGTCTTTCGCTGGGTCCTTCAGGGCTACACGAAATTCCTTCTTGCGTACGCTGCAAGTTTTGCGGTGGCCTATTTGGTCCTCTGGCTGCTCTTAGAGCCGCTAGGCTTGGCTGAGCAAATCCGCCTCGGCAGCGACTTCATAATAGGCCGTGTCTGGCTGCATCTGATTATGGCTGCGATTGTTGGTTGCCACATTTGCTTGTTTGCGTTGCTTAAAGCGATTTACGCGCAGGATGGGATACTCCGACCGCCAGCGGATAACGTATATACACCTGCGTCATCTCTAAGATTCTACGATTCCATCGCTCTTGGTTACGACGACCGGAATTCTGCCAGCCTCAACGCTACGCATGAGCAAGTAATTGCTCTTATACAAGCATTTGTGCGTAAAGAAAAAACCGCTAACGTCCTTGACCTTGGTGGAGGTACAGGAAAGTTGATCGCCCATCGCTTTGGTCGAGAGCGGAGCATTAGCTGGCATTATGTCGATAATTCTGCCGAAATGCTGAAGCGCTTCAGTGATAATCTCGACGATTCACACATTGATATTACAACCGACCTCAAGGACATTCATAGGTTTTTGCAAGACAAGAGTAGTGATCCTTATTTTCGGGAAAGCTTTGACATCGTCCTCATTTGCCTGACACTAACTTCATTAAAGACCAATCCCAACTGGTCTCAGGTTACTGAAATGCTTCGGATTGGAGGTCGCTTGATAATCGCTGATATCGATGCCGCCTACACTTCTAAAAACCCTTACTACACAATATCGCAGGGCGGGGTGAAGCATGCTTTGCGTCCTAGAGCAGTGCCATTTACCTCGATACTTAATGAGATTGCGGGTGAGCACTTGGACTTCGACCATAGTTACCCAGTGAAACAGGGCGAACGAGACTATGCCTTCGTTGCGGAATTCATCAAAAGCTAAACGCAATTGCTTTCTCTGCACCCCAAATGTGCCCAACCCCCTCAACAAACATAAGCCACCGCATACCCCTCGTCCCAGCAGCGCGCTAACCCCTCCAGTACGCTCAGGTTCTGCGGCCAGGCCATCGTGATCGGGCGTCCGTTCTGGTCCACCGCATTGCCCCAGCCTTGCGGTTCGGGGATCGCGGATAGCTCCGCAATGGCGGCGTCCAGCGCGGCGCGGTCGCGGTTCAGGAAGGCTATCGTGCCTGCGACATAGAGGTTCCAGCTTTGCGCGAACACGTCCTCGCCTTCGCGGTAGGTCGTCCCAAACAGCGGCAGGGCCGTGTCGGTGTGCCCGGCGGCGGCCCACATCTGCGCTTCGTGCCAGACCATGATGTTCGCAAGGTTCGCCTCGCGCGGATTGGTGAGGTCGAGTGCGTCGGCATTTTCTGCCTGCCAGTCACGCAGCAGCTCGGCCGCCTCGACATAGCAACCCGCTGCGTGGAGCGGCCGCCAGCCCTGCCCCTCGGTCTGGTCAAACGCCACCGCATCGCGCGCCAGCTCCACCTCGCGGTCATAGGTGCAATGGTCGTGGGCCGGTGCGGCCAGTGCGAGCGAGATGAGCGCAGTGATCATTGCGGTATCTTCGGGCTACCAATCCTCCGCGTCAATTATCCAATTTCGTCATCCCGGCCTGCGCGGGGATGACGCGCGTTGCGCTCCCCCATTGCCTCCCGCGTCCATACCGCATAGCCTCCCCCAAACGCTTGGCGCACAAGGATAAGGGGACACAGCATGCGGACACTATTGGCTCTGGCTGGAGGCGCGCTGGTGCTCTCGGCCTGCGCGACGACAGGCGATCCGGCGACGCTCGGCACGCTGGAAAACCCGGTGCGGGTTAACATGCCGACCGGTGAGCGGGCCTATCTTGACCGCCTCCGCTGCGCTGACGGTTCTGCACCCGAATATGATCGACAGGGCAGTGGCGGCCCGGCGCGCGACGGGCATATTGTCGACTTTTACGAAGTGACATGCAGCGGGCAGCGGCCGGTTATCGTCATAATGGACATGTATCACAATCGCACCGAAAGCCTGCCCGTGCCGGGGTTCACTATCGTCGGTAGCTGAGCAGACCGCGCACCGCACTTTCCTACACGCCCCGAGGCGCGGCCCGCATCGCGGTCATCTCGGGTAAATCTCCCGCTATTAATACCGACATCTCCAGATGATCTTTTTTCTGGGCGGAGGGAAAATGTGAAGATTATTTCCGGCGTCGTGCTTGCCTTGGGCCTTGTTGCCAGCAGCAGTTCTGTACTTGCGCAATCGCAAAGCCCTGTCGCAGATGCAAACGGCGACGGGGTGGTCACACGCGATGAGGCGCAACACATCTTACCGAGTGTTGTCGAACGAGACCCCCTTGCCTGGGCTTATGAAGTTTCCTTGGTCGAGTTCTCGACCGAAGGCCTTTCAGACGGTCAAGCGAGCGAGTTGCGGAACGTTACCGAAAGGGCGCTGGGCGCCATAAACGCGATCGTGCCCTGCAGGGTCGATCGCGAAAATTTCGGACTTCCGGTGTGGCTCTTGGGCGTTGCCATCAACAGGTCGACAATCGAAGCATTGATAGGTGAGAGCAGTTATCGGGTTCGCGCCCTCGAAGTCGACGGTGAACAACTGACGCTTTCATTGGACTCCGGCGCCAACGACAGCGAACCCAATCATTTTCAAACATCGATTGCAGGCCGTTTGACTGAATTCACCTTGGATCTTGAGACCACAACAATCAGTCGCGAGACTGAAGGTGGTATCGTGACCCGTGTCATATCTGTGCAAGCCATAAAGGCTCGGGAATGTTGAGCGATAGAGCCCTGATCGCCGGGCCTGCAGGAATCTAGAATTTCTGTCCCTCGCGCAGGCAGGAAGGCTTCCCGCGCGGCGCGATATCCGATCTGCACTTTCCTACATGCCCCAAGGCGCGGCACACCGCTGCCCATGCGCCCGATCTCTCGCCTCTTCCGCCCGTTTCAGGCCGCTTGGCATCGCCGGAAACGCGATCGCGGGAATTTGCTTCAGGACAGTGTCACACCTGTAACACCTTGGACCCGCGGCCGGTCGTCAGGCTACTCCCAGCCCCAGGCAGGTGGGGGCGGATCGATGGGGCTGGTGGTGTCGAACTCGACGCGGAACAGGCGGGTCGGATCGTTGCGGCGGGTCAGCTGGTAGGTGAAGCGCGCGCCGGGTGTGCCCTCGGCATCGACCTCCACGCGCCAGACGTTGGTGAGCGAGGCGGAAAGCCCCTCGCGCTCGAACATGGCGATCGAGTAGGCATCGACGGGGAAGTCCTGCACCCGCGCGGTTCCGGCGGACAGGGTATCGCCGCCGTACTGCGTGACCGCGTCCTCGCTCCCGTCCGCGTGGCGGTGATCGTGCTTCAGGCGAAGGCCATCGGGCGTGCGGGTGATGAGCCAGGTGCGGCTGCGGTCCCATGATCCTTGGTGTCCTACCGCTTCGCTGCTTGAGGACGGGGGCTCCTCGACATGGAAGGCAACGGCAACGCGCGTGTCCGAGCACTCGGCCCAGTGCGCCACCATCGCGCGGCCTTGCCAGTCGGCATCGCGCTCGTCACTGCTCGCAAGCTCGCCGGCATAGGCGTTACCGCAATGGCTGGAGAGCGCCTCCCAGAACGCCTCCTGCGATGGCGGCAGGGCATTGCGATCTGGCGTGGAGGCGCAGGCAGTGAGGGCGAGGCAGGCCGCGCCGGTGCAAAGCGGGGCAAGTGCGCGCATCAGAACAGCCATGTGTACGGGTTGGGCATGGGCTGCTTCTCGCCCGCCTTCACCAGCGAGAGCACGCTGCGCACGCAAAACCATGCGGCGCTCAGGAGAAAGACGCCCATCCCGCCCAACATCATGACGAAGAAGCCGGCGCCCGGGCCGCCATGCATGCTCGATTGCCCTGCGGCAGCAATGGCGAACACGCTCAGGAACGAGCCGATGAAGACCACCACGAATACCAGCAACCCGATCCAGAAGGTGCGGATGAGGTAGGTGTAATGCGTTCGCTCCCAGTCGCTCGTCCGCTCTTCGCCGCGCCAGATGTAGGCGAGGATCACGCCGACGATCACCGAGAAGCCGAGCACGAAGTTGAGGAGGTAGAGGATCGCGATGATCACCGGGCGTTGCATGTTGACCGAGTTGTCCGTCGTTGGCGCTGTGTCTGTCATGGCGTGTCCCCCGGTTTGCCGAAATGCTCTTGGCCAGGGTTTTACAGTGCCGTGGCTGCGGGGCAAGGTCTTGCGGAGCGCTTCAGCCTTCGCACCACTCCGCGGCCTGGCTCCAGCCCCAACCGTCCGCGCGGCCGAGCCCCTGTGCCAGCATATAGTCGGATAGCAGGTCCCGGTCTCTGCGCGCCGCGCGCAGTTCGCGGCCATACCGGTCGCGGGGTTGCTCCGCACCGCCTTCCAGCGCGAAAGGTGCCGCGCTCAGCCATGCGGACAGTTCTGAGCGTGCCTCGCGCGCCTTGGCACGTTCGGCTTCGCATGCGCCGTCCAGTTCCGGCGCATCGTACCCGGTCAGGCGAATGCGGCGCTCGCCGATGGCGATAGTGTCCCCGTCGATGACGCAGCCCGAGCCGCGCTCTCCCGACCCGCAAACGGGGAACTGCTGGGCAACGGGTGTCCATTCGCCGTCCGCCCAACCGGACCGGTTGATCCACCACCCCGCAGCCATAAGCAGGACGAGCAGCGGCAGCCACTTCCAGCGCCTCCACGTGCGCCGCCAACGCCGCCTGCGCTGCCATTTCGCATCGAACTTGAGCGACTTGCCCAGCGTCAATCCTCCAGCGGATAGGACGCTATCGGCGGCAGCAGGCCGTGTTCCTCGCCGTAGGGTTCATGACCCAGCTTCGGCCAGTCGAGCTCTTCCTCGGGCACATGGGTATCGGGCAGGCGATCGAGCAGGTTGCGGATCAGCGTGAGCCGCCCGTGTTTCTGGTCGTTGAAATCGACCACGGTCCATGGCGCATGCTCAGTATGCGTTGCCGCAAACATTGTTTCGCGCGCAGCAGTATACTCGGCGAATTTGGTGCGGCTGGCGACATCGATGGGCGAGAGTTTCCAGCGCTTGAGCGGGTCTTGGAGCCGCTCAGCAAAACGCTCCTCCTGATGGGACTGGTCGGCGCTCAACCAGTATTTGAAAAAGCGGATGCCGTCTTCGACGAGCAGTTTCTCGAATGTCGGGACTTCCTGCAGGAACTTGGCGACCTGCGCATCGTCGGCAAAGCCCATTACCTTCTCAACGCCCGCACGGTTGTACCAGCTGCGGTCGAACAGCACGATCTCGCCAGCCGCCGGAAGATGCGGGACATAGCGCTGGAAATACCACTGCGTGCGCTCGACATCGCTGGGCTTCGATAGCGCCACCACGCGGCACTGGCGCGGGTTGATGCGGGCTGAGATGGCTTTGATCGTGCCACCTTTGCCGGCAGTATCGCGGCCTTCGAAGATTACGCAGATGCGCTCACCTCGGGCCTTTGCCCAGCGCGCCATTTGGACAAGCTCGAGCTCCAGCGGCTCGAGCAGTGACTTGTATTGCTTGTTCTTCATGACGGTCCTTGTGCCGCAGCTTTGCGGCTAAGACCAGTCACTGGCCGCCAGGCTTAGCGCGAATAGACGCGCGGGCTCGTGCGGCGGTCTTCTCCGTTGCGGCGATCCTTGCCGTTTCGCCGATCTGTGCCTTCGAATGGGGATTGTCCATTGCGACGGTCATCGCCATCGCGGCGATCACCGACTTTGGCTTTTGGCGTATTGTCAGTCTTGCTCATAATGCCCCCATGGCGTTTGAACGGTACTGCGAAAATCAACGGCATAATGCCACTGATCCCATACGTATTTTGCATCCTAAGGTTAGCATCCCATTAATTTCCACAGACCCATTGCACACACGGAAAAGCTGGCAACCTGCAAGATTGCCGCTTATGCGAGGCGCCAATGACAGACGCGAAACCCGATCCAAGGCTCAGCAAGGCCGAAACGCTGATCGAAGCGCTGCCCTATTTCCAGCGATATGCGGGGCGCAGCTTCGTGGTGAAATATGGTGGCCATGCGATGGGCGACCCGGAAGCGGCGCGTGATTTTGCCGAGGATATCGTGCTCCTGAAAGCAGTGGGCATCAACCCGGTGGTGGTGCACGGCGGCGGACCGCAAATCGGCGCGATGTTAAAGAAGCTCGGGGTCGAAAGCACCTTTGTCGACGGACTTCGCGTGACCGACAAGGCCACCGCCGACGTGGCCGAAATGGTCCTGTCCGGTGCCATCAACAAGGAGCTTGTCGGCTGGGTCAACCAGGCTGGCGGCAAGGCGATTGGCCTTTCCGGCAAAGACGGCAAGATGGTCCGTGCCGAGAAGGTAACGCGGACGGTGAAGGATCCTGATAGCCAGATAGAGCAGGCGGTTGACCTCGGCTTCGTCGGCGAACCGGTAGAAGTCGACACCAGCGTTCTCAAAACCGCGAGCGATGCCGGGATGATCCCGATCGTCGCGCCGATTGCCAGCGATGGTGACGGGCATACTTATAATATCAACGCCGATACGATGGCCGGTGCGCTTGCGGCGGCACTGGGCGCGGCGCGGCTGTTCTTGCTGACCGACGTGTCCGGAGTGCTTGACAAGAACGGCGAGCTGATGACCGATCTCACACCTGCCGATATCGCGAGCCTGCGCGAAGACGGGACGATCAGTGGTGGGATGATCCCTAAGCTGCAAACCTGCGTCGATGCAGTCGAGGCTGGCTGCGAAGCCGCTGTCATTCTCGATGGCCGCGTACCGCACGCGATGCTGCTTGAATTCTTCACCAGCCGCGGTGCTGGTACGCTGGTGAGTGCGGAATAGCGCCGAACTTGACCCGTATTACCCAGGTGATACACTTGGTCCCAATAAATTTCAGGAGAATGGCGTGGACGCCCTCATCAATATTATCGCCATGATCGCTAATGCGCTTGTTATGCTTGTGATCATCCAGTTCGTGATCGGCCTGTTGTTCTCTTTCAATGTTGTAAGCCCGAGCAATGGATTTTTGATGCAGGTCTTTCGCTCGATCAACGCCCTCCTCGATCCGATCCTGCGCCCAATCCGTCGTTTGCTGCCTGAAACAGGGGCCATCGACTTTTCGCCGCTGGTTCTAATTATCGCGCTCAATGCGATTATTTATATTCTTCAGGATGTGGCATTGCGCACTGTTTGACAAATCCCTTTGCCCGGCGCACGGGCGGACTATGAACGGCAAGATCCTGATATCCTGCGGCGTGCTGGCAATGGCACTCGCCGCTTGCTCCTCACCCCAACAGCGCGCGCTCAATCGTGCATCCTCGCAGGCCGAGCGTACGCTGGATCGCCTCCCCAGCATTGGCGATCCAGGGCGCGTTGCCGCCGCCGATTTCGCCTTTGCGAGACAAGCGCGGGACGAGGGGCAATGGACCGCCTTTGCCGCTACGGCAGCGCCGGGTGCGATGCTGCATGGGCCGACAGGTCCGATCCTGGCCGCGCCGTGGTTGGCGGAACAATCCGATCCCGAGGAAGCGGTGATGTGGGCCCCGAACTCCGTCTGGTCGAGCTGTGACGGCACGCTAGCGGTGAGCTTCGGTCGCTTCCAGAACGCGGAAGGGCTGGTGGGCAGCTATGTCACTGCCTGGCAGTGGCAGCCGCGCGACCGCAGCTACAAGTGGATCTATGATATTGGCGCTGAAGACAATCCGCAGCCACCGCCGCCCGAAGATCCTGATATTCCGGAAGGTGCCATTATCGTTCCCGGGATGACGGCTATCAATGGCATGATTGCGGACTGTCCACCGCGTGGTGATGGCTTTGCGGAGAGCGCACTCGACATGCCAGAGGGAGTGGACTTCGCGGTTCGGAATGCTGCCGATGGTTCTCTCACCTACCGGTGGGAACATCATTCTAATGGCACGCGGCGTGTGGTCGTTGGCTGGATGCGTGAAGGCGAGTGGCAGACTGCCCTCGATTTCACTGCGCCACCTCCGCTGGAGCAATAGGGCATGACGCCTGCCATGGCCGAGCTCTTCGTTTCCGCCTTCATCACGCTGTTCGTGGTGATTGACCCGCCGGGTTGCGCGCCGATCTATGCCGGGCTGACCAAGGCTGCCTCGGCGAAGCAGTCGCGCATCATGGCGATCCGCGCCTGCTTCATTGCGCTGATCATCCTGCTCGTCTTCGCGATGTTCGGGCAGGACTTGCTCGGCGCGCTGCATATCGAGCTCGATGCTTTCCGCATCGCCGGCGGCTTGATGCTGTTCTGGATCGCGTGGGAGATGGTGTTCGAAAAGCGCACCCAGCGACGTGAGGAGCGCGCCGAACGTGCGACGCGTGAGCAGGTGGAGGACGTCTCGGTTTTCCCCATGGCGATGCCAATGCTCGCCGGTCCGGGCGCGATCGCCGCGATCATGCTGTTGCAGAACGAGGCAGAGGGGGTGGAGGAGAGCGTTGTAGTGCTTGGCGCGCTGGTCGCTGTGCTCATCATTACCATGCTTGCGCTGATTGCCGCAGGGCCGTTGATCCGCCTGCTCGGCGACAAAGTTGAGGCTGTGATTACGCGTCTGCTGGGCGTGTTGCTGGCGGCGCTGGCCGCGCAATATGTGATCGACGGTTTGAGAGGGTCTTTCGGGATCTAGGCCCTACTGCAGGGTAACTGAGTTTTCATCCGGATCGCCTTTCCCGAAGAACTCCAGCAAGCTCACCAGCAGGTCACACCGTTCGCGCAAGTCCTTCGCTTCGAGCAGGCCCTGCTTGGCGGCCGCATCGAACGGCGCGATCTGGGATACGCCGTTGATGAGCGTGACATCGTCCAGCCGCGCGACCGAGTCCCAATCAATGGCATAACCCTGGCTGTCGGCAAACTTGCGTGCTTCATGCTCGACACTGGCGCGTTCGCCGAGGGAGAGGAATTCCTCTTCTGCCTCTTCGATCAGATCGGCCTCGACCTGCCGGAATGGGGTGCTGACTTCGAGCTCGCGTGAAATGCGAAAGCGACTCTCCCCGACGAGGATGATGTTGTAGCGGCCATCTTCGCTTGTCTCCACATCCTCGATCTTGCCGACGCAGCCGACCGAATAGAGCGGCGCGTCTTCCACCGGCTCGGTCGGCTGGACCATGCCGATGCGGCGATCTCGCGCCAGCGCATCCCCCACCATCGCGCGGTATCGCGGCTCGAAAATATGCAGCGGCAGTTGCAGTCCCGGGAACAGGATTGCGCCGGTGAGGGGAAAGATCGAGAGCCGTGTGCTCATCCGAACAGTATCAGGCTAAGTTTGCGGCGGTGGGCAGAGACCCACGGGTCTTCCAGCCCAACGGCTTCGAAGATCTGCAGCAACTTGGCCTTGGCCTCTTCATTGCCTTCCTCGCCCCCGCCTTCGATGGCGCGGAGCAGGGTTTCGGCTGCCTCGTCGCGTTCCCCGGCGGCGAATGCAGCTTCGGCAAAGGCGAGTTGGGCTTCGGTATCGGCCGGGCGCTCGGCCGCAGCGGCACGCAGGCTCCGCAATTCGCCATCATCAACCTGCTGGCCGGCCAGCTCGATGGCCGAATAAGCTTGCTTCACCGCCGACTCGTTCTGCACGTCCTCGGGCAGAGCCTCGAAAGCAGCCTTTGCAGCATCGGCCTGATCACTGGCCACCAGCGCGCGAATATAGCCGGACTGGACTTCCGGCTTCTGCGCGACAGGCGGCGGAGCCTGCGTGGCGAGCTGGGTAAAAAGCTCAAGCGCTTTGTCGTTCTCGCCAGCGGCCAGCATGGCCTCGCCCGCTTCCACCATCTGCGCGACCTGGGCTTCCATCTGCGCCATCTGGTCGGCTTCCTGGCCATCATGCGCACCCGCTTGAATCGGAAGCTGTTCGAGCAATTGATCCAGCGCGGCTTTTAGCTGCGATTCGCTGCGTGCGGGGGTGAGGTCGGCCACGGGTTGCCCCTGAAACATCGCATAGACGGTGGGGATGGACTGTACCTGGAATTGTTGGGCGATGAACTTCTCTTCATCGACATCGATCTTCGCAAGCACCACGCCCTTCTCGGCATATTCCGCCGCGACCTTCTCCAGCATTGGTGCAAGCGCCTTGCACGGGCCACACCATTCGGCCCAGAAATCGACGATAACCAGCTTGTTCTGGCTCGGCTCGACCACTTGTTTGCGAAAGCGGTCGACTGCCTTCTGTTCGTCCATGTTGAGGCCCATGCTTGCCAAGGTGATGCTCCTGTCCGGTTTGTTGCTGGCGGTAAGCGAGTAATGTGGCGTTTCTGTGCGCTTTGTGAAGGGGTGATTGGGCTTTGCGCGGCATCTTTCACAAAAGCGCACGATTCCCTCTTGCAGGGCCTGGAAGGCGGTGCTAACCGCGCCGCTCCCCATTCGGAAGAGCTCTTTCGGATAGCGCCAGTGAGCGGGCGTAGCTCAGGGGTAGAGCATCACCTTGCCAAGGTGAGGGTCGGGCGTTCGAATCGCCTCGCCCGCTCCATTTTCCCGACCGTGCAGCGATTTGTGGCTACCCTTTGCAGGGTGTTGTATGCGTTTGCGTCATGCTGCTTGCCCTCACATCTCTCGCTGCACTTGTCGCAGGGCAGGACTTCGTTCCGCGCGACTTCGTGCCGTTCATGACGTTCACCCGCTCGCCTTCGCAGGTAGGGGATGATGTTTCGGTCGAGGTCGGCGTGCTGCGCGGGGAAGGGCGGATGCAATTCTGGTTCCGTCAGACTGTCGAGGGCGACGGAGATGGCGACATACGCTGGACGGACACAGCCCGCTGCCCGGCGGCCCGCGATGCCATAGTGGCTTCGACCCAGATCGCGCCGCCGCGTGTACTGGTACCGGGCATTCCGGTACGGCCCGATGGATCGATCATCCTCAGCATGGACGGCATCGAATACAGCCTGCGCTCAAGCGCGCATTATGACAGCTATGGCGGGCATGAGCTGTATTTCACCTCGAATGTCGACACCCCGCTCGCCAATTGGGTGGAGGGAAGCCTCGCGATCCTCGAAGAATGCTGGTCCGAAGACGCGCCGATCCACGGCGACGAGGATCAACCTTCGTCGGAATAGCCTTCCAGCTCGTCACCCTGCACGGTCACGACATGGACCAGGTTCGTTGCGCCGGATTGACCGAATGGCACGCCGGCCATCACGGCGAGGCGTGACCCGGTCGAACCGAAGCCATGGCGCAGTGCCATGCGCTTGCCCTTGGCGATCATTTCTTCAAAGCTGCCAATGTCCTTGGTGGCAACGGCGTGCGCGCCCCAAAGGAGAGCCACACGGCGGGCCACCGCCATGCTGGGGGTCAGTACCATCACCGGGACGGCAGGGCGTTCACGCGCCACGCGGCGCGCACTGCTGCCGGAACTGGTAAACACACCGATCGCGCCGATCGTTACCGTGTCCGCAATCGTCATGCAGGCATGCGCCAAGGCGTCTGCTGTGGTGGAATCAGGAGGCGTATCGAGCATACGGATGCGGTCCATGTAAAGCTCATCCGCTTCCACCTGGCGGGCGATGCTCGCCATCATCAGCACGGCTTCTTCCGGCCAGTCACCCGCTGCGGTTTCGGCGGAGAGCATGACGGCATCAGCCCCGTCATAGACCGCATTCGCTACGTCGGAGACTTCGGCGCGGGTCGGCGCCGGGCTTTCGATCATGCTTTCGAGCATTTGCGTTGCCACGATCACCGGTTTGCCGGTCAGGCGCGTCGCATTGACGATCTTCTTTTGCAACGGCGGCACTTCTTCGGGGTTGAGTTCCACACCCAAATCGCCGCGCGCGACCATAATCCCGTCGGCCTGCTCGATAATCTCATCGATCCGGCGCACGGCCGATGGCTTCTCAATCTTCGCGCAGAGCGCACCGCGCCCGCCCATCAGTCTGCGCGCTTCGACAAGATCGTCCGGGCGCTGCACGAAGGACAGGCCGATCCAGTCCGCGCCCTGCTCCATGGCGAAGGCAAGGTCCTTGCGGTCTTTCTCGGTCAGTGCGGGAATGGGGATCTCCGCATCGGGAACGTTCACACCCTTGCGGTCCGAAATCACGCCGCCGACTTCGGCCTTACAAGAGATCGCATCTTCCGAAACTTCCTGCACGCGAAAGCGCATCTTGCCGTCATTGACCAGCAGGCGCTGGCCCTTTTCGATGACGGCGAAAATTTCGGGATGCGGCAGCTCGACGCGGGTTTCATTGCCTGGCTCTTTCGAACGATCGAATGTGAATGTGCCGCCATGGGCAATCGTCGCACGACCGTCGGCAAATTTTCCGACGCGGAGCTTGGGGCCCTGCAAGTCGGCCAGGATCGCGATGGGACGACCGAATTCTTTTTCGAGCGCGCGGATGTTGGCGATGGTCTTGGCGTGAATTTCGTGCTCGCCGTGGCTCATATTGACGCGGAAGGCATCTGCCCCGGCTTTGAAAAGGCGGCGCAGGACGTCCGGATCGGCAGTTGCCGGGCCAGTCGTGGCGAGGATCTTGACCTTGCGACCGCGAGGGTCGAGCTTCGAACGCGTTTGGATTGCCATGAAACCAGCCTATGGCACGCGAATATGACAAGACAAGAGCACTTTGGATGAGGCATTGGTATGCGCAACGCGAACGACCCGCTTGAAAATCTTCCTGACGATGTGGCCGCCGCGGCTTTCCGCCGTTTGGTGCGGCACTTGCGCCACCGCCACGACGCGCAAAATATCGAGCTGATGGGGTTCGCCGGCTTCTGCCGCAATTGCTTGGCCGACTGGATCCGAGATGCCGGTTTCGATGGCGATAAGGCCGCGGCGCGCGAGCTCATTCACGGCATGCCGATGGATAAGTGGAAGGCCACGCGGCAGAGCGAGGCCACAAAAGAACAACTCGACAGGATGCAAGCCAGCATCGCGAAAAACGCGCCCGATTTGCGCTGAGTTATCCCATCTTGTGGATTGCGGTCTTCACGGCTCGAAGACGCGCGGCTAACCAGCGCTCAACTGATTCTCATTCCAATCGGAGCATATTCAAATGGCTGAAGCCACTGACGACCGCCTGCGCCTGCTGATCGAACGCATCGAGCGTCTCGAGGAAGAAAAGAAGGGTATCGCGGACGATATTCGCGACGTCTATGCCGAGGCCAAGGCCGTGGGTTACGACGTCAAGATCATGCGTCAGATCGTGCGCCTGAGGAAGATGGACACAAATGACCGCAGCGAGATGGAAATGATCCTGGATACCTACAAGGCTGCGCTCGGCATGGGTTAAGCTGCGGGTTGCTACCTGTTTTCTTCCGTGGCAGCTTGACTGCAAGAACTGGGAGGGGCTCGGACATGAGGTTTTTTCGTAACTTGATTGGCGGCACTGTGCTGGCGGCGGGACTCGTCCTCTATGGGCCCACAAATGCGCAAACGACGATCCGCGACGGCGAGGCATTCACGCATCCGCATAGCGGAATCGTTATCCCGGCCAGTCTTGGCGGCATAGAGCGTAGCGCCGCCAATGCTTACGCCAACGACTTCCTGGATATGAGCATCAGCTTCGAAGTGCCGGGCGAGGCGCTGACCGTCTACGTCTTCCGCAACACGAACGGCGCGGTCCCGGTCTGGTTTGCGCAAGCGCAGGCAGGGCTGCAGTCTCGCGAGGGTTTCGAGAATGCGCAGCTCGCCTATGCCGAGGAATCTTTTGCACCGCCAGGCCAGCCCAATGCCTCAGGTCTTCGCGCGGTGTATTCGCTAAACCACGACGGTTGGCAGAGCAGTGGCCTGGCACTTTTGGAGGTTGATGGCTGGTACGTGAAGCTCCGCGCAAGTTCGCGCAGCCGCACACCCGAAGCGACTCTCGTATGGATGGACGAAGTGATTGGCGCGCTCGGCCTTCCCAAAGGCGACGCGCCCGCCGTTTCTCCGGTGGAGGATTGCGAGGACGAATTGCGCTTTCGCGGGAATTCACGCGACGTACGAAGTGACATGACAGGCTCTGTGTTGAGTTCGTTGCTTGGAAGTGCGGTATCCGCGCAAGTGCAATCCGGCGAGATTGAGGCGGATCGCGAACCTGTTACTTGGTGCCGCGATTCGGTACTGGAGCCGACCCAGGCGGTCTATCGTGCCAACAGTTCTACCGACAGCTATCTTCTGGCCCTGAGCGATAATGGCAATGCCGTGCAAATTGCGCCCGACGGTATCGGGGCGTTGCTCGCGCGAGATGGAGAAGGTGCACAGCAGCGATGGTCGCTTGCCCTTGTTACCGCAGGTCGCACGCACAATCTTACGCCGCAAGACCGTCTGCCGCGCCCGCGACGCGTTATACGGATGATCGAACGCGACAGTTTCATAGGATCCGTGTCGACTTGGGGAGACGAAAGCAGCATCCAGATCGATGCCGACGAGTTCTAGACGTGCGCGTTATGCGGCGTTTGTTGTGAAATGCTGTCTCGCCTTTTGAACTTCATACCGGATCGCATGGGCGGCATTCGGTCGAAGAAGCGGCGGCTGTCGGCAGAGTTCGCTGCCTGCTAGCGCAGCCACGTGTTGAAGCGCGCGCAGGGTTGGGCTAGGCGTCGCCGCATATCTTCACCTTCTCAGAAGAAGACCCATGGCAGGCCATTCCAAATTCAAGAATATCATGCACCGCAAGGGTGCGCAGGACAAAAAACGTTCCAATTTGTTTTCAAAGCTTTCGCGCGAAATCACTGTTGCAGCGAAAATGGGTACGCCCGATCCTGACATGAACCCGCGCCTGCGTCTGGCGGTCAATACGGCCAAGGCGCAGTCCATGCCGAAGGACAACATCCAGCGCGCAATCGACAAAGCGACCGCTGCCGATGGCGAGAATTACGAAGAAGTCCGCTATGAAGGCTATGGTCCTGGCGGCGTTGCCCTGATCGTCGAGACGCTCACCGACAACCGCAACCGTACCGCAACCGCGGTGCGCACCGCGTTCTCCAAGAACGGCGGCAACATGGGCACCGAGGGAAGCGTGCAGCATGGCTTCGAGCGCCGCGGCTTGATCGAATATCCCGCTGATGCGGGTGATGAGGAAACCGTGCTGATGGCAGCGATGGAAGCGGGCGCTGACGATATCGAAAGCTCCGACGATGGCCATACCATCTGGACCGAACCGGACGCGTTGCACCAGGTTGCCGGCGATATGGAAAAGGCGCTGGGCGAGGCGGAAAACGTCAAACTCGCATGGAAGCCGAACATCACCGTCGACATGAACGAGAAGGATGCAGGCGTCCTGCTCAAGCTTGTCGATACGCTGGACGATGATGACGACGTGCAGACCGTGTGGGGCAATTACGAAATATCCGACGAGATCATGGAGAATCTCGAAGGTTGATCAATTCCTCTGACCGGGCTGCTGCTTATGACGATCATCCTAGGTCTTGATCCGTCGCTCACTTGTACTGGCTGGGGCGTAATCCGCGTAGAGGGCAGTCGTCTTTCCCACATTGCCAATGGGCAGGCCAAAACCGATCCCAAGGCGCCGATAACGGAGAGGCTGACGCAACTGCATTCAGCTATCTCCGAAGTCATCGCGATCCATTCACCGGATCGTGCGGCTGCAGAGGAGATCTTCGCCAACAAGAATGCGCAATCGACAATCAAGCTCGCGCAAGCGCGTGGCGCGGTGCTCGCGGCTTGTGGCGCTACGGGGATCGAGGTTCGTGAACATGCCGCGCGGCTGGTGAAGAAAGCGGTGGTCGGCACGGGCGGCGCAGAAAAGGCGCAGGTACAGGCTATGCTCAAAGTGCTGCTGCCGGGCACAGAAATCGCCGGGGCCGATGCGGCAGACGCGCTTGCAGTTGCTATTGCTGACGCCAATCTGGGATAGAAATCGACGCACACCTGTCATCACTGCAGGATAGACCGGAGAGACTATGACCATCCACGTTTACGGCATTCCCAATTGCGACACGATCAAGAAGGCGAGGCTGTGGCTTGAGGCTAATGGCTTTGACTACACCTTCCATGACTACAAGAAGGAAGGCGTGGACCGTGCGCGGCTGGAGGATTGGGTTTCGCGCGCTGGCTGGGAAGCTTGCCTCAACAAGCGCGGCACTACCTTCCGCAAGCTACCCGATGCCGACAAGGAAGGGATAGACGCAGGCAAGGCTGTCGACCTCATGGTCGCTAATCCGAGCATGATCAAACGGCCTGTTGTCGAGCACAAGGCCGGGATGCTGGTAGGCTTCTCGGAAGCTGATTGGGGTGATGCGCTCGTATGCGAAAAATTATAACGATTACAATTTTTTGCTGCGCAGCATTGGGTGCAGCATTCTTGCCCGTTCAGGCGCAGCGAAACGAGGAGCCGGATATGCTGATCATCGCCCATCGCGGCGCCAGTGGAGAGCGGCCCGAGCACACGCTGGAAGCCTATGATCTCGCGATTGATTTTGGCGCCGATTACATTGAACCCGACCTTGTGCCGACCGCCGACGGCGTCCTCGTCGCGCGGCACGAGAATGAGATTAGCGGTACCACGGATGTTGCGGATCGCCCCGAGTTCGCAGACCGCCGCACGACCAAGGTGATCGATGGTAAAGAAGTGGCTGGCTGGTTTACTGAGGATTTCACGCTAGCCGAATTGCGCACACTCCGCGCTCGCGAACGCGTTCCCGAAATCCGCCCGGACAATACTCGCTTCGACGGCCTATATCAGGTGCCGACGCTGGCCGAAATCATCCAGCTGGTCCGCGCCCGGGAGGCGGAGACCGGGCGCACAATAGGGCTCTATCCGGAAATCAAGCACCCGGCCTACTTCGCTTCGCTGGGCCATGATGTCGCAGCCATTCTGGTCGAACGATTGCATGCTGCCGGATACGAAGGCGCGGACGCGCCAGTCTTTATCCAGTGCTTCGAGGTGGCGCCGCTACGGCGACTGGATGGCATGACCGATATCCGGCTGGTGCAGCTGGTGTCTGACGAGGGCGGGCCGGCTGACGATCCGGAGCGAAGTTATGCGGCCATGATAACGCAAGAGGGGCTCGCCGAGATCGCCACCTATGCGGATGGTATCGGCGCAGCCATACCGTTGCTGATCGACGAGCGCGCCAGTGTCACCGGTGTGGTTGAAATGGCGCATGTGCAAGGCCTGCTCGTGCATGCATGGACAGTGCGCAAGGAGAACGCCTTTTTGCCACCGTCCCTTCAGCGGGAAGATGACCCGCAGCGGTGGGGAAGCATGCGCGATCTCGTCGCAGTGCTTGGCGGCATTGGGGTCGACGGAATTTTCACGGACGATCCTTATTACGCGCTCGACGCGCTTGGCAGGGCCTGGCGAGTCAGGCCGAACGAGCCGTAAGTATATAGTTGAGCGACATATCCTCGCTCAGATGCAGGCCGTTGAGCGGAGAGAAGGCAATGCCCTTGGTCCGCACAGCCGCAAGCCCTGCTGCCGCGAGCAAATCGTCCAGCTCTTCCGGCGTCACGAAGTCCTCCCAGTGATGCGTGCCTTTCGGCACTGCGCCAATCGCCTCGGCACCTTCAACAAGGAATGCCTTGCTTAAGAGCGTACGGTTGGGAGTGGAAAGTATCATCAGCCCTCCCGGTGCCAGATGCGCTGCCAGCTGTTTGAGGAATGCAGTCTTGTCCGCGACATGCTCGATCACTTCCATGCAGGTGACAAGATCGAACTGACCCAGATCAAGCGATCCCAGCTCTCCGGGCACATAGCGAATGTCGAGTCGAGCGCCCTCTGCATGCATGGCTGCAACCTGCGTGTTCTCCGGCGCGGCGTCGACGCCCGTCACCTCTGCGCCCATCCGTGCCAACGGTTCGCACAGCAGCCCGGCACCGCAGCCGACATCGAGCGCGGTCTTGCCCGCCAGTGGCTTGACGTTCTCGACGTCGCCCGCCCAATGTATGTCGATCGCTTCGCGGATGAAGCCAAGGCGCACCGGATTTAGCCTGTGCAGCATGGCAGATGAACCCTTCGGATCCCACCACTCCTTCGCCAGCTTTCCGAAATGCGCGGCTTCTTCCGGACGGATAGTCGCGGAACTGGTTTCAGATGTGACAGTTGCGTCGGTCATGCTCTGCCCTTAACAGCGCCCGGGGCATTCAACCATACCGACGAGAGTTCACTTGGCACGCATTGTGATGAAATTCGGTGGGACATCGGTGGCGGGCACCGAGCGTATCCGTCGTGTCGCCAATATTGTGCGCGCGCAAGCCGCTGGCGGCAACCAGGTGGCTGTCGTGGTTTCAGCAATGGCGGGCGAGACTGATCGCCTTGTCAACTTCTGCCGCGAGGCCAACCCACTTTTCGATCCGGCGGAGTATGATGTCGTTGTTTCCAGCGGCGAACAGGTTACGGCCGGACTTCTCGCGCTCACACTGCAGAGCATGGGTTGCCAGGCACGTAGCTGGCTCGGCTGGCAAGTGCCGGTGAAGACCTTTGCCAACCACGCCAATGCGCGGGTAGGCGAGATCGAGGCAGCGGAGATGCTTGCCGCAATGGATGGCGGAGAGATTGCCATTATCCCCGGCTTCCAGGGCGTATCCGATGATGGTCGCATTACCACCATGGGGCGGGGCGGATCGGACACCTCTGCGGTAGCGGTCGCGGCGGCCATTGGCGCTGACCGCTGCGATATCTACACCGATGTGGACGGGGTTTACACCACCGACCCGCGCATCGTGGCGCGCGCGCGCAAGATCAAGCATATCGCGTTCGAGGAAATGCTCGAGCTGGCATCGGTCGGGGCCAAGGTGTTGCAGACGCGCAGCGTCAGCATGGCGATGAAATACAATGTCCGGGTGCAGGTGCTCTCATCCTTCGTGGATGACAATTCGCCCAGCGCAGACAACCTGCCCGGCACCATGATCGTCTCTGAAGAGGAGATGGGAAAACTTCTGGAGGAAGGCCAAGTGGAACGCCAAGTCGTAACTGGGATCGCCCATGACAAGAACGAGGCGCGTGTGGTGCTGACCCGCGTGCCCGACAAGCCCGGCGCGGTGGCCGAGATTTTCGCACCGCTGGGCGATGCCGGCATCAATGTCGACATGATCATCCAGAAT
>CAYRBB010000049.1:0-19445 GCA_964422435.1 uncultured Sphingomonadaceae bacterium
GACGACGAGAACAAGTCCTAAGCGGACGATGGAAAAGCTGACCGCCACCGACGCAATCTGCGCCGGTGGCGGAACGCTTTGGGGACACAGCTATGTCTGCGGGTGAAACCGACCTTTACGAAATTCTCGGCGTGTCGCGCGGAGCCGATGGCGCGTCGATCAAGTCCGCCTATCGCAAGCTGGCCATGAAATATCACCCGGACCGCAACCCGGGCGATGCCGAGGCCGAAGCGCGATTCAAGGCGATCAGCGCAGCCTATGACGTCTTGAAAGATGACCAGAAGCGCGCTGCCTATGATCGTTACGGCCATGCCGCCTTTCAGAATGGTGGGCCCGGCGGCGGCATGGGCGGACAGGACTTCAATGATCTTGGCGACATTTTCGAGACGATTTTCGGCAGCGCTTTTGGGGGTGCTGCGGGTGGCCCGGGTGGCCGCGCTCGCCCGCGCCGCGGTGCCGATTTGCGCTACGATATGCAGGTCTCGCTGGAACAGGCATTCCACGGCAAGAGCACCCAGATCGAAGTCGAAGTCTCGAGCGCCTGCGATACCTGTTCGGGATCGGGCGCAGAACCGGGGACGTCGAAACGTCGCTGCGAATTGTGCCACGGCGCTGGCAAGGTCCGCGCCAAGCAGGGCTTTTTCGTCATCGAACGTCCGTGTCCCAATTGCAGCGGAGCCGGCGAAGTCCTCGAAAGCCCGTGCAAGCCGTGCCGTGGCGAAGGCACGGTCGACAAACTCCAGACACTCGATGTCGATATCCCGCCCGGTGTCGACAATGGCACACGCATCCGCTTGTCCGGCAAGGGTGAGGCAGGACCGCGTGGTGCACCATCGGGTGATCTCTACATCTTTGTGCATGTAAAGCCGCATGCGGTGTTCGAACGTGAAGGGACGGCACTGTTCACCCGCGTCCCGGTGAGCTTCACTACGGCTGCGTTGGGCGACACAATCGAAATTCCCGGCCTCGATGGTGAGGTGCATGACATTTCCATCCCCGCCGGCATCCAATCCGGCAAGCAGCTGCGCAAGCGCGGCGCCGGTATGCCTGTCTTGCAGGGCAGGGGACGCGGCGATCTGGTGGTCGAAGTGCAGGTGGAAACGCCCACCAAACTCTCGGCGCGCCAGAAGGAAATTCTCTGCGAATTCCGCGAGACCGAGACCGGCGAGGAATGCCCCGAAAGCCGTGGCTTCTTCGAAAAGATCAAGGAAGCGTTCGGGGGTTAACGATCCCCGTGAAGGTAGGTAGACAGGATTTCCGCCAACCGGTCTTGGGAGATTCCGTTTCGCTGCTCGGTCGCCAGTGGGTGGTCCGTCGGCTCAAATTCGAGCAGTGGGCGCCTGTTGTTCGGCATCGTATAGGCGAGAGTTTTCAGATTCTCGCTCTCAGAATAGACGAGAAAATCCGCAGAAAGCCTGCCAAACCAAGGATCTGGTCAGTACGAGAGCTCATTGGCCGAGTGAGATAGAACTGTTCGAAATTCGCTTCTGACAGCGACACCCAAACACCCCAGACAAATGGCTCCTCCAGCCTTCGACCGGAATTTCGATATTCGCGCGGATGAAGAAAAACGCTTCGTCGACGATGCACGTTTCTTCGGAAAGCACGCATCTTTTGTGACGCTCGGCCTCTGGAATTGCATAAAAGTATAGCGGTGCGTCCGCTGACAAAGCTGGCACGCCTTCGTGCCATTCATCACAAGCGCAACATCGGTATCGAAAGTTTCCCATCCTAACCCAACTTTGCCAGTATTTCTTCGCGCAACTCATCGACAAGCGCGCTCCGGCATAGTCCGCGCTCCGCCTCCTCGTCGCAAATCGCCAGAAAGGCGTCGCGCTTGAACGCGAGGCATTCTGTCGCATCGAATCCGCCGGGAACAGTCGAGCAAACAAGGTCGATCATCCGTTCCGCGCCATGCAAGCGGCCCCAAAGGTAATCGTTCTCGCGGTAGAACCGGCTGAAGAATGCGCCGAAGTTGAAGAACTCTGTGCCACGCAGTGTGGCATCTGCGCCGCCATCGCGAATAGTCGTCGCATCATCCGGGCTGATCCGGTCGACCTTGACCGGATCGAATTCGGTCAGGCCCTCGTTGCGCAGCAGGGGCAAGGTGGCAACATCGTAGAACGGGAAGCCGAGATAGGTGTACATCACCCGGCGGCGCAAGTCCTGGGGCATCGCCTCCAGTGCCTCAGCCAGAATCGCTTCGGCGGCGCTGTCTGCTTCCCGCAATGAGCGGCGCTTTGCCAATTCATCGAGCACGCGGTTGGGGTCGGCCATCGCCTGATCTGCGATTGCTGCAAAGTCCTCGCCCAGGTTCGCCGGGTCTTCCTTCTCGTAATACAGCGCCAAGGCTCGGTAAACTTGCTCACGAGCCGCTTCGAGATGATCGTCGGGCAAATCGGGGTCAGCGTCCCATTCACGCGACAACCGCCGCGCAAGCAATCGCAAACGACGGACCCGAAATGCCAGGTCGTGGTCACGAAGGAAGACAATCGCGGCCTCGCTGGCTCCCTTACCCGGACCGTTCAAACTGACCAGTCCGCGCGCATCGATGGCTTCCCGAAGCCGCATGGCAATGTCGTCTGCATCTGGATGGTCTGGCTGTGGAGCTATCGAATGTACCAATTCGGCAATTCGATCGATGATCCCGGCCAGCTTGGCTTGCGCATAGGAATGGAAGGCATATCCTGCTTTCTCTGCGGCGACCTGCTGGGCCTTGCCGCGCCACGCGGCGAGCCGTTTGACGGTAGGCCGATCAAAGAAAAGGGTGCGACCAAAAAGCTTCTCGACAACCGTTTCGACTTCGGGTCGCAAGACTGCAACGATCTTCTGCAGTTTGTGGGCCTCTCGCGATTGCGCTTCGAGAATTTCGAGGTTGTCCCTGATCGGCTGTTCACGCGGGATCGTGGAAAGTGAGCCGACAATCGCCGAGAAGAAACCCACCGGGCGGACAACCTCGCCACGTCTGGCCAAACGCCTCCGCGGCGTCGGGTCGATATAGACGAAACGGCGGTCCACCTCGCGCTGTGCCGGTCGCGCATTGAGCCCGGCCATGGCCCCTTCGAATGGCGCGTTGACGAGTACCGACCCATCGATCAGAGCGACATGGCCCGTTGTGCCACGCTCGACATGTGTCGGCATGATCCGACCGAGGAAACGTGCCCGGCTACCCCAATCGCCGCCGCGCAATTGATCGATCTCCGCAAGTTGGAGTGGAGGGAAGGCCCCGGGAAAACTTGCCGTCGCGCGCGCCGCGAAGGTGAGCTCTCGCAGATCGGCAAGATCGTGTCCGCCCGCCTCGGGCACGGGCGAACGGAAATCGATCGGCATCCGGTGCTCGCTCTCTTCTACCATCGGAGGACTGTTGAGCCGCAGCAACTCGCGATGCCCGCGGTAGTCCGTAGCCGTGACCAACAGGTCGAGCGGGTGACCAGGCGGCAGGAGCGGAGCCTCGGCCTCCATACCGTTCATCGCTTGTAACGCGTCATGGAGTAGCGTGGTGAATCCGGGGCCGGAGAAGGGCGGCTCGAACCAGCGGCCTCGCACAAGGCCCGAAATCTTCCGCCGCACCTCTTGCCGGGTCTCGACCGCAACGCTTTCATTGACCGCATTGCCCGGACGGTTGGTAAGATACCAGACCAGCGGGCGCATCCACGGCTTTGCCGCAAAATCCGACCAGGGCCGCGCATCTTCAGCAATCAGCGTCTCTACATCGGCATTGTCGAGCCATAGCTCTGTCAGTGGCTCAAGCGAGCGTCCCGAATGGATTGCCTGCGCCAGGAACACCGCGTTGATACCACCAGCGCTGGCACCGGTAATGATATCGGGCAACACGCGGAGGCGCAGCGTGTGTTCGCCCTCGATCTTCTGAAGCAGCGACTGATAGACGCCCTCCACCCCTGATTGCGACGTAACTTTGGCACCATGAAAGGCCCGGCTGGCTCGCGCCAGTTTCCATATCTCTTTTGTCACACCATGCATGTAGACGGCAAGGCTGACCCCGCCATAGCAAACCAGCGCGATCCTGAGTTCCTTTTGCCGCATGGTTGTGTTCTGGCAGATGAGGCGTGCATTTCAAAGTGCCGTGGGCAAGCTTTCCTCTGCGTCGAAAGGGGACTTGCGTTCCGCTTCTGTTCCGCATACTGCAAAACGCATGGCCAAGCCCAAAAAGCGTTTCATTTGCACCGAATGCGGCAGCGTTTCTACGCGCTGGCAGGGCCAGTGCCCCGATTGCAGCGAATGGAACACGCTAGTTGAAGACGCGCCGGAAACGAAGTTCACGACAAAACATGATCTGTCCAGCGGAGGCCGGGCGATAGCCTTTGAAAGCCTTGATGCGCCGACAAAACCGCTTAATCGCCGGACTACGGGACTGGCCGAGTTCGACCGCGCTTTGGGAGGAGGGCTCGTACCGGGATGCGCGATCCTGATGGGCGGTGAGCCGGGTATCGGCAAGTCGACCCTGTTGCTGCAAGCCGCCGCCAATATTGCCAAGACGGGCGGCCATGTCGTTTACGTAAGTGGCGAGGAAGCAACTGGCCAAGTACGTATGCGTGCAAAACGGTTGGGCCTTGCCGATGCACCGCTCAAGCTCGCCGCCGCAACTTCTGTTCGCGATATTCTGACGACGCTGGGCAAGAATGGCGCCCCGGAACTGCTGGTCGTCGATTCCATCCAGACCATGCATTCCGATATGATTGAAGGTGCTCCCGGAACGGTGAGCCAGGTTCGCGCCAGTGCGTTCGAACTAATCCGCTATGCCAAGGAAACTGGCGCGTGCCTCGTGCTGGTCGGCCACGTTACAAAGGACGGCAATATTGCCGGGCCTCGCGTCCTCGAACACATGGTCGATACCGTGATGAGTTTCGAAGGCGAACGCAGCCATCAGTACCGCATCTTGCGGAGCCTGAAGAACCGCTTTGGAGCGGTCGATGAAATCGGCGTGTTCTCGATGGAAGGGCAGGGGCTGGAGGAAGTGTCCAATCCGTCCTCGTTGTTCCTTTCCGGTCGGGAAGAGCCGATTGCTGGCAGCGCGGTCTTCCCGGCAATCGAGGGAACGAGGCCCGTTCTGGTCGAAATCCAGGCGTTGATCGTCCGCTTGCAGTCCGGTGCCACCCCCCGCAGGGCGGTCGTTGGTTGGGACAATGGCCGACTCGCCATGCTGCTCGCCGTTCTGGAATCACGCTGTGGTCTCAGCTTTTCCACGGCTGAGGTGTATCTAAACGTTGCGGGCGGCTATCGCCTGTCCGATCCGGCCGCAGACTTGGCCGTTGCTGCGGCGCTTGTCTCAGCTCTGGCTGATAAGCCTCTGGCGGCAAATCATATCTGGTTGGGAGAGGTTGCCTTATCTGGTGAAGTCAGGCCGGTCGCCCATTCGGCTTTGCGCCTGAAGGAGGCATCCAAACTGGGATTTACGCAGGCAAGTGGTCCTGCTGACGGTGGGCGTGACGTGCCCAAATTGCGCTACACGGATGTTGGCGGTGTAGCGTCACTCGTTGACCGGGTGATGGCTTCTTCGTAAATCCCGCATTGCTATGACGGGTTTCGATATCATCGTCCTTCTTCTGGTAGGAGTTGGCGCAATCGGCGGCTTCATCCGCGGCTTTGTGCAGGAAGTGCTTTCACTTGCCGCTTGGATTTTGGCGGTTTTCGCCATCCGCTATCTGCATACAGATCTCACGGCGGCGATACTTGAAGTCATTGGATCACCGGTCACAGCGAGTATTCTCGCCTTCACGCTGCTCTTGCTCATTCCTTATGCCGCAATGAAGCTGATTGCACGTGTGGCCGGCCGGAAGGCGCGCAGTTCAGTCCTCGGCCCGATTGATCGCGTGCTGGGATTCGGCTTCGGCGCGGTAAAAGGGGTGATCATAGTCATCATCGGCTTCTCCCTGCTTGTGCTGGGTTACGATACCGTCTGGGGAGCGCAGGGACGTCCGCCATGGATATCCGAAGCGCGCACTTACCAGCTTGTCGATTCCGGATCGCGGGCGATGGTCCAGATCATCGAAGAGCGCCGCGCTCGTCTTGTGAGTGATAGCGAAGAGTCACCGTGAACGCAGAAAAGCTATACACACCTGCCATGTTGAGCGCCGCCGTTTCGCTTGCAAACTATCCACCGATAACGGACGTAAGCGCACGCGGTGAGGCGCGATCCTCCGCCTGTGGCTCTACGCTCACGGTGGATGTGGCCATTGCACCGTCAGGACAGATTGAAGCAATCGGGATGAAAGTCAGCGCATGCGCGGTAGGACAAGCGTCAGCCGCGATCTTCGCGCGTAACGCGAAAGGCTGTGACCTCGCCGAGTTGGAACGCGCTTTCGCTGGTATGGAAATCTGGCTGAGAGGCGATGGTCCTGAACCCGAATGGCCCGAGATCGAACTGATTGCCCCGGCGCGCGCTTACCCCGCGCGTCACGGTGCAGTACTGTTGCCGTGGAAGGCCACAATTGCGGCTCTTTCCACGGCGCCAGCTTCCAGCTAATCTCCGCGCAAGAAAACTCCGGGGGAACGCATGGCCGACGCAGCCGCAGAACATCACGAACCCAGTGCAAAGGAAATCCGCCTCGTTATCGGTGCCAGTTCGGCAGGCACCGTCTTCGAATGGTACGATTTCTTCATCTACGGCACGCTGGCCTACATCTTGAAAGACGCGTTCTACGACGTCGATAACGATACGCTGGGCCTTCTGCTGGTGTGGTCCACCTTTGCCGTGGGTTTTGCCTTTCGTCCCATCGGAGCAATCCTGTTCGGCTATCTGGGAGACAAACTGGGACGGAAATACACATTCCTTGTCACCGTCACGCTGATGGGCATCGCTACCGCTGGTGTGGGTTTCATCCCAACCGTCGCCACGATTGGCGTTGCCGCCCCAATTATCGTGATTTGTCTTAGGATTCTGCAGGGTCTTGCTCTCGGGGGCGAGTATGGTGGCGCGGCAATCTATGTTGCAGAACATGCTCC
This sequence comes from uncultured Sphingomonadaceae bacterium, assembly GCA_964422435.1. Classification (GTDB taxonomy): domain Bacteria; phylum Pseudomonadota; class Alphaproteobacteria; order Sphingomonadales; family Sphingomonadaceae; genus Alteraurantiacibacter. The sequence goes on from CAYRBB010000049.1 coordinate 6,964, forward strand.
TCCAGAGAAGCGCGGCTTCTATACCAGCTTCATTCAAGCGAGCGTTGTCGGCGGCTTCGTATTATCGATTATCGTCGTGCTGCTTTGCCGGGCTCTGATTCCCGAGCAGGACTTTCTCGAATGGGGCTGGCGTATCCCGTTTCTACTTTCGATTCTGCTACTCGTTATATCGCTCTGGATGCGATTGAAGCTGTCGGAAAGCCCCGTGTTCAAAGCAATGAAGGAGGCCGGAGAGACGGCCGGTAACCCGTTTGTCGAAAGCTTTACCTATCCGGGCAACAAGAAGCGTATCTTTATAGCTCTGTTCGGTGTGACGGGTGTTCTCACCACAATCTGGTACACCGCTTTCTTCTCAAGCCTTTCGTTTCTCCGCGGCCCGATGCGGATGGATCCCGGCCTCGTCGAATGGGTCTTGCTGATCGCCGGCGGTCTTTCGATGGCCTTCTATATCGTGGTCGGGAAATGGTCTGACAGGGTCGGACGCAAGAAGCCCATTATCATCGGGGCACTCGCGGCTCTTGCGCTTCTCTTCCCAGCCTTCTGGGCCATGGGCTCTCTCGCCAATCCGGGGTTAGCACAAGCGTCGCAGGATAATCCTGTAGTGGTGAGTGGAACGGAATGTTCGACCGATCCCTTCGCCGATCTCTTCGACCGCGCACAGAGCGATTGCGGCAAGATTCTCGAAACGCTCACCGCCAGCGGTGTAAGCTATACAATTAGCGAGGGAGGCGAACTCGCGCTAAGTGTTTCCGGAGAGGCTGTCGCGATTGCATCCGAATGGATGGAAAGCGGCGATGCACGACGCGATGGTGTTATCGCTGAACTTGGCGCGCGTGGCTTCGATTTCGAGCTCCAGACGCCACCTGTGGCCAACGTCATCGGTATCATCGGCCTGCTGCTGGTTCTCGGACTTCTTTCAGCGCTGACATACGGTTCTGTTGCCGCACTACTGACCGAGATGTTCCCGGCAAAGATTCGCTACAGCTCAATGTCGATCCCTTACCATATCGGAGCCGGTTATCTCGGCGGATTCCTGCCGCTGATTGCGGGGATCATCGTGGCGCGCACGGGCGATGTTTATTCCGGCCTTTGGTACACTTGGATTGTCGTGGCATTCGGCGTTGTTGTCGCTTGGTGGGGCCTTAAAGACGGACCGCCGCAAGAGTTCAGCGATGACGCCAGCTAGCCCGCCTGCTGCCAGCCTTCGCCTGCGGGTGGACACAGACGCGCTGGCAGCAAACTGGCGGTATCTGGACGGCCTATCCAGCTCTGCCCAGACCGGTGCGGCGGTAAAGGCCAATGCGTATGGTATCGGAGTGGACAAGGCTGTTCCGGCACTGCTCAAAGCGGGCGCAAGGCACTTTTTCCTAGCGCATTGGAGCGAAGTGCCCGCGCTGCTTGCATATATGGATGGCAGCTCCATCAGCGTACTTCACGGATTGCGAAACGCTGAAGAGGCGAATTTTGCCAGGGCAACCGGGGCAGTTCCCGTCATCAATTCTGTGCATCAGGCCAAAATCTGGGGCGAGGCTGGCGGCGGCGCATGTCATCTTATGGTCGACACCGGGATCAACCGGCTGGGTGTGCGTGCAGCGGAACTTTCCGATCCGGTCATTCGTGCTCTCGACATCGACGTGGCTATGTCGCATCTCGCTTCGGCGGATGAGGATACACTGCGAAATGCCGCGCAACTCAGTGCATTTCGGGAGGCTATAGGGCAGGTCCAAGCCAACCAATACAGTCTCGCCAATAGTGCGGGGATCATGCTTGGCAGCGAATATCACCTCGACATGACCCGCCCGGGTCTCGCACTTTATGGAGGCACAGCCCATCCTTCCATGGCGGGGCATATTGCCCAAGTCGCCTATCCTGAAGCTGCGGCAATCCAGCTCCGCGATCTCACTGCAGGGGAAAGCGTGGGGTACAATGCCCAATGGACTGCTGATCGACCGGTTCGTGCCGCGACCGTCTCGATCGGGTATGCAGACGGTTTCCTGCGCGCGCTCGGACCGGGCGGTGCGCTGGAGTACCAAGGCAGGCACCTTCCTATACTGGGCACCGTGTCAATGGACATGATCGTGGTCGATGCCAGCAATGCGGATCTCCAAGAAGGTGATTTCCTGACGATCCCGTTCGATTTGTCCAGAGTTTCGGTCCGATCAGGCGTTTCGCAATATGAATTGCTGACTGTTCTGGGCCACCGTTTTGACCGCTCCTGAGACACAGTGTTTCTCGCAATTGCAAATATCGTGTTGCGAGTGCTAAGACGTTGCAACGCACAATTCCTAGGAGTGGGCCTTTCATGGCTGATAAGAAAACGATGGAAGACGGGTCCGTCATCATCAAGAAATACGCCAATCGAAGGCTCTACAACACCAGTTCGTCGAGCTACATCACGCTGGATGACCTGGCAGGCATGGTTCGGGATGGCGTGGATTTCCAGGTGTTGGATGCCAAGACCGGAAACGATATCACGCATTCGATCCTGACCCAGATCATTATGGAAGAAGAGGCCAATGGCGAACATATGCTGCCCGTCAGCTTCCTGCGCCAATTGATCGGGATGTATGGCAATTCCATGCAGGCGATGATGCCGCCATATCTCGAAGCGGCCATGGCGAATTTCCAGAGCAACCAATCCAGTCTTCAGGATGCCTTCAAAAACAGCATGGGTGCAGATGCCTTTACGAAGCTGGCCGAGCAGAACATGGCAATGTTCCAAGCCGCAGCCAGTGCTTTCATGCCAACTACTAAGGTTGGAGCGCCAGCAGACGATGCATCGCAAGAGCCTAAGGGCAAGGGCGAGATAGAAGCACTGCGCAACCAAATGGCGGAAATGCAGCGCAAGTTGGACCAGCTGGGCGAGTAAGCCAAAAAGCACAACGCAATGCTCGACATGGGTCCGTACAGGGTTCATGTCGCTTAGCCATTTCTATTCCCATTTGAGACGAAAGCAACATGTCCAACATCCGCCACGCCCTTAACATCAAGCGCGAAGACGATTTTGCCGCCTGGTATCAGGAAGTGATTTCCGCTGCCGACATGGCAGAGGAATCGGGTGTGCGCGGTTGCATGGTCATCAAGCCGTGGGGCTATGGTATCTGGGAACGCATGCAGCGTTTGCTGGATGACCGGATCAAGGCGGCGGGTATCCAGAACGCCTATTTCCCGATCTTCATCCCTTTGAAGAATTTCGAGCGCGAGGCAGACCATGTGGAAGGCTTTGCCAAGGAAATGGCGGTTGTCACCCACCATCGCCTGATCGCAGACGGGAAGGGCAGCCTTGTGCCCGATCCCGAAGCAAAGCTGGAAGAGCCGCTGGTGGTGCGCCCGACTTCGGAAACCATCATCGGCGACGCGATGGCGCGCTGGGTCCAGAGCTGGCGTGATCTGCCGCTCAAGCTCAACCAGTGGGCCAATGTCGTGCGCTGGGAAATGCGGACCCGCATGTTCCTGCGCACCAGCGAATTCCTCTGGCAGGAAGGCCACACCGCACACACCGATGAAGCGGGCGCTCGCGAGGAAACCATGCGCGCGCTCGAAATGTACCGTGCCTTTGCCGAAGAAGATGCATCGATCCCGGTGATTGCAGGCGAGAAGCCGGAAAACGAGCGGTTCCCCGGCGCCGAGGAAACCTGGTCGATCGAGGCAATGATGCAGGACGGCAAAGCATTGCAGGCGGGCACCAGCCACTATCTGGGCACCAGCTTTGCCGAAGCCGCGGGCATCCGCTTCCAGGATGCCGAGGGCGGACAGGCGCTATGCCACACCGTGAGCTGGGGCATGTCGACCCGCATGGTCGGCGGATTGATCATGACGCATGGGGATGATGATGGCCTGCGTGTTCCGCCCAAGCTGGCACCCCATCAGGTCGTCATTCTGCCTATGCTGCGCGACAAACCGGAAGACGAGGCACTGGTCGCCTATTGCGAGGAATTGCGCGCCGCGCTGGCCGCCAAGTGGTCATTGGGTGAACCGCTTCGCGTTCTGCTGGATACCCGCCCCGGAAAGGCTGCCGCCAAGCGCTGGGACTATGTACGCAAGGGTGCACCGGTCATTATCGAAGTCGGCGGACGCGATATGGAGAGCGGCGCCGTCAGCCTGCTGCGCCGCGATGCACTGTGGGACCTCGCAACAGGCAAGACCGCCTTCGCAACGCCAAGCCGCGAAGAGGCTGCGGAAACCGTCCCTGCTTTGCTGGAGGAAATCCAGTCCGCCCTGTTCAGCGAAGCTGCGGAGCGCCGTGATGCGAATATTACCCGCGGTATCGACAGCATGGAGGCGCTTGCCGCTTTCTATCAGGAGAACACCCGCTATCCCGGTTGGGTCGAGGTCCAGTGGTCCAAACCCACGGGCGATGTGCTGGAGAAAGTGGTCGAGCAACTGAAGGCGCTCAAGCTCACTTTCCGCAACGTCCCCATCGATCAGACACCCGCCGACGGTACCTGCCTGTTTACCGGCGAGCCTGCGAAAGAGCGGATTTACGTCGCGCGGGCCTACTAACGCCGCCATACGGACGGAAGTGCACTTGCAAGCGTTGCGCAATTGCGCGAACGCTGGCGCATGCAAAAGCTCTTCATGATCGCGGCGCTGGCCGCCGCTCCGCTCGCTCCCGCCTTCGCGCAGGATGATCCCGCAACCGGTGTCTCGCAGGAACGGCTTGAAGCCGATGTCGAGACGATGATCGCGTTCGGCACACGGCATACCTTGTCGAGCTATGACGATCCCGAACGCGGTATCGGCGCGGCGCTCGACTGGGGATTGAGCGAATTTGATGCGACGAGTGCAGCCTGCGGTGGCTGTCTGGAGATTAGCTTTATCGAGGAAATGGCGAGCGGGCGACGCATTCCCGAGCCGGTGCTCATCCGCAATGCCATCGCCATCCAGTGGGGGACCGAGCGGCCCAACGAGGTGGTGATCATTCAGGGTCATATCGACAGTCGCGGCAGCGATGTGATGGATGCCCATGTCGATGCGCCCGGCGCCAACGACAATGCCAGCGGAAGCGCGCTGGTGATCGAAGCTGCGCGGATGCTGAGCCAGAACGAATATCCGACCACCATCGTCTACGCTTTGCTCTCGGGCGAGGAACAGGGGCTCTACGGCGGCAACCTGATGGCGGACTACGCGACCGAGCAGGGCTGGACCGTGAAGGCCGTGCTTAACAACGATGTCGTGGGCGGATCATGCGGCAGCGATGGCGTATGCGATGCCGACCATGTGCGTGTATTCTCCGAGGGCGTGCGCGCCGATGCGGACGAACGCTATCGCGCCGCCATGCGCAGCCGGGGCGGGGCAAACGATTCCCCCAGCCGCAATCTCTCCCGCTGGCTCGACCGGCTGGCCGAGGAGTATGAGGATGGCCTCGAAGTTCGCCAGACCTGGCGCAGTGATCGCATGGGGCGCGGCGGGGACCACCTGCCGTTCCTCGACCGCGGCTATCCCGCTATCCGCATGTCGGTCGCCATCGAAGACTATGAACATCAGCATCAGGACCTGCGCACCGAGGAGGGCGTGGTTTATGGTGACACCGCGGACGAGATGGATTTTCCCTATTTGGCGCGCGTGACACAGTTCAACATTCGCGCGGCTGACGCGCTGGCGAGGGCACCGATGCCGCCTCGGGTGACGGCGCAGGGCGCCGTGCGGACGGACACCTTGCTTGAGTGGCAGCATGTCGATGGCGCTTCCCACTATGTCATCGTCCGGCGCCGGACCGACGAACCCTATTGGCGGGTCGACGAAGCCACGATCATGACGTTCGAGACCCCCGCCAACGGCGAGCCTGAAGGTCGCGCAACGGGCTCGCCAGTCTCGTTCACCGCGCCTCTCAGGGGAGACGATTGGATCTTCGGCGTCGCTTCCTGCAGCTTCGGGTCGGTATGCGGCCCATATGCGAGCGCGGTCCCGGGCGGGGAGTTTTACCCTCTTCCCGTCGACAACGAGGAATAGCGCCCCATATACGGGCGCATGAATCAGAAAAATAAGAACAACAGGAAATTCCAGGGGCTTCCGAGCAAGAATCAGGTCCTCGAATTCATAAAGACCAGTGACGGCCCGGCCGGCAAACGTGAAATCGGCAGGCATTTCCGCTTAAAAGGGCAAGAAAAGATCGCGCTCAAGGCGCTACTCAAAGACATGGCCGAAGAAGGCCTGATCGACGGCAAGAAGAGCGCCTATAACCGTATGGGCGGCGTGCCCAAGGTCACCGTACTCAAGATCGTCGAAATCGAAGAGGGCGAGCCAATTGCCATTCCCGAAAGTTGGAACCCTGACAGCGGCGAGGCCCCGCCGCGCCTGCGGGTCCGCGAAAGCAAGAAGCACGCAGCGTTGCGCAAGGGTGACCGCATTCTTGCGCGTACCGAAGAGAAGGGTAAGGGCTGGCTCGCCCATCCGATGAAGAAGCTGCCCGCCCAAGAAGGCGCGATGCTGGGTGTGATCGAGATCGACAAGAGCGGGCAGGCCTGGCTGGCCCCGGTCGACAAGAAGATCCGCAATTCGGCCAAGGTCAGCGATCGCGGTCAGGCGGAAGAAGGCCAGCTCGTCCTCGCCGAACCTGCAGGTCGCGGCCGTAATTCCAGCGTGAAAGTCACCGAAGTCCTCGGCGATCCACTCGCCCCCAAAAGCTACAGCCTCATCGCCATCCACAAGTTTGGCATTCCTCATGTCTTCCCGCAGGAAGTGCTCTACGAGGCCGAACTCGCAGCCAAGCTGCCACTCAGCGAAGAAAAGCGCGAGGACCTGCGTGACCTGCCGATCATTGCCATCGATCCCGCCGATGCGCGCGACCATGACGATGCAATCTGGGCCGAAAGCGACGGCAAGGGCGGCTTCAACGCCCTTGTGGCCATTGCCGACGTATCCTTTTACGTGCGCCCCGGAAGCAAGCTCGACCGCGAGGCGCGCAAGCGCGGCAATTCGGTCTATTTCCCCGACCGCGTCGTACCCATGCTGCCCGAAGTGCTCTCGGCCGAAGTCTGCTCGCTGAAGGAAGGCGCGGACCGCGCGGCGATGGCATGCCATCTGAAAATCAATGCCGATGGCCAGGTCACTGACTTTCGCTTCAGCCGCGCGCTGGTTCGTATCCACAACGTGATCGCGTATGAAGACGCGCAGGCACAGATCGACGAAGGCAATGCCAGCGGCCCGATCAACGCGCTGTGGGCTTGCTGGAAGACCCTCGCCAGCGCGCGCGCCGACCGCGATCCGCTCGATCTCGACTTACCGGAACGACGCGTGGTGCTCAACGAGGGCGGCCAGATCGAGGAAATCGCCGTACGCGAGCGGCTCGATGCGCACCGCGTGGTCGAAGACTTCATGATCGCTGCCAATGTCGCGGCGGCCAAGGCGCTCGAAAGCAAAGCGCAGCCCGTCGTATACCGCGTGCATGAGCCGCCGACCCGCGAAAAACTCATCGCGCTGCGCGAGTATTTCGACAGCATCGGCAAGAAACTGAGCCTCGGCCAAGTCATCACGCCCGGCCTGTTCAACCGCATGATGAAGGGTATCACCGATCCTGGCGAGAAGGCTCTGGTGATGGAGGCCGTGCTGCGCAGCCAGACGCAAGCCTATTACGGGCCGCGAAATGCGGGGCACTTCGGCCTCGCGCTCGGATCATATGCGCACTTTACCTCGCCCATCCGGCGGTATTCTGACCTGCTAGTGCATCGCGCTCTGGTCGACGGGTTCGGGCTGGCACAGCCTGCACCCAAGGGACGCATTCCCGACACCAGCGGCCTGTCCGATCAGGATCGTGCCGATCTCGGCAAGATTACCGATGCCATCAGCGTGACCGAGCGCCGCGCAATGGAGGCCGAGCGTGACACGATCGACCGCTATGTTGCCGCATGGCTATCAGGCCGCGTGGGGGAAGTCTTCAAGACCCGCATCACCGGCGTTACCGGCTTCGGCTTCTTTGCAGCGATTGTTGGAATGGGCGGGGACGGGCTCGTGCCGATCAGCACGCTCGGCCGCGAATATTTCCGGCATGAAGAGGGCGCACAAACCCTCGTCGGGGAAGACAGCGGGACCAAATACTCGATCGGCGACGTGCTCGATCTGCGGCTGGCAGAGGCGAACGCACTGACAGGGGCGCTCAAATTCGAATTGCCCGAGGGGTCAAGCGGTCAAAAGGTTGAGCCGCGCGGTCGCCGTCCCGACAAGAAGCCGAAAAAGAATTGGAAGGGTAAAGACCAGAAGGGCAAGCACCTGGTCGGCAAGCGCGGCAGGCCGGGCAATATCCGTCACCAGGGGCGCAAGCGCTAGTTCCTCCCTGTCACGGAGCGATGGGGAGGGGGACCACCCGCAGGGTGGTGGAGGGGTAACCGCGCCGCGCCATCACCCCTCTGTCAGGCCTACGGCCTTCCACCTCCCCATCTGGCTTCGCCAAACGGGGAGGAACTTTTTCAACTCAACCTATCGATCTCTTCCTGCGACAGGCCACCGGGAATCACGAACAGCGGGCACGAAAGTCCGCTCGAATTGGCCGAAAAGTGCGCCACCAGCGGCCCCGGCGCGCCGTCGGCGGCTGCGCCGAGCACCAGCGCGGCGACTTCAGGATGTTCTGCAAGGTATTCCTGAATAACCGCCTTCGCATCGCCCACGCGCACTGCAATCTGCGGCATCTTCCCGCTTTCGTAGGCGAGCTCTCCCGCTGCGCTGCTGGCCAACGCCTCAGCCCTGTCGCGCGCCTCTTCCTCGATCGTCGCCTGTACACCGCCAAATGCGTTGAAGGCCTGCCTGGGTACGAGCGCCAGCAAATGCACCATGCCTCCCGTTTTCGACGCGCGGCGGGCAGCGAAGCGTAAGGCGACTTTGGCCTCGGCAGTCTCATCAATAATCGCCAGATAGACGCGCATTCGTATTTCCCTCTCCCGAACGTTGGATAATGCGGGAAATGTCGGCATTAGCAAGTCTGCCTTGCCCCAAACCGCGTAATTCGCCAATGATCGCCTGAACGCTACGCGCAACGAGAACGATATAAGTCAGGGAGTTTTCTCCGCACATGCCGATTGCCATCAAGATGCCCGCTCTTTCCCCGACGATGGAGGAAGGAACTCTCGCCAAATGGCTCGTGAAGGTCGGTGATACCGTGTCATCCGGCGATATCATGGCCGAGATCGAGACTGACAAGGCAACGATGGAATTCGAAGCCGTGGATGAAGGCGTGATCGCGCATATCCAGGTGGAGGAGGGCACCGAAGGCGTGAAGGTTGGCACGATCATCGCGACGCTGGCCGAAGATGGTGAGGACGTGGGTGATGTGACACCTGCGGGTAGCGGCGATGCCGCGTCTGCTCCACCCCCCGCACCTGCGGCTGAAGAAAAAAAAGAAGCGGCTCCTGCACCGACCCCCGCTGCGCCACCGACACCTGCACCCATTCCTGCTGCAACCTCCGGTGACCGCATCATTGCGTCACCTCTCGCCAAGCGCATTGCCGAACAGAAGGGCGTGGACCTCTCAGGCCTGAAAGGTTCCGGCCCCAATGGCCGCATCGTGAAAGCAGACGTTGAAGGCGCGCAGCCCGGTGCAGCAGCACCCGCTGCCGCTCCTGCCGCATCGCCTGCTCCGGCCCCTGCTGCAGCGGCGGCAGAGGCGCAGGACTTCGGAATTCCGCACGAGGTCGAAAAGCTTTCCGGCATGCGCAAGACCATCGCGCGCCGCCTCACCGAATCCAAGCAGCAGGTGCCGCATATCTACCTGACCGTAGATATCCGCCTCGACGCGTTGCTCAAGCTGCGTAGTGAGCTCAATGCCGCGCTCGAACCGCAGGGCGTAAAGCTTTCGGTCAACGATCTGATGATCAAGGCGCTGGGCAAGTCGCTCGAAGCCGTTCCGGCTTGCAACGTCCAGTTTGCCGGTGACACGATGCTCAAGTTCCAGCGCGCCGACGTGTCGGTTGCGGTGAGTATTCCCAACGGCCTCATCACCCCCATCGTCACCGATGCGGGCAGCAAGGCCGTGAGCAAGATCAGCACCGAGATGAAAGACCTCGCCACCCGCGCGAAGGACGGCAAGCTGGCTCCCGAAGAATACCAGGGCGGCACCGCCAGCCTTTCCAACATGGGCATGTTCGGCATCAAGCAGTTCGAAGCCGTCATCAACCCGCCGCAGGGCATGATCATGGCCATCGGCGCGGGCGACAAGCGCCCCTATGTCGTCGATGACAGCCTGCAGATCGCCAGCGTAATGAGCGCCACCGGCAGCTTCGACCACCGCGCCATCGACGGCGCCGACGGCGCGCAGCTGATGAAGGCGTTCAAGGAAATGATCGAGGCACCGCTGGGGCTGGTGGCTTAAACCGATGGCGAAGTCGAGCATTGCGAAATTAGTTGCGATCGGACTCGGCGTTTTCGGCTTCCTCAGCGGGCTCTTGGTCGCGGTCAACATCTATTTGATCGGTATTTGGAGTGGTCCTGCGCCAAATGACACTGCGTTATTTTGGCTTATCACTGCGATGCTGATCTTCGTATTTGTGCCACCATTGGTTGCTTTCATCGCCGCACGGTCAAGAGCAGCGCTCACCGTCTATGTCTGCCTCGCGCTTTTAATTGCTTACGTAGCGTCAGTGTATGTGTGGATGAATCTTTGATGCAGCGTAATCCCGCCATGCGCGTCACTGCGATGCCTGCCGATGCCAACGCCTACGGCGACATCTTCGGTGGCTGGCTGATGAGCCTGATGGATTCGGGCGCGGGGCTTGTCGCGGCTCGCCGGGCGAAGGGCAGGGCGGTCACCATCGCGATGGACGGTGTTACCTTCCACAAGCCGGTGAAAGTGGGTGACGAAGTCTCGGTCTATGCCGAAATCACCAAGGTCGGCACCAGCAGCATGGTCATCGCCACCGACGCCTACCGCCGCGAGCGGCATTCGGAAGAGGAAGAGCTGGTGACCTCCGCCAAGTTCACCTTCGTTGCGATAGACGATGCGGGCAAGCCCCGCCCGGTGGGTCCGGCATGATTTCAGCGGACTTTCCTACAACCTCATTGTCAGGCAAATTGCTCACCATGAGCAGCTGTTTTGCCTCCACTGAAACACCAACTTCAGGCGTGGAGTCCGCTCCGGAGAAATTCTCCCCTTGGACACTGTCACACCTGTCACACCCTTTGAACGAAACCACTGAAAACAGGACAGCAAATGGCTGACAACTCATACGATGTCATCGTTCTCGGATCCGGCCCCGGTGGCTATGTCGCGGCAATCCGCTGCGCGCAGCTGGGCCTCAAGACCGCGATTGTGGAACGCGAGAACCTGGGCGGCATATGCCTCAACTGGGGCTGCATCCCGACCAAGGCGCTGCTCCGCTCGGCAGAGATCCTGCACTATGCCCAGCATGCCAAGGATTATGGCCTCAAGATCGCCGGCGCGATCGAGGCGGACCTTGAAGCGGTGGTGAAGCGCAGTCGCGGCGTTGCCAAGCAACTCTCCAGCGGCATCGCCCACCTGATGAAGAAGAACAAGATCACCGTCCATATGGGCGAGGGCACGCTGACCGGCGCGACCAGCCTGACGGTGAAGGGTGACAAGGGCGAAGAGAAGCTCGTCGCCAAGCACGTCATCGTCGCCACTGGCGCGCGGGCGCGCGACCTCCCCTTCGCTCCGGCAGACGGCAAGAAGGTGTGGACCTACCGCACCGCCATGACCCCGCCCGAAATACCCAAGAAGCTGCTCGTGATCGGATCGGGCGCGATCGGCATCGAGTTCGCCAGCTTCTACAACGACATGGGCGCCGAAGTGACCGTGGTAGAGATGCTCGACCGCATCGTGCCGGTGGAGGATCACGAAGTCTCCGCCTTCCTCGAAAAGAGCCTGACCAAGCAGGGCATGACGATCATGACCGGCGCGGGTGTCGACGACTTAAAGGTGACGGGCAAAGGCGTGACCGCCAAGATCAAGGACAAGGCGGGCAAGGTGAACACCAGCGAGTTCACCCACTGCATCACCGCCATTGGCATCATGCCCAACACCGAGAATATCGGCATCGACAAGCTTGCCGAACTCGATCGCGGCTTCATCCAGATCGATCCATACGGCCGCACCAAGTCGAAAGGCCTGTGGGCCATCGGCGATTGCACGCCCGGCCCTTGGCTGGCGCACAAGGCGAGCCATGAAGGCGTTACGACAGCCGAAGCCATCGCGCAGGAAATGGGCAACAAGGACGTCCACCCGCACCCGCTCAACCGCTCGGCCATTCCGGGATGCACCTACTGCCACCCGCAGATCGCCAGCGTCGGCATGACCGAAGCGAAGGCCAAGGAAGCCGGTCACGACGTGAAGGTCGGCGTGTTCCCCTTCATCGGCAATGGCAAGGCCATCGCACTGGGAGAGGCCGAGGGCTTCACCAAGACCGTGTTCGACGCGAAGACCGGCGAGCTGCTTGGCGCGCACATGGTCGGCGCTGAAGTGACCGAGATGATCCAGGGCTACACCATCGGCATGACGCTGGAGACGACCGAGGCCGAGCTGATGAACACCGTCTTCC
>CAYRBB010000050.1:0-19026 GCA_964422435.1 uncultured Sphingomonadaceae bacterium
GGTCAAGAAGCCGGTCGCAACAGCTGGTCCGAAGAAGCGATTGTCGATTCCGCACGAGCAGCGTTCCAAAGATCAGCAACCAGCTAATCAACCGACAACGCGTATCCCAAGATCAAAGCCCTTTCCCACTGGTCGAAATCAAGGAAACACGGAAACGCCCGAGCATATGGCCGCGTACTGGCAGCATCATAAGGGTGGCCAAGGTCGGACTTAACGGTTCAGCTCGCTGTCTTTCATTGGCAGCTTTGCGCCCCCATCTCGGACGTTTGAAACCTTCTTCCGATCTGCCAGAAGCAGTCGGCGAGCGAGCCTAATTCGCATCAAGGCAAGCAAAAAACGCTACAAACACACATTGTGTAGCGGAGTAACTCGCCTCCACATACGGCATGACGAAGGCCCGATTAAGTGGTGAGTAGGCCTTATCAGGCGAGCGCTTTTCCATTTTAGGTATCATGCTTCGGAGTATGACAAGCGCTGCTCCAACCTTGCCTCCAAACTGTCCTGTGCGGGACTTCAAGCCAGCTTCACCTGAACGAGGCAAGCTCGAGCACGAGCTGGCAAAGCAGCGCGCAGCATATCGAGATATATCACCCATAGTCGATGGCGAAGCTGTCGGAGAAGGCAGTGCGATCGAAATATTCGAACCGCATGCGAAAAATCGCCATCTTGGATCATATTGTCCAGCCGAAGCGGAGCTAGCAGACCGAGCGATAGCAAGTGCAATGAACGCTCGCCATGAATGGTCGAGAAAAACTCTGGAAGAGCGGGCAGCGGTATTCCTTAAAGCGGCTGATATTCTGGAAGGCGATTTCGGCTATGAATTGCTTGCAGCAACGATGCTCGGACAGAGCAAGACAGCCTATCAGGCGGAGATCGACGCCTCGGCAGAATTGGTCGATTTCCTGCGGTTGAATGTTGCCTTCGCAATGGGGCTGCAAGAGTGGCAACCGCGCTCGACAGATAATGAATCAAACAGTCTAGAACTTCGCGCGCTTGATGGGTTCGTTTTTGCAGCCTCCCCGTTCAATTTCACGGCGATCGCGGGAAATCTATCGATCGCCCCGGCATTGATGGGCAATACAGTGGTCTGGATGCCATCGGAGCGAAGCATCTACAGCGGCTCCTATCTTATGGACCTGTTCGAGCAGGCGGGGTTGCCGCCGGGCGTGATTAACTTTATCCCCACGAACGACCCGGCAAGTATCGGTAACACCGTCCTCAATCATCGAGACCTATGCGGTGTGCATTTCACAGGGTCTACCGCGACCTTTGATCGAATCTGGCAGCAGATAGGTCAGAACCTTTCCACCTATCGCTCCTATCCCCGCATTGTGGGTGAGACCGGCGGTAAGGATTTCGTGTTCGCTCATCCCTCTGCAAACCGCGATGCCTTGGTCACGGCCCTAGTGCGTGGAGCCTTTGACTACCAAGGTCAGAAATGTTCGGCGGCTAGCCGCGCCTACATTCCGCAAAGCATCTATGCTGAGGTGCGGGATCGCATCGTCGAAATTGCAGACACCCTCGCCTATGGCGACGTTACGCGGTTTGAAAACTTCATGGGGGCGGTTATCGACAAGCGGGCCTATGACGGCATCTCAGGCTTCATCAACCAGGCAGAGAGCGGCAGAGAGAAAGTGCTAACCCCGCGACGGCCCAATGATGATGAAGGGTGGTTTGTCCCGCCTACTGTGGTGGAATGTGATGACCCAGGTGCCCCCGTGATGACACAAGAAATATTCGGACCGGTACTCGCGCTGCATGCTTTCCCGGACGAGCACATGTCCGCGATTATCGACCTAGTGGACAATTCGACGCCATATGCATTGACTGGAGCGATCTTTGCCGAGGATGAACAGGCGATAGTGCGGCTGAGCGATGACCTGCGCGATGCTGCCGGGAACTTTTACATCAATGACAAGCCAACCGGGGCGGTCGTCGGTCGGCAACCTTTTGGTGGTGGCCGGCGCAGCGGAACGAATGACAAGGCTGGCAGCCCATTCAATCTGATGCGTTGGACTTCGCCAAGGACAGTCAAGCGCAATCACGCACCGGACACTGACCATCGCTATCCACATATGGCCGCTCAATGAATGCCTTGAGTGACGTCTTCACGCAAATAAGCGATTGGCTGACAAATGTTGTCTTTGCCACAGTCGAAGCGGCAGGAGTCGAGGTCAATCTTATTGTGATCTGGCTTGCAGCCGGGATGGTGTTTTTCACCTTCCGGCTTGGATTCATCAATCTATGGGGGTTCCCAACCTCACTACGCGCACTGCGCGGGCAATACGTCACCGACGACGCACCTGGCCTGTTCTCCCCCTTTCAGTCGCTGGCAACTGCACTCTCGGGGACGGTTGGTCTTGGCAATATTGCCGGTGTTGCGCTTGCAATCGCGATAGGCGGACCAGGCGCTGCATTATGGATGATCGTCGTAGGCTTCTTCGCGACGAGCTTGAAATTTACTGAGGTCACTCTTTCGGTGAAGTATCGCAAGATTTCCAAGGATGGCAATATCCTCGGCGGACCCATGTGGTACCTCCTTCGCGGTCTTCAGGATCAAGGCCGCCACAAACTGGGCTTTGTCCTCGCTCATGTATACGCTGGCTTTGCGCTTTTTGCGCTGATCCAGATTTTTCAGGTCAATCAGTCTTATGCGCAGGTCAGTACAGTGCTCGAGCTGGACCGTAACCCGTTGATCGGTTTCGCCTACGGGACCGTTGTGGCCGTGCTTGCCGCACTGGTGCTTTTCGGAGGAGCACGATGGGTAGGCGCTGCGACATCCAGGCTAATGCCCGGTATGTGTGCCCTGTATCTCCTCAGCACAACAGCGGTGGTCGCAGCAAATGCCGACCAGCTTGGGGCTGCCCTATCTCTGATCATCAGCGACGCCTTTGCGCCCGACGCCGCGGTTGGCGGGATCCTCGGATCCTTCGTGGCGGGCATGCGCAGAGCGGTGTACTCCAATGAGGCTGGCGTAGGGACGGCGACTATCGCGCACGCGATGGTCAAGACTGACAAGCCCGCATCTGAGGGATTTGTTGCACTGATTGAGCCATTTATCGATACTATTATCGTGTGCTCGGCGACCGCGCTGATGATTGTCGTTACCGGCGTCTGGGACGACGGTTATGACGATATTGCCATGACCTCTGCCGCATTTGGTTCGGTGGCAAGCTGGTTCCCGGCGATGTTGGCCGTGTGCGTGGTCCTGTTCGCATTCTCGACAGTCCTTGCTACCGGATTTTATGCGCAACAAGTTTGCGGCTTCCTATTCGCCAAACAACCATGGGCGACCACGGTGTATTTGGTTATTTTCTGCGCTGCGCTGCCTATCGGTGCGGTTGCTGATGTGCGAGCGATCATTAACCTCATTGACAGCTTCTTCTTTCTGTTGACCATTCCCAATTTGATCGGTCTTTATCTGTTAAGGAATGTTGTTCTCGAGGAGTTGACGCAGTTTCGCAAATCGAACCTGACAAAGTGAGCCAATTTGTCGCGCCACACAATCCGGAATCCGCGCGAATGTCGCCTGTTCTTGCCACGCCTCGGACTGACCCGGCATAATACCCCTGCACATTTCTTCAATGCAGGTGAACATAGCATGGAAAAGCAAATGAGCAGTGATGCCCTTGCAATTGTGTCGGCCCTGCCGACACGGAACAGTTCTAGACAATGCAGAGTCTGGCTGCTCGCTTATTCTGAATGGGGGTCGTGATCGCAAAATGCGACTCCTATGCTTCTTGCCTTTCCTCTTGTCTTTGTTGTCCGTGCCGAACTCGGCCTTGGCACAAGAGAACGATTCAACGCTATTTAGACAGGTCCGTGTCTTGGATGGTGCGGGCAGCGCTTTCGTTGGCGATGTGCTCGTGCGTGGCGAGAGCATCGAAGAGGTGGGAGCGAGTTTGGATGCCGGCGAGGCTGATGTCATCGAGGGCGACGGACTGTGGTTGACGCCAGGGCTAATCGATGTGCACACTCATTATGGTACGTTTTTGTTGCCCTACTCTTCCAATGAGGGGGAAGGCTCCGACGTCACCGAACAAGCCCATCCCGATGTTGGAAATACATGGATTGAGCATGCAGTTCGGCCTGCCGATCCAGCCTTTTCCTACGCCCTTTCGGCAGGCGTGACCACAGTACAGGTCTTGCCCGGTTCAAGCGCATTAATCGCCGGCCGCTCAATTGTTGTTCACACTTCGCCGGGCGTGACAATTACCGACATAACGGTGGATGGTTCGCCGCGCGGCCTCAAACTTGCTTGCGGTGCGAACCCGGCATCGAGAGCCAGCGAAGATCGAAGCTTTCCCAACTCGCGCCAGGGGCAAGTGGCGTTTCTGAGGGAAGCGCTGTCGCGGGCCATGAAACTTGGTGAATCCGGCTTGCGCCCGACACAATTGCCGCAAGATCAAAACGGGCTGGAAAGCGATAAAGCGAAGTCCGCAGCGCTGCTGGCGATCAGCCGCGCGGATTTGCCTGTTCATCTGCATTGCTATCGGGCGGAAGATATCTTCAATTGGGTCACTCTTCTGAGAGAGTTTGGCGTATCACGGATCACAGTTCATCACGCGGCCGAAGCCTACAAGATCGCACCCTTTCTGGTCGAGCAGAACGTCTGCGTGGCATTATGGCCAGATTGGTGGGGCTTCAAACGGGAAGCAGAAGATGCAATCTTCGCGTCGGCGGCGATTATCGACAAGCTGGGCGGCTGTGTAGCGATGCATTCTGACATTCCTGTACTGGGCAGCCTGCTCAACATGGAAGTCGCTAAGGCCATCGCAGGTGGTAAACGGGCGGGCATCGATATTGCGCCCGAGCGCGCATTTCGCTGGATCACTGAAAACGCTGCCAGGGTGCTCGGAATCGATGGACGTAGAGGCACGGTCCAAAAGGGCAAGGCCGCCGACCTCGTGCTCTGGACGGACAATCCCTTAAGCATCTACAGCGAACCGCTTCGCGTCTATATCAATGGACGCGTCGTTTTTGAGCGCGAGCTTGGGAAGGTCGCAAGCGACTTCGAGTTGTCTGCAATTCAGGAGCCCGCGAAATGACTGCATTCACGCGCTTCCTGATCGGGACCCTGTTGATGGCATCGCCTGTCGCAGCGCAAGATTTTGCCTTGGTAGACGGCAAATTGCCATCCGGCCCGAACCAGGGCGATGTTGTGACGATCCTCGTTAGCAATGGGCAGATCGAAGCGATTGGATCCGATCTGGCGATCCCATCCTCGCACAAGAGGATCACTGCGGAAGGCAACTACATCACCGCACCGCTATTTGCTGCTGCGACCCAGATCGGCCTGATAGCCAATGGTGCCGCCGCAAGCGAGGATGACAGCACCGATAGTGGTTCCTTGCTTGGTGCGTCGTTTGACCCGTCATGGGCTTTTGATCCCGCGGCGGAAACGGTCTTGCTCGCCAAAATGGATGGTGTTGGCGGCGCCATGATTTATCCAGGCACCGCAGACAGCGTTTTCGCCGGCACCGGGTTCATTGCGGACCTTTCCGCAGAACCGCCGAAAGTCGCAACTGCGCAGGCAGCCTTGTTTGCGCTGGCCGGAAATGAGTTGTCGCCGGTGGGCGGCTCACGCGCTTCCTCCTGGTCGCTACTGTACAAGCAGCTCAATACATCGGAAGATGATCTCATGGTGGCCGTCCGCGCCGGTCAAATCCCCTTGGTGCTCCAGATTGATGCAGCAAGCGATATCCGCAACGCGATCGGGCTTTCCGAGCGGACCAGCATCCGTGTCGTCATTTTCGGCGGAGCGGAAGCTTGGATCTTTGCGCAAGAGCTGGCCGAAGCAAAGATCCCCGTGATAATCGATCCTCTGGACGATTTACCCTTCTATCACGTCGAGCGCGGTGCCCGGCGCGACAACGCTGCCATTCTCGCAGCTGCGGGTGTGAAGCTTGCATTCTCGGTCTCGGCGCAGGGCATTTACAGGTCATGGAACGTCGCCGCAGCAAGTCGGCTCGGAGCAGGCGTAGCGGTCGCCAATGGGCTGCCCTACATGACTGCGTTGGACGCCATAACGTCGGCACCGCGTCAGATCTGGTCCGGTGAGAGCGGCCCCTCCCTTGCGGTTGGGCAAGATGCCGATCTAGTGATCTGGAGCGGTGACCCGCTCGAACCTTCCTCTTTCCCACGCACGATTTATCGCCGTGGCGAGGCCCTCGATGTTAAGACGAGGCAGTCCCTTCTAACCGATCGGTATCGCGAGATGCACGAGCGGACGCGATAGCAGCAGTCAGGCTCTGCGCCGCTGCGTTCTACTCCACCACAGCAAGGCACCCAGGATCGAGACGGTCAGTATCCACAGGCCTACTAAGATCATAAGAATACGCCCTGCAAGTCCGCCAGCTTCTCCAGTGTGCACCGCAAACAGACTATCAAGGAATGTGCGTTCAGCGCTGGCATTGCGTGCATCAAACGTCTCGAGCACGCGGCCGTCAATCGCGCTCACAATCACCGTCGTCGTTCCATAAATTTCGCGCAGCTCGTTGTCCTGACGCAAGCGGATCGAGTAGTGTAATTCGCCGTCTCCAGGCATGGTAACAGCCGTGAGTGAGGACTGCTTGAATTCGCTCAGGGCGATATTCACCGCTTGAGCGACGCCAATCTCTGCTGTGCCATCGCGCCTCTCGATAACGGTGGTTCTGGGCGGTGTTCCCATGGCAGCTTCGAGACCGTCGTAGAACACCAGGAGGACTCCGGCAGAGACCGTGATGAAGACAGGAATAGCAGCCCACAATCCCACTGCCCGGTGCCACGAGTAACGGCGCGCCTGTTTCGCTTTTGGCGACACTGGCTTGAGGGCATTTGCCCAGCCTACTTTCCAAGGCCGAGCCAAGACAACGCCCATGACTATGTTCGACAGGAGCAGGCTGCCACTGATGCCAACGATCCAGCTTCCGATGTCGCCAGATAAAAGATTATGGTGAACAAGCACCAAGATCTCGATCCACCCCCCGTTGGCCAGACCAGATTCATCGCCGCGGACGCGCAGGATTTGTCCGGAACCATCAATGCGCACCGTATGATCGCCATCTGGTCCAGATAGGTAGACGTCGAACCGCGAGTTTCCGCTGCCTGATGTCCAGACCGACGATATCTTCGCATCAGGATTCTCCGATGAAATGTCCTCAAGACTTCGCTCGATAGCGACCGCATCGAAGCGGGAGTTTTCAGCGGCAAGAAGTGCGTCATCAACCTCCCAGTTGAATAAAATAAGGACGCCCGTAAGTGCCTGGACTACCCAGAAAACTAGCGCGCCGAGACCCAGCCAACGGTGGAGGCGAACAATTGTTCTCATGAAACGTACTCAGCACCTAGGTTGAAGGTTGAAGCGCTCATGGCACGGAAATGCGCAGGCCGAAGACCAGCGCATTATCCAGTGCCGGGTTCCAACCCGGATTAATCACATATTGGAGATTGGGCTGGAGCGTGAAATGTGGGAACGAGCGGGCATATGTGAACTCCAATACTGTTTCGGCGCGACCGGCCTCCATTCCTGGCAGGCTGAAGCTTTCGACCGCGTCGTCACCAATTCGCGCATGGGCAAACGCCGCGCCGACTTGTCCATCCAATATATCATGCGTCACGCCACCGCCGACATATGTACCGACAGGGTTCAGTTCGGTATTGGCAGTCCCGGCGCGCAACCACGCCCCCAGCCCGCCTTTCTGGTATTCGATCATCGAATAGATGCCGCGATTATCTTTGCGCTGATCGGCACCGGGTTGCGGAAGGATGGCATCGAAGCGGCTCGAGTAATGCCATCCGCCCAATCGCAGTAGGATCGACGCGCTCGGTCGCACGTCGATTTCGCTAATCAACAACAATCCGTCTTCGCCTGGCAGAGCGACGACCGTGCGCTTGGGCCTGTCGGGATTGCCGGCAACGGCGTTGAATGCACCGAATCGGACCGCCCAAGTCTCTTCCGACCAGCTAACGAGCGCGGCACCTGTCGTTGTAGGAAATATCGAGGGACCATTCTCGCCAGTCTGCGCGATATCCAATCCGATGCCGTGTGAGCTGTTCATGAATAATGAGCCAACCTCCTGCGCATCGAAGTCCGCATTTAGGTCGATCAGTCCGAATTTTGCCAATCCTTTGTCATTCTTGCCAAATTGATATGACGCCCAAACTTCCAGCGGTCGGAACGCGCCAACTGCTTCAATGTTGCTGACGACCTGCGCTTCACCGATCAATTTAGATGACGGCTCATCGCCGCCGATCAGCTGGACATCCGCATGGAGCGTGAACCCGTCTATACCGACCTGGTCGCCGTCCAGTTCTCCGATGAAGTTAGCTGCATATAATGCCGCGACATCGCGTTCGAGACCGCCGGCGACCACACCGATCACATCGGCTACAACGGATGCTTCGAATGTCACAGCGCCAGACGGTGTTTCACCACCGTCCGTTTTGTTGAGGTCTCTTGCCAAAACCGGTGCGGCAATGGCTGCTAGCAGCAAACCCGTGAAGGGAAGGCAGAAAAGAGGTCGAAGTTTAGGTCTCATCCAAATTCGCCTCTTGCACCATCTTCTCGCCTAAAGGGTGATCGGCCAGCGAGCGTATGATCCGCTCACGCACTTCGGGCGTTTCGTCCTGACCAAGCTTGAATCGTGGGACGATCGTCTTGACCGCCAATTCGAAACCGATGACACGTTTTGCAAGTTCGTCGAATCGAGCGCCCATACGGCGTCTGATCCAGTCCAGCTCATCTTCGCCTTCCATGTGGGCCGACACACGCATCAGGATTTCTTCGGTACGGTCTGATACCATTCTTGCCGAGCCACTCACTTTCACGCTGGCGAAGTTCCAGGTGGGCCCCCAAGTGTCCACTTCGGCAACACGTGGAGAGATGTAGGCGTGCGGCCCTGTAAATAACGCAGTGAGGCGGAAGTTTCCCGCGATAAGATCGTCGGCCAACGGCAGTTGGCGGGGCACATGACACTCAAGTACGCGCTCATTCGGGGATTTGCGTATCATTGGCATCAGCAGCGCGGCTGCAGGCTCGTGCTCGGGCACTAGCCAGGCCAGTGGATATTGTTCAATCAGATCCCATGAGCGGCTCTCGGATATAAGGGAAAACCCTTTGTGCATGACTGGTTCTTCGCTCCGCTGACGTGGTGAGTTCCTCAAATGACCATGTTATTCTTAGATATAAAGTTCGCGCCTTAGTGGCGTGAGCAATCGTGCCAATTAGCCTTGCAGTTGGGCCAATTAGCGGAACTTCGTTGATCTTTGGCCCGGCTGTTCTAGTTTGCGACCCTCTTGCTCAAACACGCTTCGCACAAGTCCATATCATGTCTGCTCATCTACGGTCGGTTGCTTGAGTGGAGCGGAGAAAGTGGGGCGCTTGATCGCACATGATTAGGATCGGATCTATATGCTGGATTGGCGTCGCGCTTTTTTCATGCTTGCCAGGTTGCGCTACGCAGATCCCCGATGCCCGAGTGACTCCGGGAGTGACTGGGCTTGCCCCGACACCGCTGGCAGAGCCTGGCCAGGTTTTGCCCCTGCAACCGTCGCGCAGTGTGCGTTTCGACACCGATGAATTCACGCATGCGTCCATCGATATTGGCCCCGAAGGTAATACGATCGTATTCGATTTGCTGGGTGATATTTACGTAGTCAACGCGGCCGGAGGAAAGGCAAAGGCGCTCAGCCGTGGCATGGCGTTTGACAGCCAGCCCGTATTCGACCCTGCGGGGCGCCGGATACTGTTCGTGAGCGATCGCTCTGGCGGGGAAAACCTTTGGACGATGGCTTCCGATGGCTCCGACTTGCGTCAGCTGAGTTTCTATGATGACGATCCCATCTGGGTTTCTCCGGAGTGGACCGAGGATGGACAAGCGATCCTCGTTTCACGCTTTCGACCTGATCGAAACGCTTACGAACTTTGGCGTTTCGAATACAAAGGTGATCCCATCGGACGCCGAATCCATGTGCCGGTCAAAGCACCTGCTCACGTGCTGGGGGTGGAACCGGCGGGTGACCGAAGCTTCATCGCGGCAGTCTCAGAAGTTGAGCTTGATTTTGCCGCGGCGGATCGGTGGGATATTCGTTGGTTCGAGGACGGCCTTTCGAACGTCCTTCCGATTGATGCCGACACGGAGATTCGTCGCTTTCGGCCGCGACTCTCGCCCAACCGGAATATATTGGCTTTCGCCGAACGACGAGGCGGAGAGACTTGGCTGCGCATAGCCGATCTGAAGAGCGGCGAAGTTTCCAACCTTCTCCCTTTGGACCCCGATAACTTGCAGGCTTCAATGTGGATGGATGCCGTTCCGCGGTTCGATTTCCAACCTGACGGATCTGCAATTGTCGTAAACACAGGCGGGAAGATCGTACGCGTTGATCTTAAGTCTCGTCAAACAAGCATCCTCCAGGTGATCGCATCGATTGATCAGCCACTTGGCGCGCTCGTGAAGGATGAGCCAGCAGAGCAATTTGGCCCTATAAGAGTCCGCCTGGCTCAGACACCCAGGCCGCTGGGCAACGGCTATGTCTTCTCGGCTTTGGGTCATCTCTATTTCCACGATGGAAGTTCCATCAACCCATTGGATGTGTTCGGGAATGGCCGCGCCTTTCATCCGGCAGCATCGCTAGACTCGCGCCAATTGGCATATGTCACCTGGAGATCGGAAGCGGGCGGGGAACTGCGGGTTCGGGACCTCGGAAGCGGAAGGGAACGGGTACTCGGAGAGCGTGAATTCTATTCTCATCCCGTGTTCGCGCCGGATGGGCAGTCCCTCGTTGCGTTTGCGTCGAGTACGTCGAAGCGATTTGAAACGCTCATGGAGTATCGCCAGTTTCGTGACGCGGAACTCATAGAAATCGATCTGCGCACCGGAGCTCGACGCACATTGGCGACAGGATCGATGGGCGGCACGCCCCATTTTTCGACCGGCGGCCAGACGCTTTATATAGACAGGCCGAACGGCCTCTATGCGTTGGATTTGCACACCGGAATTGAGCGTCTGTATCTGCGCGAAAAAGGACCAAGTTGGTACTTTGAGACCGCCAGCAGTGATGTTGACGATCTCAGGATCGATCCGTCGGGGGAATGGGCGCTGGCGCTGATCGGTCAGCAGCTTTGGATGGTCCGGGTGCGTGAACCTGGCTTGACGATCGACCTCGCCACTAGTGCCGACGCCCGAAGGGTTTCGGCAATCGGGGCGGATTTTTTTGGTTGGTCCAACGACGGCACTCGGTTTTGGTGGAGTATCGGCGATCAGTTGAGGGAGATTCCACTTGATGCGGTCGCTGGGGACTTTGGCAAGAAGCGCGAACGCCGTCCGCTTGCATTGCGCTATGCATCATCGGTGAAACACCATTCGCTCTCGGTCGAGGTGCCGCGGCAAGCTACCAGAGGTACGCTGCTTATTTCCGGAGCAACCGTGATTACCATGGGTCCAGAAGGCCGGATCGAAAATGCCGACCTTCTCATCGAAGATGGCCGAATAGCGCAGATCGGACCGACGGGAAGTCTCGCAGCGCTAGCTGATACTCAAGTGCTAAATGCGCGGGGCCGCTACATCATTCCCGGGCTGATCGACATGCATACCCATGTCGCTGACATTCGCCGCGACGTGCTTTCGTTCGATGCCTTCGGTCCGGCTGTCTCGCTGGCCTACGGCGTTACGACGCTGTTTGATCCATCGACACTCTCGGTCGATATGTTGGCGTATGAGGATGCGCTTGAAGCTGGGTTGATGACGGGGTCGAGGATCTTGTCGACGGGACCAGCAATTCCTTCGTACAATGACTTCCGCTCGCAAGAGGAGGTTTCGTGGGTCATGAGTCGCTACGCGGATGTGTATCGGCTCGACAACATCAAGGTCTATCGAAGCGGCAATCGCCGAGTTCGTCAGTGGATCGCTTCAGAAGCGTCTAAGGTTGGTTTGACGGCAACCACTGAAGGCACACTCTCACGAAAGCTTGGCTTGACGCAGATTATTGATGGCTTTGCAGGCGTGGAGCACGTTTTGCCGCCTCGTCGACTCTACAGTGATACGACTAAGCTCTTTGCGGAAAGCGGTACGAGCTACGCGCTCACACTGTCGATCACCAATGCTTCGACACCGACTTTGGCTTACTATGTGAGAGGCACGGACGCCATGCAGTCTGCGAAATTCAAGCGCTTCGTACCGCCAGTCTATCGCAGACACTATGCTAGCAAGGCGGCTGGCCAGGCTGGGAATTTCGATGTGCAATATCAGGTCGCTAGCGCCCGGGACTTTGTTGATCGGGGAGGATTACTCGGAATTGGGTCGCACGGTGATGTGCCCGGTTTAGGCATGCATTGGGAAATGGCGGCACATGAAGATGCCGGGATGCCCCCGTCCATGGTTTTGCAGGCAGCAACGCTGGGCTCGGCCCGCGCGATCGGTCGCGCAAAAGACCTCGGTAGCATAGAAACCGGAAAGCTGGCTGATCTTCTGATTCTCGACGCGGACCCATCAGAGACCGTTGCGAATGTGGCGAAAATTGCGTGTGTCTTGAAGGAAGGGCGGGTCTATGATTCAGCCACGCTGGACGAGATATGGCCCGAGCAGCATGCATTTCGTGGCCAGGTTTTCACTGCCCCATCGCAGATGCAAGATCCGGGAGATCCCTGTTCAACCGTTCTGTCGCAGAATTCTCTCGGCCAATAGTCTGCATCCTTATCCGTTCCATGATCTCAGTCGAAAGGGCCGATTACTATCCGTCCGCGAGGGCTCGGCATCTCGAGAGCTGTCAATTTGTTAGCTGTGCACGCAGCCAGGCAGATTGCTCGTCGAGTGCCCGTGCAGCCAACTCTGAAATCGAGACGGCTTCGAGAAAGCTGTGTGTGGCGCCGGGATAAACCGTCGAATTGACCGCCACACCAGCATTTCGCAATGCCTCTGAAAAAGCATGATTACCGTCTGCGAGGATGTCGCACTCTGCAATCGCCAAAAAAGTCGGGGGCAAGCCGAGCAAGTCTGCAAGCAGCGGCTCGACGAGCGGATTTTCATGGTCAGAGGGGCCGCGCACATAATTTTCCCAAAACCACTCCATCTCATCGGCCTCGAGCGTGTATTGCGGGCCCGAGTAGCGGGCTGTGCTCGTGCTGGTTTCTGAGGTAAACACTCCATAGCTCAGCATGAGCGCGCGCGGCATCGGCCTGCCATCCTGCCGCGCTGTCAAGGCCGTTGCTACCGATAGATTGGCGCCCGCGGAGTCGCCTCCCAGCGCGAGGCGATCCATATCGATGCGGAGGGTTCCGGCTTGGTCGCGAAGCTCGGCGATGGCTGCTGCGCACTCATTCAAAGCGACCGGGAACTTGTGTTCTGGCGCCAGGCTGTAATCGATCCCGACAACGTTGACGCCCGCGCGGCTTGCATACTCGCGCATAAGCCGATCATGGGTGTCGATGCTGAACATGGTCCATCCCCCACCATGGATGTAGAATAGGACGGGTAACCCGCGATCGTTGACCGGCCGGTGAAGGCGGGCACGCCGACCGGCGATGTTTAACTCACGGGTTTCGGCCATGGTAGGCCCACCGGCAGTCCATGGTGCGCGCACGCGTTCTGCAACAGCGCGGCGTTGGTCGAGGCTCAACTCGGTCAAGCCATCGACTGCAGCATAGCTGGCGTTGTTCGCATCAGCAAAACGCCTAATGTCGGGATCAACATCGTCAGCATCCGCGCCCAACGTCGAATGGATGTCCGTCATGCAGTCTTATTCCTCAGTTCGGAATCGGTCATTCCGGCGAAATAATAACTTCGATACGCAATGCGTCATTCTGACACCATCACAATCGGGCCATCGAGAGGGCCGGACAGGTCTTATTGCCCTTCGGCGGTTGACCAATGCGAAGTTGTGGCCCAAATGGAATGATAGGTCAGAGATCATAGAGGTTGGGTCATGCTGCATAGCAGTGACGTTCTGACAGGTGAGCGCCCGGTTATTGCTCTGAAAGATGAGTATCCGGCGGGTTATGTCGACCAGATGCATGAGCATGATTACATTCAGATTCTCTATGCGTCTGCAGGAGTCATGTCTGTGCGGACTGAGGACTTGAGCTTTGTCATTCCTCCGCAGCGCGCAGTCTGGTTGCCGGCAAACGCCAGGCACGAAGTATCGTGCCGCGGAACTGTATCGTTGCGCACGCTCTATCTTGATCCAGAGTTGAGCAGTGGGGCCCGCAGTTGCCGTGTATTCGAAGTCTCAGATTTTCTGAAAGCGCTCATTCTGGAAATCGTGGAGTTTGATCATGCCTATGATGTCAAAGGCCGAGAAGGGCGGATCATCGAATTGCTCCTGAGCGAGATCGAGGACATGCCGGATGCGCCATTCCACGCACCAATGCCAAATGACAAACGCCTGCTGAGAGTATGCAACGCAATAATTGAAGATCCATCTGACGGCCGCGATATAGACGCTTGGGCAAGCCTCGCCGGCATGGGACGGAGAACATTTACCCGCAGCTTCAAGCGCGAGACCGGAATGGGTCTCGCCGTATGGCGTCAGCAAATCCGGCTGATGGAAGCGCTCTCAATGCTATCGACAGGCATATCTATAACGCAGGCGGCTTTTCATGTCGGGTATGACAGCTCGAGCGGGTTTAGCGCCATGTTCCGGCGCGCTTTTGGCGTTCCTCCGAGCCAATATCTCAACAATTAGCTGCGCCCTGCGCTCCTATCGGACGTAGTCGAGCAGCATTGGCGAGCAATTCTCAGGTTTAAATAGCGCTTCCCGGTGCCCTCTCATCTGCATGCCAACCTGAGCTGTTACAGCGGCAGTAGCGCAGAAATGATGAAGACCGGTCGCCAAGGCGCGACCGAAATTCATCGAGTTCCCAAAATCTGTCTTCAGAACTTGTAGGTTGCCGTTCCGATTACCTGCCTACCTGCACCGTACGTGCAATTGTTCGAGGCAGCGCATCGGGCCACATACTTCTTGTCGAAGATGTTGGAGCCGTTGATTGCAAAACGCCAGTCCGGGGTATCGTAGTGGATGATCGCATCGAAGAGAGTCGAAGCTTCGCTCTCGAACACAACGGGGTTAAACGGTCCCGGCAGGCTACCAGCACTCTTGCTCACATATCGAATGCCAGCTCCAAATCCTAGACCGCCGATCGCGCCACGCTGGAAGGTATAGTCGGCAAACAACGAGGCCTTGTGCTTTGGTGTTACCGGCAGCGGAGCGCCGATCTCCAGCGGTTGCTCGCTCTCGGTAACTTCGCTGTCCGTGTAAGAATAGGATCCGTTAATGGCGAGCTGGTTACGAATTCGGGCGACAAACTCGAACTCCGCGCCCTGCACCTCAACTTCGCCGCTTTGCGTCGATCCGATAGGCGGAGAGGTGACTGCTCCGTACACTGCGCTGGTCACGTTCTTTTGCTTGATGTCAAAAACAGCCGCGGTCGCAAACAGGTCCACGTCCGGGCCCAAGCTGCGTCCGTCAAATTTAATGCCGGCTTCGATCTGTTTGCCTTCGGTTGGATCGAACGAGTTGCCATCAGCATCCGTACCAAGCGTCGGCTCGAACGAGGTTGCATAAGACACGTAAGGGGTAAGCCCAGATTCCGTTACATAGCTGGCACCTGCCCGCCAGGTAAATTTGTTCTGGTCTGTAGGAGTACCGAAAGAGTCGAGCTTAACCCAGTCGTAGCGCCCTGAGAGCAACAACCTTAGTCCGCCTATCGCGATTTGATCCTGTATGTAGGCACCAGTCTGCCGAAGTCGCAGATCGGCGAAGGCAAAGTCGGTCGTTGGACGGGGGTAAGGTGCGCCGACATTGTAAACGGGATCAAAGATGTCGATCGTCCCGCCAGCGCCGAACAGGAAGTTAAAAGAGGCATTGTTGCGAACATTGCGATAATCGACACCTGCCAGCCAGTTATGCTCGATTGTGCCGGTATCAAACTCGCCGCCCAACCTGCCGTCGATCGTGAAGCTCTGCACATCTTCGGCATAAGGGAAAATCGAGCGCGTGATTGTGCGATTGTCAGCATTAAGGAAGCTGTTGAATATGCTATCTTGGTATTCATCATAGTCTGACCAACGTACGTTGATCGTGGCCCCGAGGGCCTGACTAAAATCATGCTCAAACTCGAATCCTGCAGCCCACTGCGTACGCTCGTATCGATTGTAGTCGGGTTCCCCTAAATTTACGCTGCGTGCAACTTCACCCTCGGGGTTTGGCAGAAGCGTGCCGGTCACGGGAAGAAATCCATTCGTGTCGCCGCTTACTTCATCATACTGGTAGTATCCCAATCCAGTAAGGCGAGTGTCAGGTCCAATATGCAGGGTCACCGCCGGCGCTGCGTATATGCGTTTCGCATTGACGAAATCGCGTTCTGCATCGCGGTCGCGAATCATCACAGTGCCTCGGACGTCAAGAAAATCCGTTGCTGCACCTGTCGCGGTCATCGCGAACTGTTTATAGTCATCGGTACCGTACTTGAGAGATATCTCGCCATCGAAGGCGCTCTTCGGGCGCCGGCTAACTTGGTTGTAGATTCCTCCCGGAGGTGCGCTGCCGTAAAGCACAGAAGCCGGACCCTTCAGTATGTCCAAGCTTTCGAATGCGTAGAGATCTACGCCGTTGGAGAAGATTGTGGTGGTGACGGGCGTGGCTAGTCCATCCATGAACTGCTTTGGCGGGAAACCACGAATCTGTATGAAGTCAAAGCGCAAATCTGGGCCGTAGTTCTCACCGGTTGCGCCAGCTACGTAGCGAACCGCCTGCTGCGCATCGATGAAATTGAGAAGATCAATCTGGTCACGGCTGACCACACTGATCGATTGAGGGGTTTCTACCAGCGGGATATCGCTCTTTGTTGCCGTTGAACTGCCTTCAGGCACATAGGCCTCCGCAGTAACGATAATTACTCGCCCACTGGCATCGCTGCTTTCTATTGTCTCAAGCTGGTCATTGCCTTCGGAATCCTGAGCATAGCCTGGAGAGGCAGCAAGCAAGAGGGGGGCTATCATGGCGCTGCGCGCTGCGGAATTCCGCAGATAAGAGATATTTATCATCTGATTTCCCCCGTCACTTGGTGCCAATTTCTTGCCGATAGTAACATATATCGTAGTACACTGGCGGACATATTGGGCCAACTATCGTTCCAAAATGGCCATCATTGCGATCCGCGGTATTATCAGGCTACCGCACAGATTGATGATTCAGGCTCGGGGCACTTCCCTAGCCGCGCGCTCGCGACAGGTAATCTTATGTTAAATGGCCCAACGCTATGATGGCCGGAATCAGGTCGTGAACAGACAGTCAGCAACCGGCCCATCAACAGACGCAGCTCGGGGATACTCCACACCTTGTTTATCCTTCTTCGTCCGCGTCACCGTAGAACTCTCTCAATGTGTTGTGCCGCCTTAACTGCTCAGGGCGATAACATTTGATCTCGTCGACGATTGGGACTGGACCAGCATCCATTCTATCATTGACGCTCGGGTGCAGTTCCCCTTTCTCGTCAACGTAGCGTGGCTTCCGCTTCCATTGCCAACGAAGCGCCTTAACCATCCATCGCTCCTCGTGCTGCAACCCGCGATGATCGCCAAACACATTGAGTTGGCTTTGATTTACCTGCACTTCAGGGACGCATTCTCGAAGCTCCTCAACCATCCAGCCAAGAGCAATGTCACTCAGACGAGACTCGCTTTCCAGATAGCTTCCACCGATATCGCTGTGGCAACCAGCGAACCAAACCTGCTTTAGCCATCTAGGATTTTGGTCAGCTCTGTGACTCGGTGTTTCGGTCGGACCCCATTTGACGCGCGGGAAGTTGGCTCGTTCTTCGTCGATTGCCATAGCATGACGGGCGTAAGCTACTTCCCCTGACAAGAACTTGTCGTAATTCTCGGTTCGCCAGAACGCCCAATTTGTTGAAGTGTTGGCAAGATTTTTGTTGGCGTCGCCGCTCAGATCGATGTTCAGATCCTTGCAGATAGGAGAGTAGCTTTTTCGTAGTGTTCGCAGCAGATAGGTAATCCAGCCCAAGGCAACCGCCGCTGCTACCAGCCCAATGCCCTTGAATGCCCAATGAAAATCCAACTCGAATGAAGCGATTACGTAAGCGGCAATGGCGAAAACGATGCCGCCGAAGAGCGCCTTCAAGTTGTTGCTACCAAGCGCCGCGACGGTATCAAACACACCTATGAAGTGAGGTTCCACATTCCCTCTTGGTGCTGTCGGGTCATTGTTCTTCGACGAACCATATCGAAGTCGGAATCTGCGACCGAGTTCCTCTCTCTGAGCGAAATAGGGTTGTTCGTTACGCGGCTTTCCTGCTCCGTGATTATAAACGTCTTGAACAGCTTCACGCGCGACTTTACGCAATCGCGCACCGCTTTTTGGCATGGGGCTTCCGTCAGGCAACTGAGTAGGCACTCCGCATAAATTCAATACGGATGACAGCGCTCTGACTGTGTATGCGCCCCTCGAGAAGCCGAATACGCAAATGCGGTCCCCGGGTTCGTAGGCCCTTATGATGGCCTCGTAGCAGTCGATGATATTCGTATCGATGCCCGTACCAATCGTCGCTTCAAGGAAGTGCTTGGTTCTCTTGAAGGTCCAACCACTCACCTCGCCTTTGCCTAAACCGGGATCATAAAACGCAACCTGATCACGCGGATTGATCGGGGAGGATGGTCCTGGCCTAGTCGCCCGGTAAAGCTTGTAGACGTTCGACAGCTTTTGATCCGGCCTAATCCCGCCCACCTGACCAGTTCCGTCGGAAAAAATCAGGATGTTCTTAGCCATTGTTTTAGACCCTCAAATTGCAGTCCTGCGTCTCGCGGAAACTAACAGGCACCGCCTAAGGTGAGTAGCATCAATGTGCAATTGCGACAGGTTCTGAACGGCTAGCTAGCGACCTCAATCAATCAGTTGCGAAACCTAGATCGACGATGAAAGGCGAATGGTCCGAAATCGTCGGATCATTGATCCTGATGACGCTCGACCGGATACCTTTCCTGGGCACTGTCAAAGCAAACTGGCTGAGCGGGCGGGGCACTGCTAGCCGGCCTGGAT
>CAYRBB010000051.1:0-18613 GCA_964422435.1 uncultured Sphingomonadaceae bacterium
CGATGCCGGTGACGCGCTTGGCGGTCATCGGGACATAGGGCAGGCGCACGCCGGCGTGGATGGTGAAATAGTCGACGCCCTGTTCGGCCTGTTCGATCAGCGTGTCGCGGAAGATTTCCCAGGTCAGGTCCTCGGCAATGCCGCCGACCTTTTCCAGCGCCTGGTAGATCGGCACGGTGCCGATGGGGACGGGCGAGTTGCGGATGATCCATTCGCGCGTGTCGTGGATGTTGCGGCCCGTGGAGAGGTCCATGACCGTGTCCGCGCCCCAGCGGATCGACCAGACCATCTTGTCGACCTCGCTCGCCACGTCGGATGCCACGGCGGAGTTGCCGATATTGGCGTTGATCTTGACGAGGAAGTTGCGCCCGATCGCCATCGGTTCGCATTCGGGGTGGTTGACGTTGGAGGGGATGATCGCCCTGCCCCGCGCCACCTCGTCGCGGACGAATTCGGGCGTCACATAGTGCGGGATACTCGCCCCCCAGCTCTCTCCCTCGGGCATTTCGCGCATCGCCGCGCGGCCGAGGTTTTCACGCTCGGCGACATATTCCATTTCCGGCGTAATAATGCCCTGCTTGGCGTAGTGCATCTGGCTGAGGTTCTTGCCGGGTTTGGCGCGGTAGACGCGCTTTGCGACATTGGGGAACGCGGGAACGCCGCCCGAACGGTCGGGGCCGAGCTGGCCGTTATCTTCGGGCTTGATCTCGCGCGCGTCATATTCCTCGATATCGCCGCGCTCCAGCTGCCACTCGCGGCGCAGCGCACTCAGACCGGCGCGGATATCGATGGTCGCATCGGGATCGGTGTAGGGGCCGGAGGTATCGTAAACGCGCACCGGCGGCTCCTTCGCCGAGGGCTCCAAGTCGATCTCGCGCATAGCGACCTTGCGGTCTCCCACATAGACCTTGCGCGACCCACGGATCGGGCCGGTCGTAACGCCGATGTCGAATTTACTGTTGATGTCGGCCATGTCTGCGCTCTCCTCAAGGCGGAGTGCGGGCTTCCGGTGCGGCCAGCCCACTCCCTCCGCCGATATTAGTCGGTTCAGGTTCAACGGGTCGTGTGGAGCACACCCACACCTCTCAGGCTTTCCTTTCCCGCCATCGAAACATCGCGACGGGGGAGCTGCCTCCCCGGGGATGCGGTTGTGTAGAGGCTCGCTGCCTCCCTGTCGAGCCTTCCCACAACACGAAACCAACCGGTATACACCAATCCGCACCGACACTGTCGCCAGCGCCGGTGCGGATCGCGTGCCGGATCGCACTTGTCAGCTAATAACACCGTCAAAGTGGATGCAATTGCCCGCCTGGTCCGATCCAATAGCGATCTCGGATACGTTCGTGAAGAATTCCGGAGGGCTGCCGTCCTTGAAGATCGTTACACCGAGGGGAATCGCACCGCGAGCGATGGTGACATGAAATCGCTTCATCGTCGTTGGCGGCGTTGCCGGATTGTGCTGCGCAGCCTCACTGATGTCGGCGAGCGCATCATTGTCGGCAAACAGCACAGTCGATC
This sequence comes from uncultured Sphingomonadaceae bacterium, assembly GCA_964422435.1. Classification (GTDB taxonomy): domain Bacteria; phylum Pseudomonadota; class Alphaproteobacteria; order Sphingomonadales; family Sphingomonadaceae; genus Alteraurantiacibacter. The sequence goes on from CAYRBB010000051.1 coordinate 1,519, forward strand.
GCGATTTGTCGTTCGAGTACAATGCCGCCCAACGTGCTTTCGCGACATTATCCGCCGCTGCGGCAAAGGAAGGCAGAGTACCCGGATTGATAGCCAGCATGCCCGCATGGGCCCAGGCTTCAATCAAGGTCCGAACGGTAGCTGCGTCCAATTGCAGGTCGTTTTCCATCCAGCCGGCCAGGCCAGCATTGCGATCGCTGAGTGCTTCGATTGCCTCCAGGCCATACGGACGGATGTGCTTGACGATGAAATCTGGAAGTATTGCCATAATACCTCTCCTTTCCTGTTGCCTTACGTGTCGACCTTGATGCCCTTGCTGCCGATCATCTTCTGGATGGTTGCCGTGTCATTCGATGTCAGCGTGAGACAAGACTGCGCAATCGCCGAAGCATTCGAGGAGACCATGTTGTTGTTCATCACCGAATCCGTTGTGGTGATCGACATGGAAAAGTCGAACTCCTTGTGCTCCGCCTTGTTGGTCGACACTTTCCATGAGGCCAGATCGACTTCGAGATAGATGAAACGAACCTTCATCTGCTGGAGTGGCGGGTTCGATCCTTCCACCGGAGCAAAATAGTAATAGCTGATCTGGTGATTGAAGGTCTCCGTCTGACTCGAGAACTGCAGTTTTAGATCGTCCAGGGTCTGCACGACATCGGTAAGCACACCATCCAGCTCGGTCAGGGCACCAGCTGCGAGCGACAGACCTTGGAACAGTACTTTGAGCAGATCGACGTGAATACTCGTGGTAGATGTGTGCAGGGTCTTCTGGTCGTTCGATGTCGACAATTGCGGCAGGTACAGCGCAATGTCCTTGACCGTACCGCCGGACATGACGAAGTTCTTTGCATTCGCGGTGTCGATAATGAACTGCGCAGCCTGTTTCTTGTCGCTCAAGTCGTATGGTTCGGGATGCTTGTTGTACAAAACGATCGCGGTCAGCACCGCGATATAGGATTCCAGTGTCTGCACATTGCCGAGAAGCTGTAGCTGGTATGTCTGCGGGTCATTGGGGACGGTAGCGATCGGCGTCGCGCCCGGAGCCTGCCCCACCTGATTGAGCAAGGTCGATAGATCGTCGGACGACGGAGAGCCGCCATCATCATCCGCCAATGCGACGTCCACGCCGAACGATTTCCCAACCTGTTTGCCCAGACCGGAATGAACTGCCCTGTTGAAGATTTTTACGGCATCTTCCAGGTCCTTATCGGTAAATTGCATATGCTTTCTCCTTTACCGTCGCTCCTGGGATCGGAAGGGAGAAAGCGCCCGTAGCAAGTCCTGCCCCCCAGCCTCCATGCGACTACAAAAGTGTATGAGGAGTCCGGGATAAAACCGGGCGCGATGGGACCAAAAAGGAGGAATAGGGCGGCCCCAAGTGCGGAGACCCGCGGGAGCGTCGCGGGTTATTGGTTCCGAAATGGATGCTGTTGGATGGATTTCAGGCGCAATCGACCGTGTTTTACCGCTCTGATCATTGGTTTGTGAGTTTTTCGCGCGGGCGACTCGACCGCGTCGAACCGACGCCAAGCGGCAATCAGGTCACCCCTCCCGCCGCCTGCCACTCCGCAATCGCCTCTATCGGGAACAGCAACATGATGACGTTGAGCATCAGCCCGTCGCGCACGACATGGGCGGCCACCAGCTCTCCGATCAGTGCGAGCGCCACTGTCACCTTCACCGGCAAGCGCAGCGCGACGTAAAAGCCGAAGGTCATCCAGCCTATATCGGCGAAGGAATTGAGCACGCTGTCACCCGAATAGCCGAAATTGGCAGTGACCGAGCGGAAGCGATCGATCACGATTTCGGTGTTCTCGATGACTTCCCACGCCGCCTCAAGGGAGACCGCTAACGCCAGCCCCCAGCGTGCGGAGTTCTCACCACCCCAGCCGCGCCGAACGAATAGCCACCAACCGAGCGCGTAGAAGATCATCCCGTGGATGATGTGGCTTGGCGTGTACCAGTCTGTGATGTGCTGGCTGTTGCCCGCATCGTTGATCTGTCCGTGCCACAGCTTCACATAGCCGCACTCGCAAATCGGCGGACGGTTCATCGCCAGCAGGATGATGACAGCCAGTACAGTGATGAAGACGGAGACGATGATCGCACCACGATCGGGTATCAGTTTGCCCATGCTTCACGGAGTGCCGTTCGCCTTCACACTTGGCAAGCGGTGCAGCGGACTTTCCACCGGTGGCAATCAGAGCCCTATGGCACGCAGCAGATCCTCATGCCATTCGCCGGTTTCATCGTCGCGAAAGGCAAAGCTGTTGGTGTATCCCCACACGCAGCCGTCCACGCCCGCTTCCCGGAAAGCCGAACTCACCGCGCGATAATAATCCGCGCGCTGCGCCATCGGTATCACATCGTAGGCACCATATTCACCCATGAAGAGCGGGCGGCCGGTACGGTCCATGAAAGCGCGCGCTTTTTCCACCGCTTGGGCAAGTTCGGCTTCGTCCTGTTCTTCGCCATAGGCACGCCCCATCGGCTGGCGATCCGCCGGCCATTCGGCACCCTGGTGGGTAAAAGCAAACGGATCGTAGAAGTGAAAAGTCGCAACCAGATAGGGATCGTCGGGCAGCTCCAGTGTTTCGAGCGAATTGATCCCGCTCCAGTTCTGGCCACCGACGACAACGGGCCGCGTGGGGTTGGTGGAGCGCACTTCGGCAAGGGCTGGCTCGAGGATCGAGAGCAAGTTACTGTCATCGATTGACCCATGCGGCTCATTGAGCAGTTCGAACCAGACCATGTTGTCCGCATCCTTGAAATGGTCAGCCACTTGCCCCCAGATCGCGATGAAACGCTCGGCTTCGGTATCGGGAGTGATGAAGAGTTGGTCGTAGTGGTGATCGTTCAGGATCACCCGCAACCCGGCAGCACGTGCTTGCCCGACAACCTCATCGACCCGCGCCATCCACGCAAGATCCACGGTGTAAGGAGGCGATGTATCGGCATGGGCCGACCAGCGCACGGGCAGGCGGATGGTTTCGAAACCGGCGGCGGCGATTTCCTCCATATCCGCATCGCTGATCGGGCGGCCCCAGGCACCTTCGGTCGGGTCGGCTTCCAGATGATTGGCCATGTTCACGCAAGGCCCGATCCGCGCATCGGCGGGTGCAAGCTGTACCGCATCCGATGGGGGTGACAGCGCAGCATTGCTCGCTGATCCGCCACAGGACATCGCCAGAAATGCGGCCCCGCATGCCGAAACAAACAGCTGGCTCAATTGCTTTTTCATGGCTCCGCCCTCCATTTATGACAACGTTGCCATCGGGCTTGCTACGCCATCAATCCATTCGGCGCAAGTTCATGCCATGCCTGCTTGGCTCTTGGTCACGCTTGTGTCTGGCGAGAAGAACGTTAGGCACGGTGCCCGATATTCAATCCCAGCCGGATACCCATATGACAGAATTTCCCGCAACTGCCGATGAATACAAGCAAGGCAAACGCAATGCCTTCACCCGCTTTCTTGACGGCGTGGAATGGCTGGGCAACCTGCTCCCGCATCCGGTCACCTTGTTCGCATTGCTGGCGCTTGGCATCGTGTTGCTTTCGGGCGTGTTCGGATATTTCGGCGTCGCCGTGGAAGACCCCCGCCCCGCTGGCGCACCCAATGTTGCAGACGACGGAATGATCCGCGCAGTCAGCCTTATGAATGGTGACGGGGTCCGGCGTATCTTTACCGGGCTGGTCGATAATTTCACCGGCTTTGCACCGCTGGGTGTTGTTCTGGTGGCGATGCTGGGCGTGGGTGTAGCGGAAAAATCCGGCCTCCTGAGCGCGGCCGTGCGGTCCCTTGTCATGGGTGCGCCGCCCAAGCTGGTGACGGTTGCAATCGTCTTTGCCGGTATCATTTCCAACACCGCCTCGGAAGTCGGCTATGTCGTGCTGATCCCGCTGGGAGGAGCAATTTATTATGCTCTGGGGCGGCATCCGCTAGCGGGTATGGCGGCGGCCTTTGCAGGCGTTTCCGGCGGCTATTCGGCAAATCTGCTGATCGGCACGATCGACCCGCTACTGGCGGGCATCACGCAAGAAGCCGCACGGCTGATCGACCCAAATTATACCGTGCTGGCGACCGCCAACTGGTACTTCATGTTTGCTTCCACCTTCCTTGTCGCGGTGATCGGCTCACTGGTGAGCATCTATATCGTCGAGCCCAAGCTCGGTGAATATAACTCGTCAAAGGCCGATCCCACGATCCTTGACGATGGCATGATGCAGCCCATTACCGATACCGAGCGAAAAGGGCTGCGCTGGGCAGGGATCGCACTTGTCGGTGTGCTCGCGCTGATGGCGCTCACCCTCGTCCCCGACTGGGGAATTTTGCGCAATGCCGAAGATGGCGACCGGATGGATTCGCCCTTCTTTGACGGCTTTGTCGTGTGGATCCTCATCTTCTTCGTCACCATCGGCTATGCCTATGGCCGTGCGACCGGCAGCATGAAGACCGATCGCGATGTGATCGATGCGATGGCTGCGGCGCTCGGCTCGCTCGGCCTGTATATCGTGCTGGTATTTTTCGCCGCGCAATTCGTGGCTTTCTTCGGCTGGACGAACCTTGGCGCGATTACAGCAGTGACGGGGGCAAATTTCCTTGTCGAAACCGGCATGACCGGACCGATGGTATTCTTCCTGTTCATCCTGATTTGCGCGGTGATCAATCTCTCGCTCGGCAGTGCATCGGCGCAATGGGCGGTGACCGCACCCATCTTCGTGCCAATGCTGATGCTGATCGGATATTCGCCCGAAGCGATTCAGGCGGCATACCGCATCGGTGACAGCACGACCAATATCATCACCCCGATGATGAGCTATTTCGGGCTGATCCTGGCATGGGCGACGCGTTACCAGAAGGATCTGGGCGTCGGTACGCTGATCGCAATGATGCTACCTTACACGATCTTCTTCATCACCGCGTGGAGCATTTTCTTTTATCTCTGGACATTTATGGCGGGCCTTCCTGTCGGACCGGGATCACCGACCTACTACGCCCCGTAGAAAGCAGCCGAAATTCCAATCGGCATTAACGGCTTATTAGCTACGATTGCCTAGCAAGCTCCGACACACGGAGTTGCTTTGAATGAATGCCCCTCAGAACGTTCTCGACCAGTATGAAAGCGATACAGGGCCCGCAAGGGCTCTGACTGCCGATCGCGCGCACGAACACGCAACGCGGCTGTCGCGTTTTTTCGGCAAGCGCCGCCTGATGGAAAAGATGGGTATCTACAATATGAGCCTCATCATCCTGCTTATGGCAATGATGGTGCTCGAACTCGTCGCGCTGTTCTATCCGGCATGGAAATCTCTCGCGCAGAACACCGCACTGGTGTTGACGGTTTGCGGAACAGCATGGGTGCTTTATGTCCATTCCGTAATGCGCCGCGAAATCGCGGACCCTGTGTTCGCCATTACTGGAGAGATGACTCGCCTCTCGCAAGGTGCCCGCGACATCGTGATATCTGGCCAGCGCCGGCAGGACGAGATCGGCGAACTTGCGCGATCGCTGGACGCTTTTACCAAGGACTACAAACGCCTTGATACGCTCCTGGCCGAGCGTGATGCGCATGACGCACTGGGCGCAGAGAAGGACGCCCAGCGAAAGCAAGACTTGCTGAAGCTGGCGGCCGAGTTCGAAAGCTCTATCGGCGAAATCGCCAGCAGCGTGGCTTCGGCCGCAACCCAGCTAAACGCCACCGCCGCAGACATGGCCAAGACCGCGCATGGATCATCGGAGGCGGCGCAATCTGTGGCCGATGCTATGAAGCGCGCTTCCGACGTCGCCACGGCAGCTGCAGCAGCTTCAGACGAATTTGCCCTGTCGATCGACGAAATCAGCCGTCAGGCCACCCAATCCGAACAGCTGGCGCGCAATGCCGCGAGTTCGGCTGATGGGACCGATACCAATATCTCCGCCTTGTCTGATTCCACCGAAGAGATCAGCCAGGTTCTCGATCTTATTCAGACGATTGCCAATCGCACCAATCTGCTTGCGCTCAATGCATCGATTGAAGCCGCCCGCGGCGGCGATAGCGGGCGCGGTTTCGCGGTAGTTGCATCCGAAGTAAAGGAACTGGCGCACCAGACCAGCGCGGCCACCAGCAAGGTCGGCAGCCAGATCGAAACGATGCAGGGATCGACCAAGTCGAGCGTCGAGCAACTTCGCAAAGTTGCCAAGCATATCCACGACCTCGAACGCACATCAGTTTCCATCGCTTCGGCCGTGGACCAGCAATCGGTCGCCGGTAAAGAACTCGCACGCAATATCGATATGTCGGCGCGCGAGACGGGAGAGGTAGCGAGCTACGCCAAGGACCTGCTGGAAAAGGCCACCGGGGTCGGCTCTGCCGCGGATCAGCTTCTCGAATCATCCAAGGAACTCGACCGGCAGGCCGGCAGGCTGACCGCGCAGGCCGAAGGCTTCATCAAGCGTATCCGCCAGAACTAGGGGCATGGAGCGTCAGCGCTGTTGACAGCGATGGCCTGCGCCGCGACGCTGCAGGGCATGAGCCAGTCTGCTGCCAGTGTCACCATCCACCGCTTCGGCAAGGAGGCCGAGCCGGTAGTGCAGATCGACGACTTCAGCGGGATTGCTGGAGAACTGCTGGATCGTGGCCAAGCGGCCACTTACCAGGATGCAGGCGCGATGTATCCGGGCCTTCGTAGCTGGTGCGAACCCGATTATCTCGACCGCAACCGCGCGCTGATGTTCAACGTGCTGCAACAGGTATTCATGTTCCGGCAGAGGGTGAAGCTCGATGCCTCGACCTACTCTCTGGTGACACTTGCACCAGACAAGCTGAAGCCCATCCAGCGTATCCCGCATTACGACCATGCTGATGGCAAGCTGATCGCGATCATGCATTACTTGCTCGGCCCTGAAACGGGCGGCACGGCCTTCTACCGGCATAAACGCACCGGTTTCGAGACGATTACGCCCGAGCGTGAGCCGGCCTATAACGCCGGACTGCAGGCCGACGAGGCGGAGTACGGCGTGCCGCCGGAGCGCTATTATTACGGCGATACCGACCGCTACGAACTTATTGGCGAGATCGAGGCCAAGCCTGACCGCCTCATCCTCTATCGCGGCCGTATCCTGCATTCCGGCGTCATCCCGAGACCGGAAGACCTGACAACCGACCCGCAGACAGGGCGGCTGACGATCAATATGTTCCTGACAGGGCAGTGAGCCACTTAGCCGCATGGCCGTCCTCTACCGCCTTGATGCCCATGCGGCGGTGATTGCAGATGTATTTGGCGTGGATGCGGGAGGTGATCTGTGGACTGGCAGTCATGTCGTGCCGGAGAGCTTTGCCCCGATCATTACCGCCGGGCGCGATTTTATTGCCGGGCCGGGCTCTAACGACCAGCCATGGCGCATGGTCCCGCGCCTGTGGGGTGTTCCCCCTCCCCGCGCCGCGCATAATGCCGCACGGCCTGTGCTGAGCGTACGCAACACGCAGAGCGCGTTCTGGATCGGGAACCTGCGCAATCCCGAATTCCGCTGCCTGGTACCCGCTACCGCGTTCATGGAATGGGGCAAGGCCGGACCGGACGGCAAGCGCCGTCGGCACTGGTTTGCCTGCGCCGACCAGCCGGTGTTCGCGATGGCTGCGGTATGGATGGATAGCGAAGTGCCGGGCTTCGCGCTAATGAGTGCCCCGCCCAATGCGGTGATCAAGCAAGCCGGGCGCGATGCGATGCCCGCTATCCTGCCGCCCGATCGTGGTGCATGGGCGATATGGCTGCACAGCGGGTGGGACAAGGCCAAAGGGCTGCTCCAGCCCTATTCGAGTTCATTGATGCGGGAAATGCCACCCACAACCCTTCCGTCCTGAGCCTGGTCAAAGGCAGAACCAGTCCCCGCGCCGCGCGACATTGAACCCGCGCTCCTCGACCTCGCGGCTTTCGCCAGACTCCGGATCGCGGATCGGGTTGGTGTGGTTGTAGTGGATGAAGTGGACCTTGGCGCGCTCTTCCGAGGGGAGGCCCTGCAGCAAGTCCATCGTTTCGTTGACACGAGGGTGCGGGATTTCGGACATGTCGCGTCCACCCAGCTCGTTATCGTCCCAGAATGTTGCATCGATGAAGATGTAATCGGACCGCTCGAGCATCCCCTGCAGCAATTGACCGTTCGGTCCGCGCCATTCCGACCAGCCATCAATATCCGGCAGATAAAGGAACGTGCGGTCGGGTAGCATGACGAGAAAGCCAACGGTTTCCGAATATTCGTCGCGGTGTGGGACAGGCAAGGCGACGACTACCAGATCGGGGCGAAGCGCAATCGCCTGAATTGCATCGCCCGCGCCAAACTCCAGCAGCTCAATATTCCCCAGCTCCACCAGCTGGCTCCACGGACCGTTGCCGCGCAGAAACTCAGCCATGCGCGGCATCGTGTAGACGGGAACGCCGCTCGCCCCCGCCGCTTCGCGCCCGAAATACGCGAGGCCCAGGTAATGACCGACATGCGCGTGGGTGAGAAACACACCGTCCACCCCAAGCCCCTCTGCAGGCGGCTCGATCGCGTCGAGCATCGCCAGCTGTTCGGTAATCGCCGGGGTGGCATCGAAGAGGTAACGCTTGCCCTCCACGCGGTCGATCAGCGCGAGGCTGCTGGGCAGCAGGCGCGGGCCGTCATCCTCCGCATTGCCGATCTGCGGCGCGCCCGCATCCTGCCCTGCACCCAGTACGACCAGTTCGTAATCGCATGGTGCCTGTGCATCCTGCGCAAGGACAGGGCCGGCAAGCGCGATGCCCGACGCCGCCAGCCCCCTGATGATTGCCGTGAACATTTCCGCGCCCCACTCGTCAAATGCGGGCATATTAGGACAATCACTTACCTGGCGAAAGGCGCTTTGACGAAGAACAGCGCCAGGGCGAGAAACGCTGCAGCAGCCGTGCCCACACCCCCTGCCGGAAAGGTCAGGTCGGTCGCCGGAAAGATCGCCGCTGTGTTGATGATAATCGCAGCGAAGCCGGTGAGGCCGGCTAGCGCACCGACGATCTTGCCCGCGCCCAGCGTTGACCAGAGGGCTGAGGCAGCCGCCAGAGCCGCAACGCCGAGCGCGATCTTCGCCGCAAAATAAAGCAGGAACGCCATGCTCAGCACCGCGCCGAAAACGGGGGCGAGTGCCTCCCCACCATCCATCAGCGGGCCGAACATGACTAGGCCGATGCCCGCCTGGATGGTGTTGAAGATGCCACCGGCAGCGATCCCGGCTCCGATCAGCGGACGTCCGGGCAGCAAGGTCAGACCGGCGACCGAAAGGGCCGCAAAGGTGATCGTCTCCACCGACCAGATGATATCGCGCGGTGGAGTTCCGCCGCCACTGCTTATTACGATATAGATAATCTGTGTGACCACTGTGATGAGGAGCATAATGGCAGCCGCACGAGCAGCGCGCGTGAAAGTCGTATGCATGGATATTACCCCTGTATCTGTCTGGCCCGTCATTCGCCCACTTAGGCTAAGGAGTTACATCGCCCCGCGCCCAAAGCGCAATTTCGGATCATCTTTGCCTTGCGTCCGTTCATCGCTATGAGCCGTTTCAACGGAAATTCACCCTTTGAGAGAGGACACTCCATGAACATGTTTCGCCCCGCTTTGATGGCAACGGCGCTGGCACTTCCCTTCACCCCTGCCCTGGCGCAGGATGTGATGACGCCGGAAGATGTTGCGCGCATCGAAAGCACCGGCGCCATTGCCGTTTCGCCCGATGGCACCAATATCGCCTATACCCGTGTGCACCGTCCCGAGGTGGTGCAGGGAGAGGACAATGGCACCGCAAGCCAGCAGCTGATGTTGGCGCGAGGTCCGATGATGGCGACCGCCTATCTGCCAGAGGACATGCGTATTTCCGGCGTGGACTTCACGCCCGATGGCAGCATGATCACTTTTCTTTGGACCGATAGCGGCGGTGATCGCGCGGTCTATGGCGTGCCGGTTGGGGGCGGCGCTTATCGCATGCTCGCCACGGTGGAAGATGCGCCGGTCTATTCGTACGCTTTCAGCCCCGACGGCAGCCAGATTTACATGCTCGTTGGCGCAGCTCCCGACGAGCGGCGCGCGAGCGAGCGCAGCGCCGGTTTCGATGCTGTGATCTATGAGGAAGAGCAGAGCTTCAACCGCATGTTCGTAGCCGATGTCGGGATGGAAGTGGACGCAAGCCCACGCCAGATCGAAGTCCCCGGCTATGTCGACAGCTTTGACATCGCGCCCGATGGCAGCTGGGCGATGATCACCAGCGCACCTACGCCGCTGATCGATGACAGCTACACATCCAAGCGTCCGCACATACTCAACCTGGCCACCGGCGCGATCACCACCGTGGAAACCCCGGGCAAGGTTGGCGATATCGAGATTTCGCCCGATGGCAGCCAGCTTTCCATGATCGCCGGCGTCAGCGACAATGATCCGGCTGACACGACCTTGCACCTCGTCGATACTGCGACCGGCGCTTATCGCGCTCTCAACGCTGGCGCGCCTGAAGCCGCGATGGATGCCGAATGGATGGCCGATGGCCGCCTCGCGGCCATCATCCATACCGGTGTGCAGAGCAGCCTGCGGTTCTATTCGGACGATGGCGACATGCTGCAGGATGTCGATACGGATGGCCTGATCCTGACCAGCCTCGAGCAAGGAGGGAACCTGTTGACGGTCGAAGCCAACTCGCCCTCGCACCCGAACGAATTGTTTCTTTATGATGGCAATGCGTTCCAGCGCTGGACCGACCACAATCCCTGGCTTGCCAATATCGCGATGGGTGAACAGCGCGCCTATTCCTACACCGCACGCGATGGCCAGGTGGTCGAGGGGGTGCTTGTCCTGCCGGTTGGCGGCATTCCCGAAGGCGGCGCTCCGCTGATCATGGATGTCCATGGCGGGCCCGAAGCGCATGACAGCAATGGCTTCAACACCAACTATTCGGGCCCGGGACAGGTCGCCGCCGGACAGGGCTATGCCGTGTTCCAGCCGAACTATCGCGGCTCGACCGGCTATGGCACCGCCTTCTCTTTGCAGCATCAGGGCAATTACACCGACCCTGAATTCGTCGACATCGTCGATGCGAAGAATGCACTGGTTGCAGAAGGCATTGCCGATCCCGACCGCGTAGGTGTAACGGGCGGCTCCTATGGCGGCTATGCCACCGCATGGAGCAGCACCTATTTCTCCGAAGAATTTGTCGCTGGCGTTATGTTCGTCGGCATTTCCAACCAGATCAGCAAGATCGGCACGGGCGACATTCCGTATGAAATGTACAATGCCCACGCGCAAAGCTGGCCGTGGGACAATTGGCAGGAATGGCTGGAAATCAGCCCGATTTATTATGCCGATCGCGCCGATACGCCGCTTCTGATCATGCATGGGGACAGCGATCCGCGCGTCCACCCGTCGCAGAGCCTGGAGCTATATCGCAATATCACCCTCCGCCGGCCGGACACGCCACTTCGGCTGGTATTCTATCCGGGCGAAGGCCACGGCAATGCCCGCACCGCTGCGCAATACGATTACAACGTCCGCATGATGGAATGGTTCGACACCTACCTCAAGACAGGCAATCGCGACGCCGAAATGCCGGCCCCGCGCCCGGATCTTGGTCTCGACGACTAAATCGCAAGCGGAGACAAAACAAGAAAGGGGAGCGGCTTTGCGGCCGCTCCCCTTTTTCATTGCCGCGGGAATTACAGCCCGAAGCTGTAGGTAATCCCGACCGCGCCAAGGAACTGATCGCGCGATCCGCGTTCGGTAGTGAATGGCGTGTCCGCCGCATCACCCACCAGCCGCGAATATCCGCCCAGCACGATAATGCCGAACCCGCCATTGGTCGCGTCGCCATCAAGGTCGATGCCCAGCAGCAGGTTCGCACCTACCGAGTTGAAGCCACTGCCATCGGGTTCATAGGCGGCGAGCGCATCGGCGGGATCGCCCGTGAAGTCCAACGGGGCGCTGCGGAAATAGTAGTCGTTGAAATCCTCGTCCGCCCATTCCGCGCCGATCGAGAAATTGGCGAGGACCGAGCGGCTGAGCGGCGTGGTGTAGGAAACCGAGGGCGAGACGACCATACCGTCATGCGCACCGTTGATATCCCACATGACATCGGTGCCGATACTCACGCTGTCAAAGGGATTGAGCACGCCGGGAAAGTTCACGCCAAAGCTCGGGCCGACTTCGATGGCGCGGTCGAGTTCGCCATATCGCTCGACCACTTCATCCTCGATTTGTTCGGCACGATTGTTGCGCAGCCGCGCGGCTACACCGAGATCGAAACCCACGCCTTCACGGGGGTCTTCGATGAAATCCAGGGTCACACCACCCGCACGCGGACTGATATCCACTCCGCCAACCGAGCCCAGAACGACGGGCAGCACGGAAATGACGTAATCGTCGGACCCGGTGTAGGAAGGAGACAACGCGCCGCCTACACCGACTGTGAGGAAATCACCGGCAAGTATGCCGGGTTCGATATCGGGCGATCCGGGTGGACCGGCATCTGCCTCCACCTCCTGGGCCGTGGCCGAAGCCGTTGCCAACACCATCGCGCCGGCCAGCAGCCCCGCAATACTACGCTTCATCATGCGAAATTCCCTCGTCATTTCCGCCACAAACGAGCGGAGAGCCATCACGGTTCCTGCAACGGGCCCAGCGGGACACCGACCCTAGACCATTATTGCGCGCTATGCGCATTCCGCTAAGGCAGAGCCGAGATGAGCGGGCGCACTGCAGATATTGCCATTGTTGGTGGCGGGCTTTCCGGCGGATTGATAGCGCTGGCGCTGGCCCGCCATCGCCCGGACTTGACGGTGCGGCTGATAGAGGCAAGCCCGGCCATCGGTGGCAATCATCGCTGGAGCTGGTTCGAAACCGATCTCTCGCCCGCAGGAGCGGCGCTTATGGCGGGCTTCCGCAAGACCACATGGAACGATGGTTATGCCATCCACTTCCCGCTTCTCAAACGCGAGCTGGGTGCAAGCTATCTCTCCTTGACGAGCGAAGACTTCGCTGCCGCGCTTGGCCGGGAGCTGGCGAACAGAACAATCATGGTCAATCGGCAGGTTGCGGATATCGAAGCAGGCGCGGTACATCTGGTGGATGGTTCATCCATTACCGCGCGCAGCGTAATAGACTGCCGGGGTTTTTCACCTACAAGGACCCTGCGTGGAGGCTGGCAGGTCTTCATGGGTCGCCATGTGCGCACCGCCGATCCACACGGAATTACCAAGCCTGTGATTATGGATGCCTGCGTCGACCAGATCGCGCCCGCAGGCAATGGCGGTGCATATCGCTTTGTTTATGTCCTGCCGCTGGGCTCGCACGATGTGTTCGTCGAAGACACCTATTATGCTGATCGCCCTGATCTTGACCGCTCCATGCTTTCGGGCCGGATCGACCAATATTGTCGTCGCAATGGTCTCGATGGCGAGCCGGTTCATTTCGAAACAGGAGTGCTGCCTGTCATCACCGGCGGTGATTTCGGCGCATTCCAGGTCGAGCATCGCATCCCAGGCGTCGCCATTGCCGGCGGACGCGGCGGTTTTGTCCATCCGCTCACCAGCTACACGCTGCCGATCGCGGTCAATGTTGCGCTGGCAGTGGCAGAAGATGCCGATCTTCCCGGCGAGCAACTCGCTGCAAAGCTGGAAACGCACGCTCGCCGCCATTGGAGTGCGATGGACTTTTATCGCGCTTTGGGTCGCATGCTGTTTATTGGTGCCCCGCCAGAAGAACGCTATCGTATCTTCCAGCGTTTCTATGGCTTGTCCGAACCCTTGATCGAGAGATTCTATGCCGGGCAATCAACTCTTCTCGACCGGGCGCGCGTGCTGATCGGAAAGCCGCCCATTCCAGTCTGGCGCGGTGCCCATGCGCTGTTTTCCAAGTCTCCCACACTCCAGGTGCCACAATCTAAGGAAAGTTCATGACTACTCCCGAAGGCAAGACAGCTTGCGTAATCGGCGCCGGTTTTGGCGGCATGGCGCTTGCCATCCGGCTACAGAGCGCCGGCATCCAGACGACGGTCATCGAAAGCCGCGACAAGCCCGGTGGCCGCGCCTATTTCTGGGAGAAGGACGGCTACACCTTCGATGCCGGCCCCACGGTGGTCACCGACCCGGCCTGCCTGCGCGAGCTGTGGGAGCTTTCCGGGAATGACATGGACGAAGATCTGGAACTGATGCCGGTCATGCCGTTCTACCGGCTCAACTGGCCGGATGGCACCAATTTCGATTACTCGAACGACGAAGCAAACCTGCGCAAGGAAATTGAAAAGCTCGATCCTGCCGACGTCGAGGGCTACGAGAAGTTCCTCGAATATTCCGCTGCCGTGCATGAAGAAGGCTATGTGAAGCTGGGCACGGTCCCCTTTCTCGATTTCAAGAGCATGCTGAAGGCGGCGCCGGCACTCGCCAAGCACCAGGCATGGCGCAGCGTCTATTCCATCGTCAGCAAATACATTCGCAATATGAAGCTGCGCGAGGCACTGAGCTTTCACACGCTGCTTGTCGGCGGCAGCCCGATGAAAACGAGTGGCATCTACGCACTCATCCACAAGCTGGAAAAGGATGGCGGCGTGTGGTGGACCAGAGGCGGCACCAATCGCCTGATCGCGGGAATGGTCCGCCATTTCGAGCGGCTCGGCGGCACGATGCGCGTGGGCGATGGCGTCGCCAAGGTCGAAACGCAGGGCGACCGCGCCACAGGCGTGGTGACCGAAAGCGGCTGGTCCGGCAGTTTCGATGCTGTCGCCAGCAATGCCGATATCGTGCATTCCTACAAGAAGCTGCTGGGCGACAACCATCGCGGAAAAACATACGGCAAGTCGTTGAGCAAAAAGAGCTTCTCGCCATCACTCTTCGTCGTGCATTTCGGCGTTGAGGGCACGTGGCCCGGCATTCCGCACCACATGATCCTGTTCGGTCCGCGCTATCAAGGGTTGGTGGACGATATCTATTCCAAGGGCGTGCTCCCGGCGGATTTCTCGATCTACCTGCACCACCCGACTGTGACCGATCCCAGCATGGCGCCCGAAGGCAAGAGCACCTTCTACGCGCTCGTCCCCGTCTCCCACCTCGGCAAGATGCCGATAGACTGGGATACCGTTGGCCCGGAGCTGGAAAAGCGCGTGCTTGATGAAGTCGGCCGTCGCCTGATCCCCGACATCCATGACCGTATCACCACCAAGTTCCACTATACGCCGCTCGATTTCGCGGTCGATCTCAACGCCCATATGGGCAGCGCCTTCAGCCTCGAACCGGTGCTGACCCAGAGCGCATGGTTCCGCGGACACAATCGCGACGACGTGATCGATAATTTCTACCTCGTGGGCGCAGGCACGCACCCGGGCGCCGGCATCCCCGGCGTGGTCGGCAGCGCCAAGGCGACCGCAGGGCTCATGGTTGAGGATTTGCTCGAAAAATGAAGAGACTAGCGGTTTATTGCGGTTCCGCTTCGCCTGAAGATCCGCGTTACATCCAGCTTGCCTACGATGTCGGCGCCGGCTTGGCGGAGCGCGGCATCGGCGTCGTCTATGGCGGCGGCAGGCTCGGCCTGATGGGCGCGACTGCGCGCGGCGCGCTCGAAGCGGGCGGCGAAGTGATCGGCATCATCCCCGAAGCGCTGGCCAATTCTGAAGTCGCGAACCACGATTGCACCGAACTGCACACCGTCGGCGGGATGCACGAACGCAAGCAGCGCTTCACCGATCTCAGCGACGGGTTCATCACCATTCCCGGCGGCGTCGGCACCATGGACGAGCTGTGGGAAGCGATGAGCTGGGCGCAGCTCGGCTATCACTCCAATCCGGTCGGCCTGCTCAACGCATTCGGCTTTTACGACGAACTCATCGCCTTCAACCGCAAGATGGCGGATGTCGGCTTCGTGCGTCCCGCGCACCAGGGCATCCTCGTGCACGACACCACGTTAAGCGGCCTGCTTCAGCAGATGGAAAGCTATTCGCCGCATACCCCGATCTTCAAGATGAAGGCGGAAGACCTCTGAGCGCGCAGCGCCCCCTTACCACGAGCAATTTGCGCGTCACGCCTGCGCGTGCAGGTGGTGGGCGCGAGCGTGCCGCTTTGGTCGCCAAGTCCTGTGAGGCGATTGCGGAAGGCTCGCACAGCTTTGCCGCCGCCTCGAAACTGTTCGACCGCACGACGCGCGAACGCTCATGGCTTCTCTACGCCTGGTGCCGCCGGTGCGACGATATCGCCGACAACCAGGACAAGGGCGGTCCGCTGGGCGACCAGGGCGACCTCAAAAGCGCAGAAGATCGCGTCCAGGCGATCCGCGTTCTGACCAAGCGCGCGCTGGACGAACAGCCCACGGCCGACTTCGCGTTCGATGCCTTCGGCCTGGTGGCGGACGAGTGCGGGCTCGACTGGGACATGGCGAACGACATGATCGGCGGCTTCGCGCTCGACGCCACCCGCTGGCAGCCGCGTACCGAGGCCGACATGATGCGCTATTGCTATCACGTAGCCGGATCGGTCGGCATCATGATGGCGGTGATCATGGGCGTACCCAAGGATGACGGCGAAACGCTCGACCGCGCCTGCGACCTCGGCCTCGCCTTTCAGATCGCCAATATCGCACGCGACATTACCGAGGATGCGGAAGCCGGACGCTGCTACCTGCCCGCGACGTGGCTGGCCGAACTGGACTGGGAAGCGGGCGAACATGCCCTTCCCGAAAACCGCTTCAAGCTCGCCAGCCTGATGCCGCGCCTCATCGCACTGATGGAAAAGCACGAGGCGGCATCGAAGCTCGGCGCGAAAAAGCTGCGCTTCCGCCAGCGCTGGGCCGTGCTTGCGGCGGCCAATATCTACGGCGCGATCGGGCGCAAAGTGCTGAACCGGGGCCAGCTGGCCTGGAACAAGCGCGTACGCGTCGGCGGCCTGGAGAAAAGCTGGCACGTGACCACCGCCTTTTTCGAAGCGCTGTGGAACCGGCCGAGCGGGCCGCAGGAACCGATCATCTGGTCGCGGCACGATTTCAGGCCCGTTGCCGGTTGGTAGCTTGAAGCCAGGCGCTTGATGGATCTGGCCGCTACGGCTAGCGCGCATTCGTATGATTTCGAAACTCCTCATCGCCAATCGC
>CAYRBB010000052.1:0-17927 GCA_964422435.1 uncultured Sphingomonadaceae bacterium
GAGCGGTGTGAGCTTGCAGGAGCAGGACCCCTACAACAACGTCATCCGCACCACGCTGGAGGCGCTGTCGGCGGTGCTTGGCGGCACGCAGTCGCTGCACACCAATGCTCTGGACGAGGCCATCGCGCTCCCCACCGATTTCTCCGCCCGTATCGCGCGCAACACCCAGCTGGTGCTGCAAGAAGAGAGCGGCGTGTGCAACGTCGCCGATCCGCTCGGCGGCTCCTACTATATCGAGGCGCTGACCGCCGAGATCGCCGACAAGGCGCGCGCGCTGCTGGCAGAGGTCGATGCGGCTGGCGGGATGACCGCATACGTCGCGAGCGGTGCGCCCAAGGCCGCGATCGAGGAAGCCGCCGCCGCCAAGCAGGCGAAAGTGGACAAGGGCGAGACGGTGATTGTCGGCGTCAACAAGTATCGCAAGGACAGCGAAGACCCGATCGAAACGCTCGATATCGACAACCACGCAGTGCGCGAAAGCCAGATCAAGCGCATCACCCGCGTCCGCACAGAGCGCGACGAGGAAGCGGTGAAGGTTGCGCTGAAGGCGCTCGAACGCGGGGCAGCGACCGATCCCGCTGCGGCCAAGGCTGTGGCCGCCGATGGCCGCGATGAAAAGGGTGTGCCGCTGCCGCCATCGCAGATCGAGAAACTCGAAGCTGCAAGTGAAACCAACCTGCTCGCACTCGCCGTGGAAGCCGCGCGCGCCGATGCGACGCTGGGCGAAATCTCCGCCGCGATGGAAGCGGCATTCGGGCGCTACGACACCGTGCCGAAGCCGGTCTCGGGCGTGTACTCCGCCGCCTACGAAGGCGATGCTCGCTACGCGCAGGTCGTTGCAGGCGTACAGGCGGTGGAGCGCCGCCTCGGCCGCCGTCCGCGCATTCTCGTCGCGAAGATGGGGCAGGACGGGCACGATCGCGGCGCGAACGTCATCGCCAGCGCCTTTACCGACATGGGCTTCGAAGTGCTCTCCGGCCCGCTGTTCCAGACACCGGACGAGACCGCGAAAATGGCGCTCGACAACAATGTCGATGCGGTCGGCGCAAGCTCGCTCGCGGCCGGCCACAAGACGCTGATCCCCGAACTGATCCAGCACCTCAAAGACGCGGGCCGCCCCGATATCAAGGTGGTCGCGGGCGGCGTTATTCCGCAAACGGACTATGACTTCCTCAAGAAGGCGGGCGTGCAGGGCATCTATGGCCCGGGCACAAATGTCGTCGAAGCGGCGGCTGACATGCTGCGCCTGCTCGGCCACAATATGCCGCCTGCGGGTGAGGAAATGGAGGGCGGTGCTTGAACACCAGACTCGTCATCCGCTCAGTAATTCTTACGCTCGTCCTGCTCCCCACCTCCTGCGTGGCCGGAAGCATGGCAGCGGACCGCCTCGACGCGCGCACTAGCGGGTTCGCGCTCGGGCCGATGTGGTATGAGAACCTGCTGTGGCTGGTCGCCATCGCGCTGATGCTTGTATGGGCCTGGGCGATCAAGCGGATTTGGGAGGAAGTGGAGTGAATCCTCACCTCTCGCGTCGCCCCGGACTTGATCCGGGGCAAGGCTTCTCCTGCTCCGGGGCAAAAGGAAGCTGGATCCCGGATCAAGTCCGGGATGACGAGATAGAAATGTTAGGAAAAATGGACTGATGTTCTCCAAAATCCTCATTGCCAATCGTGGTGAAATCGCGTGTCGGGTCATCAAGACTGCGCGGCGCATGGGTATTGCCACGGTGGCGGTCTATTCGGATGCCGATGCGCGGGCGCCGTTTGTGCAGATGGCTGACGAGGCCGTGCATATCGGGCCGTCGCCTGCCGCGGAAAGCTATCTGATCGCGGACAAGATCATCGCCGCGTGCAAACAGACCGGGGCCGAAGCGGTGCATCCGGGATATGGTTTCCTGTCGGAGCGCGCGAGCTTCGTCGAGGCGCTCGCAAAAGAGAACATCGCCTTCATCGGCCCGCCCGCCAGTGCGATTGCGGCGATGGGCGACAAGATCGAGTCGAAGAAGCTGGCCAAGGAAGCGGGGGTCAATACCGTACCCGGCTCGCCCGATGCGATCGATACGACTGCGGAGGCGCTGAAGGTCTCCAACGCAATCGGCTATCCGGTCATGATGAAGGCCAGCGCGGGCGGCGGCGGCAAGGGCATGCGCCTCGCGTGGAACGACAAGGACGTGGAAGAGGGCTTCGAGGCGACCAAGCGCGAGGGCCTGAACAGCTTTGGCGATGACCGCGTCTTCATCGAGAAATTCATCGAGGACCCGCGCCATATCGAAATCCAGGTGCTCGGCGACAAGCACGGCACCGTGCTCTATTTGAACGAGCGCGAATGTTCGATCCAGCGTCGTCACCAGAAGGTGGTCGAAGAAGCGCCTTCGCCCTTTGTCACCCCCGAAATGCGCCGCAAAATGGGCGAGCAGGCGGTCGCCCTGTCAAAGGCCGTGGGTTACCACTCGGCGGGCACGGTCGAGCTGATCGTCAGCGGCGCAGACCCGACGGGGGAGAGCTTCTACTTCCTCGAAATGAACACCCGCCTGCAGGTGGAGCACCCCGTCACCGAAGCGATCACCGGCGTTGATCTGGTCGAACAGATGATCCGCGTTGCAGCCGGCGAGAAGCTGAGCCTGACGCAGGACGATATCAAGATCGATGGCTGGGCAATCGAGAACCGTATCTACGCCGAAGACCCCTATCGCGGCTTCCTCCCCAGCACCGGGCGGCTCGTGCGCTATCGTACGCCGGTCGAGCCGTGGGCGGGCGATCTGCGCGGCGTGGACGGCACCCGCTTTGACAGCGGTGTGCAGGAAGGCGGCGAGGTTTCGATCTTCTACGATCCGATGATCGCCAAGCTGGTGACATGGGCGCCCACACGTGACGAGGCGGCGGACCTGCAGATTGCCGCGCTTGACCGGACCGAGCTCGAAGGGCTCGGCCACAATATCGATTTCCTCTCCGCGCTGATGCAGCATCCGCGTTTCCGCTCGGGCGAACTGACCACCGGCTTTATCGCGGAGGAATATCCGGACGGGTTTGAAGGTGCGGCGACGTCTGACCAGACCAGGCGCGTCCTTGCCGCTGTTGCGGGGGTGATCGCCACCGCCGATGCCGACCGCGCTCGGCGCATTTCGGAACAGCTCAACGGGCCGCTGCTGCCACCTGGCGACTGGACGGTGCGCATGGGTGAAAACGACCTCGCGGTCTCGCTGGGCGAGGAAGGCCTGCTCGTCGATGGCGAACAGGTAGTGCTCGAATTTACTTACACGCCGGGTGACCGCACGGTGGACGTGTCCGTGTTCGGCAGCACCGATGAAGACGCGGAAGCCATCGCTTCGTACGGGATCGGCATTGAGCGCAAGCGTTGCGGTTACACCATGACAACGCACGGCGCGTCGCATGATCTGCGCGTGCTCGAATCGCGATTGGCCGAGCACGCAGGGCACATGATCGAGAAAGAGCCGCCGGACACCTCCAAGATGCTGCTCTGCCCGATGCCTGGCCTGTTGGTGAAGCTGCACGTGGGCGAGGGTGATGAAGTCCAGCCCGGCCAGCCGCTCGCCACGGTTGAAGCGATGAAAATGGAAAACATTTTGCGCGCGGAGAAAGCGGGCACCATATCCACGATCAACGCCGAAGAGGGCGAAACGCTCGTCGTCGATGCGGTGATCCTCGAACTCGAATAAACAGGAACCCCCATGTCTTACGAAACTATTCTGGTCGAACAGCGCGGCGCCGTGACCTTGATCACATTGAACCGTCCCGAGGCACTGAACGCGCTCAGCACGACCGTGCTCGGCGAATTGAAGGAAGCTTTCGCCGCCTTCGATGCCGATGATAGCCAGGGCTGCGCGGTCATCACCGGCTCGGGCGAAAAGGCTTTTGCCGCTGGTGCTGATATCAAGGAAATGGCCGACAAGCCGGCGGCCGATTTCTTCAATGAGGATTTCTTCGCTGGCTGGAACGAGATGACGGCAAACACTCGCAAGCCGTGGATTGCCGCCGTCAACGGCTTTGCGCTGGGCGGCGGCTGCGAGGTCGCGATGATGGCGGACTTCATAATCGCTTCGGAGAATGCGAAATTCGGTCAGCCTGAAATCAAGCTCGGTGTCGTTCCTGGCATGGGTGGTAGCCAGCGCCTGACCCGCGCGGTGGGCAAGTCCAAGGCGATGGACCTTTGCCTTACAGGCCGGATGATGGACGCCGATGAAGCCGAGCGCGCGGGCCTCGTCTCCCGCGTTGTGCCGCATGACCAGTTGATGGATGAAGCGATGAAAGCCGCCGAGACCATAGCCTCCATGGGGCCGATGGCGGTGAAGATGAACAAGGAACTGGTCGACGCGGCTTACGAGACCACTCTCAGTCAGGGCATGTTGCATGAACGCCGCTTGTTCCAGATCCTGACCGCGACCGAAGACAAGATGGAAGGCATGAAGGCCTTTGTTGAAAAACGCCCGGCCAATTGGAAGGGGCGCTGAGGCACCTTCTAGCCAGGGCCACGTTGGACTCGCGAGGCGCAAACGCCTAGGGAACGGGCAACAAGTTTCATCTGTAACGGAAATTGACCATGCGACATATCGACCACTTCATCCAAGGCGGCGCGGGCGTGGGCTCCGGCACGGGCCGGACGCACGAAATCTGGAATCCCTCGACTGGCGAAGTGCAGGCAGAGGTGGCGCTGGGCGATGCCGCGCTGCTCGACCGCGCTATTGCCAATGCGAAGAAAGTCCAGCCCGAATGGGCGGCGACCAATCCGCAGAAGCGTGCCCGCGTAATGTTCGAATTCAAGCGGTTGGTAGAAGGGAATAAGCAGGCGCTCGCCGAGCTGCTCGCCAGCGAGCACGGCAAGGTGGTCGACGATGCGCATGGCGATGTGCAGCGTGGGCTGGAGGTCATCGAATATGCTTGCGGTATTCCGCAGGTGCTCAAGGGCGAATACACGAACGGCGCGGGGCCTGGGATCGATGTCTATTCGATGCGCCAGCCGCTCGGCATCGGTGCAGGCATCACCCCGTTCAACTTCCCGGCAATGATCCCGATGTGGATGTTTGGCATGGCGATCGCCGCGGGCAATGCCTTCATCCTCAAGCCTTCCGAGCGCGATCCGAGCGTGCCGGTGCGCCTTGCCGAACTGTTCGTGAAAGCTGGCGCGCCCGAAGGACTGCTGCAGGTCGTCCATGGCGACAAGGAAATGGTCGACGCGATCCTCGACCACAAGGACATCGCTGCCGTCAGCTTCGTCGGTTCCTCTGACATCGCGCATTATGTTTACAACCGCGGCGTGGCTGCAGGAAAGCGTGTGCAGGCGATGGGCGGCGCAAAGAACCACGGCATCGTGATGCCCGACGCTGACCTTGATCAGGTCGTGAACGATCTTGCGGGTGCGGCTTTCGGCTCGGCGGGTGAACGCTGCATGGCGCTGCCCGTCGTGGTTCCGGTGGGTGAGGACACGGCGGAGCGACTCAAGGAAAAGCTCATCCCCGCGATCAATGGGCTGCGCGTCGGCGTCAGCACCGACAAGGATGCGCATTACGGCCCTGTCGTTACGCCTGAGCACAAGGCGCGTGTCGAACAGTGGATTACCAAGGCGGAGGAAGAAGGCGGCGAGATCGTCATCGATGGTCGCGGCTTCACCCTGCAGGGCCACGAGAACGGCTTCTTCGTAGGCCCGACACTGATCGACCATGTCACGCCCGACATGGAAAGCTACAAGGAAGAGATCTTCGGCCCGGTCCTCCAGATCGTCCGCGCGAAGGATTTCGAGGACGCGCTGCGCCTGCCTAGCGAGCACCAGTACGGCAACGGCGTTGCTATCTTCACCCGCAACGGCCACGCCGCCCGCGAATTCGCGCACCGCGTGAATGTGGGTATGGTCGGCATCAACGTGCCGATCCCGGTGCCGGTCAGCTACCACAGCTTCGGCGGCTGGAAGCGCTCGGGCTTCGGCGATGCGGACCAGTACGGCATGGAAGGTATGCGATTCTGGACCAAGGCCAAGAAGGTCACACAGCGCTGGCCCGATGGCGGCGGCGACGGCAGCAACGCCTTCCTCATTCCCACAATGGGCTGACGGAGATGATGGCGCGATTGCTCGCGAGTCCGCTCGCGATAATCGCGCTGGCAGGATGCGCTACCGCTTCGGCACGGGAATCCGTACCGGGACGTCGTATCGCTTTGACGTTTGACGACATTCCCCGCCATCTGGGTGCTTTCCTCGACCTGCGCGAGCGGGTGGTGTCCTGCCGCGTAACCGCATCCTAACGGTGCAGGCGATTTTCAATGCACGAGTGCCGGTTTTGAATGAAACGCAACGGCGAGAAGGAGACTGACCATGCGCCGCCACACCACATCGGGTTCACCTTTCGAGGAACAATTCGGTTTCACCCGCGCGGTGCGCGAGGGGAACAGGATCATCGTCGCGGGGACGGGGCCAATCGAGGATGATGGCTCAACGACCGACGGCGATGCCGGCGCACAAGCCGAGAGGTGCTGCCGGCTGATTGTCAAGGCTATCGAAGACCTTGGTGGAAGCGCGAAAGGGGTGGTGCGTACCCGTATGTTCCTCACCAATCTCGATGATCAGGGTAAAGTGGGTGACGTGCACAAGCGTTATTTCGGCGATGCGCGGCCCGCGGCGACAATGGTCGGTACGGCCTGGCTGTGCCGAGAGGACTGGCTGGTGGAGATCGAGGCTGAAGCGATTGTTGCAGAGTAACCGCCCAGGCGCCTGTGCATCTGAAAAGTTTTCGCGAAAACGCAGCGGCTTAGCTCAGAAAGCCGCGCATGCCGGAAAGATCATATCCGGCATTGGCTGCGCGATCGAGCCGCTCGTCGACCGATAGCCCCATGGGGTTGGCCAGCGTCTCCATCGTGATGCACCGTGTGCCGGTGCGGCAATATGCGAGCAGGGGGCCCGGCGATTCCCTGCGGATGCGGGCGAATTCGTCGAGCGCTTCCTGCGGAAACTGGCCACCCGCCACGGGCACATGATGGAAGTGCAAACCGGCGGCTTCGGCGGCTGCGACAATGTCTGCGAGCGATGGCTGGCCCGGCTCTTCGCCATCGGGCCGGTTGCACATCACCGTGGTGTAGCCTGCGATGGCGAGCGACTGCATATCGCTTGCCTGTACTTGCGGCGCCACGGCAAATTGATCGTCGACCTTGCGAATATCCATCAGTTCTTTCCTTCCGAGAGGCGTACAAGCGCCATACCTGCAAGCATCGCGATCACAAAGATCGCGGCATCTTGCGGCGCAATTGCCAGAGCGGCAAAGCCCGGCCCGGGGCACAGCCCTGCTACTCCCCAACCGATGCCAAATAGTGCAGCACCGCCCAGCAGCCTTGCATCGAGATCGCTGCGGGAAGGCAGGTAAAATCCGTCCTCGCACATGGGTTGCGCCAGACGCGGGACGAAACGCCATGCAATCGCCATGACCACCAGCGCCACGCCCATCACAAAACCGAGTGTCGGGTCCCAATCGCCGAAAAGATCCAGGAAACCGCGTACCCGAGCAGGATCGGTCATGCCGCCGATAGTGAGCCCTGCGCCAAACACGGTGCCGCTGACCAGCGCCACGATAGTCCGTATGCTCATGAGAGCACTTCCCAGCCCATCGCATTCATGATCGCGACTGTAGCAATACCTGTCGCCATGAATGTGAGCGTCGCGACGATGGAACGGACCGAGAGGCGGCTCATCCCGCACACACCATGTCCGCTGGTGCAGCCGCTACCGATACGTGTTCCTACGCCAACCAGCAGTCCTGCGATGATCAGCGGGACGGGGCCGGCAAAGCTCGGTGCGACCCCGCCCGACGCAATGAAGATCAGCAGCGCGCCAATGGGCAAACCGAGGATGAAGGCTCGTGCGCTGCTGCTGTCCATGCCGCTTCCACCGAGTCCAACAGCTTTCGCAGCGATGCCGGAAACACCGGCGATCCTGCCCAGCCCCAGCAGCATGATCGCCGCGGCAATACCTATCAGTACGCCGCCGATAAGCCCGTCAAGAGGTGCCGCGTCGGGAAAGCCGGGGAGGGTCATACCGTGTTCACCGGGATCTTGATGTAGCTCACGCCGTTATCCTCCGGCTCGGGCAGCCGCCCGCCGCGAATGTTGACTTGCACACTCGGTAGCATAAGCGTCGGCATAGAGAGCTTGGTATCGCGTTCCGTACGCATGCCGACGAATTCGTCTTCGCTGGTGCCGTCCTTCACATGGACGTTGCCGGCGCGTTGGAGCGCCACTGTGCTTTCCCACGCGTACGTATTGCGTCCGGGTGCCTTGTAGTCATGGCACAGGAACAGCCGCGTTTGCTGCGGTAGAGAGAGAATGCGCTTGATCGAGCGGAATAGCTGGCGCGCATCACCGCCCGGAAAATCCGCTCTTGCAGTGCCGTAATCCGGCATGAACAGCGTGTCGCCG
Source organism: uncultured Sphingomonadaceae bacterium (assembly GCA_964422435.1). Taxonomy (GTDB): domain Bacteria; phylum Pseudomonadota; class Alphaproteobacteria; order Sphingomonadales; family Sphingomonadaceae; genus Alteraurantiacibacter. The sequence continues at coordinate 8,412 of CAYRBB010000052.1, forward strand.
ATGAAAGCCGCATCGCCAATGATAAAGGCCATATCGGCTGGCGTGTGGCCCGGGACATGCAACACGATGCCGGGAAGCCCGCCGATATTGAAGCTTTCGCCATCTTGGAACAGGTGATCGAATTGCGATCCGTCCCGCTCAAATTCGGTTCCGGCGTTGAACAGCTTGCCGAACACTTCCTGCACGCGAATGATTTCTTGCCCAATGCCAAGCTTGCCGCCCAGCTTCTCCTGCAAATACGGACCAGCAGATAGGTGATCGGCATGGGCGTGCGTTTCGATATGCCACGTCACAGTCAGGCCGCTTGCTGACACATACTGCTCCACCCGGTCCGCCGAGCGATACGCTGTGCGTCCCGACGCCGCTTCGTAATCGAGCACGGAATCGATGATCGCGGCGTCCCTGGTGGCCGGGTCGCTCACCACATAGCTGATCGTGTTGGTAGCCTCGTCGAAGAATCCGGCTATAGTCGGGCGCTTGCTCTCGTCAGCCAGAGCCGCCTCGATCTGCGCCGTCGCATGCTCTAAAGCGATGTCACTGTCAGTCATGCGGAATTTGTCTCCTCATAAGCCAATATAGCGAGCAGCGCGAAGCTCGCCAGCCAGTGCGACGACATGTAATCCTGATCGACCTGATCGATGGAAGCATTGTAGAGTGCAAGTGCCGGTAATTCGCGATCATTTCCCAGCTTCGCCGCTTGGCCGATTTCGATCCACGCCCATGCGCGCGAAATGTTGAAGCCGTCGAGATGCGCCATCTTGCCATCGCTTCTGTCGCGCGGAACAACGGGATCGAAAAGGCAGGTCGGGCGGCCTTCCACCAGATTGGGCAGATAGCTTTGTAGCCAATCGCTGAATGGCACGCGGCCGACCTTACGCATCAGCTGCGCTACTGTAAGCGTGCCTGACAGGAAATCATCGCCCGATGGCTCGATCGGGCGTACGTCGGAATTTCCCTCGAACCAGACCATCGCGGTATCGCCGATCAGCCGCGCGAGACCGGGATCGAATTGTGCTGCCCAATCGAGCGACAGGCGCATGGCGAAAGCCGTGTTGAAATGCGTTCCGGTACGGATCGGGTAAGCGAGCGCGCCAATATAGTCCCGCCACCCGGCAGCGAATTGTCTCGCCAGCGGCTCCATGTGCTGCGCCCAGGGTTTGCCGGGTTCCTGCGCGGCTTCGAGATGGAGCTTGAGATACCAAGCCCAGCCATAAGGCCGCTCGAACCCGCGCGAGAGCGGGCGCTTGGCATATTCGGTCTCGGCTGCGAGTTTGTCCGCGGTGAACATCTCGTCCGCTAGCGACGTGATTTGCGTGACTTCTGGCAGGTCGGGAAAGACACGCCTTATGGTCAGCAACATCCACCAGCTATGTACACAGCTATGCCAGTCGAAACTGCCGTAGAATACCGGGTGCAGTGCGCTCGGCGATAGTACGTCTTCTTCCCCTTCCATAGCGTGATCGAGCTTGTTGGGATATTCGCGGCAAACATGATCCAGCGCGGTGCGCGCGAAACGTCCGGCCATGGTTGAGTCCACGCTCACCCGGGTTCTCCATAGCCGCCACCGCCGGGAGTGTGAATGACCACGACATCGCCGGCGCATACCTGCACTGCGCCATCTTCGCCCAGTTGAACGGTGCTGCCATCGGCGTGTTCCACAAACGTCTCCCCCGGTAGAGCATCGCCGCCACCTGCAATCCCGCGCGGAGCGACACGGCGGCGATTTGCCAGCATCTGCACCTGCATGTCTTCAAGGAAGGCCAGCCGCCTCTCTACGCCGTTTCCACCTTGTTGCGTGCCCTTGCCACCAGATCCTTCGCGAATGGCGAAAGTATCGACGCGCACCGGAAATCGGGTTTCGAGAACTTCGGGATCGGTTAGGCGTGAGTTGGTCATATGCGTCTGCACCGCGTCTGTGCCTGGATGGTCCGGCCCCGCACCGGAACCGCCGCAGATCGTCTCGTAATATTGGTGTTGCGCATTGCCAAAAGTGAGGTTGTTCATCGTACCTTGCGAAGGCGCGAGCGCGCCGCAAGCCGCGAGCACGGCATCGGTTACAACCTGGCTCGTCTCGACGTTGCCTGCGACAATCGCAGCGGGCGGATTGGGAGAGAGCATCGAGCCTTCCGGGATGCGCATGGTGACGGGGCGCAGGCAGCCATCGTTTAGGGGCACTTGGTCATCAACGAGGCAGCGAAGCGCGTAGAGCACAGCGGCACGCGCAATCGCGGCAGGAGCATTGAAATTGCTGTCTAGCTGGTCGCTGGTGCCGGAGAAATCGAATGCCGCGCTCGGGGCATCGCGATCAATCGTTATTGCCACTTTTACCAGCGCGCCATTATCCAGCTGGTAAGCGAATTGGCCTTCCGGCATGCGCCTCAGCAGATCGCATACCGCTGCTTCGCCATTGTCCATAACATGGCCCATATAGGCGGTCATGACTTCTCCCGTATGCTCGCCAGCGGCGCTCTTCAGCAGGTCGCTCCCGCGCGCGCAGGCGGCAAGCTGGGCCTTGAGGTCGGAGATATTGCGGTCGGGATTGCGAGCAGGGTGTGGGCCGGTGTTGAGCAAATCGCGCATCTCGCGTTCGAGGAACTTGCCTTCATCCACCAGCAGTACATCATCCAGCCGAATACCTTCCTCGTCGATCGTCGTGCTGTCGGGAGGCATAGAGCCCGGCGCGATTCCGCCAATGTCGGCATGGTGCCCACGTGCCGCGACGAAGGACTGCGGACCCGGCGCACTCTCGCTCCAGAACACCGGCACGATCACCGTAATATCGGGCAGATGCGTGCCGCCATTATAGGGATCGTTGACGACATAGGCATCGCCGCGCCTTATGCCGCGCGGGCTGTTCGCGCGGTTTGCGATCACCTGGCGAATGCTCGCCCCCATGCTACCCAGATGCACCGGGATATGCGGCGCATTGGCAATTAGCGAACCCTGCGCATCGAATAGCGCGCAGGAGAAATCGAGCCGCTCCTTGATATTGACCGAGCTGGCCGTTGCTTCCAGCACCACGCCCATTTCCTCGGCGATCGCCATGAACAGATTGTTGAAGATGGCGAGGCGTACCGGATCGGCCTCGGTGCCTGCCGCAGGCGCCCGTTCGCGCGGAGCGGTTCGGGTGAGGATCAGCGAGCCGTCCTCTGCGAGCTCGGCCTGCCAGCCGTTCTCCACGATGGTAGTAGAGCTGGGGTCGGCAATCAGGGCGGGACCTGCCAGCTTCTCGCCGTCCGACAATTGTCCGCGCGAGGAAACTTTGGCCTGAGTAACCAGGCCACCGCTGGTGCCCTGCGCTTCCACGCTGATCGCTTCGAGCACGATGGGCGCCGCATCATCGGACCAGCCGAAGCGGTGGCGATGCTCCGCGCGGAAGGCGGTATCTGCGTCATCAGCAAGGGGCATATCGATTGTCGTATCGCTGCCATCGAAGCGAAGCCGGAGCCGGGTAATGACGGTAATGCGACCTGTTGCAATGCCCTGCGAAACAAGGTCCGCGCGGGCCTGCTCCTGTAAGACGGAAAGCACTTCCCCGTGGTCCTCCTCCAGCGGCCTCACCACGCCCGCTTCGCGCATAGCAATAACGGGCGCGAGGCCGATGCCATAGGCGCTGAGGATGCCGGCATAGGGGTGCACCAACACTGTCTCCATCCCCAGCTCATCGGCGACGCGGCAAGCGAATTGCCCACCCGCTCCGCCAAAGCAGGCGAGTGCATGGGTGGTCACATCGTGTCCGCGCGCCGTGCTGATCTTGCGGATGGCATTGGCCATTTCATCGACCGCGATGGTGAGGAATCCTTCGGCCAGCAATTCGAGTGGCATCGGTTCGGACAGTGCGGCGGCAACTTCTTCCAGCCGTGCACGCGATGCTCCGGGATCCAGCGGCTGGTCGCCATCGGGCCCGAACACGCGCGGGAAATGTGTCGGATCGATACGGTCGAGCACCAGGTTGCAATCTGTCACCGTCAGCGGGCCACCCTTGCGGTAACAGGCAGGCCCGGGGTCGGCACCCGCGCTTTCCGGGCCAACCCGCAGACGCTGCCCGTCAAACCGGCAGATCGACCCGCCGCCTGCTGCTACGGTATGTACCTGCATCATCGGCGCGGCGATGCGCACGCCCGCGACCACACTGTCTCCCGTACGTTCATATTCGCCCGAATAGTGGCACACATCGGTGCTCGTGCCGCCCATATCGAAGCCGATCAGCCGGTCATATCCGATGGCTGCGGCGGTTTGCACCATGCCGACCACGCCGCCTGCCGGGCCGGACAGAACCGCATCCTTGCCGCGAAAGGCGTGAGCATCGGCAAGGCCGCCATTGGATTGCATGAAGCGCAATGATCCGTGATCGGGAAGCCGCTGCGCGAGCTGTTCGACATAGGAACGGATGACCGGGGAAAGATAGGCGTCTGCCACGCTGGTATCGCCGCGAGGAACAAGGCGGATCAGTGGCGATACTTCGTGGCTTGCGCTCACTTGCATGAAGCCCAGATCGTGGGCGATCTTTGCCAAGCGCGCCTCATGCTCTGTGAAGGTCCAGCCGTGTATCAATACGATCGCGAGTGCATCGACCCCCGTATCGCGCAAGGCCTGCAAGTCTCTTCTCGCGGCCTCTTCATCGAGCGGCGTAATGATATCGCCATCCGAACTCATCCGTTCGGTAATCTCGATAACATGCCGCTCAAGCCGTTCTGGCTTCACGATATGTCGTGCAAAAATATCCGGGCGGGACTGGTTTCCGATCCGCAACGCATCGCGGTGCCCTTTGGTGATTGCCAATGCGACGTCAGCCCCTTCGCGTTCAAGCAGTGCATTGGTCGCAATTGTTGTGCCGATCCGCAATTCGGCTATCGGCGCTTCCCCATGTTCCGCCAAAATCCGCCTCACCGCCTCGCTGGCGGCGTCCGAATATTGTTCGGGATTGCTGGAAAGGAGCTTGGTCGTCACCAGCCGGCCATCGGGCAACTCGGCCACCACATCGGTGAACGTGCCGCCGCGGTCGATGGCGAAGCGATAGGATGCCGTCATGCGCGCATCACTAAGCGCTCCTCATGCGTTCGTCGAGTGTGGCCCTTGCATCAGGCAGGCAGGGCGTGGGATATGGCAAGCGGAGGCTGGATTGGCGCACAACAATTATACAACCCGGCGCAAGAAGCTCAATTGGAAGCTGGTTTTGCTGATTGTGCTTTTCCATGTCCTCGTACTGTTCGGCCTGGCCCGCGCGCTAGCCCCGGAATTTACTGCCAATGTCATCGAGCGGGCGACCAATATGGTTACGGTCACAGTGCGAACCACCGAGCCCGAATCCGAGCCCAGCATTTCGCCGCCACAACCCGATGAAGGTGCTGCGGGTGAGGAAGGGCGTGAGGCGACCGCGCGCGAAGTTGTGGCTCCCGATCAGCCATTGCCGCGGCCGACGCCGGCGCCGCGCGCTTCCTCTACCGGCACAGCGAACGCTTCCGGTGCGCGGCAGAAAGGTGAAGGCACAGGTGCGGGCGGCGATGGCGATGGTACGGGCAGCGGTAGACGCGGTTCGGGTACTGGCGGTGCAGTCGCAGTTCGTCCAACGGTGCGCTCGGGTGAGCTCAATGAAGCGCGCGATTTCCCGGTACCGGAGGGTGGGCGCGCGACCCGGTTCGGGCGTTCGGTAACCGTGCAATTTATCGTGACGACCGATGGTCGCGCGCGCAATTGCTCGGTGGCGAATACCCAGGTCGACCCCGCGACCACTGCGCGTGTCTGCCCGCTGGTTGTGGAGCGCATTCGCTTTAATCCCGCGACTACATCCGATGGCACACCGGTCGAGGCACGCTACGGCTACCGGGTGGATTTTCGCGCCCGATAACCGGGCATTTCACTGGAAAAGCCTTGCACAGGGCTTCGTGATTTCACACAGGAGCGGCCATGACCCTGATCCACCCCGTTATCATGTGCGGCGGCAGCGGAACGCGCCTCTGGCCACGCAGTCGCAAAAGCAAGCCCAAGCCGTTCCTTCCGCTGGTGGGCGCGCAGACGCTGTTCGAGGAAACGATCGTGCGCACGGCCGATCCGGCGCAATTCGCCGCGCCGACGATTGTGACGGGCGCAGCGCATTTGCCGCATGTTGAGGCTCAGCTCAGCAGTTCTCGAGCCTCCATTATCGTTGAACCTGAGGCGAAAAACACGGCAGCGGCAATCGCGCTTGCCGCGCTGCGCCTTCCTGAAGGTGCGGTGATGCTGGTCTGTCCTAGTGATCACCATATTGCCGATGTGTCTGCCTTCCAGGCCGCTGCGGTGGCGGCCGACAAGCTGGCGCGTGAAGACCGCATGGTCGCTTTCGGGATCACACCCACCCACCCCGAGACCGGTTACGGCTATATTCTGCAGGGCGATCCGCTGGAAGGCGGCTACGCCGTTGAGCGTTTTGTTGAAAAGCCTGACCTTGCACGTGCGACAGAGTTTCTCGCCCACGGCGGATATTGCTGGAATGGCGGTATTTTCGCCTTTCGCGCCGGTGCCTTTGTGGCTGAGCTGGAGGCGCACCGCCCCGCGCTCGCCAAGTCCGTTCGTGCCGCAGTTGCGGAGGGTAGCGAAGATGGTGCCCGTTTCCATCCCGCGCTCGCGCCATTCACGGAAATCGTTTCCGAATCAGTGGACTACGCCGTAATGGAAGAAACCCCGCGCGCCGCTATGGTGCCCGTTTCGATGGGCTGGTCCGACATTGGCGGGTGGCCGGCGCTGCGCGATGCTCGCCAGGGCGATGAGGATGGCAACTGCGTGCGGGGCCGTGCAGAACTGGTCGATTGCACGAACGTGCTTGTCGATAGCGACGGGCCGCGCGTTTCGGTTATCGGTCTGGACGACGTAGCGGTGGTCGTCGATGGTGATGAAGTGCTCGTTACGACTATGGCGGGTGCGCAAAAGGTCGGCAAGCTCGATGGTGCTGCCAACCAGTAAGCGCAGCCTATCCGCCCAGTTGATCGACGATTTTTTGCAAATCATCCGTTGAATAGGGTTTCTGGATAACGCCGCTTGCCGCACTGCCGGAAAGTCTTTCCAGCGCGTCGCCATAACCGGTAACAAACCAGAAGGGTATGCTTCTCTGGCTGAGCGCTGTGGCAACAGGCTCGCTCGTCCCGTCACCAAGCTTAAAATCCAGCAAGGCAAATTGCGGGGTCGCGTTGTCCAGGGCGTCGAGAGCTGCGGCACAGCTCGCTGCGACAGTGATATTGGATACTCCCATCGCGCCCAGCATTTCTTCCACATCCATTGCGATGATCGCGCTGTCTTCCACCACGAGAACGCCGTTGCGGGTGTTCGCCTTCATCACGCTGGCTGTTGTGTCGTCCATGCAAACCTCTCGACGCCGCTATTTCAATCCGGGCTGGACGTGTCGTCCTGTTTCCGCCAGACGATGCGGCTATCTTGGGAGCGTACTGGATTGAAGCCCTGAATAGCATAGCTGCAACACATTGAAAATAAATCACTATCTGTCCAGTTCTTGCCTTTTATAGACATATCACGCATGGGGCAAGCCTGTGACTGAATATGATGCGATGATCGCACAAACAATCCAGCTTGCGCTGGCGCCGGTTTTCCTGCTGGTCGCCATTGGCAGCATCATCGGCACGTTGACGCAGCGCCTTGGCCGGGTGGTCGATCGCAGCCGCGAATTGCAGCGCCTGCATGGTGCGACCGAGGGCATGGAGCACGATATGGTCGTGCGCGAAATTCGTCTGCTGGATCGTCGCATCGTACTGATCAACCGCGCGCTCACGCTGTTGGTGCTGGCGAGCCTGACTATCGGCGTGACCGTGGTGCTGCTATTTGCCGAGGAATTCGCGCATTTCGGGCTGAACCCGATTGCCGCTGGTACATTTATTTTCTCGATCGGTTTGCTGATGTGGGCGCTGATCGTGTTTCTGCGCGAGACGCGGGAGGCAACGGAAGGATTGCGCGTGCCTGAGAGCTATCTGGAGCGCGATCGCAAGCTTTGAAGGATCAGTCCTTCGGCGGTTCGAGCATGCGCCGACCCTGATCGGCAATGGCCGCTTCGACAATGGGCTTCAGGAAACCGAGCGCCGGCGGCAGCATCATTTCGAACAGCACCTGCTCTTCCTCGATATCGATATGACCGGTGAGCGCCTGGCCCATCGCGCTGATGGAAAGCGTCATCCGGTCTTCGCTCGGCCAACTGGTCTGCACATCCGCCATGCCGCCGGGGATGTTGTCGCCGATTTCATGACCGCGCGCCTGCATGCGGCGGCGAACCTCCTCGCGCCCCAGATTATGCGGTATGGCAACCTGCATCAGCTTTTGCTCTTCGCCGTTTCGAAGTCGGGGAGTGGAACGCCCGAGCCTTCGTTGAGCGGGACGCCGCTGTCGGACCCGCTTTCGAGCGGATTGCCCTCGGCATCGCCATAGCGGTAATCGAGGTAGCGGTCCTTGATCGCGAGGTCATCGAGCGAACCTTCGGCCAGCTGGCGGGTAACGCTATCGACTTCCTTGCTGATCTTCTTGAGGCTGCGTTCCAGCTGCGCATCGGGTGTGGAGCCCGCACGTTCCTCGGCTCGCAAATGCGCGGGAATACGGGTGTAGGTCTCTATCGTCTCCGGCAGGATTTCGCCCACCAGTTTGCGCACTTCGCCAGCAGCGGGATGACCCGGATCGATATGCGCGAGCTGTTTGCCCAGCGCATCAAGCTGGGTGCCGAGCCCGTTGACAATTTGCGCCGCAGCGGGCGGTAACGCATCGCGTTGGTGTTCGAGCCAGAGTTCGGTACGCGCGACAAGCTGCTGGGCGTCCTGCGTTTTGCGCAGATCGACACGCTGCGGAGGCTTCATCGTCGGATATTTCGCGAAGAACCCACCGGCTACGAGCAAGGCAAAAAAGGTCAGGACAATGCCGACAAAACCGATCCCGTCGATGACGATACCTGCAATGGTGGCAAACGCAAAAATCGCTGCAGCAGCGATCGCGATGTTTCGCAGCCGCTTCGCCATGTCCTGACGTTTCAGCCGCTTGGATCCGCTGCCGATCGACCCACCGCGCCGGTGATACCCACCTTCGCGCTGGATCTGCAGGCTGCTCCGCGCTTCGCGCAAAATACGGTCGGAATCGCTTGTGCTGTCGGCCATCAATTCGTCCCTACGGCTCCAGCGTCAGCAGTCCGCTGTCCTGCACCTGCTTGGCGGCCTGTGCCTGCCCTTCGGCGCGGGCGATGTAGCCCTTGGACTTCTCGACCTCGACCGAAAGCGTATCGACCGTCTGCTTCATGCTGTCGAGCGCGCGCAATTTGAAGCTGTCGACCTCGTCCATCGTATCGTAGATGTTCTGGAAGGCGCGTTGCAGCGTTTCCATCGGGATGGTGCTGCTGGCGGCCTGTTCGTGAATGCGCGCGGTGTTTTCGCGCAGCAACTGACCGGTGGAATCGATAATCCCCGCGGTGGTTTCGTTGAGCGCGGTGATCTGGCCCAGCACGAGCTTCTGGTTGGTCATCGCCTCGCTCACGGTCACGGCGGTGCGCAGCGCGCC
>CAYRBB010000053.1:0-16386 GCA_964422435.1 uncultured Sphingomonadaceae bacterium
GACGCCAAATCGTTTCGAGCCAAATGGCGATGTCATGATATTGGTAGCGGAGGAGCGATACCATCGTTACCCCCGCGCGGATTTCGAGGGGGATATCCTCGCGAAGCTGGCTAGGCAAATAGGCGAGCTTGGCCGTTGCCAATCTCGCAAATTAGCCAACTAGCGCTTTTAGCCCATAAGGTCGAACAAATCGCCCTGCTTCGCCAGAAGTCGCTCTAGCGTAATCAAGTGCGCAAACTCGTTGCTGATGTGGTTGTGCTTCAAGCTGATATTAGTGTGAATGTCCGCGCAAACACCCTCATGGGTTGCATCTTCGCCTGCGCCCCTTCGCCTCGCCAGTTGGCGTGACAACTCGCGATAGCGGGAAATGTCCGTGCACAAGTTGCTCTTTGCCTTGTCGCGCATCTGTCGGAGAGTCTGCGACCTTCTAGGCTCGGCAAAGTTGTCTGCTTCATCAATGTCCCGCGCAAGATAACCTCCATAACCGCTCTTGCGCGTGTCCTCCCTGATTTCCTTCAAACTCAGTCGCTTTCCGCCCAAGAGGTAATACCACGGGTGGCTTGACCGATATCCTTCGTGTGAATGTTCCATTTCCTTCTCGACTTCCTCCCCAATGGGGACTGGGTTGCTCATGCAAACCTGGCTCATCGCCGAGATGTGGGGGTAGCTAGTGCAAGGAGGCTCCGACCGAGGCTCCGCCTATAGGTGGATGCGGTTGGATGCCTTGCAGGCGCGAGGGGCGAAGCCCCTTAGAAAAATCCGTTAGTGATCGTCACCCGAACGGGCTGAGACTTTGGCTCGGTGCGCCTAGCGCATAGAGCACGGGCCACAGGTAACGGCAAATTCAGCTTACTCTAAAAGGCTTTTGGGAGAGCAACCTCATTATCAATGCAATTGCGAAAAAAGCATCATTCTCAAGAATATCGAGATAATGCGAATCTTGGTCCATAGAACGACGGTCTACGTGCGACGGGTCAGCAATGGATCGATAATGGGAGAGGGGATTACGCAGTTCGCCTAGCTTTCTTAGCTGAGCTATCACCTGTGGATTGAGGTATCCCTTCTCTTGGCATCTTTTCAGCGTCTCGGTGAATTGTATGCGATTGGGAACTTCAGAACCGTCAAGTCCCAGAACGCCCCCCAACAAATTCTCCGCCATCGCTTGGCAAAGTATCACTGTCGCTGCGAAATTGCCGTTGATGAAGGATGACCTTGCTTCGGCAAGGGCGTTATAAGTTGGTGAGCCACCCATCATCATAGTTCCGCTTGAGCCAAGCGTTCGCGCTTGGTCACCTAGATAGCGAAGGCGGGTAATCCGACCAATCAGGTCGTCGTGTAAATCACGTAGCAGCAGTTGTAGATATTCGGTCTCAGTCAGGGGCGACAACAAGTCGCCCTCACCTTCGTCGTAATCTTCATAGCCATGCATCATTCCAACGCTGTCCGTCGAATCTCGACAAGAGCTAGCAAAGCATCATAGATGCGTTCTCGGTCGATTCCTAAGCCGAAGGCCGCGATGACCGCGTCATCAAAGGTCTTCCTGTCGTCCTGTTCGAGTTCATCTGCGACGTTCAATATCTCGCGCTCCAGCAAGGGAGCGAAAGCCTCTTTGATGGAATCAATGCCAGCTTGATCTAATTGTGTGTGGTCAAGCATGTGCATGTAGTCCTCAATCCTATCTTTGTTGAGGTCGAGCGCCCCGAGCCCGCGTCCAAAACCCATACCTTCGATCAAGAACATCGAAATAGCGCTGTTGAGTAGCGCGTGCATGAGATCAATATCCACTTCCTCACGAGGCTCTAAACGCACCAAGCGCTGGTCGGCGAAAGCTGGTGGATCGACACGTCCGACAAAAAGGCGATCACCGTAGTTTATGAACATAACAAGATCGGTGAGCGTATCAGCTCTCATCTCATACCAACGCAGTCCATTCCCGCCGAGCTTCTCAATGTTCTCGGGTGTTGCGAACTTCCTGATCCAATTGAGAGCGCCAGTATGCTCGAGGGCCTCAAGCTCCTCTTCGGACCGGGTACATGAGAATGCTTCCCTCGCTGCTGGGCAACAAAGGGACGTGAAATCCGTTGGGCTCTTTGCCAGAGGCTTTATGTATTCAGCTTCAATGCCGTGTCCAGGAGCAGGATAGAAGAGCGCGTTCTTACCACGGCGTTCGCCTCTTCGAATCTGAAACACGTTTTTGAGGGGCGCGAGTGGTAGCTGCAACACCCAGCCACAATCGGCGAATTGAGCATTCCCTCCCAATCCAAGTGCTCGAAAATTTGCCATGTCCGTAAGTGTGACGGCCCTTATGGTCATCGTGTCGTTTTGCGTCTGACCAAGCTCAATCTGAGCCGCCGTTACGTCAACAACACCTTCTTCACCGACCTCATCGAGTGGCCGCGTTAAAACGACGAATTTGATATCGCCGCTTGGCTGTTCGGGGTCAGCCTTCTTTTCCAAGATGAGAATGTTTGTAACTACTTGGCTGTTCTGAAACCAGCGGCCAGCGCCCGATGTGATGACAGCCTTCAAATCGTAATAGCGACCAAGCAGGTTATAGAAGGCGTCACCCCAATCCGTGCCAAGCCACGCGTTAGTAATGATGACGCCTAGGCGTCCATTATCGGTGAGCAATGGATGAAGAGAAAAGGGAAGGTATGCCGCAACGTCAGCCCTTCTGGTGAAGCGTTCTCCCTCCTCACCCATCGCTTCCACTACTTTATCCAATGCATTGCCGTATTGCTTTCGCCCAGCCTGCGCAACGAAAGGGAGATTACTCGTAATTGCTTCAAACTGACCCAAATTCTCGGTGAATGCCTGCCCATCTGTGGGGTTCTTGAACTCAATCTCGGTGTTAGGTTCCAAGGTGAAAGCATCTCGTTTGAAGATGCGAAGTGGCATGTGCATAAGCGCTGGCTTCGCCAAAGCGAAAGTTGCAATCTGCACAGCTTGCGGGTCTTGGTCTCCCGCAAAGACCGTCGCAGCAACGCGGTCAGCAGCAACTCCAGCTCCAAGCTTTTGCTCGATGGCTGCGCGTGCGATAGTCCCGCTCCCACAGCAAGGATCAAGGACACGGTCAGAAACCGTGTCGTGAAGGCAGAGTTGTACAAGCAGGCGAGCTAACTCAATAGGCGTGGGGTATTGTCCTCGCAGTTTTCGAACTGCGACTTCGACCGTCGCTTCGAGCACTCTGGACAATTGACCTTGATCGACTGACCCGACCCTAAGGTCCGAAAGGAGACTGTTGAACTGCTTAAGCTGACCCCAGACCAAGTCTGGTATGTATCGCAAGCCGATGCTGTCAGAGAAGATCGTCCAAAAATTGCACTCCTCCGAAAGCTGAGCAAATAGCTCAAGTGCTTCTGCCGCTGTGGTATCGTCACCAATCGTGTCCAGCCGTTCGGCGCGCTCATCTTGCTCTCGCAGGATGTGGCCAAAAAGAATTTTTCCGATCCAGTTTGAAATAACAGCCTGCGCCAGCACTTGCTCCATCGTGCCGGTCGCATACTCTGCTTGTGAGCGATGCCACCAAAGGGTCATTTCCGCGCGTAGAGTGCGGTCCTGTCTCGCCGCATCCGCAAGCGCATCCGCGACCAAGCCAGCATTCTCCATAATCAAGGAAGTGACACCGCCACTCTGGTAGGCCTCAATGAATTGCCTACCTTCAAGTGAACCTCGGTCGAAGAGATCATTGAGATAAGCAAAAATGGCTGCGGCCAATTCTTCCCAACGCTGGCGATTGGCGTTGACGCCACCCCTCGTGGTTATGTCGGAGAGGTCATCCCAAGCATAACTTCTGATAAATTCATCTGCTTCTGCATCGCGAACGTAGAGATGCGCGTGAGACACGTTCCACAATAAGAAACTATCAAGACCTAAAGCGCGCGCCTTTGTCTCCGCATTTGCGCGAAATTCTGGGTCATCAATGCCTGTATCAGGCATTTTGAGTTCCCATCCCTGAAGGATGCGAGCTGTCGTTCGGTCACCAAATAAGAGTACGTCAGGGAAAAGGCTGCCGCCGTCAGCTTTGATACTCTGTTCACCGCCAGCGTCTTTGATTGATCGATTCTGTTGATTAGCAAGCTGTTTCAGGTGCCCGATGAGATCGATGGCCCATGACCGCTCATTATAATTAGCGGCAGGAGCTTTCATACAGCCTGCCTTTCTGATTCCCGAATGACTGCATCCACGTCAACCATACCTCTGCGATTTGGCTGGCCTGCGCGGGCCGCAGGTTGCAGCGAAGAATACAAAGGAGGTGGCGGTTCCTTGGCCTTCATTGCAGATTCCACTTCCGCCAAGCGCTCCTTTGCAACCTGCATGTAGTCGATGCGCTCCTCTTTGAAGAGATGAACTTCTTCGTTCTTTTCTATCCCAATAAAGCGGCGGCCTTCGAGAGCTGCGGCGACAAGAAAGCTACCGCTGCCAAATGCATTGTCTAGGACAACATCGCCAGGTGCCGTGAACATACGGATGAGATACCTCCCGAGTGCAACGGGCTTTTGTGTTGGATGCCATACGCGACAGCCAGCTTCACTTTCGGCAGTCTTGCAATAGAGCGTATCGGTAGGAAACCTTTCGCCATCGCTCTTAACCTGCACAGGTTTGAAGTCTCCATAGCTGCCTGTGTACTGCGCTTTGCGAGTGCCCTTATTATATGGCTCTCCCTTTGACATGACTGGCCGATAGTCAGGCTGCCTGCCATAAAAGACGCAAATATCCTCATGCTGCCGTAGAGGCTGGCGACGAGCATTGAGGAAGTTGGTCGGCTTACTTTTGACCCATACGAACTTATATTTGAACCACTTTTCGTTACTCAATATGAGTTTGGCGGTAAAAATGCCTTGAGAGGACAAGGCAATCACGCCTTTCGGCTTTATAATGCGCTGATACTCTTCCCATAACTGATCCAACGGAATCACGCTGTCCCACTTGTTTTGGGTCGTGCCGTAGGGAAGGTCACAAAGGATCATATCGACGGAAGCATCCTCAAGGCCTTTCATGACCTCTAGGCAGTCTCCCTCGAAGAGTTTTCCTCCAGGATACTTCATCCGTTCGACCGCCGAGTCGTTGAGCTCGCTTCATTTAGCCCCGCCAATAGTGGCGCTTCTGATCGGTCTTTGCTTTCAATGAAATCACAAATCGCGCGCCGCCCGAGCCACGAGAGCGAGCGATCACTGCCCTCTGCGATACGTTGCAGGGCTTCGTACTCGTCGTCTTCCAAATTTACAGTGATGCGATTTTTTGCGCTCATCACCATGTGTCCTCACTTCCGTTTGCATCATAATGCATCACTCTGAGGCACTTGACAAGAAGTGGGAACAAAAAAAGAACATTTATCCATATCCGAACGATTGTCGAGGGGTATTGCGATCACCAGGCACCGCGAGGCTGGCAAACCGGAAGTCCGCATCCTTTCCTCCATCGAAGCGGGCTCGCGCCAGCACACATCCATGTCACAAGACATTAGATTTCGCGTCGAAGATTCTCTCAAGCTAAGGGTAGCTTTTTCACTGACGTTGCAACCGCAGACGGTGACCTATCTCCAAATGCTCAATCCGACCTTGCGAAAGGTCGCGAGTGGCGCGGCCTCCAACTCGAAGGAGGACACAATGCTGGATCATTTCAACGCAAGCGCACTAGCTCAATTGAGCATCGCGGAACTGCACGGCCTGCTTGCCCGATACCGCAACGAAGCTGAGAATGCGCAGACTGAAACGGAGCGAAGCTCCGCCACCGCAAAAACCCAAGCGGTCAAGCTCGCGCTCTCGCTCAAGCTCTAAAGACTTCCGCATCGCGGGTGGCAGCGATGCGAGTTTCTTCATCCCATTGGTCGAACGGCGGCAATCCATCGCGTATCGCAGTGGGTATCATCCAGTGGTCTACGAAGGCACGAAGTGCATCCTCAATACTCTCTGTCTCTCGCTGCTCGTCAAGTGAAGCAACTAGACCGCCCAACCCCTTAGCCTCGGTGAGAAAGCCGTTCTCTTCATACCAATCGAGATGAATCCAGTAGAAGCGCTCAAGAGAGACTTGTTCGTGCACGCCTGATGCTGCCCGAACTTCTCGGCTCTCAATGTCGTGAGGGTCAAACTCTGGCGTTGGGTGAATGAGCCTATCGGTCATTCGATGGCCCTTTGCGAGTTTGTTCATCACGCGAGGCTTTCTCAACGGCCTTCAAAGCCTTAGCCACCTTATTGAACGTCTTGCTCTGAGTTTCAGGCTGCGGGGCTTGCTCCTGCTGGCCTTGGTTTCCGCCCTTGCCCTGGCTGGTGGCGAGCTTCGATTTAAGCGCCTGCCACCTCTCGGACACGCGCGATGCTATCGCGTCGTAAGCGTTGCCAAGTCGCGTGCGGATCGTTTTTGCAATTCCTGAGGTTGCACGGAGTCTCTCTCCCAAAGCCTTGGCATATCGCTCAAGGCCGTTGGAGGCAGATGCCAATTCGAGTGCTTTCTTAGCTCGGCCACGCATCGCCTCTTTGTCTGGTTGCGGGATCTTTTGCGAGGCGTCATCCCGCTTTTTGGTTTCGCTAGGTTGCTTGTCTTCTGAACGGGCCTTGTCCGATGCCGCCTCTGTGAACTCGGCCTTCGCTTGCTCCTTCTCGACCTTCTTCGATTTATCGGAAGCGAGCTTGTCGCGTATCAGCGACTTGGCCTCATCCACTGAGGGCATCTTGCTCGCATTGAGCGGCTCGAAGAACTTGCGCAGCTCCTTGGTCTTCACGCCCTCGATACATCGCGGCAGCGAATAGACCTGCCCGACCTTGTCGAGAATGACGAAGTCTCTGCGGTCGCCTTTTGCAAGCGTGTAGCCCGCATGGGCAAGCGAAGCTGCGAAACTCTTTGCGCCGTCTGATTGCCTGAATAGCTCTGTGACCTGAGCAATGCGCTCTTGCTTGCTTAGGCCTGCTTTCTCTTCCTGATGCCGTTCGTGGTCGGGGACGGCCTCGCGGTCGCGCTCTTTCGAGCGCGGCTCTGCGTGTTTGCCAGGAACGATTTCGTGTCCGAATTTCTCTTCGAGATGTCGTGCCGCTCGTTCATGCGCGATGTAGTTCCAGCTATCGGGAATGAGAGAGAGACGCTCCTTGTCTGTCCGCTGGAACACAACATGGGCGTGGACTCTTGTCCCGCCCTGCCCATCGTTCTTCTCGTGCAAGACGATGGCGCGTGGCTGATGGTCTAGCTTCAATTGAAGCCCAAGAGCATCGGCCGCGTAGAGCCACTGCTCCTCGGTCATTTGATATCCAGGCTGGGGCGAAATCACAGCGTGATAGAGCCCCTTGACCCCGCGCTGCCCTCTGTCCGAAATCTCCTGCATTTCGATAAGGGCTTGGGTCAAATCGCTAGTCGCCATGCCTGATATCTCCAGCACGCGGACCTCCTCGTTGACTTCCATCGAGAGGAGATATGCGCCGAGCTGGACACCGTTGGAGCGGCTCTTTCCTTTAACGATCATATCCCAAGACCTCTCGGATATGAGCGTTGGTGCGGAAGACCTCGGCGAGAGCCTGTTCGGTCTGACGTGCCAGGTTTGATGCGGGAGAATTTTGTGCGGCGAACGATGTTGCGATGCGGTTCAGACTTGAAGCGACCTCGCCGAGATCGATTTTGATACGGCGGAGCTCTTCGCGATCGGCAATCGAAATAGCCGCTGTGGAGGAGGAGAGGCGCTGGCGAAGTCCAGTGGCGCGGAGGAAAGCTGGAAGCGATGTTTGGCGGGAAGCAGCAAGTGCTTCCAGGGCGGTTCTCTCGTCTTCCGAGAGCCGCACGCCGACCAAAAAATTACGCTTACGCTTGTCCGATGCCATATCCTCCACATCTCCCGCGAGAACCAAAACTGCGGGTCCAGGGACGCATGCTCTCTGGCCGTGGTGCACCGACGGAAACGGTGCGATTGGCTGCCTGAAACTCGATGTTTCGGAGCGGCCAAACAGCCGGGGATTGTCAACGGGGGCGGCGTCTAAGCCCCCTTGACCAAGCCGTTGCGGTTAACCGCAACATGGCTTGCAACGTCCATGAATCCATTATCTCACGGGATTTAGTGTTAGGTAAAATTGCCGCAATAGGCTCTTGTTATTGTTGGATTTCCGTTTCCATGCAATGGCTCTAATATTTCCATAATATAGCCAACTGCAACGGTTTTACACCGATACGCTACGTTTCAGATTATTGGGATTTGAAGCTCGGTCTCAGGCCAGACTCTTGTTCAAAAAACCCCAGCGGAGTGAGCGTAGGGTTCTGCGGTTCAGGACAAAAAATCGGCAAGCTGCTTCGCAGCTCGCCGACTTTTCGGGTTCGGTGATGTGAGGAAGGGAGCGGAGCTACTGCGCCGCCTCCTGATTGATCGGGAAGAGATAGAAGCCCGACGAAATGACCTGATTGCCGACGAGGCGGCAGAACATCGAGCCGTTGTCTCGTGTCCAGGCCACTCCGATCTGGTCGAAGCGGACATTGTCTCCTGTGTCGTTCCTGACCTTCAGCGCGAAGTTCGGGCGGTTCTTGGTGGCGGTTTGTGTTTCTTTGCTCATGGCGATTTCCTTTCCGTGTGATGTCTCGACTGGCTCATCCTGCCGATAACAGCCCAAGAGCGGGCGAGACCGACAAGGCGCATGGTCAACACGGGAGGGCAGAATGCCCGAATGGATCGGGCAGACCATTGCGCCAGGTAGAACCGATTGGCGGGCCGACAGCAATCAGGCGTTGTGGGAAGAGGCAGGTTGCAGACAGGCGGATCGCCTCGGAATTGATTGCGCGCAAAGGAAAGCCCCGCACCGACCTTGTCGATGCGGAGCTGAAAAGGTTAGAGGAATTAGGCCGCGAGGTCGTCGTCGAACTGTGAAGGAGTCTGATCGACGATTTTTAGATAGGCGTCGATGATGACCAGCTTGTCATGGCGTGTCATTCGCCCATTCTCGAAATTGCTCAAGTCACGAGCCGTTAGGCCGTTCGGATCAGGCAATGCCGTTCCATCGGGAAAGCGAATGTTTTGACGATGTGCGGCAACCGTTTTGCACATTGTGTAGGACAGGGTTGGATTTCCCACCCCCAAGGCCTTTTTCCGCTTCAGGAAACGCGCCTTGATGAAGTCACGCTCCGCGAGCGTATACTCGAACGGGATATCAACTTCAGGCATTTTGCGAATCTCCTTCAGCGGGTCTTTCCAGCAGAAGATGCGCATATCGTCCGATTATGTCAACAATGATGTTTAACGCTTATCGTTGTTGTTCTTACGTCGGCTCAGGAGTCCGACCACACGGTGTGCCTCGTCTGCCGTGAAATATCCCCTTTCCAGGAACAGGTCGTTCGCCTCTTTCTGCGTCGCGAGCTCCAAGCCTGTTGGGAGCGGCTTATTCCGCTGATAATTCATCAGCGCATCATAGGCCTTGTCGTCATGCTCTTTCAGCAAAGGCTTGGTGAGTTGGGAGGCGGCAATCCACTCGCCCCAAACTTCATCAAGGAACGGGATAATCTGGTCTTTGCGGGGAACAAATTTCCGCTTCGGAACTGGTGGCGGATTTCGCTCGGCGTGCCGCGAGAAATTGCCGTTGAGGAATTTCATAAGCTCTTCGACGAAAGTCTTTTCGTCAACGCCAAGTTCGTTGACGGCATTCCAATTAGGGATGACAGCGTCGAGGATTTTCTGCTCAACGCTATCCTTTTGAACGAGAGACCCGAGCTGAAGAAGCTCTTCGCCCTCTATCTTTTTGTGCCTCATCCCCTCGAAAGTGTGAGGCGCTACTGGCGGAACGCGGCCCGGGCGAAACCCAGGCGGTTTCACTGGCTCTTTCTTGTCGCCGCTTAGAATGACGGGCTCAAATTCGGACTCGTCGTCGCTCTTCTCGACAGCCGAAGATTTTTTTCTGGCCATTGGGCTTCCCCAAAACTCTTACCGTTCACGATCTTTGTAGCTTGTGCTAGAGGAATAGCCAAGCAGATATCCAATGTCGCCTGAGCAAGAAATTGCACGGCTATTTCCGAATTTTGGCAATCACATCGGCGGCTCTTTTCGTCTCTTATCCTCCCAAAGTCGCTCAATTCCCAAGCGCGTGCACTTCCGCACGGATTGGAGATTGACGATGATGCAAAAGAATAATGCGGCCCAGATGCCGCCTTCCGCAGCGCCAAGCCAGGCACCCAAATTGCAACCAATGCAAACGGGGGCAAAGCGTGGAGGTGGGCTAGTCCGCTTTATGGTGATGATTGGCGGACAGAGTTTGATCCTCGCAGCCTTGCTCGCGGCGGCTCAAGTCTGGGCGCCAGAGGAGTATAAGCCCGCCACCCTCATCGGGACGGCTATCGGAACGGTCGAGGCTGAAGCCGCAAGAGCGCTGCAAGATGAACAAGCGGACTTCGAGCGCGCCGTCGCAGAGGCGCGTGTCGAAGGTGAGCGTGTGGCCGAACTTGCCTTCCAAGAAGAAATCAAGGCTCTCGATTATCAGTATCAGGCCCAGCTCGAAGTGCTGCAAGGCCAAGTTCAATCATCGGTCGCTGCCTATCAGAACCTTTATGACCGCGCGGCTCAAATCCAGCAAATGGCCATGACGCTGGAAAGCTATGTGATGCAGCAGCGCGCTGAAGCGGTCCGCAGCACGCAAGTCGGCACGACGTTCGCGACCAATGTCTTCGATGTGCTGTGCGTCTTCGACCCGCAGTCTTGCAGCACCGCAAACCAGCTTCGCGGGCGCTTGGTCGATGAAGTGAATACGGCGAGCCAAACTGGCTATGGCGATGTTCTAGCGCAGACGATGAACGGCATTCCCGATCCTGCGACACTGCGTGCGCAACTCGGCAATCCCGAACTCTGAAACCACCACTCAAACTCAAAGCCCGATTTCTCACTGAGAAGTCGGGCTTCCTTTTTGGAGATTTGACATGGCCTCACCGACGAGAGGAAATCCGAACAGTTCGCGTGGCGACTTTTCTCAAGCCGCAAGCGGAGCCTCCGCTTCCTCATCGAAAGGCTCTATTCAACACCAACCCGTAGCGGTCCCAACTCTCCAGCCGAAAGGTATGGGAGAAAGCTCGGTCAATCGGGATGCGCACTACAAGAAGCAGTCTGAGACCGCACGAGCTGCGCAGCCTCAAAAATCAAGTCGGAACAATGCCGTAAAGGAGAAACGTGCGGCTAAGGCTTTCGCAATGGTAGCATCGAAGGATGGGGTCATTCGAAGCGACAATTCCAAAGAACGTTGAGCCTGTCCTGCGCTATCGCGAAGGCTTCTCCCCGCGCGTTATGGAGCTTCCTGACAGCGCGAAAATCTTCCAATACCTGCACAACAAATATTGGGCGATCCTCGACCATCTCGAAGCCGAATATCCAGGCTACGAGCGCGACATCGTCCAATGGGCATGGGAGCACTCTCTGCGGTTCGCGGACGGCTACCCATACAAGTTTGCTTACGAGCTGTTCGGCTGGACACTTCCCTTCGAAATCTGCCTTCAAAGGGCGATGATGGGGGCAGCCAATCACAATGTAGCCAACGACTACCTGAACGGCCTCTATGAGAGCTTCGAGAGGCACATTAACGACTTCGATTGGCCGACCCCGCTCACCTATCGCAGAATCCTCAAATTAAGCGACCTGAGCTAATTTCAGGCCACATTGTCCCGCTTGAAGAGCGGGTCTTTGAAGTAGGGTGTGCGCTCAACCGCATAAGGTCCGTGCCCGCCGAGAAATGCAATCATTGTGCCTTCGCCACGGTCGAAGAAACTCGCAATTTCCTGCGGGCTCATCAATGGCACGGCTTGGGTTCTCCTATTCGTCGTCTGACCTTCCGCCGTTGAGCGAGACGTGGTGTGGTTTTCGGACTCACCATCTGTTTCCGAGCGCGATTCTGAACGGCTTTGCCCCCAATTTCGGGCGAGTGTTTTCGCCGTTCGACGCATCAGCATATCTAGGAGATTTGTTCCACCCTGCACCGTGGCAATCTCGTTCATCGGAGCCATATCGGCTGCACCTTCACTAGAGCTGTCCTGTTCGCTCGTGCCTGTGCTGCGCGAGCGCCCCTTCTGTTCGGAATTGCCCTTGGTCTCTGTTGAACTCGAAGAGCTATCGACGATGGTGATTTCAGTCTGACCCATGCGCTTCGATAGCCAGTCGAGCGTGGTGAGGTCGGTGTTACCGAAAAAGGTGAGTGTTCCAGCGTTGCCAAGGAACGTCTCCCAACTCTCGCGGTAATGACGCTTGAGCTGGGTTAGGTCTTGCAGGATCGGCCAGAGCTTGATGCCGTAACCTGCCATTAGACCTGCCGCTTTCTCGATGGTCTCCATGTGCCCGAGTGCTGCGAACTCGTCGAGAACGAAGAGAACAGGATGCCCAGATGCGGGTTCGGCAAGGCCGATGGCCTCCATCTGAAAGAGCACCTGATTGACGATTAGGCGAAGAAAGCGTGCGTGGCTCGAAAGGTAGCGAGCTGGTAAGCAAAGATAGACCGAGACGCCGCCAGGGTGGGTTTTGAGTTCGTCGAGTTGGAAAGTCGTTCGACCTAGCGTTCTTTGAATTCGGGGCGTGCCTAGAAATCTCGTATTGCGCCGCGCTGTCGAAAGGACACTGCCGCGCTCGGACTCACCCATCGCCTCGATGGTCTGCGACGCTCCGATGATGACATCACGGACATTCTCGTTCTCGGTCTCGCAGGTAGCCATGTGCATCCATAGGGCTTTGAATGTTCCGAGTTCAGGCGGCTCCTGACCGTTCTTCACGGCCTCCGCATCAATCATGTCGGCGAACTCTTGGTCGCCGCGCATGAGGAGCTGATAAACGCGAGCGAGAGTTCGACGCTCGGGATCCTCTTCGCTCTCGCAGACGTGAAGAATCAGAGCTTCTATGAGTTGCTTGGCTGACTCATCCCAATGCGCGTCTTTGTCGTTGGTTCGCATGACAAGCGCGCTCGCAAGCGCGCCTGCGAGGTCGATGGCCTCGTCCGAATTCTGGTCGATTAGGTCGAGCGGGTTGTAGGCTCCGCGAAGTTCATCGCTCAGCTTCGCTTCGTCGAACGGATCGAGGACAATAACCTTGTGATTTGGGAGCGATGCGCGATGGCGCGCGGTAAGCGCGGCATTCTCGCCTTTCGGGTCGATGACTACGGTGCTGCCAGGGTAAAGCATAAGGTTAGGAACGATGAGCGAAGTGCCCTTGCCGGCTCTGCTGCCCGCAACGGTCACGATATGTCGGTTGTCGTCGATGCCGACTGGTTTTCCGTCACCGTCGCGACCAAGCCAAAGTCGGCCTGTCACGAAGTCATGGCTGGGCAAATGCCAGTAGGACGTGCCGCTCAAACCGTCCTTTAGGTCGGGTTTCTTGCGGCCTCGCGGGAATGTGGAATTGATAAGCATTGGGTCGTCTCCTTTCCGAATTGAGAGCGGAAGGAGTCGCGGGAGATGCACGCCAATTGATACGACACGCGTGACCCGCTGGCGGGACTTTCCCTCAAAAGAGGGAAAGCTGCATTCGCTTTGCTTGTTCGGCCTGCCAGTCGGGGCTGGTTGCTGCTTCGGCAAGCCACGCTTCAACGAAACTGACGGGGTGTCCGTATTCGTTTATTTCCGAGGGCGGCGTGAAATGGGAGCGATATCCAGTTCGCGTGATGGGCAAAGGTGCGCGTTCGGGTGAGAGTGCTTCGACCTCAAGGTGTGCCATGAAGACATCGTTGTCATCGTAGCGGAGATAGTCGGGGTTCCAGCGGATTTCGATGGTTATGCCCTGCCAGTTGATTTGATGAATTTGATAATCGTCCTTTCGCATTTCTGCCTCCTGTCGTTGGTCTCATTGGACAGGGAGACAGCCAAGCGGGGTGTAATGAGGTTAGGTTCACGCTCGCGGGAACGGCAAACACGGGGCCGAAGGCCTGGCGCGGGAATGCCGTTGAACATCACCGTCACTCCGCAAAGTTGACCTGAACTTATGAGGCGATTTCATCGACAAGGTGCACTGCTGAGAGGACACCTCTTTCAGAAATATCGCTTGCATTTCGCTCTCAGAAATATGAGAACATAAATAGAACAATATGTGGAATAGTCCTGGCAACCCGATACCGAGAAGTCACATCGTCCGAGACGCCTTCGAGCACTTGGAGCGCGTTCGCTTAAGCGTGCTTGAGGAGGAATATCCGATGGACTTTCGCTCTGCATTGCGTGTGCTGACGGACGAAGGAAGCCTTCCCGAGCATCATGCAAGGCAATTTGAATCTCTGATGACCTCGGAAAGTCTTGATCCGAGCCGCCGCGCCGTGGCGCTGGATTACTGCCTGCGCCACATTCGGACGGCTTTGGGTATTCAACTGAGATAGCCGCAAACCCAGCTTTCATGCGGGTTTGCGAATATAAGTTAAAAATTCGTTAACCATTTTCTGGTTTAATTGAAGAGTGAGCGCATTGGCTGAATGCGTTGGGATTCATAGCTTCGGATATGTTTCGAGCCTGTGCGTTTCGAATGTTTTGACCAAACAAGAAACGGAAAGGGCGTGCCTGTGGGCTTAGCTAAGATGATTTGACGTTATGCCATTGTATCGACTGAATTTTCAAAAGCATGATGATCGGGCCTCTAAGACGAAGCAGAGCCCAGGCAAGTTATCATGCGCGAGCAGGACGAACTAAAATCGAAATTACGAGCTTCGTTCGATGAGAAATCTGCGGAAAAGTCGCTGATTTCCTTAGTTAAATTGCTTGCAAGACACGCCGCGCGGTGCGATTATGACGCTTATATTCAAGCCAACTATCAGCCCGACGAAGACGTGCCATGACCCGCATTGCCATTTACGCCCGCTATTCCACTGACCTTCAAAGTGACTCCTCCATAGAAGACCAAATCAGGGTCTGCGAAGAGTATGCAGAGCGTGAAGGCTGGGAGGTCGTTCAGACCTACAAGGACAGAGCGCAGTCAGGTGCAAGCCTCATGCGTCCTGCTATCCAATCGCTCCTAGAAGATGCGCGGGCTGGTGACTTCGAGCTGATTCTTTCGGAAGCGTTGGATAGAATATCGCGTGACCAAGCGGACATCGCTGCAATCTATCGAGATATGTCCTTCGAGGGCATCAAGATACACACGCTGTCCGAAGGAGCGGTCGATCAGCTTCACGTCGGCCTGAAAGGCACGATGAACGCGCTGTTCCTCAAAGACCTGAAAACCAAGATTCATCGCGGAATGAGAGGCCGTGTCGAGAACGGCAAATCGGGTGGCGGAATTGGGTATGGCTATGAGGTCGTCAAGAAATTCGATGCCCAAGGCGAACCCATCCGAGGCGATAGGTCTATCAAGGATGATGAGGCGGAAATCGTTCGTCGCATCTTCGACGAATATGGGATTGGTGTTTCGCCACGAGAGATTGCCAAGCGATTGAATGCTGAGGGTGTTTCGGCTCCGCGTGGCAAGGCTTGGTCGCCCAGCTCAATCAACGGCAACCGCCATCGCGGCACAGGCATCCTCAACAATGAGCTCTATGTCGGTCGCCTTGTCTGGAATCGCCAAAAGTTCATTAAGAACCCAAAGACGGGCAAGCGCGTGACGCGCTTCAATCCGCAAAGCGAATGGATCATCCACGATGTGCCAGAGCTTCGGATTGTGAGCGATGAACAATGGGAGAAGGTCAGAGAGCGCCAGGGCGCACTCGACGTGCTAACTAAGGACAGCATTCGGGAACGTGCAACGGAACGAGCACGTCGCCCGAAATACCTTCTCACGGGCATCGCCAAATGTGGGTGCTGCGGTGCTTCCTACACGGTCAAGAACAAGACACAGCTTGGATGCGCTAGCTATTTCAATACGGGCGAATGCGACAATAAGATGCGCGTGAAGCGCGAAGAGCTTGAGGAGATGGTTCTCGACGGTCTACGCAAGCGTCTCATGGACCCTGCGATGTATGAAGAGTTTTGCCGCGAATACACGCGCAGCTTCAACGACCTCCAAATGCAAAAGACGCGCGCTCGGGCTGGTCTGGAAGGCGAGCTTGAGCGCAATCGCCGTCGCGTGAAGCAGATGGTCAATGCGATTGCCGAGGGGATGCCAGCTCTTCCGATGAAAGACGAGATGATTGCGCTGGAAGCTCGCCGAGAGGAGATTGAGGCTGAATTGGCTGTCGAGGTTGAACCCGTGCCAATGCTCCACCCAAGTCTCGCAATTCGATACCGCGAAGAACTCGACCGCCTTCACGAAGGCCTGACGAGTGAAGAGAATCGCCACGAGGCATTTGAGGTTGTTCGTAGCCTCATCGATAAGGTCATCATCCAGCCCGAGGAGGACGGTTACACCGTGTCCTTGGAGGGAGACCTTTGTGCGATGCTAAATCTCGCCGGAGGCGGCGATTTATCAAGGGTTATCCCCCTATCGGGGGTAACGATGGTAGCGGAGGAGGGACTCGAACCCCCGACACATGGATTATGATTCCACTGCTC
>CAYRBB010000054.1:0-16349 GCA_964422435.1 uncultured Sphingomonadaceae bacterium
GAGGCGCATGGCAAGGCAATGGTGGTGCGCGATGCCTTGCGCACCGGACTGCCCGCGGCGGGCGTTGGCTGCGCCTTTTCTCGCGCGATGCTGGAGCGGATGAGCCGCATGGAGGAGGATCCTCTTGGACCATTTTCCGAAGGCTCCCTTACGGAGGATTACGAACTGGGCCTGCGCGTTGCAGAGGCTGGCGGCAGGTCGCGTTTCATGCGTGTGCGCGGCCTCGACGGGCATCTGATCGCGACCCGCGCCTATTTCCCGGCATCTCTGTCCCATGCCGTCCGACAAAAGTCGCGCTGGATGCACGGCATCGCCTATCAGGGTTGGGACAGGCTCGGCTGGAATGGCGGGGTTGCGGAATTTTGGATGCGTATGCGCGATCGGCGCGGGCCGCTTTCAGCGCTCGTGCTGTTCGTCGGCTATGTGCTGCTGGTTCTGGCGGCGGGCCTCAGCATGCTTGAATGGGCGGGATATGACCGTCCGTGGGAGCCCACGCCATTGCTCTATGGACTGCTGGTTGCGAACGTGATTGCACTAGTGTGGCGCGTGGCTATGCGTTTGGCCTTTACAACGCGCGAATATGGCCTGGCGGAAGGGTTTCGGGCTGTCCTGCGCATACCGGTGGCCAACATCATAGCAATCATGGCTGGGCGAAAGGCGCTGTTCGCTTATGCCCGTACATTGCTTGGCGAATCGCCCGAATGGGACAAGACCGCGCATTCGCTCCACCCCTCGCAAGCCGACAACGCCCCTGCCCTGGAGGAACGCACTGCGTGAACCGATCTATGTACCACTCGAAGCAATCGCGTGGCGGGGGCTTGTTGCTGCTGGTCGCTGTAGTGACTGCCTGGTCGGCGATGCGCGTTGGAACCTGGGTGCCGCCTTTCGAACCTGCGTCGCTGTCTGCTCTGCCGCTGGGCGAGGCCCCGCTTCTCGATCAGCATGAGGCGGAATCGCGATTGGTATTGCAGGATCCATCGTCCGTCGACCTTATGCTACCTCCCAATTTCGAGCCTGCGCTTCCTGTTGTGTTGCAAAAGCAAGTGCATCCTGTGCCGGTGCCGACAATTGTGCCGCGACCACCTGCGCGTGAGCGTCAGGCTAATCCGCAGGGGCAGGCGAGTGCCGCTCTGCCTGCACGTTCATACGGCGAAAACGCCATGACCGGGTCAAACTTGTCTGGCCGGGCAGCTCCGGCTGAGATGCACCGCGAAACTGTGCCGCCGCGCTGGTCGATGGATGCGTGGGCGTTGTGGCGGGAAGACACCACGACACCTATTTTGTCGGGGCGCCCGAGCTATGGCCGCAGTCAGGCTGGCGCGGTGCTGCGTTATCGCCTTGCTTCGTCGAGCGGACATGCGCCGCAGCTTCATCTGCGCGCCAGCACCGCACTTGAAGGTCCGCGCGAGCGGGAAGTGGCGTTTGGAACTTCTGTAAAGCCCATTCCTGCTGTACCGCTTCGCATTGCTGCAGAAGCGCGGGTCAGTGAGGTAGTTGGCGGGAGCGAAGTGCGCGCTGCTGCTTATGCCGTTACCGAAATCCAACCCGTCAGCTTGCCGGCGGGCCTGACTGCCGAGGTCTATGGGCAGGCTGGTTACGTAACGGGGCAAAACAATACGCCTTTTGTCGATGGCCAGACACGGGTTACAGGACGGCTTGCCGGGACTGACGATTTCCGTCTCGAGGTGGGTGGCGGCGTCTGGGGCGGGGCGCAGGAGGATGTCCACCGTGTCGATATGGGCCCAAGCGCGTCTGTGAACTTCCGCATCGGTCGGGCACGTGGCCGGGTGACTGCCGACTACCGCTTCCGCGTGGCGGGCGATGCCGAGCCATCGAGTGGCCCCGCGCTCACACTATCCGCCGGTTTTTAGCGAAAGCCGCGCAAGCGCCTTCAATCGGGCGCCGCCTTCGTTTAGTCGCTAGGGATGGACGTCTACCTCCCCATCGCGAATCTTTCGGTCAATGGCCTGTGGATCGTCCTGCTCGGCGCGGTGACGGGCGTGCTGTCCGGCCTGTTCGGTGTTGGCGGGGGGTTCCTGACTACGCCGCTGCTGATCTTCTTCGGGATCCAGCCAACGGTGGCGGCCGCATCTGCCGCAACGCAGGTAACCGGCGCAAGTGTATCGGGCGTGATCGGGCATGGCCGCAACAAAGGTGTCGATTACGAGATCGGCCTTGTGATCGTTGCAGGCGGCATGCTTGGCGCATTGATCGGGGCAGTCTTGTTCAACCTTCTTCGCGCGATTGGCCAGATCGATACGGTCATCAACATCCTCTATGTCCTGCTGCTGGGAGCGATTGGAGGGCTAATGCTCAAGGAGGCATTGCAGTCGCTCGGTTACATTTCGGCGGGGGAGGGCAAGCCGCGCGCTGCCAAGCGCCGCCACCATCCGTGGATTGCCGCCATGCCTTACCGGATGCGCTTCTATCGATCTGGGCTGTACATTTCCCCGATCGCACCGCTGCTGCTGGGGATCGTTGTCGGCATTCTCACCATGCTGATGGGTGTGGGCGGCGGCTTCATCATGGTGCCGGCAATGCTCTATGTGCTGGGCATGAGTGCCAAGGTCGTGGTCGGCACCAGCCTCTTCAACATCCTCTTCATCACTATGCTGGTGACAATGGTGCACGCCTTTACCACGCGTGCAGTGGACATCGTGCTGGCTGCCCTGTTGTTGCTAGGGTCTGTCATCGGGGCGCAATTTGGTACCAAGATTGCTCAGCTTGTGAAGCCTGAATTCCTCCGCTTGATCCTTGCTGCAATTGTGGTCGCCATCGCTTTGCGCATGTTGTGGGGCCTCGGCGTGCGTCCGGACGAAGTGTACACGGTGGTGCCACTATGATGCGTGCATTGATCCCGTTGCTGCTTGCACTTGGCCTTGCCTCTCCGGCGTTATCGCAAAGCCGCGACCCGATACTCGTGCCCGATATATCGGAGCATGAAATCGTCTTGCGCCAAGGCTTTACCGGGGCAGATTTGCTGCTGTTCGGGGCTATTCTGGATGAAGCAGGTGGCCGCGCGCAGGGCGAGTATGATGTGGTCGTGGTTCTCAAAGGGCCAAGCGAGCAGATCACGCTACGGGAGAAGGATCGGTGGCTGGGGCTGATCTGGATCAATGCAGACAGCACGGATTTCCGCTCTGTTCCCTCCTATTATGCGCTGGCGAGCTCGCGCCCGATCGAAGAGATCGTGGACGAGCGTACTGCCCTCATCTTCGAGCTTGGGCTCGATTACCTTCAGCTTTCACCCTCCGGCTCCATTGATCCGGCAGAGCAGGCGCGCTTTTCCGCTGGTCTCGTCGATCTGCGGACGCGGCAGGGCCTCTATGCCGAGTATGGAGACGGCGTGGTCGTCTCCGAAGGCGTACTCTATCGCGCTCGCCTGCCCATACCATCCAATGTGATCGCCGGACGTTATGTGGCGGAAACATTCGCGATTGCCGATGGCGAAGTCGTCACCTCGGCCACATCCGAAGTGCAAGTCTTCAAGGAGGGTTTTGAGCGCCGAGTAGAAGATGCCTCCAACGAAAATGCCTTGTTTTATGGGCTCTTCGCCGTTGGCCTTTCGGTGCTGATGGGGTGGGCAGCCGGACGGCTCTTCGCATTGGTGTGATGTCGGTTCCGGCGGCGAGATTGACGCGATTTTAACTCCATTCGGGCTAGGACGCATGTCAGTGTAACAGCCTTGTGAGCCGTATATGACCGATATGAACGGTAGTCAGTTTGCCAACGCCACTCCGGTGGACCAGTCCAACGCAGTCCCTTCCGCCGTGCCGCAGGAGAACGATCTTGCCGCTGCGCAGAGCCAGGAATGCGCGCGCCAGCCGATTGGCGTAGTGCTGGAAATCGCCGGTTCCGGTTCTGCCATCGCTCTGGACCTGCAGCGGCTTAACGAGTGTATGGCGGACGCCGATCCGTCGATTGCACTGGCCGGCCAGGTCGGTTCGCAAATCAAGATCAAGACCAATGATGGCTGGCTGCTCGCTTCGGTGCGTAACCAGCGGCAGGACCGCCGGGGTCAGGCCAATTCGATCATCGCCAATATCGACTTCATGGGCGAGGGCATGGAAGAGAAGCTGACGGGCAAGATCCACAGCTTCCGTCGCGGTGTGACGCGTTACCCGATCCCGGGCGCGATGATTTATCCGGCCACAACCGAAGACCTTCGCCAGATTTACGCGTCCGACGGCCGCAGCGCGATCCAGATCGGTACGGTTTACCCCACCAGCGATATTCGCGCCGGCATGTATATCGACGCGATGCTGGGCAAGCACTTCGCGCTGCTAGGCTCGACAGGTACCGGTAAATCGACCAGCGCCGCGCTGATCCTGCACCGCATTTGTCAGGCCGCCCCGCAGGGCCATATCCTGATGATCGACCCGCACGGCGAATATTCCGCTGCTTTCCGCAATACCGGCATGATTTTCGACGTGTCGAACCTGCAAATGCCGTACTGGCTGATGAATTTTGAAGAGCATTGCGAAGTGCTGCTCAAATCCAGTGGGAACGATCTGCAGAACGACCGGGACATTCTCGCCAAGTGTCTGCTCGCTGCGCGCCAAAAGAACCGCCTGGCCGAATCGATGGGCAAGATCACCGTGGATTCGCCCATCCCCTACCTGCTGTCCGACCTGACCGGTATGATCCAAGACGAGATGGGCAAGTTGGACAAGGCGACCAACACCGCGCCCTACATGCGGATCAAGACCAAGATCGACGAGCTAAAGGCCGATCCGCGTTACCAGTTTATGTTCTCCGGTATGCTGGTGGGTGACACCATGGCGGACTTCATCGGCAAGATCTTCCGCATGCCGTCCGATGGCAAGCCGATCTCGATCATCGACGTGTCGGGCGTCCCGTCAGACATCACCAGCACCGTGGTTGCCGTGCTCAGCCGTCTGACCTTCGACTTCGCGATCTGGAGCCGCAATGAAAGCACCTCGCCGATCCTGCTGGTCTGCGAAGAGGCGCACCGTTACGTTCCCAACGAGCGCAATGCCGATGGCAACTCGGTCGGCACGATCCTCAGCCGTATCGCCAAGGAAGGCCGTAAGTACGGAATCTCGCTTGGTTTGATTACGCAGCGCCCGTCCGACCTTGCCGAAGGCGTGCTATCGCAGTGCGGTACGATCATATCGATGCGTCTCAACAACGACCGCGACCAGGATTTCGTCCGGGCGGCAATGCCCGAAGGTGCGCGGGGCTTCCTCGATTCTATCCCGGCCCTCCGAAACCGCGAATGCATCATCTGCGGCGAGGGTGTGTCGGTCCCGATCCGCGTGTCCTTCGATAACCTCGAAGAAAGCAAGCGTCCGGCATCCGAAGATCCGAGCTTTGTCGATCTGTGGAACCAGTCCGGCGGCGAAGAAGAGAAGGTGCACCGCACTGTCCAGCGCTGGCGCTCGCAAGGGGCCTGATTTGTTCTTCGAAGGCGTCTCGGCGCCCTCGTCCTCGCTGTGCTGCGCAGTGAAGCGGAGCGAACCGCACCGAGGACGACCTCACGGAGGCAGGTTTATGAGACAACACTTCTTACGTTCCTCTGGTATCGCCATAGAGGTGGATGTGCAGGCGATCGGTCATGCGAAAACCGTGCTCCAGCGCCAGCGGGGCGAGCCACTTTTTGCGGGTCCGCAGCGTTTCGCTGTCAGTGCCTTCGGGCATCAGGAAGACGCGATTGTGATCGAAGCTGTAGCGTTCGGTAAGCACCACAACCTCATCGACATCGCCCGGCTCAGCAATCACGAATTTCAGGAAAGCGCGCGGCTCCCTCGCCCAATGCACGAGCATTTCGGGCTTTAACGCCAGCTCGGCCGCATTACCGCTATGTGCAAGCTTGGGGCTGACATTGTATTGTGTGACACGGCCATCGAGGGCGTCTGTCGGCATGACTGTGCCGTTGGTTTCGACTTCCACCGCAATATCAGGCAACTGCCCGAGCATTCCGGCAAGCTGCGTTGCCTGCATCAGCGGCTCACCGCCAGTGATGACCAGTCGCTTCTGACCGAGTGCAGCGATCTTCTCCGCCGCTTCATTGGCGGTGAGCTTCACCTGATTTGCAGATCTTCCGAAGGTCTCTCCGCCGCGGTGCGGCCGATCATCGCCTTCGAAGCGCCAGGTATAGGCGGTGTCACACCACACGCATGCAAGGTTGCAGCGCGAGAGGCGGATGAAGGCGACGGGCATACCAGCACTCGGCCCTTCGCCTTGCAGTGAGGCAAAGATTTCCGGTTCTCCGGTATCGTCTGTGGCGAGAATTAAATTCAAAATCCGCTCATCGTGATCTTGTCGAAGGGCTGCTTTTCGACTTCCGGCTCTGCGCTAGAAGAAAAAGCGATGCTTCGACAAGCTCAGCATGAGCGGGAAACGGAGAATTGCGCTAACCCAAACGCGCCAGCGCACCTTCAAGCCGGGCAATCTCTGCCGTGTGATGCGCCAAATCCTCGCGCGCTTTCTCGACCGCTTCGGGCTTCGCGCGTTCGACGAAATTGGCATTGCCGAGGCGGCCCTGCAGCGATCCGGCTTCCTTTTGCGAGGCAGCCAGCGCCTTTTCCAGACGCGCGCGTTCGGCGTCGATATCGATCACGCCTTCCAGCGGGATGACGAACACATCGTCCCCGGCGGTCACCTGCATCGCGGCACCGGCAGGGGCCTCGCCAACTGTCACGGGGGCCAGACGCGCGAGGCGTTCGATCGCGGCGCTGCTCCGGTCGAGTACGCGGCTAGCGACGGGGGAGGGGTTCGCAACGAATGCCGCCAGTTTTTCGCCCGGCGAAATGCCCAGCTCGTTGCGCGCGCCGCGCGTTGCGGTGGTGAGCGCGATGGTCCAGTCGATCGCGTCGGTCGCTTCTTTCGAAACTTCCGCGCGCGGATCGGGCCACTTGGCTAGGATAAGGTCGTAGCTGCGATCACCTTGGGCGTGCCACAGTTCTTCGGTCACGAACGGCATGAACGGGTGCAACATCACGAAGATCTGGTCGAGCGCCCATCCGGCGACTTCGCGGGTCTCCACGGCAGCGGGGCTGTCCGCATTGCCCTGAAGCACCGGCTTGATCAGTTCC
The DNA here is from genome assembly GCA_964422435.1 of uncultured Sphingomonadaceae bacterium. Classification (GTDB taxonomy): domain Bacteria; phylum Pseudomonadota; class Alphaproteobacteria; order Sphingomonadales; family Sphingomonadaceae; genus Alteraurantiacibacter. The sequence continues at coordinate 7,059 of CAYRBB010000054.1, forward strand.
AGATACCAGTCGCAGAAACGGCTCCAGGTGAACTGGTAGACAGTGTTGGCTGCGGCATCGAAGCGCAGGTCCGCCATCGCTGCGTCAAGCGCTTCGACGGTCTGCTGCACTTCGCCGATGATCCACTGGTTCGCCGCCAGCTTGGCGGAAGGAGCCTTGATCGTATCGCTCTTGCCGATGCCGTTGGACTGGCAGAAACGCGTGGCATTCCAGAGCTTTGTCGCGAAGTTGCGGTATCCCTCGACCCGCTTTTCATCCATCTTGATGTCGCGGCCCTGGCTTTCCATCGCCGCCATGAAGAAGCGCAATGCATCAGCGCCGTACTGGTCGATCAGGCCCAGCGGATCGACAACATTGCCCTTGGACTTGCTCATCTTGGAGCCGTCCGCCGCGCGCACAAGCCCGTGCAGATACAGCTTGTCCCACGGGCGTTCACCCATGTTGAAGTAACCCGACATCAGCATGCGCGCATCCCAGAAGAACAGGATGTCAAAGCCGGAGATGAGCAGGCTGTTGGGATAGTGCTTTTCGAGCATGGCGGTCTCATCCGGCCAGCCAAGCGTGGCGAACGGCCAGAGCGCGGAGGAGAACCATGTGTCGAGAACGTCTTCGTCGCGGGTCAGCGAAACGCCGGCGCCAGCCTTGGCTTGCGCCTCTTCCTCGCTCATCGCGACATAGGCATTGCCCTGTGCATCATACCAAGCCGGAATGCGATGGCCCCACCACAGCTGGCGGCTTACACACCACGGCTGGATGTTCTCCATCCAGTTGAAGAAGGTCTTCTCCCACGTCTTGGGGACGATTTCGACTTCGCCGCTTTTCACTGCCTCGATGGGCTTTTGCGCCAGCGTTTCGGCATCGACATACCACTGGTCGGTCAGCCACGGCTCGATCACCACGCCGCCGCGGTCGCCGAAGGGCGTCGCGATGGTGCGCGGTTCGGCGTCGAGCTCGATTTCTTCGCCCTTCTTCGTCTTGGTCTTGTGCGGGACGAGGTGGCCAAGCTCCTTCATCATTTCGACAACGCGCGCACGCGCATCGAAACGGTCCAGACCGATCAGTTCATCGGGAACCAAGTCGTCCGCCGTCTGGCAAATCTTCGCCTCGGCATCGAGCATGTTGAGCATGTCCGCAGGAGCAATGCCTGCGCGTTTGCCGACGTCGAAATCGTTGAAATCGTGCCCCGGCGTAATCTTTACCGCGCCTGACCCAAGTTCTGGATCGGCATGCTCGTCCGCCACCACAGGAATCTCGCGGCCCGTGATCGGCAGCTTTACCCGCGCCCCGCGCGCGACCAGATCCTTGTAGCGATCATCATCCGGGTGAACCGCCACCGCCATATCGGCAAGCATGGTTTCGGGGCGGGTAGTGGACACGCGGATGTGGCCCGATCCGTCGGCGAGCGGATAGATGAAGGTCCAGAAGTGGCCCGCAACATTCACTGTCTCGACTTCAAGGTCGGAAATCGCGGTTTTCAGCTTGGGGTCCCAGTTGACCAGTCGCTTGTCGCGATAGATCAGGCCCTTTTCGTGGAGGTCCACGAACACCTTGAGCACGGCCTTGGTGAAATGGGGGTCCATCGTGAACTGCTCGCGGCTCCAGTCCATCGAGCAGCCGAGGCGGCGCAGCTGGCCCGTGATCGCGCCGCCGCTTTCGGCCTTCCATTTCCAGACCTTGTCGATGAATTCTTCGCGCGAATAATTGGTACGTTTGTCTTGCCGCTGTTCCAGCTGCCGTTCGACCACCATCTGCGTGGCGATACCGGCATGGTCCATGCCCACCACCCACAGCGCATCCTTGCCGCGCAGCCGCTCGTAGCGCACGATGATGTCCTGCAGCGTGTTGTCGAGCGCGTGCCCGATATGCAGCGATCCGGTAACATTGGGCGGCGGGTTTACAATCGTAAAAGGCTCGGCGTCCGAACGTTCGGGCCGGAAACGGCCATTCTTTTCCCAGTGGGAATACCATTTCGCCTCTATCGAGGCTGGATCAAAGGTGGTCGCAAGCGTGCTGGTCATGATGAAAAGGCCACTGCCATCGGTTTTGCCACAGGGCAACATGGTAAAGTGTTGCGACCCTGCGCGTTTATCCGCATAGCGCTGCAAAGATGCGCGAACGGGCCGAATATAGCGTGGAAGAACGCGGGGGCCGGGTGACGGTTACGATCACTGGGCCGCTGGTCGTTTCCAGTATCGGAACGCTCGATCCGCAATTGCGCGCATTTGGCGATTCCGTCCAATATGTCGATCTTGCCGCTGTGGAGCGGATCGACACCGTCGGCGCTTGGGTGGTGCATCGCTTCGCCGAGGAGAAGGGTGCAGAAATCATCGGCGGCAGCGAATCGGCGATGGTGCTGATCGATGCCGTGGAAGAATGCGCGCATGAAGCCGACATAAACCCGCCGCGCCCCTATGTGTTTGGCCGGATCAGCGAAAGCGTTGGCGAAAAGGTCATCGAATTCGGCCATGGCTTGCGTCACAATATCGGCTTTTTGGGAGCGATCCTCACATCCTTTGCCGGTACGCTCGCCCACCCCAGTCGGCTTCGCCTGAAAGCACTCGTACGGCAGATGGAGCTGGTTGGCGTATCGAGCTTGCCCATTATCGGGTTGATGAGCTTCCTGATTGGCATCGTCATCGCACAACAAGGCGCGGTGCAATTGCAGCAATTCGGTGCGGAAACGCTGACGGTCAATCTTGTCGGGCGCATTACCCTGCGTGAACTCGGCGTGCTGATGACGGCGATCATGGTGGCCGGCCGATCGGGCTCTGCTTTCGCCGCGCAGATCGGCACGATGCAACTGACCGAAGAAATCGACGCGATGCGCACCATCGGCGTTTCCCCGATGGAAGCGCTGGTTCTGCCGCGCATTCTCGCCGCAGTGCTGATGATGCCGCTGCTTGGTTTTTATGCCTCGATCATGGCGATCATCGGCGGTGCGGTAATCGGCGATGTGATGCTTGGTATTCCTTTCCTCACCTTCCTGATGCGCGTGCAGGAAGTGGTGCCGATCCACGATTTCTGGGTCGGTATCATCAAAGCGCCGGTTTTCGGCCTGATTATCGCACTTGCCGGCTGTTATCAGGGCATGCAGGTACGCGGAAATGCAGAGGAAGTCGGTCTGCGCACGACAATGGCGGTGGTGCAGGCGATTTTCATGGTTATCGTGCTTGATGCATTCTTTGCCGTATTCTTTACGGAGATCGGTTGGGGATGAGTGATACCGAACTTCACCACGATGCGCTTGAGCATGCCGGGGCGTTGCCGACCGAGTATGACGGTGAGCACCCAATCCGCATCCGTGGCCTGACCAATGCCTTTGGCGATTTCGTGGTTCACGAAGAGCTCAATCTCGACGTAAAGCGTGGAGAGATCCTGGGGGTCGTCGGCGGGTCGGGTACTGGCAAATCGGTGTTGATGCGATCGATCATCGGACTGCAAATTCCCCAAAGCGGCGAGATCGAAGTCTTCGGTCGCAACATTACAGAAGCAGAGCCCGATGAAGAAATTGGCGTGCGCAGCCGCTGGGGCGTGCTGTTCCAGGGCGGAGCGCTGTTTTCCACGCTGACCGTAGCGGAGAATGTCCAGGTGCCGCTTAAGCAATTCTACCCGGAGCTGAGCCAGGAGCTGCTCGACGATATCGCGCGGTACAAGGTCGTGATGACGGGCCTGCCTGAAGAGGCAGCAGCGAAATTCCCCAGCGAGCTTTCTGGCGGAATGAAGAAGCGCGCCGGGCTCGCCCGTGCATTGGCGCTCGATCCGGAGCTGCTCTTCCTGGACGAGCCTACGGCTGGCCTCGATCCGATCGGCGCAGCGAAGTTTGACGAGCTGACGCGCGAGTTGACCGATACGCTCGGCCTCACAGTGTTCCTCATCACCCACGATCTCGATACGCTCTATGCGATTTGTGACAGGGTGGCGGTGTTGGCGGACAAACAGGTGATCGCTGTGGGCACGATACCCGAATTGCTCGAAACCGATCATCCGTGGATCCAGGAATATTTCAACGGCCCACGCAGCCGTGCCGCGGCAGAAACCCATGATCGCGGGAAAGCGTTAGACAAGTCGGACAGCGGGAAGGCATAAGGTTAGTCAATGGAAACACGTGCAAACCATGTCTGGGTAGGAGCCGTCACGCTGCTGCTGCTTGCCGCCGCGGCGGTGTTCTTCGTCTGGCTTGCGGGACTGAGCGAGCGCGACAACAAGCAGTACGACATCTTTTTCGAGCAATCGGTAGGCGGCGTGGCAGAGGGTTCTGTCGTCACCTATTCGGGCGTACCGGTGGGCCAGGTGATGGATATCTCCATCTGGGAACGGGACCCTGAATTCGTGAAAGTACGCCTGCGCATAGATGACGATACGCCCATCCATGTCGGGACCGAAGCCAGCGTGGCGGCCAGCTTTACAGGTGTTTCCAATATCTCGCTGAGCGGAGGCCGCAGTAATCAGCCGCTCATCAGTTGTGAAACGACGACCTGTGTGGAAGACAATGTGCCGGTTATCCCTCCCGCACCCGGCGCAATTGGCGAGATCCTCGCCAGCACGCCGCTGCTGCTTGAACGGCTCGCCACGCTGACTGATCGCCTGACGCGCGTTCTCGATGACGAGAACCAGGATTCTATCAGCGGCATTCTCCGCAACACCGATACGATCAGTCGCGAGCTTGCGGCAACTTCACCCGAAGTGCAGGCGACACTGCGCGAGCTGCAATCGACCCTGGCCCAATCGACCGAAACGCTTGCCGCGTTCGAGGATACGCTGGAGACGACGGATGACTTGCTCGAGCGTGACGGCGCCCAGCTGTCCGCCGATTTGCGCGCAACGCTGGCATCGGCCCGCCAAGCTGCAGCCGCACTGGAAGAAAGCCTGGAAAACGTCGCGCCGCTGACGGAACAGCTTTCCGAAGATACGCTACCCGCCGCCACCGCAACGCTGCGTGACCTGCGCGCGACGAGCGAGAACCTGCGTAATATGACCGAGCGGCTCGAAACGGAAGGCGCAGGATCACTGCTGAGCGGCCCTTCGCTGCCGGATTACGAACCGTGAGCGGGACAAGGATGATGAGCATGACCCCGAAACCCGTTTTTTCTGCATTGCTGGCAATGGCCACTCTAAGCGGCTGTGTGAGCCTGGGCGGCGCAGAACCGCCCGACCAGCTGCTCACGTTGACCTCTACACAAAACGCTCCGGCAGGCTTTGCTGCCGAGGGTGACGCGACCAATGCACTGGCGGTGCAAGTGCCCAGCGTCAACCAGCGGCTCAATGTGAACCGCATTCCGGTGATCACCAGTGATAGCACGCTGGCCTATCTAGCCGACGCGTTCTGGGTGGAAAAGCCGGCACGACTGTTCCGCAATGTCCTTGCCGAAACGATCCGTGCGCGCGGGAACCGGCTGGTCGCAAGTGGGCAGGAAATGGAATATGTTGCCGAAACGCAGCTTTCGGGCCAGCTTGTTGCTATGGACTACGATGCGCTCTCTGGCAGCGTGGTGATCCGCTATGATGCGGTGCTGGAATTGCCCGGCTCGGCAATCCGCACCCAGCGGTTCGAAGCGCGCCGATCCGGGATTCCGGCAGAGGCGAATGCCGTTGGTGCCGCAATGAACGATGCGGCCAATGATCTGGCAGAAGAGGTTGCCGACTGGGTGGACTGACACCAAAACTTGTGTTCGTCCTTCAGCGGACCGGGGCGAACCGGGTCTAGGTCTTGTCTCGCACTGCCTTCGCAAATTGTGCAGCTTTCTCGAATGCTTCCAGCCGCGCCTTGCGGGTGCGCTCGGCTTCGGCATCCCAGCCCCATAATTCGGCCTGCCAATCCTCTTCGGCATTGGCAGCGGCGAAAAGCCTGGACCAGTCCTCGTCCTCGTCGAGCACAGCAAGCGGGATGACGATGGATGCGGCCAGCGAAGCGAGCGTCATCAATGCAGCCAAGGTAAACGCGTCCTCGCCCTGAAGCCTTTCGCGAAGGGCGGCAAGGCTCTCCTCCTTGGGCGGGCGGTGCATGATGCCGGTGATCCGCTCCAGTTCGATCGCGTGGCGCCGCTCGCATGCCGTGACCAGCGGTTCCCACAATTGCTCCTGTTTGGCAAACTGGGGTTGGTCGGGATCGGCGCGGTAGCAGAGCGTATCGGTCGCGGCATATTGCAGCACCTTGTCCACCGTCGCGCCGATATCGGGCCGTACCACGTCAATGGCAAAGTCGGCGAGATCGCGGAAGATGAAACTCTTCGGGTCGATTTTTTCTCCTTGCATTCGCCATTCTTCGGCGAGCAATTCTGCGGCTTTCCTGGTGGGAACGATTTGCTGATCACCGCGCTGGGTCTTGATCCCGCGCCCATCCAGTACGACCTGCCAGCCGTTGCCGGTCTCATTGGTGGAAACGGTTTTCCAGAATTTCTTCATGGCTTGGTGTTCGAGCTCCATCGGCGCGCGAGCAGTGTCGGGAAAACGAATGTGTCGACCATGCCGATACCGATCAGCACATACGCAGTCCATTGCGGCCAATCCAGATTGCCATTTGCCACCACAAGGCCAAGCAGGATCATCGCGACACCGGAAAATCGGACAAGACCTATAAGCAGGAAGCGCCTTTGTGCCTGCTTCTCGGCATGAACGGGCTCAGCCATTGATCAGTGCCTCCAGCTCTTCGATCGTCGTGGCAATGCCGATGGCTCCGGCATCGCGCAACTCGTCCGCCTCGTGATAGCCCCAGTTCACGCCGATCGCGGGGGTGCCCGCGTTGGCGGCCATCTGGATATCGTAGACGGTATCGCCGATCATTACCGTATCGGCGCGGTCTGCCATCGCATCGGACATTGCGGCTTGTAGCATGGCCGGATGGGGCTTTGACGGGTGGCGATCTGCGGTGTGAAGCGTGGTGAAGAGATCGGAGAGGCCGTTGACCTCCAGCGTACTACGGAGACCGCGATCAGATTTGCCGGTGGCAACGCCAAGCGTCCAACCCCCGGCATGGAGACGGCGCAGCAGGTCGGGAATGCCTTCGAAGAGTGGCTCTTGCAGGCTGCCATCCTCGCGCGATTGGCGGAAGGCTGCCTTGTAAGCTTCGACCGCCGCCAGCAACTGGTCATCATCCGCCTGAGGGGCCAAGCTACGGATCGCTTGCGGCAAGCTCAGCCCGACAATGCGGCGCACGTGGTGCCGGTCTGGCGCGCCAAGGCCGGCCGCCGCAAAAGCAACATCCATGGCGTTGCACACGCCCGCCTGTCCGTCGGACAGCGTACCATCGCAATCGAACACGGCGAGGCGGATGGTCATGCTGGCGTTCTAACCTCGTCATTGCGAGGAGCCGAAAGGCGACGCGGCAATCCATCGACTGCGGTAGTAGTCAATCTCAAGGTCGGAAGATGGGTTGCTTCGCTGCGCTCGCAATGACGGAGAAAGAGATTCATCAGCGCCGACCCTTCGGCTTCGGCGCGCCGCGCTTCTTTCCGCCCGGGGCCCCGCGACCCTTGCGTTCGCCGCGCCGGTTCTTGCGATATTGCTTGGCGTGCTGGCGCGCTGCCTGCTTCTTTTCTGCCTTGCTGCGTTCTGGCGGCGGGGTGGCAACCGGACCTGCATCGCTGCGGTTCTCGTCGAAACCGAGATGCTCCATCGTCGCGGCGAAATGCTCGGGCAGGGGAGCGGTCACGTCCAGATCCTCACCCTTCGGCCCGTCGATAATCAGGCGGCGCGCATGGAGATGCATCTTGCGGCTGACGCTGCCGGTCAGGAAAGCGTCCTGCCCGCCATACTTGCCGTCACCCACGATCGGGTGGCCGATGGCCGCCATGTGGACGCGCAACTGGTGGGTGCGCCCGGTGAAGGGCTGGAGCTCGACCCATGCGGCCGCATTGCCCGCGCGTTCGACCACGCGGTAGACCGTCTTGGCAGGCTGGCCGCCTTCCATGTCGACATGCATCTTCTCGCCGCCCGTGCCGGGCTGCTTGGCGAGCGGCGCCTCGATCGTGCCTTCGTGGATGTCAGGCACGCCAACGACGAGCGCCCAGTAGATCTTCTTGGCGCTGCGGCCGGAGAAGCGCTTCGAGAAAAATGCCGCGCTGCCGGAAGTACGCGCGACGAGCAGGACGCCGGATGTGTCTTTATCGAGACGGTGCACAAGCTTGGGGCGCTGTTCGTCTTCGCCCGCAAAGGCATCGAGCAGGCCATCGACATGCTTGTTGGTTTTGGTGCCGCCTTGCGTTGCGAGACCCGGTGGCTTGTTCAGGACCAGCGCTGCCTTGGTCCGCTTGATCAGCATGGCTTCGGCTTCGTCGATTTCCGCTTCGGTCAGCGGGCGGACCTTGCGCTTGGTGCGCGCGCCATCGTCGCCACCCGGCGGGACGCGCAGCACCTGCCCCTCGCTCAGTCGGTCTTCCACCTTCGCGCGTTTGCCGTCGACGCGCAGCTGGCCCGTGCGCGCCCAGCGGCTGACCGTGCCGAAACCGACCTGCGGCAGATGGCGCTTGAACCAGCGGTCCAGCCGCACGCCTTCGTCATCACCGTCCACCGTGAACTGGCGCACTTCGTTTGGATCGCTCTTGCTCATGTAAACAGCCGTGTGATCATCAGGCCGAAGATGAAGCCCGAAACGCCGAGCCCGATGCTCATCATCAGGTAGATCGCTGCCATGCCGAGCTGGCCGCGCTCGATGAGATAAGACAGCTCAAGACTAAAGGCGCTGAATGTAGTGAAGCCCCCAAGAAGGCCTACGCCTATGAATAGGCGCAGATTCTCTGCATTTTCGGGTGCTGCGCGATAGAGCCAACCGGCCAGGATACCCATGAACAGGCTGCCGACGGTGTTTACCGCAAGCGTCGCGAAGGGGAAAACCTGGATAACGTCAGCGCCCATCCACTTGGTCATAAACCGACCGAGCTGGTATCGCGCGAGCGAGCCGATACCGCCGCCGATTGCGACGGAAAGCGATGCCACTAGGGGGGAGGTTGTCTGGGACATGCGCGCCTCTTAGCCGTTGCACACGGGAACCGGAACCCAAAAGGCAAGCGGTGCAGCCAAAAAGACACTCAGACTCCCTTGCCTTTTCAGCCTGATTCGCATATTTACGCGCCCGTAAAGCCGATCCGGAACGGATTCGGCGCGTTTTTCGTTGATAAATTAACGGTGCTTCCCGCGCCTAATCCGCGGGCTCTCACCGATTTTGAAGTAGATAAGGTGGCAAGATTTTATGCAGATCATCGTCCGCGATAACAATGTCGAGCAGGCCCTGCGCGCGCTCAAGAAGAAGCTGCAGCGTGAAGGTGTCTATCGCGAGATGAAGCTGCGTCGTCACTA
>CAYRBB010000055.1:0-15977 GCA_964422435.1 uncultured Sphingomonadaceae bacterium
CGCATCCTCACCGATGGGTTCCCGACCGGGCTTGTCGTCGCTCATGCCTGCTCCTCAAAAAAGGGAATTTGGCACGGGCCATGACATGCCCGCCAAGGGCGCCGCCCCCTTAGAAGGGGGGTGTTGGCGAGTCAACACGTCCAAAGGTGGAAAAGGGTGTTGTCGGAGAATAATTTTACTGTCGTTGCAAGCGATCTTCACTCGGCCTCGGCAGCTGTGTCGTCAGCAGTCTGCGACGTCTCTTCAGCAACCTCTTCGTTGGGCTCCCAATTGTCTTGCTCGCAAAGCGTTGCAACATCGCCTTGCCCGCTGGCACGCGCCTGGAGGCATGCACCCGCTGCCTGCGAATAAAGTCGACCGTCTACCGGTTCGGTCGGCATCTCGCAGCCATTGCCTTGAAGCAGGGCCAGCATGTTGGAGAGCCGCGCTTCGTAATGAACGACAGAGAATTGCGCGAGCGCTGTGGGATCGATGTTCGGGTTGTCCAGCGCACCCTGTGCCCGCATCTGGTTGAGCATGACAGCTTCACCCAGCTCACCCGAGGCGCGCTTCTGCAGTTTGACGAGGTCTTCCTGCAGCCCTTCGCAAACGGCGATCTGCTCTTCAGTGAGCTCGGGCGCTGTGTTTGGGCTGCAGGCCGCGACGCCGAGTGTAACGAGGCCGATGACAGGAATCGTAAGTAGCGACTTGCGCATGGGAAATACCTTCGGATGAATTGGGAATCACCCGCGGGCTACGCGTCAGTCTTAACAGATTCAACCCTTGTTACGGGCAACGTGGATCGCGCATCGGGGCACCTTGGCCGCGCTGCTGCCACGTGCCGTCGGGGGCCTGGTACATCTCGCCAGGCGAGGTGCGGGCAATAGCCAGGCAGCCCGCAGTGAAGGCGTATTCTTCCAGCGTCGCATTTTCAGCCTGAGCACGCTCGGCGTAGACCGCGCGGCGGCGGATGTTGATGTCGTCCACCATCGCCTGCAGCGTCGGATTGGAGGCGCCAACGATGCCGAGATAGCCGTCCATTTTCTCGCCCACCTGCTGGTTCGCACGCGCGGCAGCATACGCCGGATCGCGCTGGGCCGCAGCAGGAGCGGCAGCGACCAGCCCCAGCGCCACAAGGGCACCGGTCGCTGTCAGAATGGTCTTGCGCATCGTCATTTTTCCAACTCCAAAGGGCCGATCAGAAAATATCGGCATTCTCGTCAATCGTATTCTCGGCGTCGTCTGCCAAACGGTATATGACTTCCTGCGTGATATTGATGTTTAGCTCGATTACGATCGGCTCATCGGGTGCTTCCAGATTGATACATCCGCCAAGCGCCATCGCGCCGGCCATCGCCACCAGTCCCAGCTTTCTTTTCGCCCCAATCATCCGCAGAGTATGCGCATGCCGGGCGCAGGTCGTCAATTTCACATGGTTCATCGCATGGCCTCGCTTTCGGGGGGCTGAATGGTGTCGTCGGGTTCCTGTTCACGTCGCCTGTCATCAGGCGGTGCCAACGATCGGCGCAATTCACGCGCGGCATCGTCGGCGGCAGCCTCGTTCAGGGCATCCACCGTATCCTGATCCACTGCATTGCGCGCACGAGTTCCATCACTGCGAATGAGGCCGAGATCGCGCGGATCGCGGATGCTGGCGGGGTCATACAGCGCTCGAATCGAGGTCATCAGCTTGAAAAAAGGTGCGCGGATGTTGATCCTCAGTTCAATAGGAAGGCCGGCAATCGCGCGACTGACCAAATTGCGATCTGCTGTCGGCCCCTGACGTATCCCTTCAAAACGAACCTGCGTTACCAGTTCACCCGTCAGGGGGCCGTTCATGTCCAATTCCATCCGGTCATATTGGAGATCACGCAGCGTCTGGAATGCGTAATTGGCGAAGAAGCCCATGTCTTCATACGTCAGCTCGCCAATGTAGGAGAGATTCCCGCCGGGCGGTCGAGAAACGAGCTGCCCACCGACCAATTGGCCGTTACCATCGGGATCGAAGACTATCGGGATAGTCCCATCAAACACGCCAGTGGCCGCCAGATTGCCCATCTCCATACGCTCGATAAAGCGCGCCGCCTCCAGCCCCTCGATATCCATCGTATAGGCGCGGAACTCCTCTACACCGATATTGATATCGACGGGGCGCATGCGCAGCGTGCCGCCCATAAACGGCCAGCTTCCGCCGGTCACCGCGATGGTCTCCCCGTTGATCAACTGGAAGCCGACTTCCCCGTCATAGACCTCGATCCCCGGATTGATCGCGGCCAATGCAATGCGCTGGTCCGGCGCGGTCGTGCGGCCGAGCAAGTCGGTGAATACCACAGTACCGCTAGCGCCCTGAACCAGTCCGAACGGCGCGGCAACATCGAGCGATTCGGTGGAAAATTCGCCCGCGCTGGTGACGGCATCGGGCGTCCAACTGATCCGCCCTTCACCTGTGAGCGTGCCTGCCATGTTGGCGACAACGCCCAGCGCAAGCGGTGTGAGATCGGTCGCCTGAAGTTGCTCCCCAAAAGTGATCCCGGGCACGTTGAGCAGCGCATTGCCGGTGGTCGTGGCGAGATCGTGGGTAATGGTGACTTCGGATACAACGCTGTTGCTGCCCGGATGCCGGAGCAAAGCGTCTGCTGTGATGCGGTTGTCCACCAATACCAGGTTCGCCCCACTCGCATAGAGCGGCTGGAAACGGTCTGACTCTTCACGATCCTCAAGCGTAAATCGCGCATTGTCGAGCACGAAACGTTCGCCGACATATCGCCAATCCCCGCTCGCTCCGAGCACGTCAAGCGGCACTGAGGCGAGAAACACATCCGCACCGCTGAAATCACCCCCGATATTTTCACCGGAAAGGTCCGCGCGCAGATCGGTGACGAGAAAACGCTGCGCCGTTTCCGCGGGTCCGAGCGCGATATCAAGATCGCGTGCCGCCATCGTGCCGGGATAGGCAATCCCAACGGGGCCACTCCGGACTCGCAACGGCGTTCCCGCGAGCTCTCCACCCAGATTGAGCGCATCGGCTCCTGCTGCAAAGCGCAGACCGCCTTCGTCATGGCGCAGAATGGGCTGGCCGCCTGCGGAGCACACGGTGAGCGACTGGCGGCCCAGCATCAGTTTGGAAAAGGCCAGCCTCTCGAAACGGACATCGCGGCATCCATTCCACAATGCCAATGCACCATCACTGCCGACCGTCCCATCGATCGGAAGGTGCAAATTCTCGGCAAATCCGCCCGGCAGAGGTCCACTCGCAAGTGCTTCGCCATCCAGTGCAAGATGGCCATCGCGACCTTGCAAGATCACCATACGCGGTATGGCGAGCCTTGCTTTGCCCGCAGCATATTCGCGCATGGCCATACGAAATTCGAGGGCACCATTGCGTGCCTGCTCCATCCGTCCCGAGATTTGCGGCAATCCCGCGCCACCTGTCAGCACATTGCCGGAGAAGATCGGCAACCCGCCTTCGCCCAGGCTCACTGTTGCTCGCGACAGCGCCAGAACACTCGCGCCGCTGGAGCCGCGTAGACGTGCTTCCGGCACGACAAGGTTCATCAATTTGCCCATGCGCCGCGCATCGATCCGGGCGACGAGATCGCTTCCCGACAATTCCCGCGCCAGGTTGCGCTGCAGCCGATCGAGCAATGGCGCTGCCAACGTGCCCTCGGTCGCCGAAGCAAGCTGTGCCAATTGCGCGTCCACGTCGTCGCCAAGCGACAGTCGCTCCCCGGAAACTTCGCTCTCGACATCTATCCGCGCAAACTGCTCCGCCGTCCGCACCCGGCCCTCCGCAGAAAGCATACCGGCATGCAGCGATCCTGTCTGCAATTCCTCCAACGCCAAATCGTAAAGCGCATCCAGCTCGCCATCACGCCAGGTGAAGCGACCCTGACCGCCAATCGCACCCGATTGCATTTCGGCAAGGGCGGCGCTGCCAATCCGTGCGCTATACTCGCCTTCGAAATCAACGAAATTGCGATGGGTGAACACGTCGATTTCCACTGCAGCATCGCGCAGGGTCAGGGCTGTGTCGGCGCATTCCAGCGCGCCAACGCGCAGCGGCCCGACAAAATGCGGTCGTTCGGCATCGATGGACGCGTTGCCGTACATTGATGGGGCATCGAGCATGCAACCGCCGAAGTTCAGGCCCTCTCCCACCGCAGCGAATTCAGCATTAAAGCCGCCCCGCAAGTGCCCGCCGCCATCCACACGAAAACCAACCCTTCCAAAATCCGCATCGAGAAGGCCGCGACCATCCTCGATAAACAGCTCCATATTGGGGAATTCGCCCTGCGCTTCTTCCTCCGTGAAGATCAGCGGATCGAGCGCGCCGAAGCTCAGCGCGCCATCACGATAGGTGCCGTAAAGCCGTGGCCTTACGATGCGCAGATCGGCAATATCGGGCAGGCCCCAGCGGGGGGCGAGGTTCAACTCGAGCCGTTCGATGGTGAGGTCGGGGTTTTCGGGATCGCCGATAACCAGCCCGCTCAGTACCTGCCGCGTAGGCCCAATTTGCTCGATATCGTAGCTCGCCTCGATCCCGCTTTCGGTGAAGTAATCGGAAATCAGGCTGTCAGCGATGCTTTCCCGCTGAAGCCAGGTTCCGGCAATCGCCAGCAAGATCAATAGCGCAAACAACCGAATGCAGTAGCGGATCCAGCGGACGCCGCCTTCCGCCGCTGCGCCGGGATCTTTCCCGTTCTCACCAGAAGTGGCATCGTCCGCCATTGCATTGAGACCCTTGCGCGACATGCGCAGCAAAGGCAATGCAGTGATGCAATGGGGGTTCCGCCAATATGGCGCAAGGTGCCGAAAATCCGTCGAAAAGCGCGCCACCGGGAGCGGCGGGCCATCGTGCGCGATTGCGCAAACGCCTGCTGGACGGAGGGGCGGAGGCGCTGGCCGATTACGAGGTGCTCGAATATTTACTGTTCGGGGCGCTGGCGCGCGGCGACACCAAACCGCAAGCCAAGGCCCTGCTCGACCGCTTCGGCTCGCTGGCAGGCGTGCTCAACGCAGAGGCCGACGCGCTGAAGCAGGTAAAAGGCGTCTCCGATGCGAGTGTTGGCCAGATCAAGATCGCCGCGCTCGTTGCGCGGCGCATGGCGCGCAGCCAAGTGGCCAACAAGCCCGTGCTCGGCAGTTGGCAGGCTCTGCTCGACTACCTCGCCATCGACATGGCGCATCTCAATGTCGAGCGCGTGCGCGTGCTCTACCTCAACACCAAGAACCGCTTGCTTCTGGATCACCTCGTGGGCGATGGCACGGTCGACGAAGCCGCAATCCACCCGCGCGAGGTTATCAAGCGCGGCCTCGATTGCGGTGCCAGTGCACTGATCCTTGTACACAACCATCCCAGCGGCAATCCGGAACCCAGCCGCGCCGACATCCAGATCACGAAAGCGATTGCCGAGGCAGGCAGACACGTCGGCATTACCGTCCACGACCACGTGATCGTGGGCCGCGAAGGGCATGTGAGTTTACGGGCGAAGGGGGTTATCTAGCCCCCACCCTTTGCAGCATCATCACTCCGGCGGCGCAATCCCGTGGCGGCTGTAGATAGCTTCCAGTTCGGGAGCGATCAGCAAGCCGGTGGCGATATCCTCCTGCCCGCCTTCGTCACCTGCATGCAGGCGGACGACGCCGCGCAGATAATGCGAAGCAGCCTGGCCCGGTTCCATCGCCAGTGCCTGATCGAGATCGGCAAGCGCCTGCCCATACTGGCCGAGGCGGAAGTGGATCAGGGCGCGGCTGTCGATGGCATTGGACGGATTCGCCGCCCGCTCCACCGCCTGTGTGCAGCGGTCCAGCGCCGTTTCCAGCGCAAAGGCAAACAGCCCGCGGAACCAGCAGTCGCCGTTGAGCGCGCTCGAATTCTGCGGGAAATCGGTAATCATCTGGTCGATAATCGCATGGCCGCCGACAACGTCTCCGGCCAGCGCCATGGCCGTGCCGATATCGTCATCGTGATAAGGCCTTTCGTCCTCACTTACCGGAAGGTAATCGAGCAGCTCGATCGCTTCATCGGTCTCTCCGGCATAGGACAGCAAGTCTGCCAGGCCGCGCGTATTATTGGCATTGGGATCGAGATCATAGGCCGCGCGCATATCGGCGATCGCCTGATCTATATTGCCGAGGCGGCGGTGCAGCAACGAACGCTGGCGGTAGACCCAGACCGAGGGTTGCTCTTCGGCAAGCATGTCGAAATCGACGAGCGCACCGTGATAATCGAAAACACTCATCATGAAGAGCGCCCGCGCCGTCTGTACCGAATAGTCATCCTCGTCCGCCAGCACTATTGCATCGTTGTATGCGTCGAGGATCGGTGCGGCCCGTTGTTGCCGTTCTTCCTCCGTCAAATCCCACCGCCAGGTCACATTTTCGGGCGCCGAGATTTCGGGAACTTGCCCCGCAAGACGGCGCGCCTCGCGTTTCATGGCGGGTAGCTCGCGTGCGGGAATTTCGCCCAGCGTGGCGAAAATCTCGCTTTCGACGCGCAACGTGTCGCCTTCGATGGCGATGTTTTCCACGTTGCGGATATTGGCGACACTGTATTCTCTGGTTCCGGCGTTCTCGACCTCGAAGCCTGCACCATCCTGCGGCAGCGTGGTCACCATACTGGTTCTCACGCGTCCGGGACCCGCTGTTGCGACAGGAATGTCGCGCCATTCGGGCCGGGCTCGATCAGGGTTGAACTCGAAGTCGCCAAGCGAACTTTCATCTTCCCAGCGCAAACGGCCGTCCTCCCAATAGAAGCCGGTCTCACCGATGCCTTCCACCCGGATCGTGGCGAGCGCCAATTCGGAATCGTAATCGATCCACAGATCGCTGACCTCGGCGGAAGCAGAACCGCCAAACGACGCTGCAAGCTGGCGAAGTATCTGAGGATCATTGGCATCGACCATGGCTTCCAAACCTGCAGCCGCCGGGCCGGTCGCCTGGATGTCGATCGCAAACAGCGGCGGGAAATCGACCCCGGCCGAGTGATCGATCGTCATGGTCATGGTCAATTGCGGGGCGGCAAGATCGCGCTGGGTCATGGGCACGAGGCCCGAACCACCTTCACGCAGCGGCAGCGCGTAGTAAAAGGGCGGTACGTCCGCGAGGTTGGCCAGGCGCGTTGCCGTGGTCGTGCCGTCGAGCCAGTATTCGACACCGTCGATTTCGGCGCGGACGATCATGTGGTCGAAGGCCGCGGGAAGCGGTAACAATTCGGGCACGGCATCACCGGCGCGCGAGCTGACCAGCACGACTTCGGACGTGATCCCCATTTCGCGCAGCAGCGAAAGCAGCAGGACCGACTTGGCCTTGCAGTCACCGTAGCGGATATCCCATGTCTCGTCGGCGCTTTGCGGCAGGTAATTCCCGCCATCTAGACCGTTCAGAAGATAGCTGATCTCGTCCTGCACCAGACGCACAGCCATGGCGGTGCGGGCACGCGGATCGCTTGTCTCGGCCATGATTTCCGCAGCACGGTCACGGATCGGCGAATCCTCCGCCAACTGTGCAGCTTCCTCGAAATGCGGCAGCATCACGCGGCTCAGTTCGTTCCAGCTATCGAAGCTGCCAACACGAAGCACGGGCGGACGACGGAAGCGGTACGGTGCATCGGAGGGCATCTGGTCGGGCTCTGCCAACGGCAGCTCGACGGTCAGGTAATAAAACCCCCCCTGTTCGACCGGTTCGGAAAGCTCGACACGATCTTCGGCCCGCCAGAACATTTCCTCCTCGGCCGGCCAACTGACAACCGCGCGGGAAAAACCGACCTGCCATGGCTCGCTGCGCAGGAATTGCGTTGCCTGCACCTCGTCACCGAGTGCCTGATCGTCGGTCGAGACCGAGTGCGCGATACGCAGCACATCGCCTTCGCGAAGACCGGGAACCGACACGCTGGCGGTCAGCTGGCCATCAAGCAGACGCTGCTCCAGCCCGCGCTCACGGCGCAGCACATCGAAAGTGACACCCTGCGCGACAAGGTCGATCACCTCGCCGTCCCGGTGTATTTCGAAGCGGTGGACAGTGAGGTCACCCTTGTCGGGCAGCCAAGTGAGCGTTTGCGTATTCTGCGCCATCAGCGCCTGCGGATTGTCGATCCGGATGGCAGCATCGTGATAGGCGACCACAACGCCATCTTCAATGCGGTATTGCCAGTCTCGCAACAATTCTGCCGGGGCACCCTCGTCTTCCAGCAAGCTTTGCAGTTCCGCCTCATCAACCCAGGCGGGTGTCTCGGCATAGAGCGGATCTTCACCCGCCTGCGCGGTACTGCTCATTAGGACGGCCAGAAGCGACAATGTCGCCAACGGTTTACGCATTCAAAGTTCCCCTGTCTCAGACGCTTATGCGACTGTCACAGCTTTATGACAGGGCTATGTCCACAATGGCAATCCCTGCAATTAACGCTGCGCGACTTGCCATTCCCGCGCACCTAACCTAGCCGCGCGGCAACACGATCCAAACAGTGCCGGAGTTGTCCATGGTCCCCCGTTATGCCCGCCCGCAAATGACCGCGATCTGGGAGCCGGAAACGAAATACGAAATCTGGTTCCTGATCGAAGCGCATGCGACGCAGAAGCTCGCCGAGTTGGGCGTCGTGCCCGAAAGCGGCGCCAAGGCGCTGTGGGACTGGTGGAAGACCAATCCCGGCATCGATGTTGCCGCGATCGATGCGAAGGAAGCCGTGCTCAAGCATGACGTGATCGCGTTCCTTGACTGGGTGGCCGAGCAGGTCGGGCCGGAAGCGCGCTTCATGCACCAAGGCATGACCAGCTCTGACGTCCTTGATACGACGCTGGCGGTTCAGCTCGTCCGCGCAACCGATTTGCTGCTGGAGGACATGGATGCCCTCCTCGCCGCGATCGAGCGCCGCGCGCAGGAGCACAAGTACACCGCCACCATCGGTCGCAGCCACGGTATCCACGCCGAGCCGACAACCTTCGGCCTCAAGCTGGCGCAGGCCTATGCCGAGTTCGACCGCTGCCGTGATCGCCTAGTCGCCGCGCGCGCAGAGATCGCCACCTGTGCCATTTCCGGAGCGGTGGGCACTTTCGCCAATATCGATCCGAGCGTTGAGGAATATGTTGCCGAGCAATTGGGCCTGACGGTCGAGCCGGTCAGCACGCAGGTCATCCCGCGTGATCGCCATGCCGCCTATTTCGCAACGCTTGCGGTGATTGCATCCAGTATAGAGCGGCTCGCAGTAGAGATTCGCCACCTGCAGCGCACCGAAGTGCTTGAAGCAGAGGAGTATTTCTCCCCCGGCCAGAAGGGTTCCAGCGCCATGCCGCACAAGCGCAACCCGATCCTGACCGAGAACCTGACGGGGCAGGCGCGCATGATCCGCAGTTACGCCATCCCGGCGATGGAGAACGTCGCACTGTGGCACGAGCGGGATATCTCGCACAGCTCGGTCGAACGCTTCATCGGACCGGATGCGACCATCACGCTCGACTTCGCGCTTGCCCGCCTTACCGGCGTGGTCGACAAGCTGCTTGTCTACCCGGACCACATGCAGAAGAACCTCGACAAGATGGGTGGCCTCGTCCACTCGCAGCGCGTGCTGCTGGCGCTCACGCAAGCCGGGATCACCCGTGACAACGCCTATCGGCTGGTGCAGCGCAACGCGATGAAGGTGTGGGAATCGGGCGGGCAGGTGTCCCTACTCGACCTGCTCAAGGCAGACGAGGAAGTCGCAGCGGCGATGAGCGAGGAAGAGCTCGAGGACAAGTTCAACCTCGATTATCACTTCAAGCATGTCGACACGATTTTCGACAGGGTGTTTGGGAATTAATCCCAATTCTCTCCCATGTCGGGAGAGATGCGAAGACCTGGTCCTGCACAGCGTGGCCTAGTCGAAGTTGATAAGGGCCCTGGTGCAAGCTTGCGCTCGCGCCCCCTCTCCCAACCCTCTTCCGCAAGGGGAGAGGGCTTTCATCTTTCCTCCGCCTCGCCTAGCATCCCGCCAAACACATGGATTTGAGGAAGACCGAATGCAAATCGTCCGCACCGTGATCTGGGTTCTGCTTCTCGTCGGCCTGCTGCTCTTCTCGATTGCCAATTGGGATCCCACCGTCACCGTGCGTATCTGGGACGATATCGTGGTCGACACGAAGATTCCGGCAATCGTGATCGTGGCATTCATGATCGGCTTCCTGCCGATGTGGCTGTATTATCGCGGCAGCAAGTGGCAAATGAAGCGCAAGATCGCGAGCCTGGAAAGTGCTGCCCGCACGGCTGCAGCCACTCCCGTTGCAGCGCCGCAGGAAGAAGAGCCTGCGCCGACGCCTGAACCGGCACCTGCACCGACCCCTGAGCCTGCTCCCGCGCCCGCGGCTGAAGAGCCCGATAGCGAGTTGTCTCCTCCCGATGATTCCGGGGACAACACGAAGGCATGAGCAATCCCGTCTACCTCGCGCTCGACCTTCCGCAGCTCGATGCCGCAAAGGCCCTGTGCGAAAAGGTCAAAGGCCATATCGGCGGGGTGAAGTTGGGGCTCGAATTCTTCTGCGCCCACGGTCACCACGGCGTGCACGAGATTTCGCATCTCGGCCTGCCCGTGTTCCTCGACCTGAAATTGCATGACATTCCCAACACCGTTGCCGGAGCCATGCAGTCAATCCACGTGCTCCAACCGAGTATCGTCACGATCCACGCCAGCGGCGGGCGCGCGATGATGGAAGACGCCAAGGCGGCGGCCGGAGAAGACTGCAAGGTTGTCGCCGTGACCGTGCTGACCAGCCTCGATGACACGGCGCTCAAGAACACCGGGGTTTCCGGCAATGCGCACGATCAGGTGATGCGCCTTGCCGAACTGGCCGAAGCGAGCGGGCTCGACGGAATTGTCTGCTCGGGCCACGAGGTGAAGGCTGTTCACAAGCAGTGGAAGAACGGCTTCTTCGTCGTCCCCGGCCTGCGCCCTGGCGGCAAGGCCACCGGCGACCAGAAGCGCGTCGTAACCCCCCGCCAGGCGCGCGACGACGGCGCAAGCTGCCTGGTCATAGGCCGCCCGATCAGCCGCGCGGACGATCCACTGGCTGCGGCGCGGGCAATTGAGGGGACGTTGTAATGAAGAAGCTACTGGTCATGGCACTTGCTGCGTTGGGCGTCGTTGCATTGAATGCTCCGGCTCAGGCACAATCCATGCGCGGGTTGGGAGCCTTCGCGATGGACCCGGCGGATGATGGCAACGCCATCCTCAACATCACAGGCCGTGGTACAATCCCGGTCAGCCCCGATGTTGCGATGTTTAATGCAGGTGTCGAAACGACCGGAGCGACCGCACGTGAGGCGCTGGCCGAGAATTCGCGGATAACTCAACAAGTCATGACTGCACTTCGAAGTGCCGGGATCGCACCGCGCGATATTCAGACCAGCCGGATTTCGTTGAGTCCTGTCATGAGTGACGAGCGGGGAAATTATGCACGGCGTCGCGTCCCGGTCAGGATTGAGACCTTCGAAGCGGAAGTAATGGCCGATGATCTAGTTGCTGACGCCGAAGCGATGATCCAAGAGGCAATGCTTGACGAGCAGGAGAGCGAACAACCACGTATCGTGGGGTACCGCGCCAGGAACATGATCTCCATCCGCCAGCGCGACCTCGCGGAATACGGATCGCTGGTCGACTCACTGGTGTCGGCTGGTGCGAACACGGTGACCGGCCCCAACTTCATTCTCGAGGAAAGCGAAGCTGTAGAACGCGAAGCGCGCAATCTAGCGATAGCCGATGCGCAGCGCGAAGCAGAAGAATATGCCGCCGCTGCCGGCCTGCGCGTGCTCCGCATCATGATGATCGAGCAAGGGCAAGTAAACGGCTTGAGTTCGGCTAACCGAGCAGAATTCGGATTTGCGCAAGCGATGGCTTACGACTCGTACGCGCCGCCACCGCCATCGGCACCAGGTGAGCTGCAAGTCACCGTCAGCGTCGGTATCCTCTTCGAACTCTCACCGCTTTAAGCGTTACGAGGCCGGGTCTTCAATCGGCTTCGCATCGTCAGCGCGATACTCGTCCGCACCCTCCGGCGCGGCGTAGTCGTTTAGCAGCGGGCTTTCGACGTAGTAGTAGATGATCTTCTGCGCTTCTCCGCTGTCACGCAGGTAGAATTGCTCGATCCCCTCTCCATTGGAGAACCGGGTACGCATCACGATCGTCGTCGTGGTGACACCGTTTTGGGTGTTGATGTTGAAGCTTTCTCGCTCGCTGCTTTCGACTGCGCCGAGAACTTCGCCGAAATCGCCCATCAGTTTATCGAACTGGTCTTTCGTCAGCCCCGTGCGGAAATCGGGGTGCGTGGCGCGCCACATGGCGTCAAAATTGCCGCCGTTCCAGTGTTCGTGGAACTGCTCGATTGCGGCATCGGAATCGCCCATCACCTCGACCGGATTGCACGCCACCAGTCCGAGTACCCCGAACATCGCCAGCAAAATGCGCATATTCCCTCCAAAACCACCAACAATGGCACGAATGCCCCACTTCCCCTGCTCTGTCGAATCTCCTAACAGGCACAACCTATGTCCAAGACACTTATCAAAATCTGCGGGCTTTCCACGCCCGAAACGATCGACGCCGCCGTGGATGCCGGGGCTACCCATGTGGGGCTTGTCCATTTCGAGAAGAGCCCGCGCCATGTTTCCATTGCCGATGCCGCCAAGCTGCGCGCCCGTGCTCCGAAGGGCATCAAGGTCGTGCTGCTGACGGTGAATATGGAACCGAAGCCCATGGCGGAGGCGTTGCAGGAAATCCAGCCGGATGTCATCCAGATGCATGGCAGCGAGACGCCCGAATGGCTGGGTCTTATCAAGAGCAAGTCCAACCTCGAAGTGTGGAAAGCCATCGGCGTCAAAAGCCGCACCTCGCTGGAGAATACGCCCAAGTTCAAGGATGCGGCGCACCGGCTGATCTACGATGCCGCACCCGGAGCGCTGCCGGGCGGCAACGGGCTGACGCTCGACTGGCGGCTGCTGATGAATTTCCGCCACCTCATGCCCTGGGGCCTCGCTGGCGGCCTGAATGCGAACAACGTTGCCGATGCCATCCGCTACACCGGGGCGGAGCTGGTCGATGCATCCTCCGGCCTCGAAAGCGCGCCCGGTGTGAAGGATACCGCCAAAATCCGGGCTTTCTGCGAAGCGGCACTCGCGGCTAGGGCCGCCGCATGACCGAGAACACGCCAAACTCCTTCCGCAACCAGCCCGATGATCGCGGGCATTTCGGCCAGTTCGGCGGGCGCTATGTCGCCGAAACGCTGATGCCGCTGATCCTCGATCTGGAGAAAGAGTATCGCAAGGCGCAGGCGGACCCCGCGTTCAAGGAGCAGTTCGACGATCTGCTCGAACACTATGTCGGCCGCCCCAGCCCGCTCTATTTCGCCCCGCGCCTGACCGAGGAGCTTGGTGGCGCGCAGATCTGGTTCAAGCGGGACGAGCTGAACCACACTGGCGCGCACAAGATCAACAATTGCATCGGACAGATCCTGCTCGCCATGCGCATGGGCAAGACGCGGATTATCGCGGAAACCGGCGCTGGCCAGCACGGCGTGGCGACCGCGACCGTCTGCGCGCGCTTCGGCCTGCCCTGCGTCGTCTATATGGGCGCAGAGGATGTGCGGCGGCAATCGCCCAACGTGTTCCGCATGAAGCTATTGGGCGCGGAAATCATGCCCGTCACCGCCGGGCGCGGCACGCTGAAGGATGCCATGAATGAGGCGCTGCGCGACTGGGTCGCCAATGTGCACGACACGTTCTACATCATCGGCACCGCCGCTGGCCCGCATCCGTACCCTGAGCTTGTCCGCGATTTCCAGAGCGTGATCGGGCGCGAGGCGCGCCAGCAGATGCTCGATCGCACGGGTAAGCTGCCCGACTTGGCGGTCGCCTGCATCGGCGGCGGATCGAACGCCATCGGCCTGTTTCACCCCTTCCTCGACGATCCTGAAGTGAAGCTGCTGGGCGTCGAGGCGGCAGGCAAGGGTCTCGATGGAGACGAACATGCGGCGAGCCTCGCCGGAGGCTTCCCCGGCGTGCTCCACGGCAACAAGACTTACCTGCTGCAGGACGAGGACGGCCAGATCACCGAAGGTCACTCGATCAGCGCTGGGCTCGACTATCCGGGCATCGGGCCTGAACACGCCTGGCTGAAAGAGACAGGCCGCGTCGAATACACCTCCTCCACGGATGAGGAAGCGCTGGAGGCCTTCCAGCTGCTCTGCCGCACCGAAGGCATCATCCCCGCGCTGGAGCCGAGCCACGCCATAGCCGCCGTAGCCAAACGCGCCCCGCAAATGGGCAAAGATCAGGCGATCCTGATGAATTTGTGCGGCCGCGGGGACAAAGACATCTTCACTGTCGCCGAGGCGCTGGGAGTGGAGATTTGACCTCTGTTTCCACACACTCCGTCACCCCGGACTTGATCCGGGGTCCAGCTTCCTTCGGCGCAGCGCAAAAGGAAGCCTTGCCCCGGCTCGGGGGCCGGGGCGACGAAGAGTTCCAGAATTTCCGAAGGTCTGCGAAATGAAAGAACCTAGTCTTTGGGAGGACCTCAAAGAAGTCAGGCGCGAATGGCATGATCCTGAATTTCGCACAGGGTTTTGGATTGGCATAAGACCGCATCTCATCACATTCCCACTTTATCTTATTGGTGGCTTGATAATCGGAGTCACTATTTCGCGAGTTTTCGGATGACCCGCCTCACCACCGCCTTCGCCAAACCCCACCCCGCCCTCGTCGCCTTCATCACCGCTGGCGATGGCGACACAGCGGCCAATCTCGATGCGCTCGTCGAGGGTGGCGCGGATGTGATTGAGCTGGGCATGCCCTTCACCGATCCGATGGCGGACGGCCCCGCGATCCAGGCGGCGAATATCCGTTCACTGGGCAATGGCACGACCACTGCCGATGTGCTGCGCCACGCGACCGAATTTCGCGAGCGCCATCCGGAGGTACCGCTGGTGCTGATGGGCTATGCCAATCCGATGATCCGGCGCGGGCCGGAGTGGTTTGCCGATGCTTGCGAAAAGGCTGGCGTTGATGGCGTAATCTGCGTCGACCTCGCCCCTGAAGAGGACGAAGATCTCGGCCCTGCGCTGCGCGGGCGTGGCATCGCGCCGATCCGCCTTTCCACGCCAACTACGGACGCAAAGCGTCTGCCGACCGTGCTCGAAGGGTGCGAGGGTTTCCTCTACTATGTCAGTGTTGCGGGCATCACCGGCAAGCAGGCCGCCGCCATCGATTCGATCGAAGCAAACGTCAGCCGCATCAAATCGCATACGAACCTGCCCGTCGCGGTCGGCTTCGGCGTGCGCGAGCCCGAACAGGCCGCTGCGATTGCCAGGGTGGCGGACGGCGTTGTCGTCGGATCGGCGCTTGTCGAACTGGTCGGCAAGCACGGGGCAGACGCGCCGCAGCACTTGCAAGACTTCACCGCAAGGCTTGCCAAGGCCGTGCATTCTGCCCGATAGGCGCGGGCAACAAGGAGATTTGAGCCATGAGCTGGCTAACCCGAGTCCGCGAACGCCTGCCGTTCATCAACAAGCGCGAAACGCCCGACAATCTCTGGGTGAAATGCCCGCGTTGCCACGAGATGATTTTCGCCAGAGAATATGAAGCCAACATGTCGGTCTGTCCGAAATGCGAGCATCATGGCCGCATCGGCGCCGACGAGCGCCTTGCGCATTTGCTGGATGAAGGTTTTGAACTGCTCCCGGCACCCGAAGTCACCGAAGACCCGCTGAAATTCCGCGATTCGAAGCGTTACACAGACCGGCTGAAGGCGGCGCGTGCGGCCAATCCGCATCCCGATGCGTTCACGTCTGCCTTCGGCACGATCGAAGGCAAGCTGGCCGTCGTCGGCGTGCAGGACTTCACCTTCATGGGCGGCAGCATGGGTATGGCCGTGGGCGATGCTTTCATTGCCGCTGCACAAAAGGCACTCGATAACCGCTGCGGCTTTATCTGCGTGACCGCAGCCGGTGGTGCGCGCATGCAGGAAGGCATTCTCAGCCTGA
>CAYRBB010000056.1:0-15343 GCA_964422435.1 uncultured Sphingomonadaceae bacterium
GCGAGACCTCGTAGGCGAAGTCGACATGGCCGGGCGTGTCCATGAGGTTGAGCTCGTAGGTCTTGCCGTCCTTCGCGGTGTAGTTGAGGCGCACGGTCTGGGCCTTGATGGTGATGCCGCGCTCACGCTCAATGTCCATATTATCAAGGACTTGCTCGGACATCTCGCGCTCGGTCAACCCGCCGCAAACCTGGATCAGCCGGTCGGCGAGCGTCGACTTGCCATGATCGATATGGGCAATAATGCTAAAGTTGCGAATGAGGGACAGGTCAGTCATGCTGCGCCCATTAGCGGGATGCGAAGCCCCTGTCAGCAGGATTGAAAGGCGGTAGCGATTATCCGGCCCGCGCCGAACCCGCGCTCACATCCACCTGCATGAAACGCGGCGTGCTGCTCGATCCCATCTTCCGTTCCGGCATCTTGTAATTGCCCGGAGGAAGCGCCTGCAACGGCATCCCGGCGGTGGCAAGCATGTAAGGTGAAACACGGTGACGTGTGCACAACCCTCCTGCCCCGTCGCTCACCAGTGCGGTTTCGAATGAGAGGCCCTGTGTCGCATCCTGCGACCGAACCACCGTGCTGACCACCAACTGGCCCTCGCCGAGATCGAGAACGAGCTGGGTTCCAACCGGAACGTCCACAAGGCCCTCTATCCGCGCGCCGCTGCGTGAGAGGTCCCGCAGCATCACCGTGTAATGATGGTTTTCATGGATAACGCTGATTCGGCGGTAGAGAGTGCGGCGATCCGCGCGGCTTTTCGCAGGACCAATAGGCTCGTAGTTCAGCTCGCCCATCTCCAACTTGGACATCACGTCCGCTTGAGGCACGGCGCGCGAGAAGATAAAGCCCTGCACCATATCGGCATCGAGTTTGGCAATCAGCTCAAGCTCATCCAAAGCTTCGACGCCCTCTGCTGTCGTCACCATGTTCATAGCCCGGGCCAGGCTGACAATGGCCGTGATGATAGCAGCGTTTGAAGTATCGTCTTCCGTACAGCCGCGAACGAAGCTCTGATCGATCTTGATCTTGTCGAAGGGCGCACGGCGAAGATAAGCGAGCGACGAGTAGCCGGTGCCAAAATCATCAAGTGCCAATTTCACACCGATTTTCTTTAGCTTCTTGAACATCGCGTCGGTTGCTTCGACGTCCCCCATGAACACGCTTTCGGTAATTTCCAGCTCCAGCCGCTCGGCCGCGAGCCCGGAAGCCTGCAATGCGTTCTTGATCACGGAAGGCAAATTGTCGCTAACGAATTGCTGGGCAGAGACGTTGACCGACACGATCAGTTCCCCAGGCCATGACGCGGCATCTTCGCAGGCTTGGCGCAAGGCCCATGCGCCAATCTCATCGATCAGATTGCTGTCTTCAGCAATCGGAATAAATGTGTTTGGACTGATTGCACCATGCACCGGATGGTCCCAACGCATCAGGGCCTCAAAGCCGTGCACCTTGTGCGTCTTCGAGTCGACCGCTGGTTGGTAATGCATTTCCAGCTCTCGCCGCGCCAAGGCATCGCGAAGATCTTCTTCGATCTCGCGACGATCTTCGGCCGTTTCCTTCAGATCATTGGAATAGAAACGGAACTGGCCCCGCCCACCGCCCTTTGCAGCATAAAGCGCAAGGTCGGTAGATTTGATGAGCTCGGCCGGTTCAATCCCGTCATAGGGAGCAATCGCGATACCGATAGACGTGCCAATGATAGCCCGGCTGCCCTCGATGGAATAGGGCTGAGAGATCATGGAAATCACCCGGTTGGCAAGCTCGCCCAGCTCTCCGCGGTCGTCCAAGTCTGGAATAATGACCTGAAATTCATCACCGCCAAGGCGACCAATCTCGGAACCGTCTGGCACAATCCGTTCCAGCCGCTGAGAGACCTGCCGCAGCAGTTCGTCACCCGCGGGGTGGCCCAGCGTATCATTGACCTGCTTGAAACGGTCGAGGTCGAGCATCAACAATGCGCAGCTTCGTTTTTCCACCTTGTAAGCATTGAGCGTCGCAGTCAGGCGCCGATTCATCCGGTGACGGTTGGCCAGCCCGGTCAGCGAGTCATATTCCGCCATGCGCGATGAGTCGCGCTGTGCCTGATAGACGGAGGTGATATCCTTGGCGCTTCCACGATAGCCAAGAAAGTTCTCTTTCGCGTCATATTGTGGTTTGCCGGTGAGCGCCCACCATGTCCTGTCTTCAGATTTGGCCCTATCGCCTTCTGGTGTGATCACGCGCACCGGCTGCTCGACAAAGCTCGTGCGAGAGCTGAGCAGGAATGACAGCGGGCGCGTACGGCCCTCGCTTTCTGTCTCGCGAACGGTTTCGACCAGCTTGCCCAATGGTTTGCCAATCACCTGCATAACACCGTTGAGGCTCTGGATAGCAGATTGAGAAAGATAGATCAGGTTGCCGTTTTCGTCGGTCGCCCAGAACCATGCAATGCCGGCGGCTTCCAGCGCATCAAACATCTCCAGCCGGTCCCTGGCTTCGATACTGGTCGCGCGGCGTGCAGCTGTTTCTGCATCGCGCACACGAACTGGTTCGGTGCCCTGGCCACCCAGATTCTTGAACATGCCCCGAACACCCATGTGTTCCGGCTCCTTTGCAGCATTATGCGAAACATTGCGGAGATCTGCTCCGTAACATTCCATGATAGACAGATGTGCTTACCAAAGAGCTAAGCCACTCTGTGTGTGACAGAATTGCAGCTAACTGGCCTTTTTCAGCTCCTCCGGCTCAAGGTGCTTGGGTGCCGGCCCCCGCAGAGCCTTTATGTTGCCGTTATTGTCTTTCTCGAGCGGATTGGCGAATTCCACGCCCATGCGATCATCGAGCGACCAAATCGTTCGTATGCCTGCCGTGAAGTCCTGCGCAATCTGCAACTGAAATTCCGTACCCACCGGCACATTCCAGAGCCCCTCGATCAGCGCGCCGGTTACTGACAGGTTTCGAATCGTGCCGTTGTACACATGCCCGTTGTGCTCAAGCACCACCTTGCGCAACATTTTTTGACGTGTTGCCCGCGAGCATTTCGGCCCCTTGGCAACGGCGGTCAGATCGCCCGCTAGGCGCCTCATAGCCATGTCGAATGTCAACGCCCGGTCAAAGATGAAACCCTGTACGTGACTGCATCCGTGGGCACGGATCAAATCGAGCTCGTCATGCGTCTCCACGCCCTCGGCAGTAGTGTCCATCCCGAGCGACTTGGCAAGACTGGTGATCGACGAAATAATAGCCGCGTTGCGGCTGCCTTTTTCAGTCATCCCGCGCACGAAGCTCTGATCGATCTTGATCTTGTCGAATGGTGCCTTCTTCAGATAGCCCAGCGACGAATAGCCGGTCCCGAAATCATCCAGTGCAAGGCGGACACCGATACCTTTGAGGTTGGAAAACATCGCATCAGTTCCTTCGTCATCGCCAAGGAACACGCTTTCGGTGATTTCGAGCTCGAGCCTTGATGCGCAGACACCCGCTGACGCAATCGCATTGGCAACAATGCTGGGCAATTGCGGGTTGGAGAACTGCACCGGCGAGACGTTTACAGAAACGCGGACACCCTCCGGCCATTGCGCCAAATCACGGCACGCTTGACGCAAAGCCCACTCGCCTATTTGCTGGATCAGCCCGCTATCTTCTGCGATCCCGACAAAACGTGAGGGAGAAATCCATCCTTTGACGGGGTGTTGCCAACGCAAGAGCGCTTCGAATCCGGAAATCTTGTTCGTCGCCATTGCCACAACTGGCTGGTAGTGCAGTTCCAGCTCGCCATTGGTGACGGCATCACGCAAATCTTCTTCCAGCTTTGCCTTGGCTTCCGCTTCGGCATGAAGATCTTCAGCATAGAAGTGATAGCGACCACGGCCGCCATCTTTCGCAGCATACAGCGCCAAATCGGCATTGCGGATCAGTTCATCGGAATTCTTCCCATGATCGGGGGCAATGGCAATGCCGACTGACGCGCCGATGACCACGCGCTGCCCATCAATCGAATACGGCTGCGACAAAGAATGAATAATATCGCGTCCAAGCACGGCAAGCTCGCCCGGTGCCACCTTACTCGGCACAATAACCGTGAACTCGTCACCACCCTGGCGACCGACTTGCCCCATTTTCCCTACAGCGTGCTCCAGGCGTTGCGCCACCTGTTTGAGCAAAGCGTCACCTGCCGGATGACCCATCGTATCGTTCACCTGTTTGAACCGGTCGAGGTCAAGCAGCAGGATCGCGCAATTGCGATTCGCCTCGGAATGCGATGTCAGGATCTTCTCCAGCGCCTGCGACATCTGAAGCCGGTTGGCGAGACCGGTCAGCGCGTCATAGCGGGCAAGCCGTGTTGCCTGTTCCTGGCTACGCTTGCGTTCGGTAAGATCGGTACCGGACCCACGAAACCCTACGAAATTGTCGAACTGATCGAAAATCGGGCGGCCGGAAACCGACCACCAGCGCTCTTCATTATTGATGGCGGCGCGCACCGGCAACTCCGCAAAGGCAGAGCGAGCCGAGAGGTGGAACATCAGCGTGCGCTCACCTTCATCACCTGTGTATTGCAAGTCGAACAGGCAGGTCAGCGGCTGCCCAATCAAACGATCGGGGTTGCGTCGCAAAGCCTTGGCAACGGGGGGCGAGACATATGTAAGCAGCGAGCGACGGTCGGTTTCCCAAAACCAACCCTGACCGGTTTCCTCATAGTCCGCCAGAATGTCGCGGGCGCGGGTCTGCACGCGGTCTTGCGCGTCGCGTCGCTCACGCTCCTCCTGTTCTTCGATCAATTGTTCGCGGCTAACCAGAATCGCAACGACGGATCCGATAAATAGTCCGATCATGCCAACAAAGGATGCATGGACGAACACGGACGCCGACCAGATCGCGAACTGCGCGGCGAAAATTGCCGTCGGTTGGCGGCGCATGTAGGCTGTGGCAATCCCGCTCAGGGTCAGCAGGCCAGCAATGGCTACGTCCCAGCCAATCCCGCCATTAGTGGCCCAATTTGCAATCCCCAGACCCAGCATGAACAGCGGTAGCATGACAGCAATAATCAATCCGCCGATCTGTGCCGCTTTGCCTCTTGGGCTCACGCTATCGTAAACCCGGTGTATCTGCATCGACAGCAGCAGAGCCAGACCCAGCATACCCCACGTGTTTATGCGTGGCATCGTTTCAGCGAAGATACCACAAACGGCAATGGTCGCCGCGATACCAACGATCAGGTAATTCCATCTGCGCGGAAAGAGGTTGTTGGTGATCTTCTCCAGCGAAGGCGCGTTCACCGCGCGATCCACATTTGGGGTTCGTCGCGCTTCCTTGCGGCGCTCTCGACCGGCTTGCGGCAGCGGAACTTCGTGGGCCACCTGGCTTGCAGCAGCAGACCTCCCCCCGCGCGTGGGCGCGGGAGGCGGTGCGCTGGCCTTCTCGCCATTGCGGTTCGCACGTGTCATAGCCTTTGCCATGCCAATTTCCTTTTGAGGAACGGTTAATCGCAGGCGAAATTTTCTTGCGTGTTCGTAACAGGGTATAGCTGTCCACCGTCCATTGCTGACCGGCGAAAAAGGGTTAATGTTGGTCAAGGTTCGGCCCTTGCCAAGCGGATGGGCCTGGCGGGTGGGAGCGACCATGCGGCATATTGCGATAATCGGATCGGGACCGGCGGGGTATTACACAGCCGAAGCGGCGCAGAAGACATTCGGAGACGAAGTCCATGTCGATGTTTTCGACATGCTGCCGGTACCCTATGGGTTGATCCGCACCGGTGTCGCGCCAGATCACCAATCGATCAAAGGCGTATCACGCCGATATGAAAAGACAGCACTGACCGATAATGTCCGCTTTGTCGGCAATGTGGCGGTTGGCCGCGATATCTCGGTTGCCGAGCTTCAAGATTTGTATGATGCGGTTGTGTTGGCGACCGGTGCGCCGAGCGATCGCGCCCTTGGCCTTCCCGGAGAGCATCTGGAAAATGTCATTGGCAGCGCGGCCTTTGTCGGCTGGTACAACGGCCACCCTGAATTTGCCGGTCTGAACCCCGATCTTTCGGGCAATACCGCCGTGGTTATCGGTATGGGGAATGTCGCGCTGGATGTCGCGCGCATGCTCGCCAAAACACCGCGAGAACTCGAAGGCAGCGATATCGTTACCCACGCGTGGGATGCACTGCAATCTAGCAATATCGAGCGGATTGTTATCCTTGGTCGGCGCGGGCCGCATCAGATCATGATGACACCAAAGGAGCTCGGTGAGCTCGGCCATCTCGAACGTGCTGCGCCGCATGTCGACAGCGAAGACCTGCCCGAGGAGGGTGAGGATGCGTTGCTCGAACCGGGGCTTCGCAAATCGGTCACATTGCTGCGCGAATACGCTGCAACCCCCGAACACATCCGTGCAGAAAAGCCTGTGGCTATTGAATTTGCGTTCTTCAGCCAGCCCAATGCCATGCTCGGCGAAGACAGCGTCTCGGCTATCGAGATTGAGCAGACGCGGCTCGAAAAGGGGCGTGCGGTCGGCACCGGCAAGACGCGCCAGCTACCGGCCGACCTGGTGGTCAGCTGCATCGGCTATCGCACCGCCCCCATTCCCGGCATCCCCTTTGACGAGCGTGCCGGTCGCTTCGCCAATGATGACGGCCGGATATTGCCCGGCCTGTATTGCGTCGGCTGGGCAAGGCGCGGCCCCTCTGGCACCATAGGGACCAACAAGCCTGACGGCGCGGGTATCGCCGCCCATATTGCAGAGGATATAGAGAGCGGTGTTCTCGGCCGCATCGGCAAAAAGGGGCGCGCCGGGTTCAACGATTTTGCTGCTGCAAAGGGTCTCGATATCGTGACCTTCCAGGATTGGAAGAAGATCGAAGAGGCCGAAGAAGCCGCTGCCCGAGAAGGCGCTCCACGAGAAAAATTCGTCGATATCGAAGCGATGATCAAAGCTACAAACTAGCTGATTTCAATTTATTCGGCAGCTGGACGCGCCCGGACTATTTCCCGCTGCCGCGCTCGCTATACGCAATCATCTCTGAGCCGAGATTCTGCAAGCGGATCCCGAAAGTATCCATTCGGGTGCCGCAAATATCCGCAAAACGCTCAAGGTCGAGAACGACTTGCTCCGCCGCCTGGGCATTCCAGTCTTCATCGATCCCGCGCCCCGTCAGGCCTTCATAGCGACCAACAAAGAAGCCCAGCGCCACGTTGAATCCGGTCTGTACTTCAGGGTCCTGCGCCATGGGGGATGCGGCAATAATCGAGACCCATACCGCGCATTGAAAATCCTCCCGCGCCATCGCTTCAATCCGTGCATCCTGTGCTGCCGCAGGAGTCGAAACCAGAATGGCGGCGGCTACCAATGGCGCAAAGAATGTACGTAAGCGCATCAGACGCGCATCGGCATAAGCACGTAAAGTGCGGGGCTCTTTTCGTCTTCACGGATCAACGTGGGGGCACCGGCATCAGCAAAGTGCAACTCCACCGTGTCATTGCTGAGCTGGGCTAGAATATCTTTCAGGTAGCCGGCATTGAAACCAATCTCGAGCGATTCCGAACCGTAGCTGGAGCTCACTTCTTCGACCGCATTGCCGTTATCGGGGGAAGTCACGGTAAGCGTCACCTTGTCGGTATCGAGGCCCATCTTCACTGCGCGGGTCTTTTCCGTGGCGATCGTTGCGACACGGTCGACGCCGGCAAACAGGCTCTTCGGATCAACCTTTAACAGCTTGTCATTTCCCGTGGGGATGACCCGGCTGTAATCGGGAAACGTCCCGTCGATAAGCTTGCTGGTCAAAACCACACCGCCCTCGCCGCCCAGCGCAAAACGGATTTTGGAGGGGCTGAGATCAATCTGCACATTGCCTTCGCTCGCTTCTTCCAGAAGCTTGCGCAGCTCGGCAATGGCTTTGCGTGGCACGATCACATCAGGCATGCCCTCGGCGCCGGCGGGCCGAGCCAGGGTAAAGCGCGCGAGTCGGTGGCCATCGGTGGCAGCTGCCTTGAGTACACCACCATCTTCGTCCGCGACATGGAAGAAGATACCGTTTAGGTAATAGCGCGTCTCCTCCGTGGAGATCGCAAAGCGCGTGCGGTCGATCATTTCGGCAAGCGTACTGGCCGGAAGCTCAAAGCTTGTTGGCAGGTCACCCTCTACGATCACCGGGAAGTCATCGCGCGGCAGAGTCGGCAGCGAGAAACGGCTGCGTCCGGCCTTGATGGTCATCCGATTATCGCCAGTTTCCAGGCTGACTTCGCTGCCATCGGGCAACTTGCGGGCAATATCGAACAGCAAGTGCGCCGAAACGGTGATCGAACCTCCGTTCTCAACGGCGTTCGCCCGAAGATTGTCGACTACCTGCAGATCAAGGTCTGTCGCCATGATGCGGACATGACCGCCACCTTCCGCTTCAATCAGCACATTGGAGAGGATCGGGATCGTATTGCGCCGTTCCACCACGCTCTGCACGTGAGACAGGCTACGGAGCAGCTCTGCGCGTTCAATGGTGACCTTCATTGCCAATATTCCCTTTTCGGGCGCTGCGATGCGCCGGGAGACCCGGAATTGCCCATCAGCGCCGGTAAATTTGTCTCACTACCATTAGCGGAGGCGCAGATACGGGCAAGCGGGGGACGCGCCCTGAGGGGATTCCTTGGGGAAAACTAGGAAATCATTGCCATGCCGCCATTCACATGAATGGTCTGGCCGGTGACGTAGCCCGCTTCCTTGCTGGCGAGAAAGGCCACCGCGGCGCCGATATCATCGCCCTCTCCCATCCGACCCATCGGGATGCGGGCGTTGATCGCACCCTTCTGCTTGTCATCCAGTGCATCGGTCATGGCGGTCCGGATGAATCCTGGAGCGACGCAGTTGACGGTGATCCCACGGCTGGCGACTTCCTGTGCAAGGCTCTTGGACATGCCGACAAGGCCCGCCTTGGCGGCGGTGTAGTTCATCTGCCCCGGATTGCCAGTTACGCCCACCACGCTCGTGATATTCACGATGCGGCCAAACCGCGCCTTCATCATTGGGCGTACGCTTGCACGCATTAGACGGAAGGCAGCCTCGAGGTTGATACGGATCACCTCGTCCCACTCCTCATCTTTCATCCGCATGGCAAGGTTGTCGCGCGTGATACCGGCATTGTTTATGAGAATGTCGATGCCACCAAGAGTATCGACAGCTGCCGGCACGAGCTCCTCGACCTGCTGCGCATCGGAAAGGTTGCAGGTGACCTCAACATGACCGTCATGATCGTGATGTGCGAATTCGCTGTTCAGCTCTTCGCGGAATGCGCGGAGCTTGTTTCCATTGGAGCCGGACAGTGCAAGTCGAGCGCCCTGCGATGCAAGTGCTCGAGCAATTGACGAACCGATCCCGCCGCTGGCGCCGGTGACAAGGGCATTCATTCCTTCGAGTGAGAACATCGTCAAATCTCCTTCGCCAGGGCTTCGATATCGTCCATCGACACCACGCTGGTAGCGGTCACATCGGGGACGATCTTGCGGATCATCGGACCGAGCACCTTACCGCCCAGTTCGACGAAATGGGTGATGCCAGCATCGCTCATCGCCAATACGCTCTCACGCCAGCGTACGCGGCCAGTGATTTGTTCAACCAACAGATCACGCTCTGTATCCGCGTCGGTAACGGCCGCTGCGGTAACGTTGGCGTAGACCGGCAGGCGGAAGCTTCGCGGGCTGGTCTCGTTCAGCGCAAGACTCATGCGCTGCGCGGCAGGCGCCATAAGCGAACAGTGGAACGGAGCCGAGACGGGAAGCTTGATCGCACGCTTGATGCCATGCTCCTTTGCCAGCTCTACCGCGCGGTCGATGGCCGAAAGGTGGCCGGAAAGAACGACCTGCCCCGGATCATTGTCATTGGCGACTTCGCACACATCGCCCTGAGCGGCGGCATCGGCAAGGTCTTGGGCTCTCTCCAGATCGGCGCCGAGCAGTGCACACATGCCGCCAACGCCGATGGGTACAGCTTCCTGCATTGCAATCCCGCGCGTGCGCAGCAGTTTTGCGGTTTCCGGAAGGCTGAAAGCACCGACGGCGGCAAGCGCGGAATACTCGCCCAGCGAGTGACCGGCAACTGCCTCCCCTTTCTCGGAAAGGCTCACCCCGCCCGCCTCCAGCACGCGCGCTACGGCAAGAGCGTTGGCCATTATCGCCGGCTGCGCATTGGCAGTGAGCGTCAATTCGCTTTCCGGCCCTTCCCTCATCAACTGAAACAGCTTCTGGTTCAGCGCGTCATCGACTTCTTCAAAGACTTCGCGCGCGGCAGAGTTGGCCTCTGCCAACGCGACACCCATGCCGACCTTCTGGCTGCCCTGCCCGGGAAAAACGAATGCAATCATGTAAATCTCCTTGTGCGGAGGCGACTAGGCGGCGAAGGCGCGCGCCGCAACCGCCCTATGTCGTCCCCTGGCGCGTTCCGAATGGGACGATCGCATTGTCAGCATCGTGACCGATGTCGGCGCGACCGAGGTAGGGGATCCCCGTCTTTGCGCACCAATATTGAGCGATCTCCTCTGCGCTTGAACCGAAAGGGCGGTCATTCTCTGGTATATCAGATACGCGCCCGAGCCGGATTCCCGCCACGCCGCCAAGGTGCTGGGTGACGTGGAAGAAAAGCCGATCCACCGCATAGAGGTGTTCGGCGACTTCCTCGACCAGAACCACGTGATCAGTGAGATCCGGCATCAGATCGGTGCCGCACAATATGGCGAGCGTCATCAGGTTGAAGGCTGCGGTTGGCCGGTGATCCAGGCCCCGTTCCAGCGCGGCGGGCTCATGTGAAAGATAGCGCAGCACGCGGCGGATCGCCTCGTCCCCACCGTCCCTCTTGATATCTCCGACAAGGGGCCCGTGAACAGGCTTGCCGATGCGATGCCGGTAAAGCGCGCCAAGGATCATGCCTGAGTCGGAATAGCCGAAATAGGTCTTGAGGTGTGCGCCATCGCCCATTCCGGAGATGGCATCGTGAGCGATCCGGCAGGCGCCGTATCCGCCCATCCCGAACCAGACCGCGTCGACGTGCGGGTCGTTGGCAACTTCAAGCAGCGCAGCGAGCCGCATCGCATCATCGCCTGCGAAATGACCATGCTCCGCGAAGCATTGATTGTGAAAGTTGAGCTCCACATTCGGAAATTCGGCGGTAGCCAATGCCAACACCATGTCGGCACGTTCTCGACGGAGAGGTTTGCCGGGGCAGGTAATGGCAATACGTTTTGTCATGAGCTGTTATTAAGTTCATTCTTCATTTGCGCGAAGGCGAAAATCCCGCTTGTTAACGGAAAAAGCTGCAGGCTCGCCTCTGCAGGGGTGACGAGTTGAAAGTGGCGCGGTAGTGCCGGGCACTATGATCACGGGTGGAATCGAGAAACCTTATTTCTTCTGCGGTATTGGCGGATCGGGTATGCTGCCGCTGGCGCAAATCGTGAAGGGAATGGGCGCAGAGGTTGCCGGGTCCGATCGCAGTTTTGACCAGGGTCGAACGCCAGAGAAATTCGCGGCGCTCGGACGACAGGGTTTTCAGCTTTTCCCACAAGACGGCAGCGGAATTACTTCCGGTGATCAGATCTTGATCGCATCCGCGGCGATTGAGGACACCGTTCCTGAAATCGCGAGGGCTAGGGAATTGGGTTGCGAGCGCCTTACCCGCGCCGAATTACTCGCGCGGCTGTTCAATGCTGTGCCAACCTCACTCGCAGTCGGTGGAACGAGTGGCAAATCGACCACCACTGCAATGCTCGGCTGGATCATGGAAGCGGCGGGCCAAAAACCCACCATCATGAACGGCGCGGTGATGAAGAATTTCGTGTCGAAAGAACGCCCCTATGCGAGCGCAGTGGTGGGGGACGGCGGCACATTCGTGAGCGAAGTCGACGAAAGCGATGGCTCTATCGCACTCTACCGCCCCTCGATCGCGCTGCTTCTCAACGTCAGCCTCGATCACAAGAGCATGGAAGAACTGCGCGAATTGTTTGGCAATTTTCTTGGCGTTGCCGGTCGCGGGGTGGTGAATGCCGACGATGTCGAGGCCTTCCGGCTGGTTGCAAAGGCGAACGAACCGCTGACTTTCGGGATCGACAACACCTGCGCCGCGCTGGGCATTGCGGATGGCAGCATTGCCGACGGACCGACCAGACAGGCCGCGCTGGTGGTGGACCGCCGCGATGGGAGCGAGCACCCGCTCGTCCTCGCCATGCCGGGGCGCCACAACCTCTCCAACGCGCTTGCCGCGATTGCTGCTGCCAATGCTGCGGGCGTGCCGGTGGCCGATGCCGTGGCTGCGCTCGCACAATTCAAGGGCCTCGCCCGCCGCTTCGACATTGTCGGGACCAGCGCGAACGGGATCACGGTGATCGACGATTTCGGCCATAATCCGGAAAAGGCCCGCGCCACGCTCCGGACGCTGAAGAGCCACGAAGGCCGCGTTATCGCCTTCTTCCAGCCGCACGGATACGGCCCGCTGCGCCAGATGGGGCACGAACTCGCCGAGACCTTTGCCGAAGAACTCGACGACACCGATCTCACGATCCTGTGCGATCCGGTGTACTTCGGTGGCACCGTTGATCGCAGCCTCGGCAGCGAGCGGATCATCGACATGATCCACGCAGCGGGCGGAAAGGCACTGCACATCAACACCCGCGAAGGCTGCGGCGACTTCATCGTCCAGAACGCCAAGCCCGGTGACCGCGTCGTGGTGATGGGCGCGCGCGACGATACGCTGACCGAATTCGCCGAAGACCTGTTGGCGCGGCTGTGAGCACTTACGCGAAAGCTTGGTTATTCAACGGATTGTGGACCGTATTTGCGTTGATCGGTCTCTACGGCTTGTTTGAACAGGCAGCGCTGGGCGTGAGTAATCCTCTGGCACTCGGCATTGGGATCGCGGGATACTTTCTTTGCATCTTCCTGGCAGGGCACTTTCCCAAATGCTTGTCGTGCGGCGAACCCGTCAACGATGCGCGCGTCGATGGTAACGCACGCGACGGGCACGTGGTTCGGCCAGATCGGCCCAGGCGCGAGTGCGGCTATTGCGGACAAGACCTGACGCGCAATTCGCTCCCCGAATAAGCCTTTCGAAACACTTTTACGGTTAAGACAGGGTTCTCCAATCGTCACCGGAAGGCTCGAAAGTGCAGAAAAGTTATCGTGAGAGCGGAATCGGAATGTTCGATGCGCAGGCTCGCACCTATCTGGTCTCGGCCTATTTCGACGATAATCAGGTCGAGCTGATCTATGCCAACGTGCTGGGCTGGCAAGTGGGCAAGGACCGCCGCCTGACCCCGATCACGCTCGATCCGCGCGCAGCTGACGAGAGCCCGT
Organism: uncultured Sphingomonadaceae bacterium; assembly: GCA_964422435.1. Classification (GTDB taxonomy): domain Bacteria; phylum Pseudomonadota; class Alphaproteobacteria; order Sphingomonadales; family Sphingomonadaceae; genus Alteraurantiacibacter. Next base: position 13,296 of record CAYRBB010000056.1, read on the forward strand.
GGTTTGTGCTCCACCCCGATGGACGCGTCGAAAGCGACGACGGCCGCGGATGGGACAACAAGGACGCATGGATTGCGGAGGAACGCCGCAACCGGCGCGCCGCTGCTTAGGTGTGACCTAGTGGGCGGCCTCTTCCGTGTGGCCAAGGCCGAACACATTGTGCAGCACGAAAACGATCACCGCGCCGAGCACCAGACCCAGAACGGCTGACAGCGAAGCAAAGGTCAGCCATCCGAGAATTCCGCCAAGGCCACCCGCAATGGTTTCCACCCAATGCTGCGCCGAATGAATCGCTTCTTCCGGTAGCAAGAAGCCCAATTCGTGCGTGCCGTGGATGATGATCCCGCCGCCGACCCAAAGCATAGCCACGGTCCCGATCAGCGATAGCGCGGTGAGCAAATGCGGCATGGCAGACACCAGCCCTTTGCCGAAACGCCGCCCGGTCACTGTGCGGCCCTCTTGCGCAAGGTGAAGGCCCACATCATCCATTTTCACGATAAGCGCTACCGCACCGTAGACAACCAGCGTCACAGCAAGCCCAACCAGCGCGAGCACACCGGCCCGCGTGATGAGCGTTTCGGCCGCAACTTCGCTGAGCGTGATTGCCATGATTTCGGCGGACAGGATCAAATCGGTGCGGATCGCCCCCGACACGCGCTCTTTCTCGAACTCGGCCGGGTCTTCAATCGGGCTTTCAAGGTTCTTGCCGTGCTTTGTCCCGCCGAGCTTCTCCAGCACCTTTTCAGCACCTTCATAACAAAGGAATGCGCCACCCAGCATCAGTATGGGTATAATCAGCCACGGTAGGAATTCGCTCAGTAATAAAGCAGCTGGGAGCAGGATGATAAGCTTGTTGAACAGACTACCCTTGGTGATCTTCCAGATGATCGGCAGCTCGCGCGCGGGCGAAAGGCCAGTCACATAGCTTGGCGTAACCGCCGCATCGTCGATCACCACGCCTGCAGTCTTCGAACCCGCACGCCCGGCAGCGGCAGCGATATCGTCCACCGAGGCCGAGGCAGTCCGGGCGATGATGGAAACGTCGTCGAGAAGCGCGGCAAGGCCGGATGGCATGAAGGAAACTCCCTGTTTCGTTTTTCAACCGCTCCCCTGCCCGTCCGGTGCCTTCACGACAAGCCCCACTCCGCCTGTTTTTGTTCCCTATTGTGCTTGCAATTCCGCTGATTCCCGCTATGTGCGCCCCTTCCGCGGCAGCCGGGCCATTCGCCCCGTCACGGAAATTCGAAGAAAGCCGGAGGGGCCCCAGCGGAATTCGCCGCAGGATCGCCAGCGATCGGCATAGTAAAAGGAAGCGCGACATGGCTCTCTATGAGCATGTATTCCTCGCGCGTCAGGATCTGAGCCAGGCTCAGGTAGACGCGCTCGCCAGTGGCGCCACGGAAATCGTGGAAAGCAATGGCGGCAAGGTCGTGAAGACAGAAACCTGGGGCCTTAAGTCCCTCGCCTACAAGATAGACCGCAACCGCAAGGCGCATTTCGTCATGCTCAACATCGACGGGCCCGGCTCGCTGGTGGCAGAACTCGAGCGCCAGAACCGTATCAATGAAGACATCATCCGCTGGTTGACGATCTCCGTCGAGGAGCACGAAGACGGTCCCTCGGTGATGATGAAGAAGAACGATCGCGACAAGAAGAAGCGGTCGGATCGGGGAGACAACTAATGGCTCGTCCGTTCTATCGTCGTCGCAAGTCCTGCCCGTTCTCGGCCAAGGACGCCCCCGTTATTGATTACAAGGACACGCGCCTGCTGCAGGGCTTTATGTCCGAACGCGGCAAGATCGTGCCGAGCCGTATCACCGCCGTTTCTGCCAAGAAGCAGCGTGATCTGGCCAAGGCGATCAAGCGCGCCCGTCACCTGGGCCTGCTGCCCTACATCGTGAAGTAAGGGAGAAAACACATGGATATCATTCTCCTCGAACGCGTTGGTGGCCTCGGCCAGATCGGTGACGTGGTCACTGTGAAGGACGGCTATGCCCGCAACTTCCTGCTTCCGCAGAAGAAGGCTCTTCGCGCCAACGAAGCCAACA
>CAYRBB010000057.1:0-13256 GCA_964422435.1 uncultured Sphingomonadaceae bacterium
CGATGCCGGTGGGCACGTGGGTGATGCGCACGGCGGAATCGGTGGTGTTGACGTGTTGCCCGCCCGCACCGGAGGAGCGATAGATATCGATGCGCAGGTCGTTATCGTCGATGGAGACATCCACTTCGGTCGGCTCCGGCAGCACCGCCACTGTTGCCGCACTGGTGTGAATGCGCCCGCCGCTTTCGGTGACGGGCACGCGCTGCACGCGGTGGACGCCGCTTTCGAACTTCAGCTTGGCGAACACGCCCTGCCCGGTAACGTTGGCGACCACTTCCTTGAAGCCGCCGACTTCGGCTGCGTTCATGCTGACCGGTTCGACCCGCCACCCGTTCTCCGCGGCGAACTTTTCATACATGCGGTAGAGATCGCCAGCGAACAGCGCCGCCTCATCACCACCGGTGCCTGCGCGGATTTCCAGCATGGCGGGGCGCTGGTCGGCGCTATCCTTGGGCAGCATGGCAATGGCGAGCGCGCGCTCGGCCCCGGGAAGCGCCTTCTTGAGCTCCTCCAGCTCTTCCTCCGCCATCGCCTTCATCTCGGGATCGGCGAGCATTTCGGTCAGCCCTGCGATTTCCTCCCGCATGGCCTGCACCTGCGCCGCCGACTTCGCCACCGGCTCCAGCTCGGCATAGTCGCGGCTCGCCTGAACGAATGCCTCGCCCTCCAACTGCCCAGACGCCATCCGCGCCTCGAGCTCGGCGAAGCGATTGGCGATCTGGCGAAGGCGTTCGGCGGGTATGGTCAAGTCAGGCGTTCCAAGAGTTGGCGCAGCACCGGATTCAAATCGCCATCAAGCATTGAACCAGCGCCGTCTTCTCTAAAGTCAATCACGGCCTTTGCGCCGCGACTTTGCGCTTTGTTCCATCTTTTCTTCGGAGAGCCCGTTGCGATCATCTCACAAGAGAAGCCTTCGGAGACAATTGAACGATGGGCAAACCAGCCCAGTGCTTTGGCTTTGTCCGAATTGTCCTGCAGCACGATTATCACATCGGCCGCTTCCTCGCTTCTGGCACCCACCAGCATCGCCAGCCGCTCGATCCCGGCAGCCCAGCCGACCGCGGGCGTTGGCGCACCGCCGAGCGATTCCATCAGTCCGTCATAGCGACCGCCGCCGAGAATGGTGCTCTGCGAACCAAGCGCATTCGCCGCAGCCGAGCCTTCGTCCGGAATGAATTCGAACGCCGTGTGGCGGTAATAGTCGAGCCCGCGCACGAGACTTTCGGCGCGCTTCCATTTCACGCCCGCCGCATCGAGGCCGCTGGTCACGGCATCGAAGAAGGCGCGCGCATCGTCCGACAGGAAGGCGTCGATCTTCGGCGCATCGGCGAGGAACTTGCGATCACGCGGGTCCTTGCTGTCCAGAATTCGCAGCGGATTCTTCTCCAAGCGCTCCTGCGAATCCTCGCTCAACTCACACTTTACCGCACTGAAGTATTCGACCAGTGCCGCGCGCCAAGCCTCGCGGCTATCGCCATCGCCCAGCGTGTTGAGGTGCAGCGTCACGCCTTCGATACCCAGCTCGCGGATCACCTGGTCGGCCATCGCCAGCAGCTCGACGTCGGCCTGCGGTTCGCCTGCACCGATGATCTCGGCATCGATCTGGTGGAACTGGCGATAGCGGCCTTTCTGCGGGCGCTCGTAACGGAATAGCGGGCCGTGGGTGGCGACCTTTAAGGGCGCGTGCTGCTGCCAGCCATTGGTGAGGAAGGCGCGCGCGATCCCGGCGGTGAATTCGGGGCGCAGCGTCAGGCTTTCCCCGCCGCGATCCTCGAACGAGTACATCTCCTTGCTCACCACGTCGGTCGTCTCACCAATCGCGCGGCTGAACACTTCGGTCTTTTCGAAGACCGGCATTTCCACGCGGCGGAAGCGGTAGAGTTTGCGCACGCGCTCGAAGGTTTCGACCACGAAGGCGAATGCTTCCGCATCGGGTCCGAAAATATCCTGCGTGCCGCGGATTGCCTGCGGTGTATTGCCTTTTGCCATAGGGAGCGCGTTTAGGCAGGTCACGAGGGACTGGCAATGCTCTCGCGTTTGGTCTAGGCGCGCTTCGGTTTTATCCAGCCTTACGGCTGGGTGCGGCTCCGGCCCGGCTCCTCCTCCCAACCACCCGATACCGTATCGGTGGATGATCGGGTGGTTGGGAGGAGGAGCCGGGCTGGCACGGCATCAACAAGAAAGCAGCATCCATGCGTATCGAACATATCCCGACGGGCGACAATCCGCCGGAGAGCCTGAATGTGATCATCGAAGTCCCCACCGGGGGCGAGCCGGTGAAGTATGAGTTCGACAAGAAGTCGGGCGCGCTGTTTGTCGACCGCATCCTGCACACGCCTATGCGTTATCCCGCCAATTACGGCTTCGTACCGCACACGCTTTCGCCCGATGGCGACCCGCTGGATGCGCTGGTGATCGCTCGCTCGCCATTCATGGCCGGCTGCGTCGTGCGTGCCCGGCCCATCGGCGTGCTCAACCTGGAAGACGAGCATGGCGGTGACGAGAAGCTGGTCTGCGTGCCGGTGGACACGACCTTCCCCTATTACTCGGATGTTGCTGAAACAAAGGACCTGCCGAGCATAATCTTCCAGCAGATCGAGCACTTCTTCACCCACTACAAGGACTTGGAAGCCGAAAAATGGGTCCGGATCGGCAATTGGGGCGATGCCGCCGAGGCGCGACAGGTTGTCGTGGAAGCAATCGAGCGGGCGAGGGGATAAGCCCGGCTATTCTTCCAGAAGCGGAATGACATCGACAAGTTCGACATCGCGCATCTGGTCGAGATAAGCCTCGTACTACCCCTTGTGCGAGGACACCACGATCGCGAGCATGCGGTTGCCGGGCTGACGGCCAAGGACTTCGCGGATATTGGCCACCATTCTCAGATTTCGCGTTTCCCAGTAGGCTACGTAGCTTCTGCCATACCCTTCCGGCGACGGATCGAGCAGCGCGGCGCCAAAATCGGACTGGTATGTCGGATACGCAAACGTCGGATCGTTATATGCACGGTACATGGCAAAAAGCCCGCCTTCTTCACCAAGGCCTTCGTAAAGTGCATCTCTTTGGTGTCTTAGCGCATCTCCAGCTGGATTATCCCACGCCGCCATCAACACCGCGCCATATGCGTCAGGGTCTTCCAGTTCCCCCATAAAGGTCGATTGATCATCGACGCTCCAAAGCCGCTCAACCAGCGGATCGACCATTTCTGGACGGAAACTATCGGGCAGCCCCCTGAGATGCGGCGTACCCAACACCATGACTTGGTTTGGCGCGCCCACCGCCCGATCTTCTATTTCAGCGGGATTGAAGGAGGGTTGGTAATCCTGCGCGCACAGGGGAGTCGGCCCAAGCAAAAGAACAAAGACCGAAAGAACTGTTCGCCACATTTGATATCCCCTGCCCATGAATATCATGCGGCATAAAACAGTCCCATGAAGGCCATGGCACTTGGCAAACATTGGGTCAACGGGCCTCAATTAATTGGGCCGGCTAGATCTCTTCAATGAAAAACAGGCGCGCGTGGTTTTCCGGATTGGGCGGTGGATCGGCGCGGTCGGCGGCATCTTGCAGCAGCGATTCGACCTCGTGATCCTTCACATCGCCCGGCCCCTCTATCACATAATGATACATGCCCTTGTTGGCCCGGCGCAGCAGCTCATCGAAATCATACATCCGGTCCCCCTGCGGGAAATCATAGGTGACCCAATATCCGTGAAAGCTGACGGTTACGATCGTGTGATCGAGGCTCATCCCCGGCGTGTGGTGGATGCGCAGCAACCCGTCGCTCTCATCGACGATACGATTGGCGGTCGGCATCGCCTGAACGACCGCCCGCAGCGCCTCGCGACCAATGGCCGCGAGCTCGGCACCTTGCCTGTCAATAAGGGCGTCTAGCCTCTGGAGCGGTGATGCATCATTCCGATCATCCATCGCACCCGGCTATTCCACCGGGCGTGAGGAGTCGAGAAGGTCGTCTGCCTGATCGCTGCCTGAGCTATCGCGCTCTTCTTCCACCATCCGGGCGACTTCGTCTTCCGGCGCGACATCCACTTCGACGTCAGTCGGCGTGGGCGTCGGAGCAGCGGATGGGGCTGGTGCGGGTGTGGGAACTGGCGCCGGCTGATTACCGCGCTCGCCCACATTCTGGAACGGCAGGGTCGCGGTGCGCTGGTCGAAGCGCAGGCGGTAGATCGGTTCAGGCAGGGCAAAGCCGGCGTCCTCCAGCGCGACCTTGGCAATCGCGATGGCGCGGCTTTTGGCTTTGTGAAAATCGGCCTCGCGCTGATCGATCCAACCGAGAAATTGCAGCACCACGTTGGAATCGCCCACTTCGGTGATGCGAACTTCGGGAGGCGGATCATTCAGAACGAATGGCATCGCGGCCAGCGTGTCCCGGCCCAACTGGCGAGCCGCCTCCGCATCGTCATCGGCATCCACGCCGAGCACGAAATCAAACCGGCGCTGCGGATTGCGGGTGTAATTAAGAATGGTGCCTTTGAAGACCGTGCCGTTGGGAATGCGCAAATGGTTGCCTTCCAGCGTAAGGATCACGGTGGCGCGGCTGGTCAGGCGGATGACGCGCCCCTCATGCGTGCCGTCGATGACGATGTGATCGTTGGCGCGGAAAGGTTGCCGCAGCGACAGCATCAGGCTGGCAACGTAATTCTCCACCGTATCGCGCATCGCAAAGCCCAGTGCGATACCAATCACACCGGCACCACCCAGAACGGCGCCCATCAGCGCGCCGGCACCGATCATGTCGAGCGCCACCACGATGCCGAGCACCACGAAGACAAAGCGGATCGCACTGACGATCAGCTCTGCGAGGAAAGCATTGGGCGCAACACGGTTCCAGAAGCCGCGGAAAGCGGAAAGGAAGTAGCCTAACAGCGCAATGGCGAGCCCGACCAGCAGCGCGAGGCCAACAAGCGGCAACATGCGCCAAGTGTCCGCCACCCGGTCTTCGACCCCGCCAATCCCCGCTTCGAGATCGACAGAGACATCGCGCTCGACCTGGTTCTCCACCGTCACCACGCTTTCGATGCCGAGCGCGATGGCTTCGGCTCGTTCCACCGCTGCATCGTCCGGCACTGTGCCGGTCAGCGTTACCACGCCTTCGGCAACGGCAACCTCGAGTCCGGCAAGGCTGGGGACATTGGCGTAGATATCAGTCAGGCGCGCGGCTATCCGCTCATCCTCTCCGTCCGCCTGCTCGGCCTCCATGGAGCGCGGCGCGGGGGCATCGGCGGCCCCCGGCACTTCGACCGGCGTCTCGTCCGATGGCAAGGCATGGGCGGGCCCGGCTAACCCGGTCAACGCCATAGCGATAATGATGGAGTGGAGGAGACGCTTCAGAGCAGCGTCATGATACCTTTGAAAAGGAAGGTCAGGCCAATCGGTAATCCAATCGCGCAGAGCCACAGTAAGCCCATCTCCTTCCGGAAAAGCGGTGCGAGTACATCGTCTTCAACCCTGCTTGCAACCAGCCGTTCCCAGCGTCGTTCGATCAGTCGGCAGGCCGGAATGATAGCGATTACCAGCACGACCAGCGCAAAATAAGGCAGCACCGAACCGCCACTGCCTTTCAATTGTGTCATCGTTACGAAGATATGCAGGCCGGTGTAAGCAAGCAAGCCCCAGGCCACGTGGTCGCTGACCTTGCGACGCCAGTCGACGCCTGTTTCCGTCTCGTGATCCGCGCGCCCATGCGCTTTCGGATTGTGTGCGAGCGCTTTTGCCATTGCGCACCTCCCTCTCCAGAGCGTTGGAGTGTAGCGCCAAGCACCCCGCGCTGGCAAGCGCATCAACCAAATGTTCAACGCTGGCACGGATATGATGGCTCCACACATGCAGGAATCTTGCCAAACACCCTTCAAACCGAGGCGCACCATGCTTATGGAGAGCATATGAGCGCGCTTGATGACGAGTTCCTGGACGAGGAAGCTTTGGCCGAGGCAATAGCCGACGCACCCTCCAACGCCGCCCCCCGATTGCCGGAGGATGGCGGGCTGGAAGTCGTTTCCATCGCCAAGAGCTATGACAAGCGCAGCGTACTTTCCGATATTTCGCTGACCGTTGCCAAGGGCGAGGTGCTGGGCCTGCTCGGCCCCAATGGCGCGGGCAAGACGACCTGTTTCTATTCCATCATGGGGCTGGTGAAGCCCGATAGCGGCCGCATCCTGATGGACGGCGTCGATGTCACCAAGCTGCCCATGTATCGCCGCGCAATTCTCGGCCTCGGTTATCTGCCGCAGGAAACCAGCATCTTTCGCGGGATGACGGTGGAACAGAATATCCGCTGCGTGCTGGAAATGGTCGAGCCGGACGAGGAAACGCGCGATCGCGAGCTGGAGCGACTGCTTGACGAGTTCGGCCTCACCCGCCTGCGCACGAGCCCGGCTATGGCGCTTTCGGGGGGTGAACGCCGCCGCTGCGAAATCGCCCGCGCGCTTGCCGCGAACCCCTCGATCATGCTGCTCGACGAACCCTTTGCCGGGATCGACCCGCTCTCGATCAGCGATATCCGCGACCTGGTGAAGGATCTCAAGCAGCGCGGCATCGGCGTGTTGATTACCGATCATAATGTCCGCGAAACGCTCGACATCGTCGACCGCGCCTGCATCATCTACGGGGGGCAGGTCCTGTTCGCCGGATCGCCCGAGGAGCTGGTTGCGGACGAGAATGTCAAGCGCCTGTATCTCGGCGACAACTTTACGCTGTGACTCTCTTATCCAGCCTCACGGCTGGTGCGGGGCGCCAGCCCACTCCCCCGCTCAACCACCCGATGATTGCCGGTCACCCTGTCGGGTGGTTTGGTGGGGGAGTGAGCCGGTACCGCATGGAAGGGGCCGACGCCCCGACCGCACCAAGCAAGGGGCCTTAACATCATGGCCCTCGGTCCGCGCCTAGACCTCAGGCAATCGCAATCGCTGGTGATGACGCCGCAATTGCAGCAGGCGATCAAGCTGCTGGCGCTATCGAACCTCGAGATCGAGGCCTTTATCGGCGATGCGCTGGAGAGCAACCCGCTGCTCGAAGCTGGAGAAGTAAACGCGCAGGACGGGGAAGCCCCGCCCGAGCCCGAACTCCACGACTCTTCCCCGGGTGACGGTGACGCAGCCCTCGATATCGACGAAAGCGCATTGGACCGGGATCGCGATACCGGCGACTGGTCGGAAGCCATGTCCTCCGGCGGCAGCGCGGACAGCGCCTTCGACCTGGAAAACCGCGAGGATGCCGCGCTCTCGCTTGCCGACCATCTCGAAGCGCAAGTCGGAACCTGTGCGCCGTGCCAGCACACCGCCTTTATAGCGCATCACCTGATCGCGCAGCTGGACGAGGCGGGATACCTCACCGTGCCCCTGCGCGATGTTGCCTTGGCGCTGGGCGTGCCGCTTGCCGATGCCGAACGCGCGCTCGCCTGCATCCAGACGATGGACCCGACCGGCGTCGGCGCCCGCGACCTTTCCGAATGTCTGGCGCTGCAGGCCAAGGAAGCGGACCGCTACGATCCGTGCATGGAAGTGCTGATCAACAATCTGGAGCTGGTCGCCAAGGGCGCCTTCGCCCAGATCAAGCGCATCTGCCGCGTCGATGACGAAGACCTGGTGGACATGCTTGCCGAATTGCGCAGCTACGATCCCAAGCCCGGCCTCGCTTTCGGCGGCAGCAGCGCGAGCGCCGTGGTACCCGATGTGCTGATCAGCCAAGGCGTGGCGGACAAGGACGGGGTAAAAGGCTGGGACATCCGCCTCAACGAAGCAACCCTGCCCCGGCTGGTGGTCAATCGCAGCTATTACCTCGAACTGAAAGACGGCTCTCCCGGCAAGGACGCGAAGAGCTGGCTGTCTGAAAAGCTCGCCGATGCGAAATGGCTGATCAAGGCGCTGGACCAGCGGCAGAAGACAATCCTCAAGACCGCCGCCGAGATCGTGAAGCAGCAGGACGGTTTCTTCCGCAGGGGCGTGTCCGAGCTGAAACCGCTCACCCTCGCCAAGGTGGCCGAAGCCATCGAAATGCACGAAAGCACGGTCAGCCGTGTGACCTCCAACAAATTCCTCCATTGCGACCGCGGCACGTTCGAGTTGAAATACTTCTTCTCCAGCGGCGTGGCTTCGGCGGACGGCGAAGGCGCGAGCGCCGAAGCGGTCAAGGCACGCATCAAGGCGCTGACCGATGCCGAAGACCCGAAGAAGATCCTTTCCGACGATGCCCTGGTGGACCTGCTGAAAGCCGAAGGCTTCGACCTTGCCCGCCGCACCGTGGCCAAATATCGCGAGGCTATCGGTATCGGCTCGAGCGTGCAGCGCCGCCGCGCAAAGAAGCTCGCGGCGATGGGCTAGAAGCCCCGCTTCAGCCTTTCGGCTTCCGGTTGGGCTTGCCCTTGAACTTGCCCTTGAACTTTTCGGGCTTGCCGCCCTTCTTCGGAAAACCGCCTTTGCCGCCCAGCCCCTTGCGGAACGGTTTTGCCGCGACCGTAGCTCCTGCCCCGCCGTGCTTGCGGTTCTTGCGCGCTTCCATACGCGGCCCCTCAGCCGATTGGCTGATCGCGATGGCATCCTGCTCGTCATCGCCAGAGGCGGTGCGCGCCACGGCGTCGGCAACCTTGTCCGCCATCGCACGCGGCACCTGGAACCAGCTTTCGTGCTGACCCACGCGGATCGCGCCGATCTCGTTGCGCGTGATATGTCCACGACGGCAGATGAGCGGCAGCAGCCAGCGCGGCTCGGCATTCTGGCGGCGCCCGATATCCATCTTGAACCACACCGTGTCCTCGAAGCCCGGGCGATGCCGTTCGGCCCTGGCCTTTTCGCGGCCCTCGGGCGTGTTGGCGAGCAGTTCCTCGGGCTGCGGCATCTTCGCCCGGTGCGCCTGCACCAGTGCAGCGGCGATATCCTCGGGCGCCATCCGCTCCATCAGCTGGCTCGCCACCTTGCGGTCGGCCTCGTCATATTCGGCAGGCTCGGTGAGCTTTGCCATCAGCCGCTCGTGATCCTGCGCGCGGATCGCATCTGCGGAAGGCGCATCCATCCATTCGGCGGAAATCTTCGCGCCACGGAGCATGCTCTCCACCCGCTTGCGGCGGTTGTAGGGGACCACGATGGCGGCAGTGCCCTTCTTGCCCGCGCGCCCCGTGCGGCCCGAACGGTGCTGCAGGGTCTCGGCATCGCGCGGAATCTCGACATGGATCACAAGGCTCAGCGTCGGCAGGTCGAGCCCGCGCGCGGCCACATCGGTGGCGACGCAGACCCGCGCGCGCCTGTCGCGCAGCGCCTGCAGCGCCTGGTTGCGCTCGGACTGCGAGTGCTCGCCCGAAAGCGCCACCACACCGAAGCCGCGGTTCTGCAAGGTCGCATGCAGCCGCCGCACACTGTCGCGCGTGGCGCAAAAACAGATCGCCGTCTCCGCCTCGTGGAAGCGCAGCAGGTTCACCACCGCATTCTCGATTTCGGACGGGGCGACGGTAATCGCCTGATAGGCGATATCGCCATGGCCGCGCGTCTCGCCCGCGAGTGACAGCCGCAGGGCATCGCTCTGATAGCGTTCGGCAAGCCGCACGATCGGCTGCGGCAAGGTGGCAGAGAACAGCAGCGTGCGGCGCGTTTCGGGTGCGGCGTCGAGGATTTCTTCCAGATCGTCGCGAAAGCCCATGTCGAGCATCTCGTCCGCTTCATCGAGCACCACGCCGACGAGGCCCGACAGATCGAGCGCCCCGCGTTCGAGATGGTCGCGCAGCCTTCCGGGAGTGCCGACCACGATGGCCGGGCCACCGCGCAGCGCGCGCCGTTCCTTGCCCGCATCCATTCCGCCCACGCATGTGGCGATGCGCAGGCCTGCCTTGGCATAGAGCCAGCCGAGCTCGCGGCTGACCTGCAGCGCCAGTTCGCGCGTGGGAGCGACGACGAGCACAAGCGGGCATTCGGTGAGCGGTGTTCCACGGATTTCGCCCAGCAGCTCGTCCGCCAGCGCGATGCCGAAGGCAACCGTCTTGCCCGAGCCCGTCTGCGCCGAAACGATAAGGTCGCGCGCCCTCGCTTCCGGCGCAACGACGGCAGCCTGGACAGGGGTAAGGGCAGTGTAGCCGCGCTCGCTCAGCGCTTCGCCGAGGATCGGCGCGATATTTTCGAAAGACATGGGAAACTCGCGGGTAGGAGCGACACCGCGCCGGTACAGGCAGGGGGAAGCTGAAAGAAGAAAATCGCGCACTTGGCGCGCAAAAGAGCGGGCGGGAGCCAGTCCACCGGCCACGTTGCAGCGCAGCATAGCTGAATGTGGAGGCTTTGGCTTGTGTTTTCTGGTGGGGGGTGGTGTGAAGGATGCGCGAAGCTATCGGGATGGCTCGAGCGAGCAGCGGCGGCGCGCAAAGAAGGTGGCGGCTATGGCTGGGAATATGGCTGGGAAGTCACGGGCTTGAAAGATTCGATGTGCCGCGCGCACGATTCGACTCAACGCATTCCGGTTGCTCGCTCGTGGCGCGTCGCTATCACGAGTTGAACTCCTTTAGGGGCTAAGGAGAAATTTTATGGTCGCCACGATAGGATATGAGCGAGCAACCCTCGCCGACTTCATCGCCACTCTCCAGCTTAGCAAGATCGATGTTCTAGTCGATATTCGAGACCGCGCGCAGTCGAGAAGGCGCGGTTTCTCTAAGACAGCGTTATCAGATGCGCTCAAAGAAGCTGGTATTGCTTATTTGCACTTACGCGAATTAGGTGATCCAAAAGAAGGGCGCGAGGCTGCCCGCAGTGGAGATTTCGACCGTTTTCGAGCTATCTTTTCTGGCGTTATGGCAACTCCTGAGGCACGAGAAGCTATTGCAAGACTTGAAGACTTAGCCTCCAAAACTCAAATTTGCTTAATGTGTTACGAGCGCGATCAATCCACTTGTCATCGCAAGATTGTAGCAGATCGTTTAGAAGCGGGGCTGGGTACCAAGGCCAAACACTTGGGGGTGCGAGAGGGTGCCGGAAAAGAAGCCACGAACAGACGAATGTCTAATTCTCATAAAGGCACAACCGCACAGGTCGAGCACGCATTTTGAGACGGTTTGCTGTGCCGGGGTTGGTCGTGATCGAAAGTGGCGACGCCAGTATCCAATCCCCTTTCGGATACTGAAGGACGATCAAAAGTTTGGGCGCTGGCAGTGGGTCAAGTATGAATTTGTCGACCCACAAAATGACCCGCGAAAAGAGAGCCAGAAGGTAGATTCTCGCTCCGTCCAACCAACCGTTGAAATGCGAAAGCAAGAGCGGGCGAGCTTTCTCGCGCCGCTCGTGAAGGGCTCCACCCGCGAAGCCGACGAGCAACGAGAGTCGCTCACACTAATCCGACCATTGAGCGTGGAACTTCGAGCGAAAAGCAAATCCGATGCTCAACTCAAGGAAGAAGCTAAGGCTCATGAAAATCTGGCCAACCAGCTTTCGCTCTTGGAGGAAGATGGCGATGCAGAGCCGCTTGACCCTTGCACGAAAGAGTTCACACTCCATTGGCGCGACCAAGACAACAAGAGCCACCGGCACGTGTGCGACGACTGGGAAACGATGGCCGCCTTCAATAAATTTGAACGCATGTATGGGGCCGAAAAAGCGGTTCAATTCCTCAAAGAAAAATACGAGATCCAATATTTCGAAGCTGGTCTAGTCTTGGGGTTTAGCACGCATAGTCGACGGAATATCGAATTCGGCCCGAAAAACCAATGGCTACTCGTTGGCCTCATTCGACTTGATAAGACCAACCAAATCGGGCTGTTCGATTAGGCCTTGCTATATAGCTCGCTTTCCCGACACGTGTTGTGTGACCAAAGATGCAATTCATTTCTCGGTATTGGAGGGATCGCCATGCACCGCCCAGCCCTAACAATCCTCGCCAGCCTAGCGCTCGCCACGCCCGCGCTTGCGCAGGACGCGCCCGAGCCGCAGCCGGATATATTCCTCTTCGCCTACGATGCCTCCGCCGAGGACGACGCGCTTTCGGGCGGGGTCAACACCACCAACCGCCCCACGCTCTACGATAACCAGCCCTTCTTCACCCCGGGCGGCGAGACCTTCGTTTATTCGCGCAGCGATGGTGAGCAGACCGATGTGTGGGAGTATGACATCGCCTCCGGCACCCACACGCAGATCACCCGCACGCCCGAGAGCGAATATTCGCCCACGCCTTCGCCCGACAATCGGACGATCTCGGTCGTGTTCGAGCGGAACCGGTCGATCTGGGAGATATCGCGCGATGCTCCGGATGAGCCGCGCTGGCTGCTCGAGGCAGCGGGGGTGGACGAGCCGGTCGGCTATTTCGCGCGCAATTTCGACACAGGCCACGTGCTGTTCTGGTCTCGCTATGGCTTCAACGTCGCGCTCACCCATGCGGGCGAGCCGCGCTATCACTTTGTGAGCGGCCATGCGGTACCGGCCTCCCCGCATCTGATTCCGGGTACCGACCTCTTCACCTATGTGCATCGTCAAACCAATGAGGAGGTATGGATCAAAGCCGTTGATCCCGTCACGCACGTCATACGGCCGCTGGTCCGGATTGTCGGAACCAATGCTAACTACACTTTCGCACCGGACACCTCGATCCTGCAGATCGAAGGTACGAAGGTGTATCGCTGGATACCGGGTAGCAACGGGTGGGTGGAGATCGCCGACCTCGCCGACCACGGTATCACCAGCGCCACCCGCATCGCGGTGAGCCCCGATGGCACGCGTGTCGCAGTGGTGGGAATGGGAATGTGATGTGCTGAGCTCTCGCATCCGCGAGAGCATCCTCGGTGCTGTTTCCTCCGCTCCGCTGCGGGGCACCTGCGGGCGGCCAGTCGGCCTGCGTCCTGCGCCAATCGCGCCCGAATTCAGCGCGGGATTTCTTGGCTTTCCTACAGCTTCAACGGGCGCCTATCTTCGCATCGCCTTCTCTCACACCGGGAAAGGCGCTTCGCGATCTTCGATATCTCGAACAAGACATACGGAGATACCGCAAAGCCAATCCCTGCATGTGTTAATTCAACTAAACCCTGTTTTTGCCGCAACACCACGCTACGAATCACCGGAAAGGGCTAACCCGCAAGCCCGGCCAAACTCGCCAAAATTAACGGCTTTTCGCCTGTTGCCGGAAAGACTCACCGAAAAAGTGTTAACGCGGGAAACAAATTATTAACCTTTTTTGGTGAGAAGTGTCGTGGTTAATTCATGGCAACACCTCCTACCGGGGCGTTACCAACGGGGACAAAAGGGGACCCATAATGCGCGTTCTGTTGATTGAAGACG
>CAYRBB010000058.1:0-12370 GCA_964422435.1 uncultured Sphingomonadaceae bacterium
CGGCGAAATCAACCTCGCACAAACCGATTTCGTGCTGTGATTGGCCTCGGCCACCTTTCCTGCCAAAAGTCCGGCCATGCCAACATATCGCCTCTTTGCGGCCTTACGCCCGCCCGAAAGTGTGTGTGATGCATTGCTCGACACGATGGAAGGCATTCCAGGCGCGCGTTGGCAAGATGCGGACAATCTGCATATTACACTCCGCTTCATCGGCGAAGTAGACTGCCATCAATATGCCGACGTGATGACTGCACTAGAAAGTGTGCCGTTACGCCCGTTCCCGATCAGGATCGCGGGCGTCGGGTATTTCGAAGGCAAGCGCCGCCCCAGTGCAATCTGGGCGCGGATAGAAACCGGCAACGCCTTGCGCGATCTGCAACATTCAATCGAAATGGCCTGCCGCCGCGCGGCGCTTTCCGCAGAGACGCGCAAATTCATCCCGCACATTACGCTTGCCCGCCTGAACTCTGGCAGCGGGCCGATCGTTGGCTGGCTTTCCCGGCATGGCGATCTGTCAATCGGACCATGGCAAGCGGAAGCCTTTTCCCTGTTCGCCAGCAGTCTCACCTCGAAAGGAGCGATCTACGAAGAAATATCGCGTTTCGAATAGCTTGAAGGTCTTTCACCAAGGCACAACCTCCAGACCGTGACAGAGCCGCGATGAAGCGTGGACCGTTGGCCATTTCGGACCGTTGCATCAGTAAGAAAATAATTTGTGCCGCTCCCTATCAGCTCCAAAGCGGGTCGCAGTGGCCAAAAACAAGGAGAATAATGCCAACTGACTACGACAATCCGTTCATAACCACAAAACTGGTCGATAGCGTGTGGTCCGGACACCCGCGCCACAAGCATAAGCTTAAGGAATTCGTTTACGGGCTTCGAAGAGGATCCGAGCCCGATAGCGTTCGCGTTAGGCGCAAAGCCCGCCACCTTGGGCCGCGTCACCGTAAGCGCAAGACTGCCTTTGCCGCTTCCGCAGCCCTCGTCAGTTTCAACACTCCGGAGCTATCCCGAATGCCTTCGGAATTCACCACAGCCAGTATTCCTATCGACATTCGCCAAGACGCATCGCGGATGAGTGCGAGTACAGACCTGATGGAGGCGATAACGGATGAAGAGGGTGTCCATTTGCAAGCGTATCGTGATCCGGTTGGACTGGCCACTGTCGGTGTCGGCCACCTCGTCAAACCGCGCGACAGGATCAAGGTTGGCGAAAGAATTACTCACGAAAGAGCGATGGAATTGCTGCAACACGATCTCAAGCATGCCGAGTCGGTTGTTCGACGATTGGTAGGAGACTTACCACTCTATCAGCATGAATTCGACCAGCATGAATTCGACGCATTGGTCGATCTGGTCTTTAATGTCGGGGAAGGCAGTGTGAGTGCGGAGAATAGTCCTCGCCTCAACAAAGCCATTCTCGCTGGCGACTACGATCGTATAGCTAACGAACTTGCATATGAGCAGGCGGGCAGCGTCGGCCTACATGGGCTCGAATATCGCAGTCAGCGCCGCGCTGCGATATTCGTGGACGGCGTATACGATAATCCGCGTTTGGAAATTGCATAGTCGTTTATTCGCCCGTCCCTCGACTAGCGAGCAACGCTCACCGACCCGTGACTTGCGCGGCCGTTCAGCCGCTTGGCAGCTTTGTTTGCTAAAGCTACATAGATTGTTTCATTGGTAACCGGACGAGTCCTTTGTTCCGCGCGCCGCAACCAAAGAGAAAGATGAGGCCGCCCGTCATGAAATCGCGCCTGCTTGCCACCACCATGATTATCGCTGCCAGCTCGGCCTGTGCTACCCCGCAAGAGACTGACATGGGCTCTCTTCCACAAACGGTTGAATACAACCCGGCGATTCCAGAAGCGACGAGCATTTTTGCCGAGCCTTCACCGCTCTACATGCACGCTCCGCAATTTGACCAGATTGCCGATGACGAATGGCGGGGCATTATCGAGGAAGCTATTGCGATCCAGCTCGCTGAAGTCGAGGCCATCGCCAACAATCCAAACCCGCCGACGATGGAAAACACGCTCGTTGCGATGGAGCGTTCGGGTCAGGTCTTTGCGCGCAGCTATGGTGCATTCAGTCAGATCGTATCCGCAAATATCAACGATACTATAGCCGAAACCGATGCCGCCCTCGCCCCGCAAATCGCGGCGATGACGGACAGCATCTATCTCAATCCGCAACTGTTCGAGCGCGTAAAGACAATTTACGACAACCGCGCAGCAATGGCGATGACTGGCGAAGACGCAATGCTGCTGGAAACATACTACCAGCGCTTTGTACACGGCGGGGCTTTACTGGGTGATAGCCAGCAGGCCGAATTACGCGGCATTAACGAACGGCTTTCCTCACTCTCGTCGGAAATCTCGCAGCTGATTACACAAGGCCAGAACCAGGCTTCTATCGTCGTGGCAACACGGGAAGAGCTGGACGGCCTTTCCGACGGGCAGATTGCGGCAGCCGCCGCGCTGGCCACGGATCGTGGATATGAAGGGCAGTACATGCTCACCGTCAGCAATACGACCGGCGTGCCAATCATCTCGCAGCTCAATAATCGTGGCGTGCGCGAGCGTATCTATCGTGCCAGCGTGGATCGCAACCAATCTGGTGAGACCTCCACACTCCCGCTGATCCGCGAAGTCATCGCGCTGCGCAATCGCCGCGCCCAAATTTTCGGCGAGCCGACCCACGCCAACTGGCAGATGTATGATCGCATGGTATCCGACCCGGTCGTGGCCATCGGTTTTATGACAGACATGGTGCCTGCTCTTCGTGCGACACAGGAACGCGAAGCCGCAGTACTGCAGGCGCGCATCGCGCAGGATGGCCAAACCTTCGACCTGCAACCTTGGGATTGGGAATACTACGCCGAGAAGGTTCGGCAGGAACGCTATGCCCTCAATAACGAGGAGATTAAGCAGTATTTCGAAGTCGACCGCGTGTTGGAAGATGGCATTTTCTACATGGCCGGCGAGTTGTATGGACTGACCTTCGAAGAACGCAGCGACATCCCGACCTATCACCCCGATGTCAGCGTCTACACCGTTTTCCAGGATGGTGAGCCGATCGCGCTTTTCTACTTCGATCCGATGCAGCGTGACAGCAAGCGCGGCGGTGCGTGGATGAGCAACTTCGTCGAGCAGAGTCACTTGCTTGGTCTTCGCCCGGTCGTCACCAACACGCAAAACGTTGCGCCGCCCGCACCAGGTGAGCCGGCGCTGGCGACGTGGGATGACGTGACCACTATGTTCCACGAATTCGGCCACGCGCTGCATGGCATCTTTGCCGACCAACAATATCCATCGCTTTCGGGCACGAACACCGCGCGCGATTGGGTGGAATTCCCCAGTCAGTTCCACGAGAACTTTGCGGCCCTGCCAGAAGTGCTCCAGCGTTATGCTCGCCATCATGAAACAGGCGAAGTCATTCCGATGGAGCTAGTCGAAGCGATCAACCGGGCCAGCCGCTTCAATCAGGGGCACAGCTTTGGCGAAGTGATTGCGGCTTCGCTGCTGGATATGGAATGGCATTCTATGGATCCGAGTACCCGCGTGGATGATGTCATGGGCTTCGAATCCGCCGCGCTCGAGCGGATCGGCCTGCGCAGCGACCTTGTGCCGCCGCGCTACAAGACTCCGTATTACCGCCATATTTTCGAACACGGCTACGACGCGGGTTATTACGCCTACACATGGACCGAAATGTTGCACCACGACGCCTATAGCTATGTCGCAAGCAATGGCGGCATGACCCGCGAAATGGGCAACCACATTGTCGAGACCTTCCTCGGCCAAGGTCATTCGAAGAGCTATGAACAGATGTTCCGCGACTTCACCGGTCGTGATCCACGGGTTGAACCTCTGCTTGAAGCACGCGGCCTTGTTCCGGAAGATGACAATGTGACTGGTGTCGATGGAGCCGAAGGCGCTCGGTAACGACCGCTTATCGAGCACGGGGCCGTCGGAGCGATCCGGCGGCCCCGTTCTTTTGGGCTCAATAGATCAGGGCACGCGACCGGGCATCACCAGTCCATTTGGCGTTCACACCCCAGCCACTGGCAATGACTTCGGGCGAAAGAGCATCTTCCGGGGTGCCATCGGCGACAAGTTGCCCGGCGCTAAGGACCAGCACGCGGTCGGCATGGTTCATCGCCAATTGCAGGTCGTGCAGAACAACAACGATGCCGCTGCCGGCATCGGCCTCATCCCTTAGCACTTTGAGTATTGCCAGTTGGTGCGCGATATCAAGTGCTGCCAGGGGCTCGTCCGCAAGGATCCATTGCGGTTGCCCTGCCAGCACGCGGGCAAGCAGGGCCCGTGCTTTCTCCCCGCCGGATAACGTGGAAACCGGCCGATGACGGAATGGCTCGAGATCGCAAAGCCCAATAGCCTGCTGAATCTCGACTTCCCCGCGATCGCGATGGGGCAGCCGGCCCAGCGCTACCAGCTTTTCAACAGAGACATCCCAGGCCACTTCTGCAGATTGCGGCAAATAGCCAATATTGCGCGCCCTTGTGAGCGGGTGCATCTGCCCCACATCGCGGTCACTCAGTAACACGTTGCCGGCAGTTGCAGGCACGAGATTGGCAAGGGCCGATAGCAGGGTCGACTTACCAGCCCCATTTGGCCCACAAATCGCGGTTATATCGCCCGGCATCAGCTGGCAATCGATCCGGTCGAGCACCAGCATACCGCCGCGCTGCACCGAAAGATTCTGACAGCAGAGTATCATGCCAGCCCCCTCCGCATTCGCAGCAAAAGCCAGAGGAAGAAAGGCGCGCCGATCAGGCTGAGCCCGATGCCGAGTCGCAGCTCTGTCACCATCGGCAGGATGCGACAGACCACATCCGCCACCAGCACCAGCAAGGCTCCGGCAAGCGCGGAGGGCGCGATCAGGCTCGACGGGCGCTTGTCAGTCAGAGGGCGAACAAGATGCGGGACGATCAAGCCGACAAAGCCGATGATCCCCGCCACAGCCACGCCGCTGCCAACGGTGAGACCGGTCCCCAGCACCATCATACCCATCAATACGCGCGGATTGACGCCGAGCGAGCGGGCAGCCTCCTCGCCAAGGGTCAGTGCATCAAGCGCCCGGCCTGCGCGCCAAAGTACCAGCACACCTGCCAAAGTGAGCGGTATGGCCAGTGTGACATCATTCCAGCTGCGGTCGGTCAGTGCGCCCATCAGCCAGACAACGATACTGCTCATCGCGAAGGCATTGGGCGCAAGGCTGATGGCCAGGCTGGTGAGCGCGCCGGCCAGGCTCGCAACCATCATGCCCGCCAGAGTGAACAGCGCGATGCCGTGCGCAGGGCTGGCGGTGCGTCCGGCAATCAAGGCTAACAAAGCCATAGCACCGCACGCTCCGGCCAGCGCAGAACCGGTCAGGATAACCGTGGAGGCCGTACCGAAATAGATGGCGAGCACCGCCCCCAACGCCGCGCCGGGCGCAATCCCGAAAAGGCCTGGATCAGCGAGTGGATTGCGAAGATATCCCTGCATTGCAGCACCCGCCGCGCCCAGTCCTGCGCCAATCACAACAGCCAATACAGCGCGTGGCAGGCGCAGTTCGGCAAGGATCAGCACGGCATTTGGCGTGTTCGAAGGGTCGATCCACACGCGTCCCGCGATGAGGGAGAGTGGTATTGCAATACCAAGCAGGATAGCGAAGAGGAGCGTGGCGCGGTTCAACGGGCCTGCTCCCGGATCTGGCTCAAGCGTCGTAAAGCACGAGGGATCGTCGGGCCGCCGCAATAAAGCAGTGCGCTATCGAAAGTATCATATTGAACGCCTTCCAATTTGCCTAAGGCTGGGTGTGAAAGCATGCGCTCGTCACCCGCGGCAAGGATCAGTTCGGGTGGATCGGCAAGAACCTGCTCGAGTGGGAGATAGGCCCCCTGCCCCAGCCCGCGTGCAGCGGAATGGCTGGCGAAACCGGTGTGTTCCAAAAGGGCATAGGCAAGTGAGCCGTCTCCCGCGACAATACCGCCTTCCTGCCACAGCAAGGTTGAAATACGCGGACCTTCCTGCCGAAAGTCTTCCCAGGCATTGCCAATCTCGGCCGCCATTAAGGCACCTTGTATCGGTCGTCCGGCGATTTCGGAAAGCATTTCGATCTGCATGAAGCTGTCGCTGGGCGAGGAGACCATGCCGACCGTGAATAGTTCGACACCGGCAGCCTCAAGTGCCCTGCGCGTGGCTGGCGCGAGGAAGGTATCGGCCACGACCACATCGGGATCGAGCGCGAGCACTTCCTCGACCGTGCCACCCGTTCTGGGAAACGCCAGCGCCTGCTCCAGCGGCATCGAAGTGGCAGAGGGATCATGGCTGTAATGCGAGATGGCGAGCAATTGTCCGGGCGCCGCAATTTCCGCAAGGATCGCATCGGCACAGGGGTTGAGGCTGACGATGGTCGGGGCGCCAGTTCGCTCGGCAGCCGGCGGGGCGGAGCACCCCGCCAGCGCGACAATCATTGTGACGAAGGCTCTCACAGAGCCAGCCGCGCTCCAACGAACACCGCTCGACCGCGCGTCGCATAACCGGCAGCGGTCTGATAATCCTCGTCCCATACATTTTCGACGCGGCCGTAGAACTGGATGCCATTGGTCACATCAAAGGTTGCACGCAGCGTCAGCACTTCATAGGCATCGAGCCGGGTGAAATTACCCGCATCATCGAAGCTGGAAGAAACCACCCGCAAATCGGCGCCAAGCGTCAGCAATGAGACGGGGTTCCAGTCGGCGGACAAGGTCGCGGCATGGCGTGGGCGGCGCGCGAGTTCATTGCCAGTGTCGCGATTCTCCGCATCGGTCAGCGCATAGGCTGCACCCAGTACCAGCGTATTGCCGATTCTTCCGCGCAGTTCGGCCTCGATACCCTGCGCCCGAGTCCGCGCGACATTGTCATAGGTTCCGAACGGGCGATTGTCGCAGATCGGATCGGTCGAGCCGAAACAGCCGACAAAGACGATCTGATCTTCGGTGTCCCGATGGAACAGGGTGACAGCAGCGTAAACATTTTTGTCGTCTAGCGCGCGACCACCAAAGGCGATACCGGCATCGATATTGGTTGATCGCTCTGGCGCGAGGCCCAAATTGCCGAAATCGGAGTAAAGCTGGAACAGGCTGGGCGCCTTGAAACCTTCGCCCACACTCGCCCGAAGACGCAAATCGGCGGCAACTTCATAGCTGAGATCGGCACCGAAACTGACTTCGGTTCCGAAATCGGCATGGTCGTCTACCCGCGCACCCACATGGCCGGAGACTCCGCGCCACTCGATACCAGCTTGTGCATAAGCGCCGAAAATCCTTGTACTATCACCAGTGTCGAAGAGCGTTTCGTAGCTGGTCCACTCGTTCTCGGCTCCAAAATTGACGATCAGCGGGCCTATAGGTCGCCACTCACCACGCAGCGCAATCCGGTCCGACCGGCCATCGCTGGTGAAGCTTGCCACGCCCGCATCGTCAAAATTATCACGAGCCGTGTCGGCAAAGCTGTAACTCGCCTGCAGGTATAGGGGACCGTTATCAAGAGCCAGGCCTGCCGAACCAAAGGTCTGTGTCGTATCCTGCACATCGCCTGTATCGGCGAGGGTGAAGTTGGGAGCCGGAAAACCATCGATCTCCAGTTCACCCTCGGCATGACGGATACGCGCGAACAGTTCGACTGCCCAAGAGACATAATACCGACCGTATGCATCCAGCGCCCACTGTTCGAAACCGTCAGC
Source organism: uncultured Sphingomonadaceae bacterium (assembly GCA_964422435.1). GTDB lineage: Bacteria > Pseudomonadota > Alphaproteobacteria > Sphingomonadales > Sphingomonadaceae > Alteraurantiacibacter. The sequence continues at coordinate 7,738 of CAYRBB010000058.1, forward strand.
CTCTGTCCCATTTGCAGCAGCGGAGAAGCCATCGGTGCGGGCAAAGCTGGCGGATGCGCCGAGAAAACCGGTATCAGCGTCGGCAATCCCGCCCGATGCGGCTGCGGTAAAGCTGTCATGCGCGCCATATTCGACGACACCTTCCAGCAGCGTCTCCGCCTTGGTCGAGGCAACCAGCACCCCACCAATCGCATCCGATCCCCAGATCGTGGAATTGGAACCGCGCAATACCTCTACCTTGGCCAGGTTGTTCGTCAGAAGATTCCCGAGATCGAACCCGCCGCCAGGCGATGCGGGGTCGGCTGCGCGAACACCGTCGAGCACGACCAACAGTTGCTCGGCTTCTGCACCACGTAGACGCACGCCGGTGAAACTGCCGAGGCCGCCATTCCTGCTGTAGGTAAGGCCGGGCACGCGTTCGAGCGTACGGGTCAGGTCCGGGCCCTGGACTTCGGCAATCTCTGCACCACCGATGATCGTCACGGCCTGCCCGGTATCTTCCACCTGGCTGCGCGTGCCGGTAGCGGTAACGGTGATGGTTTCCTCCACCGCGACCTGCGCCTCGCTCGAAAGTGTGATCGGATCGTCGGCTTGCTGCGCCGCAACCGGCGCAGAAATTGCTACAAGAGAAACACCCAAAAACAGAAACTTTTTCACAATACCTCCTATCAAAAGCGAAATTGTCGCTTCAGACGGAGGGAGTGCAGAAGTGCACTCTCCGGCTTGCCATCGGTACACCCCGCCCGGCGGCTCAAGCGACCGTCACCGGCAGGTCTCCTGGCTCCCGGATCATCGCCTTGCACACACCTTCCCGCCATGAGGCAGTGGCATATCGGGTACAGACTTCCCGGTCACAGTTGCGGGGGCAGCGGAGGTTTTGCACCTCCTTCCCTCTTAGGCCTGCTTTCACAGGCAACCCATGACGATAGACCTGCCCTTAATGCGGTGTCGGGAGCCGTGCAAGCGCCGCGCGCATTAACTGTTTCCCGCCACGATAGTCCCGCGGTGATACGCAACCTAATCGTCAGGTGTTTGGCAAGGGCTGCTCGGCTATAGCCCCCTCGTGGAAACATCCCCGCTCCTCCCCGCCCAACCGCAGCGCGATTATCGCATCAGGCGTACATGGCTGCACGTGCCCGCTACATCATGGGGCAAAAAGCTTGGAGTGATAGCGCTGGCCTTTGCGGTGCCCACGATTGCGACAAGCGACAGCTTTGCTGCATTCCGTCCGATAACGGAGCCTGAGAAGATCGAGCCGATGCCGTTCGAAATTCCCGGCTACAGCTTTCCCGGCTCCGCATTTTACTACCTTGAACGATCGCCCGAATTGATCGAGTTCGCAGGCTCAGCCAAGCCTGTGGAGGTGATCGGCCAGTCTGCCCTTCTTGGAACGGATGCCGGAAACGCGGCACCGTTCGCGGCCCCCTCTTTGCGGATCGTCGGCAGTGACCGCGACCATGTCCGCGCACAGCAATGCATGACACAGGCTATCTATTATGAAGCAGCGAGCGAAAGCGAATCCGGCCAACGCGCAGTGGCACAGGTCGTGCTCAACCGCGTGGCGCACCGCGCTTATCCGGGCAGCGTGTGCGGCGTGGTGTATCAGGGCAGCGAACGCAGCACAGGGTGCCAGTTTACGTTCACTTGCGACGGATCGCTTGCGCGGGAGCCGTCGCATGCGGCGTGGAACCGCGCGAGTCGCGTCGCGCGCGAAGCGCTTGGCGGTGTGGTCTATGCCCGCGTCGGCACGGCCACACATTATCACACTTTGGCAGTAAACCCGTATTGGGCGACCAGCCTTGAAACGGTCGGCGTCATCGGCGCGCACATCTTCTATCGTTGGCCCGGCGACGCCGGCCATCCGAGCGCATTCAATGCTGGCTACGCTGGGGATGAACCCGCTCCGGCACGCGCTCGTGTCGTTACGCCCACTGCTCCCGATCCGGTAGCGCCAGATGCGATAGCACGATATGTGGCCCCTGCCTCTCCGGAAGTGGCAACAATTGCCGATCCGCTATCGGCACCGACAGCGGAACCGCCCCAAGCGGACATTATCCGCCCCGGCAGCGGCAGTGTGCGGCCCGAATATCAAAATAGCGGTCGCTGGATCGAGCGACCCTGAACCAAAGTCCGGAAAACAAGGCTAAGATTTCGGAAACCATCCTGTCGAACGCTTGCTTCAGCTGTGCGTTTTACTAATCCAAGATGTCGCGACACAGCGACGCTTTTGCGAACTGACGGGACACTTTCCTGACGATGCCGATCAAATTCGCCGCTCCTCCTGCAAAACTGCGTTCCCGCATGTCACCCGATCATGTGCGGGCGATCAATCCGATCCACGCCAATGACAACGGAGATGTGGTAGCCGACGACCATATGCGCGCAGCGCTGCGCCATTTTGCGAAGCATGGACTCGCCGCTGCACACCATGCGCGCGAGCAAGCAGTGGCGGCTGCACGCACCGGTGATCGGCAAAGTTTCAAGTGGTGGCTTGAGATCTGCCGCGCGCTGGATCGCCCGATGGCACGCAGGCTGGACAAGGCGTGCGAGCCCGCTGGCTGAGGAAACTGGGTAAATTCCAAAAGCGAAAAGAACGCCTCCGGATGGCAATATTGCTATTGCGAACTGATAGCAAAAACAATTCCCGAAACACTGTTGCCAAGGCGATTTCCAAGTCCTAGGGCACGATGCGAATCCCGACTTTGGTCCTGTTGGGCGCTTGGGACAAGGTCTGGCAGGTCGAATGGTACGCGCCCACCGCACTAAAGGACTTGGCTTACCCCATGGCACGCAAGAAAATCGCGCTTATCGGCTCCGGCATGATCGGCGGCACCCTCGCCCACCTCGCAGCACAGCAGGAACTAGGTGACGTCGTCCTGTTCGACATTGCCGAAGGCATGCCGCAGGGCAAGGCGCTCGACCTTTCGCAGTGCGGCCCGATCGAAGGCTTCGATGCCAAGATCACCGGATCGAACGACTATGCCGATATTGCCAGTGCGGACGTTGTAATCGTGACCGCAGGCGTACCGCGCAAGCCGGGCATGAGCCGCGACGATCTGCTCGGCATCAACCTCAAGGTGATGAAGGCCGTCGGCGAAGGCATCAAGAACAACTGCCCCGACGCTTTCGTGATCTGCATCACCAACCCGCTCGACGCGATGGTGTGGGCGCTGCGCGAATTTTCCGGCCTGCCGCACAACAAGGTGGTGGGCATGGCAGGCGTGCTCGACAGCGCGCGCTTCGCAACCTTCCTTGCGTGGGAATTCGGTTGCAGCGTGAAGGACGTGAACGCCTTCGTGCTTGGCGGCCACGGCGACACGATGGTGCCCGTCACCAGCTACACCACGATCAACGGCATTCCGGTGAACGACTACGCCAAGATCAAGGGCGTTTCGGCCGACCGTATCGACGCGATTGTCGACCGCACCCGCAAGGGCGGCGGCGAGATCGTCGGCCTGCTCGGCAATGGCTCGGCCTATTACGCGCCTGCCACCAGCGCGATTGCGATGGCAGAAGCCTATCTGGGCGACCAGAAGCGCATCCTGCCCTGTGCCAGCTATGTCGAAGGCAAATACGGCCTCGACGGACTTTACGTCGGCGTGCCCACCGTGATCGGCGCTGGCGGCACCGAGGAAGTGATCGAGATCGAACTGTCGGACGAAGAGAAGAGCAACCTCAAGGTATCGACCGACGCGGTTGAGGAATTGCTGGAGGCTTGCAAAGGGCTGGAAAGCTCGCTGGCCTAGAAGTAATGAAGCTCTTTTGCTCAATACCTCTGCTTGCGTGGGCTGTTCTTTTTCAGGTCAGCCCCTTGTGCGCACAAGACAAGCTCGCTCCACAGGAATTATCGCCTGATCCTGAGGCTAGCCGTATCCTGCCAAGGATCGAAACTCCCGTCCTTAATGCAGTTCCGTCACCAACTCCCACGCAAGCTCCGGGGCCGAATCTGGTTCCTGATGTTGCGCCGGGAGACCTCGTGTCTGATGTTCTGCTTTGCATGGCGATGGTGAGTCCAGATCTAGGCATAGATTTGCAGCCGCTGATCGAAGCGGGATGGGCTTGGGATGAACCAGAACAAACAACTTTGGCGGGCCGTCCGGCTCAAGTGGTCAGCTATTACAGAGGCAACAAAGCCATCTCTCTTGTCGATAGTGGAAGCTATACTGTCTGCCGCGTAAACACGTCCGTACATGATGCAAATCGTGTTCCCGCCTTACGAGCCGCGCTGCAGGTCTCCCTTGGAGCCATCCAAGCCAATCAACTCCCACAATCAAGCGCCCTCCTCAATCGCCTATGTGTCGGCTTGGACACCGAATCGTTGCCGCTCATGTTGATAACGGAAGGCTACATGGTCGGTCTTGATGGGTGGCCAGAAACTGCGCAAACCCTCGGGATTGCTACTGAGCCCAATAGCTTCACGAGAATTAGGGTGTCCGTCTCACCCATAGCACTTTCATTCAGGCTCTCGTCTCTCGATGATGAGCCCAACACGGGAATTAGCCAATGTCCATCCTCGTAAACAAAGACACCAAGGTCATCACGCAGGGGATGACCGGCAACACCGGTACGTTCCACACCCAGCAGGCGCTCGATTACGGGACGCAGATGGTGGCGGGTGTGACGCCGGGCAAAG
>CAYRBB010000059.1:0-12222 GCA_964422435.1 uncultured Sphingomonadaceae bacterium
GACGCCGGTGGCTGCCGAGTAAAAGATCTTGTCGGCATCGGCGACGCCAACCGTCATCGCGTTGACGAGGATATTGCCGTCATAGGCGGGGTGGAAATTGGTCTCGCCGCATACGGTCGGCACACCCACGCAGTTGCCGTAGCCGCCGATCCCGGCAACCACGCCTTTGACGAGGTGCTGCATCTTGGAATGCTCCGGTCGGCCAAAGCGCAGCGCATTGGCATTCGCTACCGGTCGAGCGCCCATGGTGAACACATCGCGCAGGATGCCCCCTACGCCGGTCGCCGCGCCCTGGTAGGGCTCGATGTAGGAAGGGTGGTTATGGCTCTCCATCTTGAAGATGGCAGCCTGGCCATCGCCGATATCGATTACACCCGCATTCTCGCCCGGGCCGCAGATCACCCATGGAGCCTCTGTAGGAAGCTTCTTCAGGTGAAGGCGGCTCGACTTGTAGGAGCAATGCTCGCTCCACATGACCGAGAAGATGCCCAATTCCACAAGGTTCGGCTCGCGGCCGAGCGCGTTCAGCACGCGGTCGTATTCGTCCTCGGAAAGCCCGTGCTGGGCGACGATTTCTGGGGTGATTTCGCTCATGGCTCGCGCGTTTAGCGAGCAGGGGGTGCAAGGGCTAGTCCCGACAGCCGCAAATTACCCCTAAGCTGTGAATTTCAACGTCACCCAACACGCCACCGCACTCGCTACACCGGTTGCGAAGGTGCCCCAGGCAATATCGGCAATGGAAATGTGTGTCGCCCATGTTTTCATTACAGCCTGGCTGGTCAAATCGAATGTCGCGTAACAGAGTCCGCCAATCAGCGCACCGTTGACGAGCGCCATCAGGACATTGCCGCTCTCCAGACCCGGACGCACGCCGAAATAGACCATTCCGGCGATATAAACGCCGTAAAATGCGAGCGCAGGGCCCATACGGAAACTGTCCGCCAGGATTTCGCCGATTACCGGGCGATAGAGGTTAGGCCCGGCCCAGCGCAGCCAGAACGAGTCCAAAATCCCGAACGCTACTGCAGCTGCGACATAGGCAATAATCCACTTCAACATGCGCACTCTCCTTACCCGCCAGCTTGACCCTTGGCCCCGGCAGCGTCAATGGTCCCCCGCATGGCAGAAAACGCCCCCGATATCGCAAATATGAGCTTCGAAGACGCACTCAGGGCGCTGGAAGACGTTGTCCGTAAGCTGGAAAGCGGCGAGGCCAAGCTGGACGAAAGCATAGACCTCTATGAACGCGGTGAAAAACTGCGTCAGCACTGCCAGGCGCGGCTGGATGCAGCGCAGGCGCGGATCGAGAAGATCGTGGCAGGACCCGGTGGCAAAGCGCAGGGCACCGAGCCCTTCGATGCGGGCTGAGCGCCGATGGGACTGAAGCTAGCCGGCGATTCCATCCTTTCCCAAGGATTGCAGCGCATCCAGCGCGAGATCGACGATGCGTTCGATGCCTTGCTGCCGGTGCCAAAGGACAATTCCGCCAAGCTGGTCGAGGCGATGCGCTATGCCGCAATCGGTGGGGGGAAGCGTGTACGTCCGATGCTGGTTGCTACGGTTGCCGAGATGTACGGCGCAAGCCGCGCCTCCGCCGTCTACGCCGGGTGCGCGCTCGAGGCGATCCACGTTTACTCGCTCATTCACGATGATCTGCCGTGCATGGACGATGACGACATGCGCCACGGCAAGCCCACGCTGCACAAGGAATTTACTGAGGCGATAGCGGTGCTTGCGGGCGATTCACTGCACGATCTCGCCTTTGAGATTCTCGGCGGGCGCAAGGTAAGCGAAGACCCGTTTGTGCGTGCCGAACTTGTCCATGCACTCGCCTCAGCAAGCGGGCACAAGGGCATGGCGGGTGGCCAGATGATGGATATCGCTGCCGAAACCGCCGGCAAGGACTTCGACCTCCACACCATCACTCGTTTGCAACAGCTCAAGACCGGCGCTTTATTGGGTGCAGCTGTGGAAATGGGCGCGATTCTCGCCAAGGTGCCCGTAGACGGGCGCGCTCATCTGCGCGCCTATGCCCGCGATATCGGTCTCGCTTTCCAGATCGCCGACGATCTGCTCGATGAAGAGGGCGATGAGGAAAAGGCTGGTAAGGCACTCCGAAAGGATGCCCATATGGGCAAGGCGACGTTCGTCAGCCTGATGGGTATCGAGGATGCCCGCGCACAGGCCCATGCGCTCGCCAACCAGGCCATCGGGCACTTGGCACAGCACGGCAATGAGGCGGACCTGTTGCGCGCGCTGGCGACATTTATTGTCGAGCGAGATCGCTGATGACTGAGCGTATCGGCATCTATCCCGGCACCTTCGACCCTGTCACGCTCGGCCATGCGGATATCATCCGGCGTGGAGCGAAGCTGGTCGACAAGCTGGTGATCGGAGTCACCACCAATCCCAGCAAAAATCCCATGTTCACGCCCGAAGAGCGTATGGAGATGATGCACGGTGAGATCGAACGGCTCGGCCTCGACAATGTCGAAATCCAGGGTTTCGACGCGCTGCTGATGAAATTCGCCAGGCATGTCGGTGCAGGAGTGATCATCCGCGGCCTGCGCGCTGTCGCGGATTTCGAATATGAGTACCAGATGGCGGGAATGAACCAGCAGATCGATGACTCCATCGAAACGGTATTCCTCATGGCCGACATCTCGCTCCAGCCCATTGCGTCCAAGCTGGTGAAAGAAATCGCTATCTATGGCGGCGACATTGCGCCTTTTGTAGCACCGGACGTCAAGGAACTCGTCGAGGCGCGTGTTGCGGAAATCGGGCGAAAGGGTGACTACTGAACTCATACGATTGAGCCAGATGTTCATTGAACTGTCAGTCACGCATCTCTAGACCGCAGGCTTAATCAACAATTCAATCCGAACGGACAGACAATGTTTCGCATATTCGCGCTAACGGCTGCGGCCGCTCTTGTTTTCAACGCTGCCCCTGCGACAGCACAAGAACCGGACTTGCAGCCGGCGGTCACGAACGTTGAAGACGCCAATGCTACAACAAGTGATTTCCCGCTGCGCGTGAATTTCGACATGACGCAGGATCGAGAGAATATCCTGCTGCTCGATCTTTCTACGGGCGAGCGTGTGGCGATCCGGCTCGTTCCGCAATGGGCACCAAATCACGTCGAACGCGTGAAATCCCTGGCTCGCAGCGGCTATTATAACGGTTCCCCCTTTCACCGCGTGATCGATGGTTTCATGGCGCAGACCGGTCGAGGTGAAAGCGGACTTCCGGATCTTGAGAACGAGTTTAACTTCCTTCCGCATGTCCGTGGTAGCGTTTCCATGGCGCGCCTGCCGGACAACAACGATAGTGCGAACAGCCAGTTCTTTATCGTTTTCTACCCGACGTTTGCGCTGGATCGGCAATACACCAACTTCGGTCGTGTGATCTCCAACATGCCCGCCGTCGATGCGATTACGCGCGGCGAGCCGCCCACCAATCCCACCCGGATCCTGCAGGCATCCATCGCAGCGGATAATGTCCCGCAAATGATGCCCGGCCAAACGGCGGAAGAGGCGGAGGACGAGATCACGCTCGACATGCTCAACGGCGAGCTTTGAGCAAGCGTTTTCGGTGGAGTGGCACCACCACCCATGAAGGTCGATCTTTTCGATTTTGAACTTCCGCAAGAGCTGATTGCCCTGCGGCCTGCTCGTCCGCGCGATTCCGCCCGAATGCTCGTGGCGCGTGGTGATGCGCCATTCCAAGATCGTGGTGTGCGCGACTTGCCGCAAATGCTCGAACCGGGCGATGTTCTGGTGTTCAACGATACGCGGGTCATTCCAGCCCAACTCGAGGGCAGGCGCGGAGAAGCGAAGATCGGCGCGACGCTCCACAAGCGGATCGATCTGCGCCGGTGGCAAGCCTTCATCCGTAATGCAAAACGCGTGCGAGAAGGTGACCAGCTGATATTCGGCGGTGCAGTAACGGCCATCGCCGAAGCGCGGCACTCCGATGGCTCGCTAACGCTGGCATTTGAGGGTGACGAACCGGTCGAAGTCTTGCTCGACCGGGCGGGGACCATGCCGTTGCCGCCTTATATCGCCGGTAGACGTGCGACCGATGAACAGGACCAACTGGACTACCAGACGATGTTTGCCGAACAGGACGGGGCCGTTGCCGCGCCGACTGCTGCGCTGCATTTCACGCCGGAACTCATTTCCGCGCTCGATCAACGCGGTATCGGGCGCGAAACGATTACCCTGCATGTCGGCGCGGGTACGTTCCTGCCGGTGAAGGCCGATGATACGGACGACCACAGGATGCACAGCGAATGGGGCCGGATCACAGCCGATGCGGCGGATCGCTTGAATGCAGCGCGCGCTGCTGGCGGTCGCATCATCGCTGTTGGCACCACAAGCCTGCGTACGCTTGAAAGCGCGACGGGGGAGGACGGATTGATCAAGCCTTTTGCTGCCGACACAGATATCTTCATCACGCCTGGCTACACCTTCCGCGCGGTCGACGGTTTGATGACCAATTTCCACTTGCCGAAATCAACGCTGATGATGCTGGTGAGCGCGCTGATGGGGCGCGAGCGCATGATGGATGTTTATGCCCACGCCATCGCGCAGAATTACCGGTTTTACAGCTATGGTGATTCCAGCTTACTCATTCCCTGATTGGGCTGTGTGCTTGTAATCTCTGAACAAGCAGCCGATGTCGGCGGCATGGGCGATCTGATTCTCGACATTCGCGGTCTCAAGAAGAGCTATCCGGGCGGCGTTCAAGCGCTGGCCGGAGTGGACCTGCAGATCCGCAAGGGTGAGATTTTCGCGCTGCTCGGCCCCAATGGTGCGGGCAAGACGACGCTGATCGGTGCGGTCTGCGGCCTCGTGCGTCCGACTGGCGGAACGATCGACGTATTCGGGCATGATTTGGCGAAGGACTGGAAGACGATCCGTCGCCGCGTCGGGCTGGTACCGCAAGAACTCAGCTTTGATATGTTCGACAAGGTCATTCGCCAGGTCCGCTATTCGCGCGGTATGTTCGGTTTTCCGCCCGATGAAGCGCGGGTGGAGAAAGTGTTGCGAAGCCTGAGCCTGTGGGACAAGCGCAACGTGTCGATCCGCGAGCTGTCGGGCGGGATGAAGCGCCGTGTGATGATTGCCAAGGCACTGGCGCATGAGCCGGAGCTACTCTTTTTGGATGAGCCCACAGCAGGCGTCGATGTCGAATTGCGGCGCGACATGTGGCGCCAAATTGATGCCCTGCGTGAACGCGGTGTGACGATCATCCTGACCACCCACTACATCGAAGAAGCCGAGGAAATGGCCGACCGGGTCGGGATCATCAACAAGGGCGAGATCCTGCTGGTCGATGACAAGAACTCGATGATGGCCAAACTTGGCCGGACTGAAGCCCATTTCACTCTCGCAACGCCGCTTGATGAGGTGCCGCAATCGCTGTCTCGGTATCCGCTCCATCTGGAGCGGAACGGAACCTGCCTTGTCTATCGCGGAGGTGACGGCACCGGTAGGGGCAAGCAGGAGATCGCCGACCTTGCGCAGCAGTTGGTGGTAGAAGGCGTCGCCTACACCGGCCTCGAAACCCGCGACAGCACGTTGGAGGATATCTTCGTCGATCTCGTCGAAGACAAGCAGGCGAAGGAGGCAGCATGACAATGTCGCTTAACCTTCGCGGCGCCTACGCCATTTTCAAGAACGAAGTGATGCGCATGTTCCGTACTGCCTTCGGATCCATCCTTTCGCCAGTGATCACTACCTCGCTCTATCTCGTCGTATTCGGCGCGGCGATTGGCAGCCGGATGGAGCTGCCGGGGGGCGTCAGTTACGAGAGTTTCATCGTCCCCGGGCTGCTGATGCTCACCCTGCTGACCGAAAGCACCAGCAATGCGAGCTTCGGCATATACATGCCCAAGTTCACAGGCGCGATTTACGAGCTGCTTTCGGCACCCGTCGGCGTGGTGGAAACGCTGATCGGCTTCGTCGGCGCTGCCGCGGCAAAGTCGCTGATACTTGCTGCTGTCATTCTCGGCACTGCGGCGTTGATTGTCGATTACGAGATCGCCCATCCCGTGCTGGCCTTCTTTTATATCTTGCTGGTTTCGGCGACATTCTCGTTGCTCGGCTTCATCATTGGGTTGTGGGCGAACAGTTTCGAGAAGCTGCAGATCGTCCCACTGCTGATCCTGATGCCGCTTACCTTCCTTGGCGGCACTTTCTATTCGATTGACATATTAACGGAGCCATGGCGTTCGGTTTCACTGGTCAATCCGGTGGTCTATCTGGTCAACGGCCTGCGCTGGACTTTCCTCGGCCAATCCGATTTTCCGATCGCCGTCTCTCTTGGCGCGACTGTTGCCTTCCTGCTCATTTGCATCGGCATAATCGCCTGTATTTTCAAAACCGGATGGCGACTTCGCGACTGACGTTCGTCAGATTGCAAAAGCCGTTTATCGTGACGAAATCTCTGTTCAGAATCAGGAAAGCAATCGAGGCGCAATCCGCGCTCTGCCCGAAATATCCGGGCGATATTGTTGCAGGATTAGAATAATGAATAAAACAATTCTGACCTTGGCTGCATCTGCTGCCGCTTTCGCAATTCCCTCCATCGCCCATGCCCAGCAGGCTGAGCCGTTCATCGGCGTTTCGGGCGGTTACCACGACCTTTCCGTAGACGGTGAAGTTGAAGATGAATTTCCCGGCGTCGAAATCAACGATAGTAGCTTCATCTTCGGCGGCTTTGCCGGTGTCGATTTCGCTGTCGGAGATAATCTGTTCATCGGCGCAGAAGCCAACTTCCACGTCGGCACCGAAGCTGTCGACAGCGAATACGGCGCATCAGCGCGCTTGGGTTTCCGTGATGGTGGCGGTGCGAAGTTCTACGTTCGCGGCGGCTATCAGGAAGTCAATCTCGACTTCGTGAACATCATCGAGATCCCTGGCGTTACACTGACAGACGATGATTTTGACGGCATCGACGATACAGCCGGTGACTATCTTCTCGGCGCTGGTGTGGAATTCCCTGTGAGTGAATCGACTTTCTTGCGCGTAAATGTCGATACGATCGGCTTTGACTCGGCGCGCGCAACGGCTGGCTTCGGTCTGCGCTTCTGAGCAGGCCCAACATTTGCAACGCAAGGCCGGTTCCGCCACATGCGGCGCCGGCCTTTCTCTTTTGGGGGTAGCGAAGCTCTGGACGAGACGCTAGCGAGCGGCCCCATGATCAAGAATCTCATCTCTGTTCTCATACCGTTGCTGATGCTGGCTACTCCGGTGTCGGCCCAGGATGATCCCATGCCAGACGCCGCACGTGCGATCATCGACGCCGCCATTGCCAATGGTGATGCGAACGATGTTGAAGCCGTGATCAACGCTGCGCGCACCGCGTTCCCAGACAGCGCGACGCAGATCGACGCTGTCTTGCGCAATTATCGGGCGGAGCAGGCGCATATCGCTGCGCAGGAGGCAGCTGCAGAGGAAGAAGCAATCCGTCAGGCGGGATTGTTTGACAATTGGAGCGGACAGGGTCAGATCGGCGGCTTCCAGGCGTCGGGCAATACCGATGAGGTCGGAGTTTCCGCCGCGCTTGAGCTCAAACGCGAGGGGATCGACTGGGAACACCGTTTGCGTGCCTCTGTCGATTACCGGCGCAGCGAAGGCGTGACGAGCCGTGAGCAGTTCCTCGCACGCTATGAGCCACGCTACCAGATCAATGATCGCCTGTTTGCCTTTGGCCTCGCGCAATTCGAACGTGATAGCCGACAGGGCTTCTCCGCGCGCTATGCATTATCGGGCGGACTTGGTTATCGTCTGATCGATACCGATAGCATGGAGCTTTCGGTAAAGGCGGGCCCAGCCTATCGTATCACCGAGTTTGCCGATGGCACGAATTCCAGCCGCATTGCGGGCCTTTTCGGCCTCGATTTCGACTGGCAATTGAGCGATTCGATCAAGTTCACTCAAGACGCAAACTCGACTGTGGAAACCGGAAGCGAGGCGTTGCTGATTGTCGATAGTTCAAACACCAGCCTGACAGCCACCACCGGGATCGAAGCGGGTATCAGCGACAACCTGTCCGCGCGCCTTTCTTGGGCGATCGAGTATGACAGCAATCCGCCAGTCGGAGCACTCAGCACCGATACGATCACCCGTTTCACGCTGATATATGGCTTCTGAAAAGCCCCGTTTCCGCTTCTCGGTTTCAGCGACGGATGGGCGCGCGCGGACCGGACAGATCGACATGCGGCGCGGCACGATCCGTACACCAGCCTTTATGCCGGTGGGCACTGCCGCGACGGTAAAGGCGATAAAGGTCGAGGATGTTCGCGCAACTGGCGCGGATATCATTCTCGGCAATACCTATCACCTCATGCTACGACCCGGCGCGGAACGGGTGGCCAAGCTGGGTGGACTGCATCAATTCATGCGCTGGAACCGTCCGATCCTGACTGACAGCGGTGGCTACCAGGTGATGAGCCTTTCCGAGCTCCGCAAGCTGACCGAGAATGGCGTGGAATTCCGCAGCCATATCGATGGCTCGAAGCATATGCTGACGCCGGAACGGAGCATGGAAATCCAGCGCCTTCTCGGGTCGGATATAGTGATGGCTTTTGACGAGTGTCCGCGCGCAGACCGGCCGATGAAAGAAATCGAGGAAAGCATGGAGCTTTCCATGCGTTGGGCGCAGCGCAGTCGCGACGGTTTTGATAGCGGGCAGGAGCACGCCTCCCGCGCGGCGCTATTCGGCATTATGCAGGGCGCGCTCAACGAAGAATTGCGCGGTCGCTCTGCCGGGGCGCTGCGCACAATCGGCTTTGATGGCTACGCAATCGGTGGACTTGCTGTGGGGGAAGGGCAGGAAGCGATGTTCGGCGTGCTCGATTATGCGCCCTGCATGCTGCCCGAAGACGCGCCACGATACCTGATGGGTGTTGGCAAGCCTGATGATCTGGTGGGCGCGGTCGAGCGCGGGGTCGACATGTTCGATTGCGTGCTGCCGACGCGCTCTGGCCGCAACGGGCAGGCGTTCACATGGGGCGGTCCGGTCAATCTGCGTAATGCGAAGCACAAGGAAGACACCGGCCCGCTTGACCCGAAATGTCCGTGTCCGATCTGTACCAGCTATTCGCGCGCCTATCTCCACCATCTGCACAAGTCGGGAGAGATCCTGGGGTCCATGCTGGTAACCGAGCATAACCTCTCTTTCTACCAGCAGTTGATGCAGGCTATGCGGGATGCCATTGCCGATGGGCGCTTCGCCGTCTTTGCGCAGAAATTCCGCGCCGGATACCTTGATCTATAGCGCAGGGATGTTACCCCTTCGATCTACGGAGGGACTATGCAAAACAACACCTTATTGGCCATTTTCGGCGTAGTAGGAGCGGCTCTCGCTCCCGCTGTCGCGGCACAGGACATGACTGCCGAGGAATTGGCGGGGCGCTTCGGTGCACGGGAGTCCGTGCTGGACATCAGCCTGTCCCCCTCCGGCAATCAGATCGCCTATATCGCCACCGACAATCTTACGGCGGAGGTCGTCTACACGATTGATCTTAACGGCACCGGAGAGCCGCAGGTTCTGACCCTGTTGAATGAACCCAATGCCGAGATCACCCATTGTGATTGGGCCAACGAGGTCTGGTTGGTCTGCGAGCTGGTCGGCGCTACGCGTGTCAATGGCGTGCCGGTGAACTACACGCGCATGATCTCTGCCGCGACAGACGGTTCCGATGCCAATCTGCTGACCTCTCGCCGATCCACACGAGCCTACGGGTCGCAGCAGGACGGCGGCAGCATTGTCGCTCTCGATGTTGAGGGAGAAGAAAACCGCATTCTGATGACCCGTATGTTCCTGGAGGAGAATTCGACGGGTACGCGGCTAGCCAATGCTGATAGAGGCCTTGGCGTGGAAATGGTCGATATCTCCCGCAACCGGCGGCGCACAGTAGAGGATCCGGATGAAGAGGCGAGCAATTATATCGCCGACGAAAATGGGGATGTGCGCCTGAAAGTGCGCACCCCTTTCGACATGAATGGGCGGCTGACCGGCGAAGTCGAATACTTCTATCGTAGCCCGGATTCGAGCCGCTGGGTTCGCTTCGTTGGCGATTTGTCGGAATTTCGTCCGCTTGCCGTCAATGCCGAAGAGAATGTCGCCTATGGCTTTCAGAGCGTGAATGGGTTTGACGCGCTCTACCGGGTCTCGCTGGACGAGAATGCCGTGGCTGAGCGGGTGTTGGCGCGCGACGATGTTGATGTTGATCGCCTGATACGCGTGGGCCGCCAGCGTCGTGTTATTGGCGTAAGCTACGCTACCGAAAAGCGAGCTATCGAATATCTCGACCCCGAATTTGCCGCGCTTGCCGAACAACTGCAAGCGGCGTTGCCGGGGAATCCGTTAATCAACATTATCGATGCGTCCGCCGATGAGCGCACCCTGCTGATCGTGGCCTCAAGCGATGTCGACCCCGGCATGACCTATCTGCTGGAGCGCGACTCCAATTCACTTTCGCCGCTGCTTCCGCTGCGCGACCATTTGGTCGACATGCCGATGGCGCCGATGCGCCCGGTGACTTTCCCGGCAACCGACGGGACAGAGATTCCCGGCTATCTGACCATGCCATTGAATGCCGAGGGGGCGCTACCGGCAGTGGTACTTCCACACGGCGGACCGGGGTCGCGCGATGAATGGGGCTTTGACTGGATGGTTCAGTTCCTCACCGCGCGCGGCTATGCTGTTCTGCAGCCGAACTTCCGCGGCTCCACTGGTTATGGCGAATCATGGTTCGGTCGCAACGGGTTCCAGGCATGGGAAACGGCTATCGGCGATGTGAACGACGCCGGACGCTGGCTGGTGGAAGAGGGGATCGCTGATCCCGAACGCTTGGGTGTCATGGGATGGTCATACGGAGGATACGCCGCGCTCCAATCGCAGGTTGTTGATCCGGAACTCTATCAGGCCGTGGTCGCGATCGCCCCCGTCACCGATCTGGAGCTGCTGATCGAACAGGCCCGTGCCTACACCAATTTCCAGGTTGTCCGTCGTTTCGTTGGTAGCGGGCGCCATATTGAAGAGGGCAGTCCCGCAGAGAATGCAGAGCGCTTTCAGGCGCCCGTGCTCCTCTTCCACGGCACAGAGGACATCAATGTCGACCATTTCCAGTCACGTCGGATGGAAGACCGACTACAGGAAGCTGGTGTCGACGTGACCTATGTCGAGTATGACGGGTTTGACCATTACCTCGATCACGGGGAAATTCGTGGTAATATGCTGCTGTTGATTGACACCTTCCTTGGCGAGCATCTAGGCGAATAGTTCCACTGGAAACGAACAGGGTTCTCCCACTTGCCAAAAGCTCCGGACAATTGCGCCAGCATGCTCGACGTGCGCGAAGGTGTTGATGCAACCGATCGTGAACTGATTGCTCTGCTGGAGCGGCGCTTTGGCTATATGCGGGCAGCAGCGCGCATCAAGCCAAGCCGTGACACGGTGCGGGACGAGGCGCGCAAGGCTTCGGTGATCAACGCTGCGAAAGAGGAAGCGCGTAAAGCGGGCATTCCGGAGCACGTTATCGGCGATATCTGGGAAACTCTGGTCGAGGGCTCGATTGCCTACGAATTTGTCGAGTGGGACCGGATCAGGGACTAACCGGAAACTTGATCGCAAAACAAAAAAGGGCGGCCCGTGAAGGCCGCCCTTTTTGTATCGCTCGGAAATGTCCGATTAGCGCGAATAGAACTCGACCACGAGGTTCGGTTCCATCTGCACCGGATAGGGTACTTCATCCAGCGTCGGAACGCGGCTGAAGGTCACCTTGTCGTTGCCGTCTTCGACGACATAGTCGGGGATTTCACGCTCGGGCAGGCTCTGCGCTTCGATCACCAGTGCCATTTCCTTGGCCTTGTCACCCAGCGAGATCACGTCACCCACGTCGCAACGACGCGATGCGATATTGCACTTCACACCGTTGACCTTGATGTGGCCATGCGAAACCAGCTGACGTGCGGCAAAGATCGTCGGCGCATACTTGGCGCGGTACACAATCATGTCGAGACGACGCTCGAGCAGGCCGATCAGGTTCATGCCTGTGTCGCCCTTCATGCGGCTCGCATCCTTGTAGGTTGCCTTGAACTGCTTTTCAGTGACGTCGCCGTAATAGCCCTTCAGCTTCTGCTTGGCACGCAGCTGCAGACCGAAGTCCGACATCTTGCCCTTGCGGCGCTGACCGTGCTGGCCGGG
>CAYRBB010000060.1:0-12141 GCA_964422435.1 uncultured Sphingomonadaceae bacterium
CGAAATCGCGGATCTGGACGGTCTCGCACGACCAGTCCCCCCGCTCGAGCGCCTTCCCCGCAAGCGAGATACCCAGCGGCCCGGGAAACATCTCCGGATAGAGCGTGAGGATGGTGGCGGCGAAGGTCATTTGTGCGCTTCTCGCGTCACGAACCACATCGTAGTCGGGATCGCGCAACACAAACTGACTAGCGGGAGAAGAATGAAGAACTCAAAACCTGCACTGAAGCGATCAAGAGCGGGGTCGCAAATGTAAAAGGAGTAAACTCCGGGAGGTAGCGGTTCACACTCTGGAGCGAAGAACACTTCGTATACCCCATAGACCACGAAGCAGAACGGGATCGATATCAGGGAGGCAGACCAGAATCCGTAACCGTTCGCTATTCGAAGAACTCGCTTCCAGAACAGATTTACCCCGACTGTGACGGCACAAAAAAGAGCGATGCCAGCAATCCAAACGAGTGGAATGCCGATTTCTTCAGAAATCATCCCACGTCACCCCATCCTTCGCCCGCGTGTCGACACTCAGCTCGAACACATCGGGCCGCGAGTAGTGGCCGTCGGTGTCGAGGCTCGCCAGCCCCTCGTCGCGCTGGGACAGGTCGAGCTCGGCGAACAGCGTTTCCTCGCCCTCGCCCGCCTGTGCGATCACGCTGGCATCGGGCGCAGCGATCAGCGAGCCGCCGCGGTTGATCACGTCTGCCTCAATGCTCTCGATCAGTTCGCGGCCCTCGGCAGAACCACCGGCGCGCTCCAAGCCATCAAACACATCATCTTTCGTCTGCACCAGCCCCGCCGCGAGCACAAAGCAGCGGCCTTCCATCGCGTAGTGGCGGCTGGCGATGGCGTAGCTTTCGCGCACGGTCGGCCATGCGGCGACGTGGACGCTTTCGCCGAGGTTGTGCATCGCCGCGCGGGCGAGCGGCATCCAGTGCTCCCAGCAGATCAACGATCCGACATTGCCCCATTCCGCCTGGTGCACGCCGAGCGTCGAGCCGTCGCCGCGCATCCACACCAGCCGCTCGCCATGCGTGGGCACCAGCTTGCGGTGGTCGAGCACCGGCAGGCCGGGGCGGAAGGTCAGCTGGTTGTTGTAGAGGCTGGAGCGCACCCGCTCATGCGCGCCGATGGAAATCAGCGCGCCGCTTTCATCGGCGAGTTCCTGCAAGGGCAGCAACCGCTCGTCATTCGCTACTACGGCGTTTTCTAGCAGGATGCGGTGCAGCGCCTTGGTGCCCGGATGGTCCCACAGCGCGGCCCCCGTAGCCTCATCCAGCCATAGCGGGTATCCGCCAAGGAAGGTCTCGCCAAACGCTACCAGCTGCGCCCCGCCCTCCACGGCCTCGCGCGCCAGCCGCACGGCCTTGTCGATCCCGTCGGAAATGGCGAGCGGCACCGGCGCGGCCTGGCAGATGGCGACGTTCAACTTGGTCATGGACAAACGCCTAGCGTCTCAACTCCGGCAAAGCCATCCTGGGCTGATTATCGCTCGCTGGCGGCCCAAAGATCCTGCATATTCTTGCCCACAAAGAATTGTGGCAAGGACGGCTCAAGATTGCGCTCGCTCTCCGCGTCACCAATCGACTGTTCGAGTTTCGCCTGTGCTGCCTCCAGCGATGCGCCCTCGCCCAGCCCCGAAGCAAGCATGGCTTCACCATAGAACGTATATTCGCGGCTATCGTCGCAGCCAAAGGATGTTCGGTCTGCGCGGGCGGCGGCCAAGATGATCGTATCGCGTGTCGCCAGCGGTTCAATCCATGATCCGGCATAACAGGCAGAGACGATAATCACGCGGCGGGTAATGCCCGCCTCTGCCAGCGCATCAGCTAGGAAGTCCGCTGAGATCGACTGCAATTGCGAATAGTCTGGCAGGCCGGTCTGCAAAGTCGCATCGCGTCCGCCATGCGCGGTAAGGTAAATGACCGCAAGGTCGGATTGCGGATCGAAACCCTCGCCGATCGCGTTGAGGACCACCGATATATTGGTGCGATTGGCCAGTGGTGTTTGCTGCAGATCGTCCCATGCGTTGGAAAGGATGATTGCTTCGCCACCGCTATCGAATCTCCGCTGCAACAGATCGCCCAGAGCCTGCGCCTCTCTGCCGAAGATATCCTGCAGGCCCCCGGCTGCGATGCTGATGACATGCACATCGGCACCGGGAGATATGCTCCCGGACAGCGGTGCGGCTGCATCAGCAACAAGACGTGGCTGGGCGGTCCACAGCACTTCCTGATTGATGGTCCGGAAATCGTCTTCGGATGTGAGCGACTGATAATGCGCTGCCAGCAACCGCTCATACATCGTGCTGCCATGAATGCCGGTGAAGATGGCAACGGCACTGACAAGTACAGCAGCCACCCTGCGTCCCGCGCCAACCGCATCCGCCGCGCCAAATACCAACCGAACGATAGCCGATACCGCCCATGCTGTTACCACAATGCCCAGCGCCACGGGCAGCCAGATTGCATATTGTGCTGCGTACCTGGCCGCATCGCCAAGCAGTATTGCGAACAGTGTGACAACGCTGAAGGCGAAGGCCATCCGCAAGGCATCGACATTTCGGTCCAGCAGCCTCGACACTAATAAACCACCGAGTACCGCCACCCCTAACCAGGCAAAGGGGCTGAGCAGATCCAGTACCGGAAATGGCGCGAGATACTCGATCAGGCCGACCAGCAGCGCGCCGCCCAGCCACGTTGCGGCAAGTGCAAGCGGATGACCCGGCAGTTGCCGCAGACGCGCAGTGCGCAGAGTCAAAAAACGAAAGAGGCTACCGAAATTCGACAAATGAGACTTTCCCATGCGGCATGGCTGCCAACACAATCACATCTCTGTGAAATCTGCCTTAATCACAAGCTCGGTCTCGTGTTCGGCCGCATCGCAGCGAGCAGGGTTCTTATCGAAATGCCGCGGATCGGCGATTAGCGGAAAGTATCCCCCAACGGATCGGCCTTCGCGATCTTGCGCGACATGATGAAAGCGCCGGGAAGAGAGACGGCCGCGCAAAGGGCTACAACCACGACAATCGCAATCGTGCTTTCACCCGCCGCATTCAATCCTTCGAGCACCACAGGCCCCAGCATGATACCTGCGCACGTCAAACCGGATACGAACGCGCCGAGAATGGCACGTTGCGTGGTATTGCGATGGTTGCGCCAAAAATAGAGCGCGGAAACGACTCCCGCCGCGAAGCCGTTGAAGATCGACAGGCCAACGGCGATGACCAATGCAATCACGATAATGTCAGTCATCAAGGAATTTCCCGCAAATTATCGGCATCGGTGCATCAGGAAAACGTATCGACCGGCGGAGGCTGCTTGCGTGGCCGGCGGCGTTTGAGCCAGCGCGACACCAGCGAAGCGGAGGCCAGGCCGACAGCGATCATGATCGCGAACATCACATGTCCGCGCGGGGGCAAACCGGCGAGGCCCGAAGCGAGTTTCACCAGGTCAAAACCTTCGAATGCGATCTGGCCATAGATCAGAAGACCCAACACCAGAACAAACGGCACCAGACCCGCAATGGCTACGCGCAGTCCCACCGATGCCCGGCGCGCCATGCGATGCAGCAAAGCGGCCAGCAGGCTGGCGATCAGCGCCGTTGCAAGCCCAAGCACGGCGCCACCAATAACGACATGCCCGAGCGGCATATCGTTATTGCCGGACTGCTCAACCGAGATGGTGACCGGTTCAGCACTCATTCTTCGGTATAATCGCTGTTCACCACCAGCCGTTCTGCGTCCCACTCCGGAACTGCCTCGGCATGCATTGGCACCATGAACTTCTTGCCCGCTTTTGGCCCCTCAGTGCGCGCGATCTCGATCACGTCACCAGCACCGAAATTATGCACGGCGATGACTTCGCCAATCTCGTCTCCGCTATCGGACATGGCGGCAAGACCAATCAGGTCGGCATGGTAATACTCGCCTTCTCCAAGGGAAGGCAGGGCATCTCGGCTGACGGTGAGTGTTGTGCCGCGCAGTTTCTCTGCGGCACTCCGGTCGGTGACTTCGGCAAAGCGCGCGATCGCGCCGCCCTTGTTGTCGTCACGTACTTTCTTGAGGGTAAGGCCACCCTGGTTGAAGCTTTTGTGTTGTCTGAGAGTTGCCAGACCTTCGCCAAACAGCTTCAAGCGGACTTCGCCCGTCACGCCATGCGCGCCGGTAATGGCAGCAAGGGTGACGGACTTGTCCGGAGACAAGGGGATTAGTCCTCTTTCTTCTCTTCGGTAGCCGAGTCATCGGCCTGTTCGTTGGGCTCGCCACCTTCAGCGGTCTGCTCGGCCATTGCGGCCTTTTCTTCGTCCGAAGCTTCTGCCGGGGTTTCTTCCTCAACAGCATCGGCCACTGCTTCTGCAGTATCCTCGGTCTTTACCGAGCCGGTTGCATCGTTCTCTGCAGCGTCGTCGGCTGCTGCCTCTTCAGCGGGAGCTTCAGCAGCTTCAGCTTCAGCAGCCTTCTTGGCTTCCTCGGCTTCGGCAACCTTGGCAGCCTTTTCTTCGGCGCGTTCCTTGGCAGCTTCGCCCGGCTCACCCTTCTGCGGGTTGTTGCGCGCCGGACGCTCCATGATGCCGGCAGCGTCAAGGAAGCGGAGAACGCGGTCGCTTGGCTTGGCGCCAACGCCGAGCCAGTACCTGATGCGCTCTTCATCCAGTGTGACGCGCTTTTCGTCATCCTTGGCGAGCATCGGGTTGTAGGTGCCCAGCTGCTCAAGGTACTTGCCGTCACGTGCACGGCGGCTGTCGGCAGCCACGATGCGATAATACGGGCGCTTCTTTGCGCCACCGCGAGAGAGACGAAGTGCGATTGCCATGATAGTTTACCTTTCGAAATTAAATATCTGAATTAATGTAAATTACTTTTTGTTCAACAAATTCTGAATGTCAGGCGGGAGACCGCCTGCACCGCCGCCGGGAAGACCGGGCATCCCGCCCGGAGCGCCGCCGCCCGGCATGCCGGGCATGCCGCCACCGAACATCGCGGCGAGACCTTTCATACCGCCCATTTTCTTGATCTGTTTCATCGCGCGGCCCATTTCCTGGTGCATTTTGAGGATCTTGTTGACCTCCTGCACACTGGTGCCGCTGCCCGCTGCAACGCGCTTCTTGCGCTTGGCATTCAGCAGCTGCGGGTGGGTACGTTCTTTCTTCGTCATGGAGCTAATGATGGCATCCATGTGGACGAGCACCTTGTCGTCCATATCCGCCGCAGCCATCGCGGCTTTCGCCTTCTTCATGCCCGGCATCATGCCCGCGAGCATGCCGAGCCCGCCCATATTTTGCATCTGCTGGAGATGTTTGCGCAGGTCGTTCATATCGAACTTGCCTGCCATCATCTTCTTGGCGAGCTCTTCGGCGTCTTCTGCCTTAATCGTCTCGGCGGCCTTCTCGACCAGTGAAACAACATCGCCCATGCCCAGGATGCGATCGGCAACGCGCGCCGGGTGGAAACGCTCGATCGCATCGAGCTTTTCGCCGGTACCGGCAAACTTGATCGGCTTGCCCGTGACAGCGCGCATGGAAAGCGCCGCACCGCCACGTGCATCGCCATCCATGCGCGTAAGGACAACGCCCGTCAGCGGGACTTCATCGGTGAAGCTCTGCGCGACATTGACGGCATCCTGACCGGTCAAGGCATCAACGACGAGAAGCACTTCGGCCGGCTCCGATGCACCTGCGACCGCCTTCATCTCGGCCATCAGTGCTTCATCAACATGCAAACGGCCTGCGGTGTCGAGCAGCAGGACGTCGATATTCTGCAGCTTGGCCGCGTTGAGCGCGCGCTTGGCGATATCGACCGGCTGCTGGCCCGGGACGATTGGAAGCGTCGCGACATCGGCCTGCTCACCCAGCACGGCGAGCTGTTCCTGCGCTGCCGGACGGTTGACGTCGAGCGAGGCCATCATGGCCTTCCTGCCCTCTTTCTCCTTCAGCAGCTTGGCGATCTTGGCGGTGCTGGTGGTCTTGCCCGAACCCTGCAGTCCGACCATCATGATCACCGCAGGCGGGGTGACGTTGAAATTGAGCGGCGGTGCCTCGCCATCGCTCTCTTCGCCACCCAGCATATCGATCAGTTCGTCATTGACGATCTTGATGACCTGCTGGCCCGGAGTGACCGACTTCAGGACTTCCTGGCCGATGGCGCGTTCGGTGACGCGCTCGATAAACTGGCGGGCGACAGGAAGCGCGACATCAGCTTCGAGCAATGCCACGCGCACTTCGCGCATGGCATCGCGCACATCCTGTTCGCTCAATGCCCCCCGGCCGCGCAGGCGGTCGAAAACATTGGTCAAACGATCGGACAGCGTATCAAACATGCGCGTCTCTACTCCTCATTTCAACATCCCACCCGGCCCATATGGGGAGGGGGAGGCCAACTTGACAGGTCGCATCCCGAACCGAAAAAGTGGCACTGACTTTTTCTGGGATACTCCCCGAATGCCAAAAACGCCGGCGGACGAGAACTCGTCGGCCAGCGTGAGCCCAAAGGGCCCGCTCAATCATGTGCCACGAAAATCGCGGCGGTATTCGTAAACGACCATTCTGCCGGACTTTGGCCCGTGTCGGGCAAAATCCAGTAGAATGGTGGAGCCTAGCGGGATCGAACCGCTGACCTCAACACTGCCAGTGTTGCGCTCTCCCAGCTGAGCTAAGGCCCCATTCCATTCATATGTTGCACCTTCAAAAAGGCGCGGATCGGCCCTTTATGGTCGAGCCACCGAGAACGCAAGAGATAATATAGGAAAACGGGCCGCCGATCCAGCGTAGCCAATCACCTATCAATTCTCATCATCGTCTCCGTCTCCACCGGTATCGACGCCCAGGTCATCATCACCGCCCAGGTCGACGTCGTTATCCGGCGAGTCGTCATCCTCGTCGATGTCTTCCAGATCATCATCGGCGAGATCGGAATCGGATTCCTTCTCGTCTTCCTTCTTCTTCTTGTCCTGCTCGTCGAACGGGATCGGCTGCTTGGATTTGAGCACCGGCTCTGGCGTCCATTCGTTGCCGCATTCGACGCAGGTGACCGGGTCTTCATTGCCCAGGTCATAGAAGCGCTCACCGCATTTGGGACAGCTGCGCTTGGTGCCCCATTCTGGCTTGACCATTATGTATGTCCTTAATCCATCCGGCGTGTTTCCGGGAAATTCGTATGCGATCTGCAAATACGCAGAATCACAGGCGGGCGCGCCTTGCCATAGGGCAAACCCCCTGTCAAAGCGCGTTCTCAAGCGAGAGCAGATAGGAAGCCCTTTGAGCCATTCCAACTCCCCCTCCCCCAAACGCTTCAGAAGCAACGGCGCACTAAGTGGGCGCATTGCCGTTCCGGGCGACAAATCGATTAGTCATCGCAGCCTTATGCTAGGTTCTCTTGCGGTGGGCGAAACCCGGGTGACGGGGCTGCTCGAGGGGGAAGATGTGCTGGCCACTGCCGCCGCGATGCGCGCGATGGGCGCGGCAATCAATCGCGGCGAAGACGGGACATGGAGTATTCACGGAGTCGGTGTCGGCTCGTTGCTCCAGCCGCAGCAGGCACTCGATATGGGGAATAGCGGCACCAGCACGCGCCTACTGATGGGCCTGATTGCGAGCCACCCGATCCGGGCGGTGTTCACTGGCGATGCAAGCCTTTCCAAGCGGCCGATGGGCCGGGTTATCAACCCGCTCAGCCAGATGGGTGCCAGTTTCGAGGCCAGCCCCGGCGGCACCCTTCCGCTGATGCTGCGCGGCATATCGCCCGCCGTGCCGATTACCTATCGCCTCCCTGTTGCGAGCGCGCAGGTGAAGAGCGCGGTCCTGCTGGCTGGTCTCAACACCGCCGGCATTACCCGCGTGATCGAACCCGTGCCCACGCGCGACCACTCCGAACGCATGCTGCGCGGCTTTGGAGCCAAGCTGGACGTGGGCGATGACAATGGTGAGCGCGTGATCGAAATTCACGGAGAAGCGGACTTGCAGCCGCAGACGATCACGGTACCAGGTGATCCTTCTTCCGCCGCGTTCTTCACCGTCGCCGCGCTGCTGGTGCCGGGCAGCGACCTTGTGATCGAGAATGTCGGCCTCAACCCCACCCGCGCCGCCTTGTTCTACGTGCTGCGCGATATGGGCGGAAGCATCGAGGAGATGGACAGGCGCGAAGTTGGCGGAGAACCCGTGGCGGACCTGCGCGTGCGGCATTCGGCACTCACCGGCGTCGAGGTCGATCCTGCCGTCGTTCCGGCCATGGTCGATGAATTCCCGATCCTGTTCGTCGCCGCCGCGCTGGCTCAGGGGACAACCACCACGACCGGCCTGGAAGAACTACGCGTGAAGGAAAGCGACCGTATCGCCGCTATGGCTGCAGCGCTGACGCTGGCAGGCGCAAAGGTCGAAGAGCGCGAGGACGGCCTCGTGATCGAGGGCACCGGTGGCGACCCCCTCCCCGGCACGCCCGAAGGCGAGAGCGTCACCACCCATCTCGACCACCGCATCGCCATGAGCATGGCCGTGGCGGGGCTCGCGAGCCGCGAAGGTGTCGCAATCGACGATACTGGCCCGATTGCGACGAGCTTTCCGACCTTTGAAATGCTGCTCGCTAGCGCTATTTCCGGCTAAGACTGCATCAAACGGAGCCAAACCATGATCCGCCGCTTTATCGCCCCCGCCCTGCTCGCTCTTGCCGCCTGTTCCAGTGCGGTGCAGGCAGCAACCTACGAAATGTTCCGCGATCCCAATTGTGGTTGCTGCGAGCAATGGGCAGAGCATGTCCGTCACGAGAATGAAGTGACCGTCACAGAGGTGCCAACCACCGAAATGACTATCATCAAGGCATCCTACGGCGTGCCCCGGGATCTGTGGAGCTGCCATACGATGTGGGTCGACGGATTTGTCATCGAAGGCCATGTGCCTGCAGAACAAATCGCCCGCCTGCTGGAAGAGCGCCCCGCCGGGGTGCGCGGCCTCGCTGTTCCCGGAATGCCCGTCGGATCACCCGGCATGGAAATGGGCGACCGTGTCGACGCATATGACGTGATTGCCTTCACCGATACAGGCGAGCGTTTCGTGTTTGCCAGCTACGAGTAGTTCGTGAACGCCCAGCTCGACATCTACAGTTTCATCGGGTTCGTCGGGACTGCATGCATCATCGGAGCGTATTTCTACCTGACCGCAGTCGCGAAGCCCAACCCGTTCATCCTGCACGGCACCAACCTCGCTGGTGCATCATTGCTGACGGTTTCGCTGCTGGTGCACACCAATATCCCTTCGCTTGTGCTGGAAGGCTTCTGGGCGGCCATCGCGCTGTGGGGGCTTTGGAAGGCATGGTCGGCGCATCGCAAGACAAAGGATGAGGCATGAGGACATTTGCCGCTTTCGCAATCACCGCCACACTGGCATTCGGCGCCCCGCTGGCAGCACAGGATTTGCCGCAAGCGCCCGCCGCATGGGCGGTGGCCGAGCGCGAGTTGATGGTGCCGGTAGAGGGCGGCAATGTCTGGGTGCGGGTGAATGGCGATCTCGAAGCCGAGGCGCCGCCCGCGATCTTCATCCATGGCGGCCCCGGCGGCACGCATGCAGGCTTCGGCGGGATGACCGCGCTGGCGGACGAGCGCGCCGTCATCCTCTATGACCAGCTCGGCAGCGGCATGTCCGATCCGTCGGACGATCCCGCCCACTGGCGAGTCGAACGTTTCGTTTCCGAGCTGGAGGCCATCCGGCAGCGGCTTGGCGTGGAACGCTGGCATGTGGTCGGGCATAGCTGGGGTAGCGCGCTCGCGCTCGAATATGCCGCCGCCTATCCGCAGCATACGGCCAGCGCGGTTCTCGGCGGCACCTTCATCTCCACTCCGCACTGGATACGCGGCACCAATTTGCTGATCCGCGAATTGCCGGACGATGTTCAGCAAGACCTGATCGCTTGCAAAAGGGACACCCCGCCCGACGAAGAAACCTGCGCCGCCGCGACGCGCGAATTCTACGCCAATTTTGTTGGCCGGTCAGACCGCCCCGAGCCAAGCGCCGAAGCGCGGGCCTATCGCCAGCACTATCGCGGGCGCGGCTTCAACGCGACGATCTACAACGAAATGTGGGGGCCGAGCGAATTCCGCGCGACCGGATCGCTGCTCACTTACAACGCCCTCCCCCTCCTCTCGCGCGTCGATGGCAGCCGCGTGCTGTTCATGATCGGCCAGTATGATGAGGCGCGGATCGACGATGTGCAGGATTTCGTAGCGCTCACCCCCGGCGCAGAGTTCGCCGTGGTTCCTGGCGGATCGCACAGCTTTTACGGCGAGCGTCCCGCCGTGACCGAAGCGCTCCTGCGCAGCTGGCTTTATCGCAAGGATACGAGCGAATGATCATCGCCGTCGACGGCCCCACAGCCTCGGGTAAGGGCACCATTGCCAAGGCGCTCGCTAAGCATTTCAGCCTGCCGCATCTCGATACCGGGCTGCTCTACCGCGCGATCGGTCGACAGGTTGCGCTGAATGGCGGTGATCCTGACACACCCGAGGATGCGCTTGCAGCCACAGAGTTTCCCGACAAATTGCTGGACGACCCCGAGCTTCGCAACGAGGCCACCGGCTCGCTCGCCAGCCGTGTTTCCATCCATCCGGGCGTGCGTCAGGCGCTGTTCGAGCGGCAGCGAGCCTTTGCCACCCGGCCCGGCGGCGCGGTGCTGGACGGGCGCGATATCGGGACGGTCATTGCCCCCGATGCAGATGTGAAGCTCTACATCACTGCCAGCGTCGAAACGCGGGCGAAACGCCGCTATGACGAGATGGTGACGAGCGGGAGAGAAGTGTCACTCGAAGCAATGATCGCCGATCTGGAAGCGCGCGATGCGCGGGACAGCGGCCGCAAGGATGCTCCGCTCACGGTAGCTGAAGGCGCGCTGGTAATCGACACCACATCGCTAGGCAAAGACGAGGCCATCGCTGCCGCCGTCGAAGCTGTTGAGGCCGCCAGAAGCCAATAACTTCCGTCCATGCGGAGCTTGCGCGCTACTCCGCCGGCTGCGGGGCCATCTTGCTTTCAACCTCAGCCTTCAGCCCTTTCGCCAGCCCCAAGGCCCATAGCCCCTCGACCGTCATGAACAGCGGCCCGTGCAGCAAGCCGCGCAAGTCGTCAAGAAAGGCGGGTTTGCGACCTTCGAAATGGTGGCCGATGAACTGGAAAACCCAGCCGACGACGAACAGCCCGATACCACCACCGATCCATGCAAGCGTCGAAATAGCGGCGATTTGCGTGCCCGCGGCGTAGAAAACCGCGAGCAGGAGCGTCATCAGCAGGCCGTACTTTGCATCGAGTTGGAGATACCACACTGCCGCGAGTACATTGACGATGAGGGCCGGACTGGCAGTCGCGCCTAATACCGGCACGGTAAATGCCGGGCGGCCCAGCAGAACATCCAATGCCAGCACGATCATCGGCACGCCTACCGCGTGGGTCAGCACATTGCGGTGGTCGCGGTGATATTCACCGTAATTGGCAAGCGTTTCGGTCAGGGTCATTGCGTCTATCCTTGCAAAGGACTTTCCTACACAATGGCCCCCGGTGCAAGACTTCGCGCAATGTTGCAGCCACCGCCCGGTGTCATTTTCCAAACACAACCCTCTCCCATCCGGTGTGACAAATCTCTCCAGACCACTGTCATACCGGTCACACCCTTGTTGGAAACACAGCGCCACACCGCTTTTCGCTTCACCCCAAATCGCTTGCCTTTCCCGCCGCTTTCGCTTAGGCGCGCGCCCGTCTCTTGCATCAATGATGGAACGGACCCGGGCGGCGGCATTCGGCCTCGCACGGAATTCGGCCTCTTGCCCCGTACGCCCGTGCAATAGTGCATGGGAGGCGGACCAAGACCCCGGTAAAACCGGTGGCCGGTAGCAAATGTGAACAGGAACTCTAACCTATGGCAACTTCTGCCAACCCCACCCGCGACGATTTCGCGGCAATGCTCGACGAACAGCTCGGCGGAGCCGAGGGCGGCTTCGAAGGCCGCGTCGTCAAGGGCACCGTAACCTCACTCGAAAATGGCATGGCCATCATCGATGTCGGCCTCAAGAGCGAAGGCCGCGTCAACCTCAAGGAATTCGCTCGTGGTGAAGACGACCACGGTCTCGAAGTCGGCAGCGAAGTCGAAGTCTTCGTCGACCGCGTCGAGAA
>CAYRBB010000061.1:0-12096 GCA_964422435.1 uncultured Sphingomonadaceae bacterium
CCCGCCGCCGTTCCACCAGTTCGAAACGCTGCCGGTGATCGAAGACCACCACAGCGCCGACGATCACATCAGCTCGAAGCCGGCGACAGCATAACGCCCGCCTCTCGGCTGAACGGAAACAACGGGGAGGGGGCGCTTCGGCAACGGAGCGCCCCTTCCTGCGAGACAACAGGACAATGACCGCCATTCCCGCCCCAAGTGCAGAAGAGATCGATGCAGTCGCCGTGGTGGCGAGCCCCGTCGATTCGGCTGCCTTGCCGGTTCACATGCCGGCTGACTGGCGTGATTTCTTTGCCCTGACGAAGCCCAAGGTCATGCGGCTGGTGGTGTTCACCGCGCTGTGCGGCCTGCTGGCTGCACCAGGCAGCCTGCATCCGGTGATCGGTTTCACCGCCATCCTGTGCATTGCGCTGGCGGCTGGCGGCGCGGGCGCGCTCAACATGTGGTGGGAAGCCGATATTGATGCGAAGATGAGGCGCACCTCGGCCCGCCCGCTGCCCAAGGGCACGATCCGCCCGAGCGATGCACGCGACTTCGGGCTGCTGCTGTCGGGCGTATCGGTGGCGACGATGGGACTGGCTGTGCACTGGCTCGCAGCCGGTGTGCTGGCCTTCAGCATCTTTTTCTACGCGGTCATCTACACCATGTGGCTCAAGCCGCGCACGCCGCAAAATATCGTCATCGGCGGTGCTGCAGGTGCATTTCCGCCGCTGATCGGCTGGATCGCGGTGACGGGTGAGATCAGCTGGATGCCCTTCCTGCTGTTCGCCATCATCTTCATGTGGACTCCGCCGCATTTCTGGGCGCTGGCGCTGTGGGTGAAGCCCGATTACGCGGCAGCAAATATCCCGATGATGCCGAATGCCGCGGGGGAAACCTCCACTCGCCGCCAGATCCTTGCCTATTCGGTGCTGTTGCTGCCGCTCAGCGCCACACCCTGGCTGATCGGGGGGACCGGCGCCATCTACGGTATTTCCGCCCTGGTGCTGTCGGGCATTTTCCTGGCGCTGTCGGTGCCGGTGGGCCTGCGCCAGACGCAGGCAGAGGACCGGATGAAGCCGGAGAAGCAGCTTTTCGCCTATTCGATCCTCTACCTTTTCGTGCTGTTCGGCGCGCTTGTTATCGATAGGATGGTGCTGGCATGACCCCTCAAGAGCAGGAAGAATTCAAGCGCCGCCGCAAGGCACGCAACGCCGTGATCGGCCTTGTGCTGATCGGCTTTGTCGTTCTGTTCTACGCGATCACCATCGTGAGGATTGGTGAGCAATGACCACGGCAACCGCTTCTCTCGAGACCCGCAATCGCAAGACCATGCTGATTGCCTTTGGTGCAGCGCTCGCCATGCTCGGGCTCGGCTATGCCGCCGTTCCGCTGTATGACCTGTTCTGCCGTGTCACCGGCTTTGGCGGAACCACCCAGGTGGCAACAGAGGCGGAGGCCGATGCGGCCGCCGCGCGCGCCAGCGGGGCGACCTATTCGATCCGCTTCGATGCCAACACCGCGCGCGACCTGCCGTGGACCTTCAGGCCGCTGCAGGTCACCGACACGATCACCGTGGGTGAGCGGGACATGGCTTTTTACACCGCGCGCAATGATTCGGACGTGCCGATCACCGGCACCGCTACTTTCAATGTCGAGCCCGAGGCGGCCGGACGGTATTTTGCCAAGATCCAGTGCTTCTGTTTTGTCGAGCAGACATTGCAGCCCGGGCAGGAGATCCGCATGCCGGTTCTCTATTACGTCGATCCGGCGGCGCTGGAAGATCCCGACATGCAGGGCGTGGAGCAGATCACGCTCAGCTACACTTTCCACCGCGGCCTTGCCCAAGATGCGGACAGGGCCAATAGTATTGAACAAGAGAACTAACCCCTCTGGACCCGCAGCAATGCGGCGTTTAAGGGCCTAAAGAAACCCAAGGATCAGGACAGAATTATGGCCGGCGCCAAGAACCACGATTATCACATTCTCGATCCCGACATCTGGCCGCTGATCGGTGCCGCATCCGCGCTGATCTTTACCACCGGCATGGTGTTCTACATGAACGAAATGCCCGGTGGTCCGGCTGTTCTCGGCGTGGGCATAGCCGGTCTGATCGCCACTTTCTTCGGCTGGTTCTCCAAGGTGGTGAACGAAGCCGAGCGCGGCGATCACACGCCGGTGGTGCAGCTGCACCTGCGCTATGGCATGATCCTGTTCATCGCATCGGAAGTCATGTTCTTCGTCGGCTGGTTCTGGGCTTTCTTCGATTTTGCCCTGTTCCCCGCGCCGCTGCGCGAAGCGGCAGAGGGCGTGTGGCAGAACATCATCGGACAGGAAGGCGCAGCCCTGCTCGCAACGTTCCCGCCCGAAGGTGTGGAAGTGCTCGATCCGTTCAGCCTGCCGCTGCTCAACACGCTGATCCTGCTGTGCTCGGGCACCACGGTGACCTGGGCGCACCACGCGCTGATCCACGGCGATCGTGAAGGGCTGAAGAAGGGCCTGTGGCTGACCATCGGCCTTGGTGTGCTGTTCACCGCCATCCAGGCCTACGAATACAGCCACGCACCGTTCGGCTTTGGCGGGAACACCTATTCCAGCGCCTTCTACATGGCGACCGGCTTCCACGGTTTCCACGTACTGGTCGGCACGATCTTCCTGATCGTCTGCCTCGTGCGCAGCTACAAGGGCCACTTCACCCCGCGCCAGCACTTCGGTTTCGAAGCGGCTGCGTGGTACTGGCACTTCGTTGACGTGGTGTGGCTGTTCCTCTTCGTCGCCGTCTACGTATGGGGCGGCTGGGGCGCACCGGTCTACGGCTAAGGGCGGATGGCGCCCATGACGCGCCGTATCCCAATCATACCGACAATCGTGGTGGTGGCAGCAGCCGCCACCATGGTTGCGCTCGGCGTATGGCAGCTCGGCCGCGCGGAAGAGAAAGAGGCGCTGATTGCGCGGTATGAGGCTGCAGCTGCTGATGATACTCCGGTTGTCGAAGACTGGGACCCGCTGGCTTCGACCGATCTCGCGTATCGCCGCGTTTCGGGTGAGTGCGGGCCAATGGAACAACCGCAGCTAGTTGCTGGCAGAAATGCTAATGGTCGGACCGGCTATGTAGCTGCTGTACCTTGCTTTGCGTTTGCGGGGTTTGATGCTGGTGCGGCTTATGTCCTTGTCTTGGGTTGGACAGATAGAATCGAGAATCTCCAATGGGAAGGGGGCGAATTTCAGGGAACAGTCGTTCCGATCGCAAAGTCGAGCGTTTCAGTCCCTGGTAGGAACATGGTTGGAAATGATGCTATCCCAAGATTGTCTTACCACATCGTCGCGGACCCTCCACTCGCAGGGCTTGAAGCAAATGCCACGCCCAATCCCAACGACCTTCCCAACAACCACCTCGCCTATGCCGGGCAGTGGTTCTTCTTCGCCCTGACAGCGCTGCTGATCTACGGATTTGCCCTGCGTCGCCGCTGGCGTGATCAAGCCTAGCTCCGCGATCGCAAACCACTGCTTGCTTGCGGGGGCGGGGAGCGCTCGCTAGTCCGCCTTCCAGCATGAAATATATCTCGACCAGAGGCAGAGCAGCAGCGCTCGATTTTGAAGGTGTCACGCTGGCAGGGCTTGCCAGCGATGGCGGCCTGTACGTGCCCGAGCACTGGCAGCGGTTCTCTGCAGACGAGATCGCCGCGATGGCTGGCCTGCCTTATGCCGAACTGGCGGTTCGTGTGATGGCGCCGTTCACTTCTGGCTCACTGACCGAGGACGAGCTGCGCGAGCTCTGCCATGCCGCCTACGGTCGCTTCTCACACGAAGCAGTGACGCCGCTTGTCCAGCTCGACCACCAGCAGTGGCTGCTCGAACTGTTCCACGGGCCGACGCTCGCCTTCAAGGACGTGGCGCTGCAATTGCTCGGGCGGCTGTTCGAGCACTTCCTGAGCAAGCGCGATGATCACCTGACCATTGTCGGCGCGACCAGCGGCGATACCGGCAGCGCGGCTATCGATGCCGTGGCGGGGCGCGATGGCGTCGATATCTTCATGCTGCACCCGCACGGACGAGTCTCGGATGTGCAACGCCGCCAGATGACCACGGTGCGCGCGCCCAACGTCCACAATATCGCCATCGACGGCAGCTTCGACGATGCTCAGGCGATGGTGAAGCGCATGTTCACTGATGGCGACATGAATGGCCGTTTCCACATCGCTGCGGTCAACTCGATCAACTGGGCGCGGCTGATGGCGCAGGTCGTCTATTACTTCGCCGCCGCACTGCAATTGGGTGCACCGCATCGCAAAGTCGCCTTCAGCGTGCCGACGGGCAATTTCGGGGACGTGTTTGCAGGCTATGTCGCGGCACAAATGGGCCTGCCTATCGAGCGGCTGATCGTCGCCACCAACGTGAACGATATCCTCCACCGCGCGCTGTCCTCCGGGGATTATTCCGCAGGTAACGTCACTCCCACCGATGCGCCGAGCATGGATATCCAGGTCAGTTCCAATTTCGAACGCCTGCTGTTTTGCGAAGGCGGGCGCGACGGCGCGGCGCTCGGCGAGCAGATGCGCGGGTTCGAGGCTAGCAAGGCGATGCAGCTCACCAATTCGCAGCGCGAGGGAGCCGCCAAGCTGTTTACCAGCGCGCGCGCCGATGCTGCTGCGATGCGCACCATGATGGATTGGGCAGTGCGCCGATACGGCCAGATCATCGATCCGCACACGGCCATCGGCCTGTATGCAGCGCGTGACGTGATGACTGACCCTACCGTCCCCGTGGTGACGCTCGCTACCGCGCATCCGTCGAAATTCGGCGATGCGGTAGAGCGCGCCACCGGCACGCGGCCCTCGCTCCCGCCGCGCGTGGGCGACCTGTTCGATCGGAAGGAAGCGTACACCACGCTGCCGGGCACCTATGAAGCGGTGCGCGATTATGTCGCCGCGCACGGGACGCAGAGCGCCTGATGGCGGACCTCTCCCCCACACCCATCGTCATGGCTGGAGAGCCGTGGGCGCATTATGGCCTCGTGGACAGCGGCAATGGTCGCAAGCTCGAACGCTACGGTCCGTACCGCTTCATCCGCCCCGAACCGCAGGCGATGTGGCAGCAGCGCCTTTCGGAAGCCGAATGGCAGGCGGATGGCGAATTCATCCCCGGCAGTGACGAGGATGGCGGCGGGCGTTGGCATTTTACAGGGGACGTGCCGCAAAACGGTTGGCCGCTTTCGTGGAACGAGGTGAATTTCACCGCACAATGCACGCCGTTTCGCCATCTCGGCTTCTTTCCCGACATGGCCCCCGTGTGGGACTGGATGCGCGGTCAGCTGGCGAACCGGGACGATGCGCAAACGCTCAACCTGTTCGGCTATACCGGCGTCGGTTCATTGGCACTCAGCCAATGCGGCCCTGTCACCCACGTCGATGCGAGCAAGAAGTCGGTGGCGCAGGCGCGCGACAATGCCGCACTTTCCGGCATGGACGACCGCCCGATCCGCTGGCTGATAGACGATGCCGCCAAGTTCAGCGCGCGCGAAGTACGGCGCGGAAATCGCTACGACGGGATCATCCTCGACCCACCCAAGTTCGGGCGCGGACCGAAGAACGAGACGTGGCGGTTGGAGGAATCGCTGCCGGGCCTGATCGAGGATTGCTGCCAACTGCTTGATGGGGACAGCAAGTTCCTTTTCCTGACCGTTTACGCGGTGCGGATGAGCGCACTTTCCATCGGTGGTTTGCTGGCAGAGGCGTTTGCCGAGCTACCCGGCACCGTCGAATGCGGTGAACTCGCGGTGCGTGAAGAAGGCGAAGCCGGCAGGCTGCTGCCCACCGCCATTTTTGCCCGCTGGCGCAACGATTAGTTTGCCGCTTCCAGATCCGCCAGAAACGCCTCGATCCGCGCGGCATTGTAGCCAAGATCACTCCCGCCCACCCGGCTGATGCTGCGCATGTCGACGCGGGTGGTTCCGTCGGCGATCGCGGTCACTTCCACCACGACATCGTCCTTGAAGCGAATGAAGCCTGCGGTCGCGGTGGCTTCCAGCCGGCCGACTTCGGGCGAATATTGCGCGATTTCCCACCCGCGTTCCTCGGTCAGCGCGCGGGCATCGGCGATCACCAGGTCGGGTGCCTTGTTGATGATGACCGGCTCGATATCAGGATAGTTTTCACGGTGGGCGGAACGCCACGCCTCAATATCGCCGTCATACATTTCGAGGTAATCGTCGCGCAGCGGGAGCGTGATGAATTCGGGCGGATTGTCCACATCGGTGGTTATGTCATGCATGAAGGGTGCAGCGCGCGCGGGCGCAATCACCTGCGTATAGAACACGCCGAGCATGACGAGCGAGAGCGCCAGCGCCACCGGGTTTCGCCAACCCGCGCCGCGCTTGCGCACCATGCCAAGGGCAATACCGATCACGGCGATCACCGCCAGCGCGGCGAAAGGCCACAAAGTCATCATGAAATAGCGGAAGCCGGGAAGCTTGCCGATAATGTCGTATCGCGCCAGCACCAGCGAGCCGAGCGCGACCAGCAGCATGATCAGCGCGCCGCCAAGCGTAAAATTGCCGATATAGCGTGTCATCTTCGATTTGGCCGGCTTGGCCGCCGAAGCCGCAGCCTGCTCATTCGGCTCGGTTGGCGCGGGTGTGACCCCGACGGACTCCGGTTGGGCATTGGAGGATGGGTCGGTTGTCGGTTCGTCGCTCATATTGGCTTCCCTGTATCGTTGATAGCGATTGGCCATAGTCGCACGCCGCCGTCAACCTTAGCCGCGCAGGAATGCTTGCCAAGCGCGGCATCTCCTGCGATTTCGCGCATCCATATGGCAGACAGTCTTTATCTCGAGCTCGTCGATTTCGAGCATGATGTACATACCGGGATATATTCCGAAGAAACCGGCAAGCCGCAGCCGTTGCGCTTCACCGTGCGCGCACGGCTAAAGGCAAAGCCGTTATATGAATCGGATACCCCGCTCGAAGAGAGCAAGAATTACATGGACCTGAAATTTGCCTGTTCGGAAGCGCTGGGTGACAGGCATTACAAGCTGATCGAGGCGGTCGCCGACCATATTTGCGAGACGCTGTTTCTGCAGGACAAGCGCGTGGAAGAGGTGCAGGTCAAGATCGTGAAGCTCGCGCTCTCCGAAGCCAACGAGCAGATCGGCATCACCCTGACGCGGGAACGCAAATGATGGAGGTGATCGAGGCGCGAGGCTTGCCGGAAGCTCCGCTCGACGCGGCGAGTGTCTTTGCCGCAGATCACTTGCCGCAATTGCGCGGCCACGATGCGGGCGATCTGATGATTGTCTTCGATCCCGCCGGTCACACGCACGAAAGCTGGCGTAAGGCGGTGATCGCGGAGCTGGCAAGAGAGGCGGCCCCGGCACGGGTGAATGCGGTGGTCGGCGCCGATCCGAAATCGATCGGGCAGGTGCTCGACTTTCTCGAACGCGCGCCTGGCGTAACCGGGCAGGTCTTTACGACGAATGACGCAGGCATCCATTCCGGCTAAAGGAAAGCCATGTCCTGCACTGTTCCCCTGATCGATACATTCGACCGCCGGATTACTTATCTCCGGCTGTCGGTGACGGACAGGTGCGATCTGCGCTGCTCCTATTGCATGCCCGAGCGGATGCAGTTCCTGCCGAAAAAGGATGTTTTGAGCCTTGAGGAACTGCGCGCGCTCGCCAAGGCGTTTATTGCGCGCGGCATTGCCAAGATCCGGCTGACGGGTGGCGAACCGCTCGTGCGGCGCGATGTGATGCAGCTGGTGCAGGCGCTAGGCGGTGAGTTGGGGCAGGGTCTGGAAGAGCTCACACTCACCACCAATGGTACGCAATTGGCGCGGCATGCGCAGGCGCTCGCCGATGCCGGCGTGCGCCGCGTGAATGTCAGCCTCGATACACGCGATCCGGCATTGTTCCAGCAGCTCGCCCGACGAGACGAGCTGGGCAAGGTGCTGGAAGGCATCGCGGCGGCCAGGGCGGCGGGCCTGCATGTGAAAATCAACACGGTGGCGCTCAAGGGGCTGAACCAGTCCGAAATCCCCGCGCTGATGCAATGGGCGCATGGGCAGGGCCATGACATGACACTGATCGAGGTCATGCCGCTCGGCGCGGTAGAGGGTGACCGCGTCGACCATTACCTCCCGCTGCCCGCTGTGCGCGATGATCTGGAACAGCGCTTCACACTAACCGATATGGCGGAGCGCACCGGCGGACCTTCGCGCTATGTGCGGGTAGAGGAAACAGGCGGGAAGCTTGGCTTCATTACGCCGCTGACGGAGAATTTCTGCGCCGGATGCAACCGTGTGCGGGTAACGGCGACGGGCCAGCTCTACGCCTGCCTTGGCGGTGCGGAAAAGGTCGATCTGCGCGCAGCTTTGCGCTCGGATGCACCTGAGGCGAATGTTGCTGCCGCGTTGGATGTAGCCATGCAGATCAAGCCCGAGCGGCACCATTTTGCGATTGCCGAGGGCGCCGCACCCGCGCTTGAACGGCATATGTCGGTGACGGGGGGATGAGCGTCCGGCTCGTCTTCCTCGGCAAGCTGGCCGACCTTGCGGGCGAAGCGGAGCGCGAACTTCCAGCCCCGCTTGACTGGGCGCAATTGCTTGCCGCGCTCGAACCCGGACTGATGGCCGCAGTGGCGGACGACACCACGCGCATCGCCATGGATGGAGATCTGCTGGTGGACAAGACGGCACTTTCCGCGCCTGACGGCGCCGAAATCGCCTTCCTCCCACCGGTCAGCGGCGGCTGAGATGACGATAACGGTCGAGTTGCGCGATACGCCGTTCAATCCCGGCGCCTATGTCGGCCCCTTTACCACTGCGCATCCCGGGCTGGGCGGCGTCTGCACTTTCGTGGGCGAAGTGCGCGGCGAGGGCGGTGTCGAGGCGCTCGAGCTGCTGCATTATGAGAAGATGACACTGCCGGGCATGGAAGCACTCGCGGCTCGGGCGGCCGAACGCTTCGGCCTGATGGGTCTGCTCATGGTTCACCGCACCGGCTTGATGCGCGCGGGCGAGCCGATCGTGCTTGTTTCCGCCTGCGCTCGCCACCGCCGCGCCGCCATCGATGCGGTCGATTTCTGCATGGACCATTTGAAGGCTGAAAGCTGGTTCTGGAAGCGGGAGAAGCGCCGCTCAGAGTCGGGGGATGACTGGCACTGGATCGCGCCGCGCGAGGAGGATCATCGCGATCTGGCGCGGTGGAGCAAAAATTCTCCGCCGGTTTGATCCAGATCAAAGCGGGGTGGGCGGAATCGGTCCATTCCTTCCTCATCAGGAAGGAGAATCATCATGGCCGAATATCTTACCCGCGAGCAGATTGCCGCAACTGCCGATACCCACGCCAAGCTGCCCGTCGCGCGGGCTGCGCACGAGGTGGACCGCACTTTCGAGCTGCCCACCGGGCTCTATGCCGCAACCGTCGGACTGTTCCTTGCCTATATCGGCCTGATGACGGTGGGATTCGCACACCCGGAGATGATCCTTCCGACGATCATTTTTGCCGTGTTTGTCTTCGCAGGCTTCGGGGTTCCTGCGCTGTGGACGCGTCTTGCTCCGCGCACCAAAGGCAAGACGATGACCTGGGCGCGTTTCCGGCAGGAAGGCATCATGACCGCCTACAGCCGCACCACAGCGCGCGATGCGACCGTGCAGGTGCTGATCCTGCCGGTGCTGATCTTCCTGTGGGGAGTGATTGTGGTGACTATCGCCGCATTGGTCTGACGGTTGACTGCGACCCGGACCGTCAGACACCACTTTCCAGGCGCGCGGGGTCGATCAGTTCGATCCCGCGCGTTCCATTGCGCCTGATCGCACCGGCCTTTTCGAGCGCCCCGAGCGCGCGGCTCACCGTTTCGATGGTCAGGCTGAGCATGCTGGCCATTTCACCGCGGGTTAGCGGGAGTTCGAAATGCTGGCTGGGATGGCAGGGCGAATCGCTTGCCGCCTGAGCCAGCGCCAACAGCAAGGCGCCCACCTGTTCGCTCGCACTGCGACCCGCGCCCAAGGCGAGGAGATCGCGCGCCTGGTGCAGGTCTTCCTGCGAACGGCGCAAGAGAGCACGGGCGAGCTTGGGGTGAGCATCCAGCGCTGCATCCATGTCTCGCCGTGCAAAGAGGCAAAGCTCCGATCCGGTCAGCGCGGTCACATCATAGGCGGCGAAGGGCGCGAACATCTCTCCGATAAACCCGGACGGATGGATCAGCGCGAGGATGCGTTCATTGCCGTCCGCATCATGGCTGGA
Source organism: uncultured Sphingomonadaceae bacterium (assembly GCA_964422435.1). Classification (GTDB taxonomy): domain Bacteria; phylum Pseudomonadota; class Alphaproteobacteria; order Sphingomonadales; family Sphingomonadaceae; genus Alteraurantiacibacter. The sequence continues at coordinate 10,222 of CAYRBB010000061.1, forward strand.
GACCTTGAGCGCCCCCGAAACCAGCGTGGCGCAGGCGGTATCTTCGTCTCCGGCGGCAAACAGCACTTCCCCGCGAGACAGCTGCCGCGTGCTGCCTGCCTTGGCCAGCGCATTGCGCTCTTTCTCGGTCAATACGGAGCAAGCGGCGCTGTCCCGTACGGGGCAGGTTTCGCAGGCGAGGCTCATCGCGGGATCATCATGAGCAACTCCGCAATAGTCGCTGCTTCCTGCGATATCATTTCCGCTACCGCATCACGCTCCGCTTCCAACGAGGCAATCGCCTCGCCTTCGGTCGATGTCGCCACATACAGCGCTTCAATATCGGCGAGCATCACTGTCAACCGGCCATGGTGCGATTCGAGAATCGTCAGCGCGACTTGAGCGTCCGACCAGGGCTCGCTTCCCACGGAAGAACCGCGCGCATTTGCGATCCGGTTGCGGACGCCGGGCGTGTCGGCGAGGAATCGCTGGTGCAGGGTGCGTGCGGCCTCGGCAAGATCGACCGCTTCCGCGACAGTCTCGGGGGGTGGGGCGGGAGGAATGTAGGGCTCTGCCGGCCCTGCCGCCATTTCACCCGTAATTCGTTCTGCATCACGGATAGCGAGCGAGGGATATTCGCCCGTCGGACCCGCGCAGGCGGCGAGCAGAACGGGCAAGGCGGGAATGCACAGGGCCCGGAGCAGAAAGCGTGCTTGCATCATCACGGCTTTGCCCTACATCGGCACGGCAAGGCTTTCCAGCGTGCAATTGCACGTGAAAAATGACCGCCGTAATGGTCACCTTGTGGTTGACAGGCATCAGAGCTTCGCCTAACGGCAGCGCTCTTTCCGGTGCCCCTTTGGGCGCCCTTTTTTGTTGTTGTTATTTGGCGGCGTTGCGGCGGCCTTGTAACGGGAACACCAGATAAACGGATTTAGCACCATGTTCGCAGTAGTGCGCACGGGCGGCAAGCAGTATCGCGTCGCCGAAGGAGACAAGATCGCAGTCGAGAAGCTGGCTGGTGAAGCCGGTGAAACGATCGTGCTGGAAGATGTCCTGTTGGCCGGCGAAGGCGCCGACCTGGCAGATGCATCCAAGGTGACGGTTTCGGCTGAAGTCATCGCCCAGGCGAAGAGCGAGAAGGTAACCGTCTTCAAGAAGCGTCGTCGCCACAATTATCGCCGCAAGAACGGCCACCGCCAGCAGATGACGCTGCTGCGCATCACGGGCGTTGGCGAAGGCAAGAAGGCGCCAGCCAAGAAGGCTGCTGCCAAGAAGGACGAGGCTCCCAAGAAGGAAGAAGCCAAGAAGGCTGCTCCGAAGAAGGAAGCCAAGGCCGACGCCAAAAAGGCACCTGCCAAAAAGGCACCGGCCAAGAAGGCTGCACCGAAGAAGGAAGCAGCTGCCAAGAAACCCGCCGCCAAGAAGGCCGCGCCAAAGAAGGCTGCAGCCACCAAGAAGTCGGCAGACAAGAAGTAAGACCGCTCAGGCGGATCCACGGAGTAAGACACAATGGCACATAAAAAAGCAGGCGGTTCATCGCGTAACGGTCGTGACTCAGCCGGCCGTCGCCTTGGTGTGAAGAAGTTCGGCGGTCAGGACGTGATCGGCGGCAACATTATCGTGCGTCAGCGCGGCACGAAGTTCTACCCAGGTGTCAATGTTGGCATGGGCAAGGACCACACGCTGTTCGCGCTTACCGAAGGCGTCGTGCGATTCCACGATGGCAAACTCGGCCGCAAATACGTGTCGGTCGACGCCATGGCGGAAGCCGCCGAATAACCGGATGATCCGATAAGGGGGTCATCCACCGGGATGGCCCCTTTCGGAGCAGATACAATCCGAAAAGCTGGAAGGAGATGGGGCCAACCCGTCTCCTTTTTTGATTCTCCTTCC
>CAYRBB010000062.1:0-11528 GCA_964422435.1 uncultured Sphingomonadaceae bacterium
AGCCCCATCCGCTCGATCATGTCGAATTGGGTTTCGAGGAAATCGACATGCTCTTCTTCATTATCGAGGATATGGGCGAACAAGTCACGGCTGACATAGTCGCGCACGCTTTCACAATATTCGATCGCATCGCGCAGCAGCGGGATCGCCTCATGTTCCAGCGCCATGTCGGCCTTCAGAATTTCCTCCACCGTTTCGCCCACTTTCAGTTTGTGGATCGCCTGAAAATTCGGGAGACCATTCAGGAACAGCACACGCTCGGCAAGCTTGTCAGCGTGCTCCATTTCCTCAATTGATTCCTTGCGCTCATAGGCAGCAAGTTTCGTCACGCCCCAGTCGTCGAGCACGCGGTAATGCAGCCAATACTGGTTGATTGCAGTCAATTCGTTGGTGAGCGCCTTGTTGAGGAATTCGATGACCTTGTCGTCGCCCTTCATGGGATTTGCTCCATTACTTCCTATCGCCTGCGTTAAACGCCGGAAGTACGGGAAAACGCAAGGGCCAGCGCGCGGAAAATGCGACAAAAAGCGCCAAAATCTGCGCTATTGCGAATGCGTAGCAGAAGTAGGGTGTTCAGGCGGCGAAAGCCGGATCGATCAGCGCTTCCCGCTCTTCACGGATAACGTCTTCGGCCTCTTCCAGGCAATTGCCGCAATTAGGGCGCTTGCCGAGTTTTGCGTACACCGTTTCCGCATTGCCTTCATGTTGCCGCGCCGCCTGGCGGAGATCGCATTCGCGAATGGCATTGCAGATGCAGGTATACATGGGCTGACGAATCTCCATTTGTTAGCCCGAGAGTTAATGCGAGTCTTTTGCAATAGCAAGGCTAATGAGAATTATTCTCAATTTTTAGCTAGCGCCTGTTTGGAAAGTGCTTGCCGTAAGTCATGCAGCGCCACAGCCATTCGAGCGGGCCGTAGCGATATCGTGCAAGCCACGGCTTGGACCAAAGCAGCATGATTGCCCATGCGAGCGCCACCACAAGGTAAAGCTCGGGCCGCGAAAGCTCGCCCCACAGCCCTCCCGCCCAAGGGTGGAAGATGAGCAGCATTAGCATGGAGGTGCCAAGATAGTTGGTAAACGCAGCGCGCCCTGCGGCAGAAAGCCGTTCCGCCAGCCAGCCTTTCGCCGAAGCGCCGTAGATCGCCAGCACGGCGGCAAGGCCGAGCACCATTGGCAGGCGGATATGATGGGTAAAGCCTGTAAAGGCGGCAACTGTGCCCCAGTACGAGAGGCTCTCGCGCATTGAGAGGGCGATCAGCAATGTGAGCACACCTCCGGTAATGATGCCCGCCCACCCCCAGGCGAGCTGTTTCTTTCGCGATAGCGCTCCACTGAACATGCCGGCACGATACAGCCCGATTCCAATCAGCATCAGCGGCAGTGTTTCAAACATGAAGAAGAACAGGTTGAACAGCGGATCGGTGCCGTGCGCGGTGAAGTTGTGGTGGACGAAGTCGAAATAATTGCCCTCGGTCAGAATTCCGCTCTCGACCGCATCATCGGAAAGCGCCTCTGCCTGCGCTTCGTCGAAGCCGGCAACCATCTCTGCCATCTTGGGATCACCGGCAGGTTGCAACTGAATGATCGTGTAGGGCATCGCCATCATCAGTACGTAGAGAACCCCCCCGATGATATATCCCAGCAGGCCGATCACCAGCAGGTTTCGCGCACTCCAACGCAGGAAGGCAAGGCCGATAAGGCCCGAGATCGAGTAAAGCACGAGAATGTCCCCGCGCCAGATGAAGTAGAAATGGATCAGGCCGAACAGAAGGAGGAAAAACAATCGCCGCGCCTGTAACTTGCGCGTTTGTCTACGCTCCCACGCCTTGTCCATAAAGAGCGCAAGACCGACACCAAAGAGGAGCGAGAACAGGCCGCGCATCTTGCCATCTACCAGCACAAACTGCGCAACCCAAAGCCAGTTGTCGGGATCACCGTTCTCGCCAATCCATGATGTTGGCCACATATAGGCTGTGAAAGGTTGACCGAAGGCGACGATATTCGCGGCAAGGATACCGAGCACCGCAATGCCACGGATCAAATCGAGATTGGCAAGGCGGCTTCCGCCTGCAACGGGTGCTGCGCTTTCCTGCACGCCATCGGGCGTGGCCGCTACGTCACTCATCATCGATCCCCTTCACACGTTGCGTGTTACATTAGCGACGCGAACGAATTTGGGAAGCGGTCGAATTGCAGAAATCAATCTCGACGCACAATGCAATCAAAGCCCGCACCGCGCAGTCCACTACAGGCTCGCTGCGCATCGGCCTGCGAGCTGTAGCCGCCAGCCTGCAAGCGTATCACGCGGCCCGTCGGTATAAGCAAGCGCTCTCGCCCGGCCACTTCGGGTCGCGAGGAGACGCGGCTCCACAACCGTTCGGCGTTGCCCGGTACGCCGAAAGCTCCCAATTGCACGCGCCATGGCCCGCTTGATCGGACTGGCGGAGAAGCAGGCTCGGTCGCGCTTGCGGCAGTCACCGGTGCGGGAGGCGATGTTGGTACCGGGCCCGAACCCGGGGAAGGTTCCCACGCAGGCGTGGAAGTGGGGGAGGCGAAGCTCGCCCCAGCATCCGCCGGACTGGCGGTTCCCGTTGCAATACGCGCTTGCCGCAAGGCGTCCTGCGCCGCAGCCACCGAAGGTGAGACTTGGACGGTCGGGATAGGGCGCGGGACGCGTGGGCTAATGCTCGGCCGGGCTTGCGGCGGCGCGCTGGCATTGGGCTCGCGGGCCTGCGCACCAAGATCGGCTGCGGCCAACTCTACAGACCGTGCCTGTTCGGCTTCGCTTTCCAATTGCCGCGCAAGTCCGGCAGCAGTCTGCCGCTGCTCGATCGGTATATGCTGGTCCATTTGCGTGATTGCCGCGCTCGCTTGCGGCAAGCCCGAAGCATTGGCGAGTGTCAGTAGCGCATAGGCGCGCACCCAGTCACGGCCGACGAGATCGCCGTTGAAATGCGCAATGCCGAGCAAGTATTGAGCGCGCGGATCGCCTCTGCTGGCGGCACCCTGGACGAAGGGCAAAGCCGCTTCACGCCGGCCATCCTGGAACAGCATCAAGCCATATGTGTCGGCCGCCTGCACGTGTCCCGCAGCTGCCGCGCGGGAATAAAGATCTTCTGCACGCGCCATATCCTGCGGAACACCGCGCCCTAGACGATAGGCTTGAGCGAGGTTGAACATTGCATCGGGATCACCCGCCGCAGCAGGAGCCTGCCATTCGCTCACCGCAGCGGCATAGTCTCCGCGGCTCCACGCCTCCACGCCTTCGCGCACCTGGGCGGCCAGCGGGCTTGCCACGGATACCGCTGCAGCCAAGGTGGCAGCCCATGCAAGAACAGTTTTCCTGTGCGACATCGATGCGATCCCCGTTTGGCGATACGTTGAAAGAAGCTTGCCATAGTAAACGGCCCATTAGCAAAGCGTTTATGGCTTGCCATAAATCGTATTTGTGATCCCCGGGCAGCGGCACCGAGCCTGCCAAATACGCATGAGATGTCCTTCAAAATACGTCATGCAGTCAGGATTCGCACAACATTCTGCGAGCCTGAATTAACTCAAAATAAACGGTATCCTGCGATGTCATTCTTCGGAAAGCCCGCGAACCATCCCGGTCCGGGAAAGAGACTTTAGGGGGAACAGCCTTGCGCGTTCTAGCTTTGGCATCACAGAAGGGTGGCTCGGGTAAAACCACTCTATCCGGGCATCTTGCGGTGCAGGCACAACGTGCCGGCGCTGGTCCCGTCGTCCTCATCGATATTGATCCACAGGGGTCGCTCGCCGACTGGTGGAACGAACGCGAAGCCGAATTCCCGGCCTTTGCGCAAACCACAGTTGCGCGACTGGCTAATGACCTTGCAATCCTGCGGCAGCAGGGTTTCAAACTGGCCGTCATCGACACGCCGCCGGCGATCACCATGGCTATTCAGTCGGTGATTTCGGTAGCCGAGTTGATGGTTGTGCCGACCCGCCCCAGCCCGCACGATCTGCGCGCCGTTGGTGCGACAGTTGATCTGTGCGAACGCGCCGGCAAGCCGTTGATCTTCGTTGTTAACGCCGCCACCCCCAAAGCCAAGATCACTTCGGAAGCGGCCGTTGCGTTGTCGCAGCACGGCACTGTTGCCCCGATCACCATTCACCACCGCACCGATTTCGCCGCGTCTATGATCGATGGGCGTACCGTGATGGAAGTAGATCCGGAAGGGCGCTCCGCTCAGGAAGTCACCGCGCTGTGGCACTACGTGGCAGACCGGCTTGAAAAGAACTTCCGACGCACCGTCTTTGCTGCTCCGGGCCAACGCCAGCAGGCAAACGGTTCTCAACAGGCAGGCTTCGGCCGCCGGGTGGCACAGTAATGGGCAGTTCGGCCGCCAGCGAATCGCAATTCGCCTCTCTCGGGCCGATGCTCTTGGCCCGCAAGGGAACAGCCAAGCCCGCTATGCGGGCGCAGCTCGGCACAGCCGATCGTACCGCGCAACTGAGTGACGACTTCAATGATCTCGCCGATAGCCAGTCGGATCTCGGCTGGAACGATATGGGCGATAACGATCAGGTCGTGAACTTCCCGATCGTCAACAAACGTCCGCGGATTATGCCCGCTACGCCGATGAAGCCGCGTCAAAGCGCTGTATCGCAGGGCAAACGTGCCGCTTTCACTCTACGTCTTGATGCGGAACGTCACCTCAAAATGCGCCTCGCGAGCACCATGCAAGACATGAGCGCGCAGGCACTCGTCACCGAGGCACTCGACCGCTTCCTTGCCGAAATTCCTGAACTCGATGCCATCGCTGCACAAATGCTTGGCAAGACGAACAAGGCCTGAAGGGAACTATGACCATGTATTCCAAGGAAAAACGCAATCCGATGCTCGGCCTCGGTGTGACCACCGCAATGGCCGCCGTCATGCTGACGGGCTGTGCCGGTAATGCCGCGCCGCGCGCAGACGTTTCGGCTTCCGATGCGCGCCTGGCGATGGCCAATGGCGAGCATGCCGCAGCCATCCAGTCTGCCGAGGCCGCCGTTGCTGCAGAGCCGCGCAACGCCGCCTACCGGATGACTTTGGGCAACGCTTACCTTGAAGCTGGACGTTTCGGTTCTGCCTCGACCAGCTTTGAAGATGCAATGGCGCTTGGTGAGAACAACCCGCGCGCTGCGCTGAGCCTTTCTCTCGCCCTGACAGGCCAGGCCCGCTATTCGGAAGCCGCTGCTGTACTGAGCGATTGGGAAGGACGCATTGCCAACGCCGATATCGGCCTTGCCTTTGCGCTTGCCGGCCAGCCGGAGCGCGGCGTCCATATTCTCACCAATGCCATCCGCGGCGGTGACAATTCGGTCAAGACACGCCAGAATCTGGCCTACGCGTATGCTGTGGCCGGTCGCTGGCGCGAAGCCCGCATGATGGTGGCGCAAGACGTGCCAGCACATGAAGTGGGCAACCGCATAGCAGAGTGGGCACAGCTCACCCATGCAGAAGCCTATCAGGCTCGGGTTGCCGGTCTGCTGGGCGTTCCTGCCAATGTCCGCGACACCGGCCAGCCGGTGCATCTCGCACTGGTGCACTCGCCTGATGCCGCCCAGCTTGCTTACGAAGCCTCCGCTCCAGTGGATAGCAGCGGCGAACTTGCTGCACTCGGCAGTGATCGCATGAATGTTCCCGCCAGCGGCGCCGAACTGCCGCAGGTCGGCGCACCTTCTGCGCGCCCGGGCACTTTTGCCAGCGCATTCGGCAACGGCCCTGCACTCGCCCCGGTCGACGTTCCGAGCACAGGGTACGCCACCGATCAGGCATCTCAGACCGTACCGAGCAATGCGCCTACCGCATTTGCTCCGCCGCCGTCCGCCGCACCTGCCGCATCGGCTCCGCGCGTGCCAGAAATCGCCCGTCCGGCTCTGGCAACCGCACGACCAACCGCAGCCGCTGTTGGTGAGCCGGTCGATGACCCGACGCATCTTGTGCAGCTGGGCAGCTTCTCCAGCGAAGCCGGCGCGATGCGTGCCTGGGACATTTATGTCGCCCGTTACCCCGAGCTTGCCGAACGCGAACGCGTGATCACGCAGGCTGTGGTGAACGGCCGCAATTACTGGCGTGTCTCCGCCGGTGGCTATGACCGTGCAAGTAGCAACGCCATGTGCAATCGCGTAGACGCTGCCAATGGTGAAGGCTGCATCAGCTGGGCCGCCAACAGCCCGCTTCCGGGTGCGCTCGACACCGGCGTGCGCCTCGCACGCCGCTAAACAGCCTCTCCTCTCTCCTCGAGAGCACAACAGCCCCTCCCTTTCCCGGGAGGGGTTTTTGTTTGCATTTCTTACAGCCGAAAACCACCGTCGCTCACCAGCGTGCTACCGGTGGTAAAGGCCGCAACATCTGAAAGCAGGAACATGATCTGCCCTGCCATTTCTTCCGAAGTGGCAAACCGACCCATCGGCGTGGCCTGCTGTGCCATCGTCGCAATGGCACCCGCACGATCACCCTGATGCTTTTCGACCAGTTCTTCGAAGAACGGCGCTCTGTCCCATATACCGGTATCGGTACCGCCCGGCGCAATCGCATTAACGCGAATGCCGCGAGATACGCATTCCTTCGCCGCGATCTTGGTCAAATGCTTCACTGCAGCCTTGGACGAAGCGTAATGCGCGATACCGACCTCTGGCTTCACGGCGGTGACAGACGAAGTGAGCACGATCGAGCTGCCTTTTTGCGCCATTCGAATGGCCGTCCGCAGCGAGAGGAAAGCGCCGTCAAGGTTGACGTCCATCACGCGCCGCCAGTTGGCGAAAGTCATTTTCGCGATGGGTGCACCGTCGCCCGGAATGCCGGCATTGAGCGCTGCCAGGTCGATAGTACCGCCAGCAGCTTCGATACCGTCCCACAGCGCCTCATCGGCGACGCTGCCCGTATGGATTTCCGTCTCGCAGTCAAAATCGAAAGCTTCGAGAGGCGTTTCATTGATATCCACAAGGATAAGCTTGGCTACGTTCGAAGCGGCGAGCGCCTTCGCAGTCGCCGCGCCAATTCCCGATGCTGCCCCTGTGACAAGCGCCGTTTTTTTCGAAAAATCATAGGTCAATGCCCATTCCTCCCTTGAACAGCCCAGTCACCCGGCCCTGTACAGGCTGGCGATCAAACGGTGTGTTTCCCGCCTGCGCTTCCATTTCGTCCGAGTCTACGATCCACGGAGCTTCGGGATCGACAATGGCAATATCGGCCTCCCTACCCTTGGCCAATTCGCCTGCATCGACGCCGAGCAGATCGGCCGGATTGCGCGCGAGCAGATCGAAAGCGCGCGGCATATCGATCACGCCATCGCGCTCAAGCGTCAGTGTCAACGCCAAAAGCGTTTCTGCACCCGACATGCCGGGTGCCGCATCGGCGAAGGGTAATCGCTTGTCTTCCGGACCGCGCGGATCGTGGCCGCTGGAGATGACATCGATAGTGCCATCGCCAATAGCCTCGATCACAGCCTGCCTGTCATCTTCTTCACGCAGAGGCGGGGAAAACCGGGCAAAGGTGCGAAAATCCCCCAGCGCGAGATCGGACAGCATGAAATGCGCTGGTGTTACACCAGCGGTGATATTCACGCCGCGCGCCTTCGCCTGTCGAACCAGTTGGAGACCAGCGCGTGTCGTGACTTGTCGGGCATGCAGCCGCGCACCGCTCGCTTCGGCCAACGCAATATCGCGCGCAAGAGCCAGCGCTTCAGCCTCTTTCGGGGCGCTAGGCAGGCCGAGGCGTGTCGCCATTTCACCGGCAGTCGCTGCGGCGTTTCCTGCCAGCCCCGCATCTTCGGAGTGCGCAATGACGACCAAGTCGAGCATGGCTGCATATTGTAGGAGGCGTAGCATTACGCCGCTGTTGCCGATCCATCGGCGGCCCGTCGCAACAGCCCTTGCCCCTGCATCCTTCATGAGCGCAATTTCGGCCAGTTGCCGACCTTCCAGACCCACTGTCGCCGCCGCCAGTGGATGCACCCAGAAATCGGGCTTGCCGCTTTGCGCAGCAAAGCGGACGCGTGCCGGATGGTCGAGCGCCGGGGACTGATCCGGCATCAATGCTGCACGGGTGATCCCGCCAAAGTGAAAAGCGGGCTTGTCTATGGCGAACACGCCGAAATCGACAAGGCCCGGCACGACTAGCTTGCCGCCAGCATTGACCACCTCGTCACCATCTTTGGGGACAATTGCTTCAACCGTTTCAATCAGGCCATCGACAACATGCAAGGCCCCGTCGACAATCCCGGAAGGAGTGACGATCCGGCCGTTCGTGATAGTGGTGGCAATGCGCGTCATACCCATTCCCCCTCGCCCCAGCCTTCAACCCTGCGCGCCTTGCGCGTCAGCACATCAAGGCAGGCCATACGGATCGCGACGCCCATTTCGACCTGACTGGTAATCAGCGAGCGATCTTCCAGGTCCGCGACATCGCTATCGATCTCGACACCGCGATTCATCGGCCCGGGATGCATGACGATGGCATCAGGTTTGGCCAGCGCGAGCCGCTCTTTGGTCAGGCCATAGAGGTGGCGGTATTCTCGCGGTGATGGAATGAACTGCCCGTCCATTCGTTCATTCTGCAAGCGCAGCATCATGACAACGTCGGAGCCCTTGAGCGCGTCGTTGAATCGATTATGCGCCTCGATCTCCATCCTTTCGATGCCCGCCGGCATGAGTGCGGGCGGAGCGCAGAGCCGCACCGTCGCACCTAATGCCTGTAGACTGAGGATATTGGAACGCGCCACCCGGCTGTGCAGAATATCGCCACAAATCGTCACTGTCAGACCGGTGAAGTCCTCTGCATCGTGGCCCATCTCGCGCAGCTTTGTCCGCAGTGCCAGCGCATCGAGCAGGGCCTGCGTCGGGTGTTCGTGCTGACCGTCTCCGGCATTGAGTACCGGGCAATCAACTTTGCCCGCGATCAACCCGACGGCTCCTGATGAGCCATGCCGGATCACAATGGCATCGGCGCGCATGGCGTTGAGCGTTACAGCCGTATCGATCAGTGTTTCACCTTTTTTTACAGAGCTTTGCGCCGCATGCATATTCACCACATCGGCGCCAAGACGCTTGCCAGCAATCTCGAAACTCAATAGCGTGCGCGTGCTGTTTTCGAAAAAGGCATTTATGATGGTGAGACCCGCCAGTTTGTTTGTATGCTTGGACGCCTGGCGATTGAATTCCACATATTGCTCGGCCTCAGCTAGCAAATAGAGAATTTCATGGCGCTCCAGATCTGCGATGGCGATCAGGTCACGGTGCGGAAAAGCGCGGCCACCCGCGGGAAAGCGGGTGCTGGCTGGGGTGTTCGGCAGCGATGTCATTAAAGCATGCCCCTTAGGCCGCGCCTTCAATACTGGCAATGGCTTTAATGTCGATACGGCAAGATAGCGTTTACGTTTTGAGGGCACTGATCGAAGGATATGGGTGCTTGCGCGCTTGGGACTAGCGCAAGCGGCCAAGCGCCACTACGTCATGACCAAAGCATCTGTTCCAACGGGGTTATGCATGGCATTCGCACGCAAGGTCTGGAAATTTCTGGTCGCGGTCAAGGATGGCCTCGCCCTGCTTTTCCTGCTGCTCTTCTTCATGTTGCTGTTTGCATTGCTCAGCGCACGACCCAGTCCGGGCGTAGTTCGCGATGGCGCTTTGCTGCTCGATATCGACGGAGTCTTGGTTGAAGAAGTCGCGCCGATAGACCCGTTTGCAGCGCTGCTTTCCAGCACGGTGCCGATACGCGAATATGCGGCGCGCGACCTTGTCCGCGCAATCGATGCGGCTGCGGGCGACGAGCGTATCGAAGCTCTGGCGCTCGACCTCACCGGCTTCCTTGGGGGAGGCGCGGTCAATTTGCAGGAAGTGAGCGAGGCACTCGACCGTTTCCGCGCAACCGACAAGCAGATCTATTCCTATGCCGTTGCCTATTCGGACTCATCGCTGCTGCTGGCTGCGCATTCGGACGAAATCTGGGTCGATCCGCTGGGTGGTGTTGCCGTTACAGGTCCGGGAGGGGAAAGCCTCTATTACGCGGACGCTCTCGAGCAGTTCAATGTTACGGCAAATGTATACCGCGTCGGCACCTACAAGAGCGCGGTTGAACCGTGGACCCAGGACGGCATGTCTCCCGAAGCGCGCGAGAACCTCTCGCAGCTACTCGCCACGATATGGGAAGAATGGCGCGCGAATGTGCAGCAAGCGCGGCCTGATGCAGACATCGATCTGGTGACCGACGATGTCGCCGGCTGGCTCGCAGCTTCCAACAACGATATCGCCGAAGCTTCACTCGCCGCAGGGCTTGCCGACCGGATCGGCACCCGCGCCGAGTGGGGGGAACGTATCGCGCAGGTCGTGGGCGAAGATCGCTGGAGTGACGACCCTGGCTCTTTTGCCGCTACCGAATATGACCCGTGGCTCGCCGATGTGAACAGTGGGATCGACCTGGGCAACGATAATACCATAGGCGTTGTAACGATTTCAGGCGTGATCAGCGACGGCGAGGCGGGCCCGGGTTCGGCAGGGGCAGAACGCATCACCAATCTGCTGGACAATGCACTGGATGACGGTTTCGACGCGCTTGTGGTACGCGTGAATTCACCCGGGGGCACCGTCACCGGATCAGAGACCATTCGCCGCGCCATCCTGCGTCACAAGGACGCGGGAATTCCAATCGCGGTGTCGATGGGCAATTACGCCGCAAGCGGCGGATATTGGGTCGCCACCCCGGCAGACCGCATTTTTGCCGAACCACAAACACTCACGGGCTCAATCGGCGTGTTCGTTGTGGTACCAAGCTTTGAAGGCCTGCTGAGCGATTACGGTATCAGCACCGATGGCGTGCGCACGACCGGCCTTTCAGGCCAACCTGATTTCTTCGATGGCTTCAGCCCGGAAGTCGATAGTGTGCTGCAAGCTGGAGTCGAAGCGAGCTATTCGCGCTTCCTCCGCCTTGTATCAGAAGCGCGTGGCATCTCGCTGGAGCGTGCGGACGAGTTGGGCCAAGGCCGTGTGTGGGATGGCGGCACAGCGCGGCAAATGGGTCTGGTCGATCAGTTCGGTGATTTGCAGGCTGCGATTGCCTGGGCTGCCGAGCGTGCCGAGCTGGCGGAGGGCGAATATGATGTGACCTATCTCGGTGCCAACGCTCCAAGCTATGACTCCGTTTTCGCCCAATTGTTGGCTGGCGGCAATGCGGAGGAAGCGGATGGCCGCGATGTGACTGCGATGTTCACCCGGCGGGAGCTTGCGAAGCTGGGCCGTGTGGTCGATGACTTGGACCAGCTGATGGGCGCACAGGGTATTCAGGCACGTTGTCTCGAATGCACCATATTGCCCTCTGCCGCGCCGCCGGTCGTGCCTTCACGGCAAGCAGATAACTGGCTGGTGGCAATGGCACGGCTCTGGCGCAACTGAACCGCTTGTCTTTCACCAAAGGGCGTGGCAAAGGCGCGCCCCTGCCATGAATCGCTGCTTTCAGCGATCATAACCGGCGGGCGCGTAGCTCAGTGGTAGAGCACACCCTTCACACGGGTGGGGTCGCA
>CAYRBB010000063.1:0-11044 GCA_964422435.1 uncultured Sphingomonadaceae bacterium
CTTGCGAGATCGCCAGCGTCAGGCTGTCCATCACGCGCACGAAGGGAATGATGCCACTGGTCTTGCCGTTCAGTCCGACCGGCTCCCCGATGCCGCGCACATTGCCCCAATAGGTGCCGATGCCACCGCCCTTCGAGGCGAGCCACACATTCTCGTTCCAGGTGCCGACAATGCCGTCGAGACTGTCCGACACCGAGTTCAGATAGCACGAAATCGGCAGCCCCCGGGTGGTGCCGCCGTTCGACAGCACCGGCGTGGCGGGCATGAACCAGAGGTTGGAAATATAGTCATACAGGCGCTGGGCGTGCTCTTCATCATCCGCATAGTAATCGGCCACACGGGCGAAGAGATCCTGATAGGATTCACCTGGTAGCAGGTAGCGATCGGTCAGCGTTTCTTTGCCGAATTCGGTCAAATTGGCATCGCGTGCGGCGTCGGTCTTCAGGTTGAAACGGCGCGGCAGGACACTCTTGGAATCCTGCTTCGGCTTCACAGCTTCTGCCATAACAGCCTTGGTCGCTTCGGCCATGGCATTGACGGCCGCTTCTGCCACCAGCTCTTCAGACCCGGCGTCGTTCTTGTCCATGCTCACTGCCTTCGCATCAGATTTTGTCTTTTTCGGAGCTTTCTCCTTGCGTGCGGTCTTTTCGGGAGCCTCGCTTGCGATGTTCTCGTCCAGTCCCATTGCCGCATCATCTCCGTTTCGAAATTCCATTGGCCCCGTTTCCCGTCATTCTATCGGCTGACGCAGAGTTCGCTCCGCAGCCGCTATGGTTCTTGTTCCGCATGTGTTCGACTCGGATGGCCCCCCATTACGTAGTCATTTACATGCCAGTTTCACACCTTCGACCGGCAAAAATTATCCCTCGCCTGTCAACGTGTCGCCCACTGCATCGTCCACAGACCGCCTGCCTTCCCCGCTATAACCGGAGCGAATCCGGCCCTCTCGTGAGAATTCGCACGCCTCGGCGAAAACAAGGTCTTGTGGGTAGTCCCGCAGTTGCAACCACAACCCATAGTGAATCAGACGGAATCGACACGCAAGAGGGTTAATCGCGATTTACGGCCCTTCCACACTCCAAATTCACGGTGTGTTATCTTCTCAACACGCCGCGACGCGTGGAAAGTCCTCGGCTCGCGCGAAGCGCAAGGGGTAAAATCAATCTGCGGAAAAAAATCTGTGCAGTTTCACAATCGTGATTCAAAGTGGCCGGTCTTTGAATCAATAGAATCGGGCGGCGCAATTATTGTTCGAATTGTCCACCGCTCAGCGCTTCGCTCTGGACGCATTTCACGATCTGGTTATTCGTAGGCACAAAATACAATCATAAATGGGTGGTGACATGATTGCATTCCTCAAGGCGATACCTTTCGGGGCGTTCCTCGCCATCATTGTTGCGCTGTTCATGGGATCGGGAGGCGCGACAGGCGGCATGCTCAACATCTTCCTGGTCGATGTGTTTTTCCCGCAATATGGAATCGACTTCGGATTCTACTGGAGCTGGATGCTATTCCTGGGCGGAACCTTCCTCGCTTTTGTCTTTATCATAATGATGGGTGATTAGGGGATTAATCGTCGCAGGCGGCATACCCGTCCTGCCAGCGTGTCCCCGCAACGTCCCAGTCTTCATCCAGGCAGAAGGCGCGACTGCCGCTTTTGGGATAGTCACCGACATTGTCGAACCGCAGATAGTACAAGATATTCGGCTGCAAGCCTTCCGGAGCAACGTCTTCTCGGAAACCCTGGGGAACTTCGCCATAGCGCACACTTTCGATCGGTACGCAGTGCAGTTCCTTTTCATCGGCATCAAGATCGCCGGCCCTGATCCGCCAGACCGCATGGTCACCGCGAAACAGCCCGATATCTGTCGCACAGATTTCTTCGGGATGGCTGCCAACCAATCGACCGAGATTGGTGAAGGTGAATTGCGGTTGTGAAACCCCGGCCTCAATCCGTGCGCCGCGCTCCCAGCTGCATCCGGTGAGCGCGAGGACGATCGGGGCGAGAAGCAAGAAATATCGCATTCACAGGAATTGTACCGATTCACCTGAACACAGGCTTACGGTACCAGAACCGTATCGCTCGGTGCCTCATGCATCTCCGGATAATCCATCGTAAAGTGCAGCCCGCGGCTTTCGTGTCGAAGCAGGGCGCTGCGCACAATCAGGTCCGCACATTGGTGGAGGTTGCGGAGCTCGATCAGGTCGGTGGTCACCCGGAAATGGCCGTAATAATCCTCGATTTCCTCACCCAGCAGGTCGATACGGTTAGCAGCGCGCTCGAGCCTCTTGGTGGTGCGGACAATGCCGACATAGTTCCACATCATACGGCGGATTTCGGTCCAGTTCTGCTTGATCACCACTTCCTCGTCGGAGTCGGTCACGCGGCTTTCGTCCCACGCCTTGATCGCGGGCGGGGCCTCGAAAGTGTCCCAGTGGGCGAGGATGTCCTCTGCCGCCGCCTCGCCGAAAACGAAGCATTCGAGAAGGGAGTTGGAGGCAAGCCGATTGGCACCGTGCAGGCCACTCTCGGTCACTTCGCCTGCAGCGTAGAGGCCGGGCAGGTCCGTCCGCCCGTTGAGATCGATCACCACCCCGCCGCACGTGTAATGCTGTGCCGGCACGACCGGGATCGGGCCCTGCGTCATATCGATGCCGAGACCCATGAGCTTTTCGTGGATGGTCGGGAAATGGTCTTTCACGAATTCCGGCGGCTGGTGGCTGATATCGAGATTGACGTAATCGAGGCCGTAGCGCTTGATCTGGTCGTCAATTGCGCGCGCCACCACGTCGCGCGGAGCGAGCTCCATCCGCTCCCTGTCGTAATCCTCCATGAAACGGTGGCCGGTGACAGGATGATAGAGCCGTCCGCCCTCGCCACGCACCGCTTCGGTGATGAGGAAGTTCTTGACCTCCAGATTGTAGAGGCAGGTCGGGTGGAACTGCATCATTTCCATATTGGAAACGCGGGCACCCGCACGCCAGGCCATCGCAATCCCGTCTCCCGTGGCACCACGTGGTGCCGTCGAGAACTGGTACACGCGGCCTGCCCCGCCGGCCGCCAGGATCGTCGCCTTGGCCGTATGTGCAACAACTTCGCCGCTTTCCTCATCGAGCGCATAGGCACCCCATACACGGCCCGATCCGGAATATTTCTCCGCATGCCGACCAGTGATAAGATCGATGCAGCTCTGATAGGGCAGCAGCGTGATGTTGGAATTTTCTTCTGCCGCTTTCAGCAGTGCAGCCTGCACCGCCCAGCCCGTCGCATCGTTCACATGGACGATGCGGCGATGCGAATGCCCACCCTCCCGTGTCAGGTGCAGGTCACCGCTCTCGCGATTGAACGGCACACCGAGCTCGCTAAGCCGGTCGATCGCTGCAGGCGCGCCTTCGATGACGAATTCAACCGTTTCGCGATCATTGAGGCCCGCCCCTGCCACCATTGTATCGCGGATATGATCCTCAAACGTGTCGCCCGCATCGAGCACCGCCGCAATCCCGCCCTGCGCCCACGCGGTCGATCCGCTGGTCAGCTTGCCCTTCGCGAGAACCAGCACGCTGCACGTTTCCGCGAGCGTCAGCGCTGCCGTCAGCCCCGCAGCTCCCGAGCCAATGATGAGAACATCATGTTGGTGTGCATTCCGCGTCATGCTGGCACTCATGGCGTTCCCGGCCAGTTCGGGCAAGCGTCCTGACATTCGCCGATGCGGATTAGAACTGCGTATTAACCTTGTTCAGATAGAGCGGCGCAGTGACGAAAAGCCGCGAAATTACCCATAGAGCGCAAGAGCGCGAATGGCTGTTGCTCGCCATCGGGCTGACGCTCGCTTCGAGCATATTGTCACTCGGTTTCATTCCACGCACAGACGGCTTGCTACCGGCCCTGCACATTCTGCCCGCCTGGATGGCAGGTGCCATTTTGACCGGCATGATCGCGCTTTTCGTGAAGCTGATTCTGGATCGCGTTGCGAGCCCTCTGACGGCGATCAGAGTGCTGTTACGAGAGGAGAAGCAGCGCGTCGTCACAACGCTCGCCATCCTGCTGCTTGCCGGGCTGAACATGATCGCGTTCATGTGGACCAAGACGCTGCTGAATTTCCTCGTCCCGTTCTGGGCCGATCCCATGCTGGCACGCTGGGATGCCATGCTGTTTCTGGGCGAAGATCCGTGGCGGCTGCTCGAATGGCTTGCCGTCCCGCTGGCGGGGAAGGTCTACCACCCGGTTTGGTTCGTCACCATGATTGTCCTGCTGGTGCTGGCCGCATGGGCCAAGCCCTCGCCGCGCCGTTCAGCCGTTCTGGCGAGCTATTTCATCCTGTGGTCGCTGGCGGGACCGCTGATCCATTGCCTGCTGCCTGCAGGCGGACCGATTTTCTATGAGGCGCTGGGATACGGCCCGCGCTTCGCCGATATCGCTCCCTCGGCAGAAACCGCGCAGGTCGCCAGCTATTTGTGGCAGACCTATGCCAGCGGAGCCTTCGGTGCAGGCTCAAGCATTTCCGCCATGCCCAGCATGCATGTGACGATGGCCGCATGGATGGTGATCGCTGCCCACAACATAGCGCCATTGCTACGCGCACCGGTATGGATCATCGGCGCGACAGTGGCGGTGCTGTCAGTCGCGCTCGGCTGGCACTATGCGCTTGACGGGATCGTGGGCGCAGCCATTGCCCTGGCGACTTACAGGGCCACGCTTGCATGGTTTGACCGGGAACGCACACACGCACCGGCCAAGCTGGAGACGACCGCCTAGACTTCGGCGCTTGTTGTCAGCTGTACGAACACGTCTTCCAGGTCGGCCTCGCGCGTGGTCACATCTTCGATCGCGTAGCCGTGCTCCTGCACCTTGGCGAGGACTTGCCCGGCGGTGGTATTCGCCTTGTCATAGGTGATTTCAAGCACGCGCGGTTCGGCCACTTCGGCGCGCAGGAAGCATTCTTCCATGATTGGCCCGGCCAAGTCCTTGTCGACGCTCACGCGGACGATCTTCTCGCCCATCATACCGACCAACTCGCGCGTCGGCTTGTTGGCGATCAATTCACCATTGTTGATGATGGCAATGTTCTCGCATAGCTCTTCGGCCTCTTCGAGGTAGTGTGTGGTGAGCACCACCGTGACCCCTTGCGCGTTCAGTTCGCCCACAAGGTCCCATAGCTGCTTGCGCAGCTCAACATCGACGCCGGCAGTCGGCTCATCCAGCACAAGGATAGGGGGTGAATGGACCATGGCCTTGGCAATCAACAGACGGCGCTTCATGCCGCCCGAGAGCGTACGGGCATAGGCGTCCCGCTTGTCTTCCAATCGCACGGCTTTAAGCAATTCATCTGAGCGACGCAGCGCCTTGGCCACACCATACATGCCGCTCTGGTTCTCCAGCACTTCATATGGCGTGAAGAACGGATCGAAGACAATTTCCTGCGGAACTATGCCGATATTGAGCTTCGCATTGCGATGGTCGACATCAATATCGTGACCCCAGATCTTCACGCTGCCGCCGGTCTTGTTCACAAGGCCCGCCATGATGTTTATAAGCGTGGACTTGCCCGCACCATTCGGGCCGAGCAGGCCGAACACCTGCCCTTGGGGCACATCGAAGGAAACGCCGTTCAGCGCACGCTTGGCCGGGGACTTTTTCGTCCCGGCATAGGTTTTCTGAAGATCGCGAATTTCGATAGCGGCTGATGGTTCGGCTTTTGGCATATTGCGCGTTCTTTGGGGCTTTTCGCCTGCGACGTAAAGCGATAGAGACTTGCGCATGGATGACGTACCCGAAACAACCATTGTCAATACTCCGAGTGTCTGGTGTGATGGTGCCGGCGACATTCGCGGCGGAGAAAATTACAAGCCTGCAAGCCTGGGCCATCCGCGCGTGTGGATGCAGATCGACGAAAAGGGCTATGCCGATTGCGGCTATTGTGACCGGCGCTTCGTTCTCGAAGGCGGCCCGGCAGATGATGGCAATGTGCCCGATGCCTCGGTAACCGGCGCATCTGTCGAGGAAGCCAAGAAAAACCCTGCATACTGACGCAAAGACCCGCTCTCGCCACCCTCGGGTGAAAGTTGATTAGAGTCAGACTATGTTCAGTGATATGCTGTTACACCGCATCGTCAGGAGAACGACTATGAAGCATTACCTTGCATCTGCCGCCGCCGGTCTTGCGCTTGCCATGTCCGGTCCCGCCGCTGCGCAGGAAAGCGAGTATGGCGAACGTTCCGACGCTGCCTTTGCTGAACTTTTGGAAGGGTATGCAGTCTCCGGTGAAGCCGAAACCTGCATCAGCGTTTTCAATTCCAACCGCCTGCGTGTGGTCGACCATGTCGGCCTGACCTATCGCCGTGGAGATACGCTGTGGGTTGCCCGTGCGAGCAACCCCGATGCACTGGGCACGTGGGACATTCCCATTATCGAGCGCTTTGGTAGCAGCCTGTGCCGTCATGACGTGACCCGCACCATCGATCGCAGTTCAGGGATCTTCTCCGGCGTCCTTTTCCTCGAAGATTGGGTTCCGTACCGCGCCGTCGAAGAAGCGGCTGGCTGAGCGCTAGTGCATCAGCCTTTGGGCTTGACCAATTTGGCCGGGCGCATGCGCTGTGCCTCCGCGAACAGGCCATATGTCTTGTTTACGTAATTGGACACGTCGATAATCGAGTCGAGGTAGCTATCCAGTTCGTCAGTCATTTCCTGCTCGACCAATCGAACGCGGGCGGAGGGGTTCTCCGTTTCGAATGAAATATAGAACCAGGGTTCGCCGCGCTTGAGCACGAGCGGTTGCGAAATGTCATACCATTCAAAAGCCCATGCCAGCGGTCGCGGCCAGATGTGGATCGGAAAGCGTCCGCCCATCTGCACCCCGGGGCGCGGGGTCGGGAACCAATGCAAATACGGAGCCGTCTGCACAACATAGCAGGGCTGGTCGGCGACAAAGACATAGGGCGCCTGGAACTGGATAATCGGGCGATTGGGATCGCGCCATTCGTTCGGGGGTTGCACGATGAACAGGTTGGCGCGGCCTTGTGGGCGCATGGCGGATTGTTCGCCATCGACGTCGGTCAACTGGATCTGGCCTTGCGCATTTTTTTCGAATTTGAGTTTCAAGTCGACCGGGCACGGGACAACGAAGTGGCGGCGGTCGAAATCGATCGCGGCCGGACAGGCCTGGATGCTCTTTGCCGATGCCGCCTTGGCGTCGGAACGGCTGAAGGTCTTGGGGGGAGCCCATATAGCGCCGCCAACCGGTTTCCAGCGCACCGTCCAGCCAACCGTGACTGTGCGCGCCTTGCCACGCGCCTCTGCCTCATCCGCTCCGGCATCTTCGGCAAAGTAATCATCCCAGCTCATTCAATCCGTCTCGCTTGTTCCATCATAATATTCGCAAAGGTCACTGACCGGGCATTCCCCGCATTTGGGGCTGCGCGATGTGCATATCCGCTTGCCGAATTGAATGAGCCAGAAGTGCCCATCACGCAAGGCCCAGCCGGGCGATCGCTCTTCCAGTTGCCGGGCGGTCTTGTCCGCCGTGTTCGCTGCGGTCAGGCCAATGCGGTTGCACACGCGGTGGACATGCGTATCGACCGCGATCACGTCCCGCCCGAAGGTAAAGCTCATCACGATATCGGCGCATTTGCGCCCGATGCCGGGCAGCGACAGCAAACCCTCGCGCGTATCCGGCACGACACCGCCATGCTCGCCCAGCAATGCCGTGCAGAATTTGCGAATGTTGCGGGCCTTCACATTGTAGAGCCCGCAAGGCTTGATGGCGGTTGCAATCTGGCTGTCGTCCAGTTCCAGCATGTCTTCCGGTGTGCGCGCCAGCTTAAAAAGGGACTTGCTGGCGATTGCCGTGTTGCGATCAAGCGATTGGGCAGAGAGCATGCAGGAAATGCAGCTACGAAAGGCATCGGGCTGGCCTTTGGGTCCTTTTGCCGTGCGCGTGCGTCCGGGCATTGCTTCGGACAGACGGCGGAAAACCTCTTCGACCTGATCTTGGGATAGCATGGCCAATCAGCGTGTGGGAACCAAGGCCGTTCCAGTGTCGCAATGGGCCAGGATAGGGCAGCCTTCGCATTGCGGATTCCTGGGGCGGCAATGAACCTGTCCCAATCTCTTCACCAATAGGTGATGCTCGTCGATATCTTCTGCGGACCATCCATCGGGCAATATCGGCATCAGCTCATCATACGCGCGCGCTGTATCGGCCTTGGGCGGGACCAGCCCGGTGCGTTGCATCACCCGGCGATGGTGCCCGTCGATAACCAATGCGCGGCGGTTGAAGACGCTCGTATTCAGAACTCCTGCAGCGATCTTGCGACCTACACCGGGAAGGCTTTCAAGCCATTCCATCGCGCTTTCGTCCGGCAGGTTGGAAAGGTGCCGCAGGTCGACACTTCCACGCTCGTCACGAATTGCGCGGAAGCAGGCACGCAGGCGTTCGGCGGCGACAGAAGGAAACGTCTGGTTGCGCAGAAGCGACTCGAGCTCGTCCGGATAGGCATCCGCCACCCCTTCCCAACCACCATAACGGGCCTTCACGGTATCTGTGGATGCGTTGGAAATCGCCGTCTTCGTTTGTGCTCCGATCACACCCTGGACCAGCGTCCAGACCGGATCGCGGCGCTTGTCATCGGGGCGGACGATCCGTCCGAACGTCGCGATCAGTATGGCGTGGACTCGCGCGAGCTGCTCTGTACGGGGATCGGGGCCGAGCGGAAGTTGCATACGCACTCCATACACAACCCCACACAGATTGCGCGCTATCCAACCAACGGGAAATCCACATTGCGAACGCGGTTGTTATCGACCAGCATGCCAGTGATCGCGCCTGTTTGATCCCGCTGGATACGCAGGTGATAGGCATTCCAGCGCAGTTCGTCCGCTTGCACCATCTGTAGCTCGCGGCGGCGGCCATTCTTGATCATCGTAAAGCCACCATCGGCATATTCGACGATGATCTCGGTATCGGTCTCCACGTTGACATAGCGGCCTTCCAACGCGCGCAGCTGCGCTTCTTCTACCGGAATCGGTGCAAGCCGCTCATAGGTTGCGGTGGGCTGGCTCGTCATGAACAACCGGAACTGCCGCCCCCCACCCGCTGCGGGCTCAAAGACGATTTTTAAATCGGGCAGAGTCTCGTAGGCCCAGACGTTCCCTCGCTCGTAGTCGAGCCGGACAGGATCGCGGCCTTCGATTTCGCGATAGAGTCCTCCGTTGCGCCGAACGATGCGGATCAGGGTCCCTCCGCCCTCATACAGCCCGAGAATAGCTTCTTCAGCCGGGCGTTCGAGAGTCGTTTCCGGCCCCGCTGCGTAAACGGGAGGGGTGCCGAAATCCTCGCCCAGCACAGCTTCCGTCAGGCTGTAGCCCAAGCCGACCACCCCCATTTGCGAGGAATTCCCCATCACCACAATCGCGAGATCTTCTTCCGGAAAGCGCCGGACATAGGCATTATATGCGCCGGTGCTGCCGATATGGGAAACTTCCAAACGCCCGCGAAAGGTGCTGATTTCAAGGCCGTAGCCGTACTGACCCGGCAGGCTGTTATCGGGGCGCTGCTGGCTTTCGGCAATAAGCGATTGCGGCAGGCTTGAAGGCGCCCCCTGCACTTGCTGCTCCCATGCCAGCTGGTCCCGCAAGGTTGTGAAAAGGAACCCGTCGCCCAGCATATTGGCAATAGCGGGATCCTCCAGCCAGCCGTCCCAATTGCCATATGCGCGGGCATGATGGGGAACGATCTCGGCATAGCGCCGCCGCCAATTGGTTGCTTCCATGCCGAGCCGAGCAAAAAATTCTCCAGCATATTCGTGAAACGGCTGCCCACTCACCTGCGCGATCAATTCGGCAAGCAGTACGTAGTTGGAATTGCTGTAGAGATGCGCACTGCCCGGGGTGAAGTTCAGTCCGGTCTGCCGGTCCAGTATCTCGATCGCATTGCGATTGCTCAACGGCCGCTCGTACCAGGTGATGCCTGTCAGCGCCCACAGATCGTAGATATCGCGAATGCCGCTTGTATGCGTGACAAGCTGGGTGACGGTGATGGTCTGGTCCACCTCAGGCATCGCATCGGGCAGGTAGGTACGGAAATCGGCTTCGGGATCGATCATTCCGCGATCGGCCAAGTCGAGCGCCATCAGCGCCACATATTGCTTGGCGTTGGAGGCGATATTGAAGCGTGATTCCGGCCCCACGGGAATGCCATTCGCCAGATCGGCAAGACCTTCGTA
The DNA here is from genome assembly GCA_964422435.1 of uncultured Sphingomonadaceae bacterium. GTDB lineage: Bacteria > Pseudomonadota > Alphaproteobacteria > Sphingomonadales > Sphingomonadaceae > Alteraurantiacibacter. The sequence goes on from CAYRBB010000063.1 coordinate 10,222, forward strand.
ATGCTCGAAGACGACTTCTCCCCCGCGCACGATGCCCACTGCGTAACCGGGTTCGCCTTCGGCTACGAGACCATCAAGTGCTGCTTCGACAGCCGTCTGCTGGTCTTGATCGAGCGATTGGCCCCAAGCCGGCGCGGAAATCATCGCGAAAAAAGTGGCTGCGGCGGGCAGAAACGGCTTGTGCATCATTCAATCCCCCAAGTTGGGCGCCCTGTCGATCAGGGCAGGGTTGGCTTCCCAGCTACGGAGCGGTGAGGAGCAAAGTTTCAAACCGAGGCAAAGTTTTTGACCAGGCTGTCCGTACGATCGACGATGACGTGTCTTGCATCGGTAACACACTCGCGCCATGATGCGCACATGACAATTCGCACGATCCTGTCCGCCGCAGCCTTGTTGGCTGCATCTTCCAACCCCCTCGCCGCTCAGGAAGCCACGGCCGAACAGGCTGCGATCGAGGCCAGTCTCAGCCCAATCGTCACCTTTCGCGGCGAGACCGCGGACACGCGCAGCCTTGAAGAGCGAATGGACGAACTCCGCGTCGCCAATGCCAGCGTCGCCGTTTACCGTGACGGTCAGCTCGAATGGGCGCGCGGATATGGCGAGGGGACTGATGCCGATACGCTGTTCCAGGCGGCATCGCTTTCGAAATCGGTCGCAGCTACGGGAATCGTCGCGCTGGCGATAGAGCGGGGAACCTCGCTTGATGAAGATATCTCTGGCGAACTGACGGGGCTCGATCTTTCCGCGATCAATCCCGAGGGCCTGCCGATCACCTTGCGGCAGCTGCTGGCGCATACCAATGGCGCAAGCGTTTCGGGCTTTC
>CAYRBB010000064.1:0-10101 GCA_964422435.1 uncultured Sphingomonadaceae bacterium
GCACACCCTTCACACGGGTGGGGTCGCAAGTTCAATCCTTGCCGCGCCCACCATTTTTTTACGCACCTGGGCGAGCAGATGGTGCGCCAAGTCGCACTCTATCTTCAATGGAAGTCTCGTGACTTTGGCAGAATGCGCACATCACGCGGATGGCGATGGCTGGGATAGGGGTGACGATCAGCCGCTTTGTCACCGCGGCTGCTTTCCAGCCTTGCCGTATGCGTTTGCGAGATGTGATCCAGATCGGTCGTGCGATCCACTACATTGCTGGCCATCAGGTGCACAACGCCTTCCTTGCTGCGCTGTATCTCGCCTTCGATCAGCATCAGCCGGGAGGCCATGACAGGACGGCGCAGCCGATTGAGGTGACGCGCCCAAAGCAACGCATTCACGATCCCTGTCTCATCTTCAATGGTGATGAAAATGGCGTTGCCCTTGCCCGGGCGCTGGCGGGTGAGGACCACGCCGGCGGTGCGGACCTTCCCGCCGTTTTTTGCAGCATCCGTTTCGGCACAGCTCAATACGCCTTCTTGCTGAAAGCGATCGCGCAAGAAAGCCATAGGATGGCCTTTCAGGGAAAGCCGGGTCGTCTGGTAATCCGCCACAACATGATCGCAAAGTGGCATGGTTGGCAGCGTCGTATCCCCTTCCTCCGGCAGCTCGCGTTCTTGCGCAGCAGCAAAAAGCGGTAACTCTCCCTTGGGCATGCGACGCACATCCCATAGCGCCTGCCGGCGATCCTGCCCGATGGAGCGGAAGGCATCGGCATCGGCAAGGAGACGCATCGCACGGCGCGGCAGGTTGGCGCGCCGTGCAAGGTCTTCGATACTGGCAAACGCTCCGCGGCAACGTTCCTGCTCCAGCCGCTCTGCCCATTCCTCGCGGAACCCGTCAATCTGGCAAAAGCCGATCCGCAATGCGAGTGTGTCGCCCGATGCAGGCTCGAGCGTGCTGTCCCACCCGCTGGCATTCACATCGGCAGCGCGTACTTCCCCGCCATGTTCGCGCAAGTCCCGGACAAGCTGGGCGGGCGCATAAAATCCCATCGGCTGCGAGTTGAGGAGCGCGCATGTAAACACCGCCGGATGGTGGCATTTGATCCAGCTCGAGACGTAGACCAGCCGGGCAAAGGACAGGGCGTGACTTTCCGGAAAGCCGTAACTGCCGAAGCCCTGAATCTGCTGGTAACAGCGCTGCGCGAATTCGCGCTCGTATCCGCGTGCAACCATACCATCCACCATCTTTTTCTCGAACTGGTTGATAGTGCCGACATTGCGGAAGGTCGCCATGGCGCGGCGCAAGCGGTTGGCATCTTCGGGCGAAAAATCGGCCGCCACGATGGCCAGTTTCATCGCCTGTTCCTGAAAAAGCGGCACACCCTTGGTCCGTCCCAGCACACCCCTTAATTCGTCAGGATCATGCGGCGGTCGGGGTGATGGCAATACCACCTCCTCCTCTCCAGCGCGGCGACGCAAATAGGGATGGACCATATCGCCCTCGATCGGGCCGGGACGCACGATGGCGACCTGAATCACCAGATCATAGAATTCGCGTGGCCGCAGCCGTGGCAGCATGTTGATCTGGGCGCGGCTTTCCACCTGGAACACGCCGATACTGTCACCTTTACACAGCATAGCGTAGACTTCGGGATCCTCGTGCTGGATCGTGTCGAGTTCGTAATCGCCAAGGCCGTGCAGGCGCATCAGGTCAAAGCTCTTCTGGATACAGGTAAGCATCCCCAATGCCAGCACATCGACCTTCATCAGGCCAAGCGCATCGATGTCATCCTTGTCCCATTCGATGAATGTACGATCTTCCATCGCTGCATTGTGGATGGGCACGATCTCGTCGAGGCGGCCCTGTGTCAGCACATAGCCGCCGACATGTTGGGAAAGGTGGCGAGGGAATTGCAGTATCCGGTCGACCAGCATTTTCAGCCGGGCGATTTCCGGATTGCCGATGTCAAAGCCGTTTTCCTCGATACGGGCATCCTTCATCAGGCCGGAAAAGCTGCCCCATACCGTGCTGACCATGCGGTTGGTCATATCCTCTGACAAACCCAGCACCTTGCCTACTTCACGCACGGCGCTGCGCGGCCGGTAATGGATAACCGTCGCGCATATCCCGGCGCGCTCACGCCCGTAGCGCCGGTAGATATACTGCATGACCTCCTCGCGCCGTTCATGCTCGAAATCGACATCGATATCGGGCGGCTCGCGGCGTTCTTCCGACATGAAGCGCGAGAACAGCAGGTTGTGCTCGACCGGATCGACGGATGTGACCTTGAGAAGATAGCAGACGATCGAATTCGCTGCCGATCCGCGGCCCTGACACAGGATCGGCGGATTCTGGCTGCGCGCGAACCGCACCAGGTCGTGAACCGTGAGAAAGTAATAGGCATAGTTCGCCTTGCGGATCAGGGCGAATTCCTCCTCCATCATCGCGCCGGCCTTTTCCGGAATTCCATCGGGCCAACGCTCTTTGGCAGCCTCTTTCACAAGGTGTTCCAGCCAGTCCTGCGGCTCCCATCCATCCGGTACCGGCTCATGCGGATATTCGTAGCGTAAATCGTCGAGCGTAAAGCCGATGCAGGAGAGAATATCCTGGCTTGCCGATACGGCTTCGGGATAGTCCCTGAACAGCCGCGCCATCTCCGCAGGCCCCTTGAGGTGGCGTTCAGCATTGGCATGCAGCAATGTGCCCGCCTCTGCGATGGTGGTTCCTTCGCGAATACAGGTGACGACATCGTGCAATTGCCGGTCTTCAGGCTCGGCATAAAGCGCATCATTCGTAGCGAGCAGGGGCAAGGCCAACCGCTGGGCGAATGCTGCCATACGGGCAAGCTGGCGATTATCGCGGCCAGAACGCGGCATGGTTGCACCCAGCCACAAGCGCTGGGAAGCAGCGTCCTTCAACGTGCGGAGAGCCGGCTCATGCAAAGGGTTTTCAGCGTCGGCCATGGCGATCAGAACCATGCTCTCGCAATGGGTCAGCAGGTCTTTCAACTGCAGCAGGCAATCGCCCTTGGAGGCGCGAAGGTTGCCCACAGTCAGCAGCCGGGTAAGGCCTCCCCATCCGTAGCGGGTGGTCGGATAGGCCACGATGTCGGGCGTGCCATCGATAAAGCAAAGGCGTGCGCCGACCACGAGGCGGAAACCGAACGCACCGCGCCTGTCTGCTGGCAGCTTTTCCAGCGCATCCTTCAGCGCCACATGCGCACGCACCACCCCGGCCACGCTGTTGCGGTCCGCGATCCCGATACCGCTCATGCCCAGATTGATGGCCTGCGCAACCACGTCGCTGGGATGCGATGCCCCGCGCAGAAAGGAATAATTGGTCGCGGCAGCAAGTTCTGCAAAGCCACCCATCACGCGAACAGCCCGTGAAGATACCAGGCAGGATCATCTGTCTCGCGCCCGTAAAGGCCGTGGCGGAATACCCAGTAACGCCGCCCGTCCGCATCTTCTACGCGATAGTAGTCACGTGTTAGCTGGTCAGTACCGAGGGGGTCTTCAGGACTCTTCCACCATTCCGCAGCGATCCGTTCCGGCCCTTCATAGCGCAGCACATCGCGCACTTTGCCACGCCAGTGAAACCGCCTCGGCGGGCCGTCGGGAAGCTCGACAATGGCCACAATCCTTTGAGGCGGATCGAACAGCTGCAGCGGTCGTGAAGGCGGATCGCTGCTTTTCGTGCGCTCCCACCGGAAAGGTTGAGCAAGATCGATGGCAGGCACCGGAACCTGCCCGTCCTCGGGAATATGGGTGTCTTGCGAACGAAATCGGAGCACTCTGTTACGCCCCAATCGAACACCCATGACATCAAGTGTTTCAGCCAAGGCATTGCCTGCATCCGGCGGCTTCTCGATATCCTCCTGCTTCGCTTTCAGGCCTTCGGCCTGCAAGACTTCAAGCGCAATGCTGTCAAAGCCAAAGCCAGGATCGAGCGGATCGGCAAGCACATCCAGTCGTTCATCGAACAAACGGGCAATTGCCGCGCTATCGCGCGTAGGCAGGCCGGTTTGGACGCCTGCCGACTGGACCACCCCGTCAACGCGATAAAAGCGCGCTGTAAAGGCGCGGCCACCCAAATCCTCGGCAGCAAGGCTGGCATTCGCTTCCTCCAGCAATTCGCGCAAAATGCGCACAGCATAGTCCTTGCTTCCTACCGGCTCGGCGAAGCGGCGTTTGAATATGCGTGATGGCGCAAAGCGGCGCGGATTGATCGGCTTGGCCTGCGTTCCGACCAGGCGTTCCAGCCGGTAAATGCTGGCTGCACCAAATCGTGCGGCGATGACCTTGCGCGGGCGGTCCATCACGTCCCCGAGACGCGTCAGCCCAGCCCGGCAAAGGCCAAGATTGGCCTCTTCCCCCAACCCCAATGCGATGATCGGAAGAGCCCGGATTGCCGCCATTTCATCGTCGATCCTGCCCCGATGATATCGGGCCAGCGCACCGGCAGCCTCGGCCGTAGAAGCGCATGCAGAACGGATGGCAAAGCGCTCACCTTGCAGCCAGTCGCACACGGTCTTTGCCAACTGTATTTCACCGCCAAACAGATGCGTGACCCCAGTGATGTCGAGCGCAATTCCGTCAGGCTCCTGAATCGCAACCATTGGCGTGTAGCGCATGCAAGCATCGGCAATCCCGTCGAGCAAATCGGCATCGGCTACCGCATCGTAAGCATGAACCGATAGGCCGGGCTCAATCGCGTGCGCATCGGCAAGGCTTGTGCCAGTCGCCAGACCGCTTTTCATCGCTGCTGGGTTAAGCGCGACCAGCCGCAGCGCCCCTTTGTGCTTTTCGACGAAAGCGATCGGTCGTTCAGGAGATAAGTTCGATCCGCTTTCCCGCAGCAGCCTGTCGGATGCCAGAAAGGGGAACCACAGGGCGAGAAAGCGGCGTTGCTGCGCGCGGGAGGACTGTCGGTTTGGCTCCTCCAGGCTGGCGGAATGTCTGGCCGTCACGATCCCACTCCAGCTGCCAGCTCTTGCCCGATGGCCCCACACGGCGCCGCAGCAGGGTGAGGTCCAATACAGGATGGCCCGGCGCATTGGCTTCCAGTGGAGTCGAAAGTGCCGATTGCACTGTCCAGCGTGTGCTTGCAGTGCTCGGCTGCTCGCGCGCGTCGAGGCGCAGCAAGATGGCGACCACACCGCTGCGATCCGCTGCCAATGTCAGGCGGCGGGAGGCAGTGAGATCCAGTATGGCAGGCGATCCCCAGCATTCGATCACGACCATTCCGAAGCCACTGCACCGCAGCGCATCGACAGCAGAACGAAACAGTGCGGTTTCATCCGGCGCAACCGCCATGAGCAAGGCAGACGGGTCTCCGCCAAGCTCCGCAAAACCCGCTGGATTGAAGCGCCCACCCTTGCGCGTGGCACTGATCGTGCGCAGCCACAAAATGCTTTTACCCGGTTGCAAGCCGCGCAGTGCAAGCATCGCCGCGAAAGCCGTGGCACAGCCATTGTCCTCGGTACTATCGGCAAACACTTCGTGCAGCTGCCCACGGTCAAAGCCTCCATCGAGATAGGCATCCAGAGCGGCATGGCCGGATGTGAAAACGCCATGGCAAGAGCGCCGGTCAGGAGGCCATGCTTCGGCCAATCGCTCACGAAAGCGGGATCGATCTTGAGCCGAATCACTCATATGTTCTTATTTTGTTCTATATCTCATTCTTGTCAACTTCGAACAAAGCTGACAATCCGGAGGCCACTGGCCGGGTTGATCAGATGATATAGGTCCAGCCGTCATCGCTTTTCACGCGGTTGCTGACCATACGGTCATGCAGTGACGTGATCAGCTTGCTGCCGGTCTTGACGCACAGGAACGGGAAAATCCCGTGCAGCAGGCATGCAATGCCCCCCGCAATCATACGCAGACCAAAGCCCGATGCGTGCACCAGATGCTCTCTATAGGTCTCACCTACGGATGCCGGATGTTCAGTAAAGGCCGTGCGCAGCATATTGTCTCGATCTCTCAAGTGATTTTTGCAATATATAATCCGTTCCTGATGCAAAAGGCTCCCAAATTTCTCGTCTTTTCTCCACAAATTGGATAATTCATCCCAATTATGAACGAAAAGCGAAAACTTGACCACATTGATTGGGCTATCCTTGGCGTGATGCAAGATGATGCGACGCTGTCTGTCGGCGCTATCGGGGAGAAGGTCGGCCTGTCCCATAATCCCTGCTGGAGACGCATCCGCAGGATGGAGGATGAGGGGATCATCACCAAGCGCGTGGCGCTGCTCGATCCGCGCAAGGTCGGCCTGGCGACGAGCGTTTTCGTCGCCATCCGCATTACCCGTCACGACACCGAATGGCTGGAGACTTTCGCCTCCGCGATCGAGAGCATCGACGAGATTATCGAGTGCCACCGTATGGCGGGCGACATCGACTACATGCTCAAGCTGCGCGTCCGCGACATTGCCGATTATGACCGCATCTACCAGCGGCTTATTGCGCGCGTGCCGGGGCTCTCGGACGTAACCGCCAGCTTCTCCATGGAAGAGATGAAATTCACCACCGCCCTGCCCCGGCCGGGCTAGGCTGCGCGTCAGGGGATAACGGTCAGCGCCAAGCCGCTTGCAAGTACAAAGGCGGCAAGGCTGGCCACGGCAACCGGCACAAGCGGTCGCCACCCCGCTTCAAGCAGGAGCGAGAGCCGCGAACGCATCGCCGTCGCAATCACCGCCAGCAAGAGCACGGCCTTGGAAAAATCGAGTGCGCCTGATTGCACCTGCTCGGGCATGGCAACCAGATTTGCGATCACCGCGAGCACGATAAAGGCGGCCACGAACCAAGGCATCGAAACGCCTCGGCGCTTACCCGCCGATTGCGCGCCGCCGTCCCTCGCCAGCCAGAGCGCAGCAAGCGCCACAATCGGGCCGAGCATGGCCACCCGCGCCAGCTTCGTCACCGTTGCAGCCGCGCCTGCGTTGTCCGAATAGGAATATCCGCCGCCTATCGCCTGTGCCGCATCGTGCACCGATGCACCGATCAGGAAGCCAGCTTGCGTGTCAGTCAGCTCCACCAGCTTGGCGAAGGCAGGATAAAAGGACATGGCGATGGCGCTCGCCAGGGCTACACCCACAAGAGTGACCGAAAAGCGCGCCTGATCGAGCCGTTCCTTGCCGATCACGCCATAAAGCGCGAGCGCGGCCGAAGCTCCGCATATCGCTGTCGCACCGCCTGCGAGCAAACCTGCTTCGCGTCCCTCGTTCATCCATCTGGCGGCAAGAATACCGCTCGCCAGTGTGCCACTCATCACCAACAGCAGACTGCCCATACCGGTCCAGCCGAGTTGGAGGAGGTCGCTCACTCCAACTTGTAGCCCAAGCACGGCAATGCCGATCTGTAGCAGGCGTTTGGATGCGAAATCGAGGCCAGGGACAACCGTCTCGACATCGCCCGCAAAGCTCAGCGCGAGACCCAGCAGGAGGCCGAGCAGCATAACCGGGAAAGCATATTGGCCAGCAAGAAACGCTGCCGCGAGGCCGACGGTTCCGGCCAGCAGCAGGCCTGGAACAAAATCGCGCCAGCGCCGCTTCGCCACGGGCTCTTCTGCGAGATAATATTCGCCGAAGAGATCCCCGGTGAAATATTCGCGATCCGCACTGCTCATCCGGTTTGCCTTGTCACCACACCCTTTGCGCCTATTGCGCAGACTTGTGCGGTGAGATCAACGGTGGCGCACCAATCGCTGGACAAGATACAGCGCAATTGGGCATAGGCCGCGCCCATGCATGACCTCAAGATGATCCGTGAGAATCCCGAAGGATTTGACGCTGCGCTCGCACAGCGCGGGCTGGAGCCGCAGGCCGCTGCCTTGCAGGCTCTCGACGAGAAACGCCGCGCCCTGACGACCCGCCTGCAGGAAGCGCAAAGCCGCCGGAATGAAGCCTCCAAGGCTATCGGTCAGGCGATGGGGCAGGGTGACAAGGACAAGGCCGAGGCGTTGAAGGCCGAAGTTGCCGAGATCAAGGCCATGATGCCCGCACTCGAAGAAGAGGAAAAGGCGCTGGGCGAAGAGCTGACCGCCGCTCTCGCCATCATCCCCAACCTGCCCGCAGACGATGTGCCGCAAGGGGCAGACGAGAGCGACAATGTCGAAGTCAGCACCTGGGGCGAGAAGCGCGACTTTGCCTTCACCCCGCTTGAACATGCGGACCTTGCCCCGGCACTGGGTATGGACTTTGAAACCGGAGCCAGGCTTTCTGGAGCGCGATTCACTTTCCTGCGCGGCAATATGGCAAGGCTGCACCGCGCCATCGCGCTGTTCATGCTCGACACGCAAACAGGTGCAAACGGCTACACCGAATGCAACCCGCCGGTGCTGGTGAATGACGATGCCATGTACGGCACCGACAAGCTGCCGAAATTTGCCGACGACAGTTTCCGCACGACCGACGGCCACTGGCTCATCCCTACAAGCGAGGTCAGCCTGACCGCCTCGGTCGCAGGCGAAATCCTGACTGACCTGGCCGAACCCATCCGCCTTACTGCCCATACCCTTTGCTTCCGCAGCGAAGCGGGCGCGGCCGGCAAGGATACGCGCGGCTTTATCCGCCAGCACCAGTTCGAAAAGGTCGAACTGGTCAGCATCTGCCGTCCCGAAGATTCCGATGCCGAGCATGAGCGCATGACCGGATGCGCCGAGGGTATCCTCCAGGCGCTGGGCCTGCCCTATCGCAAGGTTCTGCTGTGTACCGGCGACATGGGCTTTGGTGCGCGCAAGACCTACGATCTCGAAGTGTGGCTGCCGGGGCAAGGCGCCTATCGCGAGATTTCGTCCTGCTCCAACACCGGAGACTTCCAGGCGCGGCGGATGAACACGCGCTACCGCCCTGAAGGCGAGAAGAAGACCGAATTCGTACACACGCTCAACGGATCGGGCCTCGCGGTTGGTCGCACGCTCGTGGCCGTACTGGAGAGCTACCAGCAGGAAGACGGCTCGGTTCTGGTACCGGAAGCACTTAAGCCTTACATGGGCGGCATTGAGCGCCTCACCCCATAGTTCCGTTCATGCCGAAGTTGCCTAAGCATCGTTCTTTCTCCCGGCCGTGCCATGAAGGTGAAGGACGGTCCTTCGACAAGCTCGGGATGAGCGGTTAGAGAGATAGTGCTTTGAGAATCCTCCTTACCAATGACGATGGCATCCACGCCCCAGGTCTTGCCGTGCTCGAGAAACTCGCACGACAATTGTCGGACGATGTGTGGGTTTGCGCCCCCGCAGAGGAGCAATCGGGTGCCGGGCACTCGCTGACGTTACACAGCCCGGTGCGGCTGCGCGAGCTTGGCGCGAGGCGCTACTCTGTTACCGGCACGCCGACTGACAGTGTGAACCTGGCGCTACGCAAGCTCTTTCCGGAAAAGCGCCCCGATCTCGTTTTGTCCGGTGTGAATGCTGGCGAGAATTTGGGCGATGATATTACCTACTCGGGCACTGCTTCTGCCGCCATGGAAGCATCGCTGGCGGGTATCCCGGCGATCGCGCTGAGTCAGGCTTTTCGTGATAACGGCCCCAGCTTCGATGCCACGGAACAGTGGGGCAAGCATGTGCTCGAACCACTCGCTGAAATGACGATGGCCAAGCGGACGCTCATCAATATAAACTTTCCACCGCTTCCCGCAGACAAAGTTCTTGGGGTCCGCGTAGTGCGTCAGGGCTTTCACGATTATGCACGCGGTTCGCTTGTCGAAGCCACCGATCCGCGCGGGCGGCCCTATTACTGGTTCGGCCTGCAGGATGCCGAGCACACGCTGGACCATGGCACCGACCTAGAAGCGATCGAAGACGGTTATATCGCTGTCACTCCGTTGCAACTTGATTTGACCCATCACTCTGCCATTGGCGATCTGGCAGACCGGTTTGCGCAAGTGACGGAGGGGAGCGGGAATGGCTGACAGCCGCGCAAAATATGACAGGGTACGTCTGGGCAAGCGCCGCTTTTCGCCCATTCGCCGCGCGGTCAAGATCCCGGTTTGGGGCGATCTGGGTATTCGCATAGGCACCGCGCTATTCCTGATCTTCACCGTCGTGATGATCCACTGGTGGGATCGTGGCGGGCTGGTCGACAATGTCGATGGCGATGTCA
>CAYRBB010000065.1:0-9772 GCA_964422435.1 uncultured Sphingomonadaceae bacterium
GGCTGGTAGAGCGTGTGCTCCATCATGCTCCGCGTCACCCGTCCAGTATGGCCTTTCATCGGAAGGCCGACATTGTCGAAACTGCGCGCCTGCACTGCCAGTGCAAATGGCTAATCAAAATGGATATTCGCAATTTCTTCGAGTCGATCTACGAGCCGAGTGTTTTCAATGTCTTTGTCGAACTCGGCTACCCGCGCCTTCTCGCTTTTGAACTCACAAGACTGTGCACTCGGATCGTCCCTGAGAACCGCTTTGAATGGGCTTCAGGATTGAAGCACGGCCTGTTTGATTCTCGGCGGGGACCAAAATTCTACGGCCGGGTCCGCAAACAACCTGATGCCAAAGGGCAGCACGCCATAGGCAAACGTGATCGATTCCACGAATGGGTCACCGGGGCAATCGGATCCGATCGATTGCCGCTCCCGCTTGGCAGCTTGCCACAAGGTGCTCCAACTAGCCCACTTCTCGCCAATTTAGCAGTTCGCGGCCTTGATGAACGAATTAGCACCATCGCGGCTGAGCATGATATGACTTATACCCGCTATGCTGACGACGTCGCGCTATCGACACAGCGAAAAGATTTTTCTCGCGAGGAAGCGGGGCAGGTCATTGGCAAAATCAAGCGGGAGTTCGAACGCGAAGGACTTTTGCCGCATCACTCCAAGACAAGACTTGTTTCGCCTAGAGCGCGGAAGATCGTCCTTGGCTTAGTAGTAGACGGAAAGGCTCCGCGTCTTACCCGTGAGTATCGCAACAAGCTGCGATTACATGCTCACATGTTGGGGGCGCGGGGCATCTCTCCTAGCGCCCATGCCTCAGCTTTGCGCTTTCGCTCCGTGGTTTCGATGCGCCGACATATCGAAGGCAAGATTGCGCATGCCCGGAGAGTAGAAGAACCCTTTGCCGACAAGATCGCGGCTCAGCTGGCAAACGTCGATTGGACTCTCTGAGTCCTTCTGGAGTTTAGGGCATCAGACGATTTCTCCACACACGCCGGAAGGCCAGAAGCCCGAACTCAGGTTCCCGACAGGGATCGCCCTGCGATCCGGAAAGAACGGCACCCTTGCAACAGCGCGAAGCCCTCGGAGGTCCCGCGCACGCGGTCAGTGCGCCAGCGGGCGTCCGGCAATGAGAGAGGCAAGAGTGCCTGCGGGTTAGCTCAAGAACGCCGCGCCCTCAGGAGCGCTGGAAGCGCGGGACAGAGCGCGTCCTCCAGAAACTCCCGCTCAATTCCGAACTGCTCCTGATCGTCACCCGGATGGGCCGGGACTACAGGCCCGGTCCGCGCAGCGGATAGAGCAGGTCGCCCGTAAGGGCAGCTCTACAATTTCAGATCTTCAGACAGTACAAGAGGTCTGATGGAGTTCGATAACTGCATCGAAGAATTTGCCGTCAGAAAATATAGCGGGCCAACTTGTTTTGTACTCGTGTCGACAGGTAGATATCGAGCATGGAATTCCTTGATAAGCAGATTGCCCCGCCAAAATCATGGGAGAAGTTTGAAGACCTTACTCGCGCTCTGTTTGCGTCCATCTGGAACGATCCGCTGGCTCAGAAAAATGGACGCACTGGGCAAGCTCAGGCAGGAGTCGACGTCTACCTGAATCCTTCACAAGATTGCTCACGAGTTTTCGGGATCCAGTGCAAGGGCAAGGATGCCCTCTATGGTGCCAAGGCCACTGTGGCAGAGTTCGATGCCGAACTGGCAAAAGCTGAAAGCTTCGAGCCCGAACTGTCGCAATGGATATTCGCAACGACTGCCGCAAACGACGCCGAGCTTCAGAAACATGCACGCAAGGTGTCACGGGCGCGAGTGAAACAGGGAAAGTTCCCTGTGCACATAATGGGGTGGGAGTCGATCCAGGCCCTGTTGCATGAAAACAGGGCTGTCGCCCAGCAATTCTACCCTGAGCACATAGAGGCTGCAGGTGACACGCTCGACTTACTCAAGTCAGCGAGTACGACAGCGTTAAAATCGATCGATGATAGCCTCGTCCACGGCGACGTTGCTTTGTCACTGGTGCGACAAGAAATTTGGTCTGATGCAAATTCTGCGCTCGGCAATCATCCGGTTGTAAGACTTACCGGCGAAGGCGGGACCGGAAAGTCGGCGATATTGCGAAGGCTGGGATTGGGTTTCTCGGGCCAGGTACTGGTGCTCAAGGACAGCCAAATTTCATCCAAGAGCTGGCAGGAATTTACTACAACACTGGGCGCCCCCGAGAGCTGTTCCACCGTTGTCGAGCTATACGCAACCACTGGCCCCTGCCTGCTCTTGATTGATGGTGCAGACCGTCTGTTGTTGTCGGATCGACGATCGGTGGTAACCGAAATCTTGAGGGAGATCGCTGAAAGCCCATTCTTTGATAAATGGAAGGTCGTCACAACGGCGCGGAGTTATCAGGGCCAAGATGTAGTGTCGGCGGCGTTAAAAGAGGTTGGTTTTGTCAATCTCGGCGAACAGGTCTTTGTCGGAAATCTCAGTCAAAAAGAGGCAGACGATCTGGGTTTTGCGTTTCCAGAGTTTGCCAACATGTTGAGGCGCGAAGACCTCTCTGGTCAAAACAGAACGCTCTTCCTTCTGCGCGAACTGTTCCAACGCGAAAGCGCACCCACCGATTCTTTTACTGAAATGGATTTGGCTGCTGCTTGGGCAACGAGGGCAGGATCGAACGCCGCTGCAACCGCGAACCGCAGCCGTGCTCTTTCTCAACTGGGTGCGCTATTGATGCGAAATCCCGGCCGCCGTCCTGGCAGGGGCGAGATCGACCCTGTCGGCTTACAATGCCTGATAGACGAAGGGGCAATAACGATTGATGCGCGTCGCGATGCAATTAGCTTATCGTTTGATGTGCACGAAGACTGGCTCCTCGCGCGGAGTTTTGAACGTGAACGCGACAAGATTCAGTCGATTATTGAGGAAGCAGGCGAGCCGCTTTGGTGGATGAGGGCGATCCGCTTAACTGGGCAATTGCTTCTTGAAGCTCAAGCCTACGATGATTGGGAGTCACTGCTCGCGCAATTCGACGCCGCAGAGGGGCTTGACCCGGCGTGGTCACGAAGTCTTCTAGTAGCTCCGCTCTACTCGGAGAAGTCTGCTTCGATCCTTGACGAGCTGCATTCAGCCATTCTTGCAGATGAAGCCTGTCTCCTCGCTCGGTTACTAGAAACGCTTCAGGTTTTTGAGTCTAGGATCGACGAGGGACTGCTCAACGCGCCAGCGCTAGCCGATATGGGTGAGACGGAAAGATACCGCCTTCTGGCGTATCTGAAGCAGCCCCAATGGCCGAGTTGGGTGCCGTTCATGAAGTGGTCGCTTCAGCATTGGGAGAGTTGGCCGAAAAAACTCATCCCGAAGCTGTCCGAGATCGCAAGGCAGTGGGCCCGTGCGACGGAGCACATGCCAAACGCACATTCTCAAAAAATGGCTCGCATTTGCTACCGTTGGCTTCAGGAAATCGAGAACGCCAGACAACCAAAGAACTGGGATGATCGAAAGGAACCGTTTGACCACAAACTGCCCAATTATCGAGATTGGGAAAAGGTCGAAGACCGATTGCGTCAAGTCCTGACCCTGTCAGTAAAATCCGCGAAGCCGACTGAAAAAGCCTATCTTGAAAGACTAGCGCAGAACGGCTCATTGCGCTCGTCGCGCGAGAAGCTCTTGGAAGCGCCCCACCGAGTTCCGAGCATACTGCCCAAAGAGTGGGTGGATGTATGCCTCCAGCAATTCGTTCCGCCGCGAAAGCGAATTCGACATGGCGAAAACAGCATCATTCCCGATCAGCTGTTCTCGTGGCACGAGTTCAATAACGCCGGAATTCGGGGCAACACCAAGTTCTTTCCTTCCTCGCCTCTGCGGGCTGGTTTCTCACAGCTGTTTGAAACGGACGAGACCGAAGCCCTCCGCCTCTTTCATCGCTTGGAGATGCGCGCATCGGTATTTTGGCGATGGTACTCGAAGTGCGAAGATCGGAAGACACCCAAACCACTTCTGCTGCAAATGCCATGGGGAGAAATCCCGCTATGGGGAGACGAAACAGTCTATCGCTGGTGCAGCGGTGTACTCGGTTCCCACGTGCTGGGGTCTGCCTATCTGGCGCTGGACGATTGGCTTCACAATCAGATTGCTGATGGCCGATCAATTGAAGAGCTATTGCGCTTGGTCCTGCAGCCGCACGGCTTGGTGGCAACGGCATCACCATGCATTGCGATTTTTCATGGCCAGGTAAATTCGCTAGGTGCGTTGGACTGGTGCGCGCCGTTCTTGGGCGAACCAAGATTGTGGAATTACGACATAAGGCGGCATCTCGACCGAAGTGACAAAGCCTACCGGATCGGGTTCATGGGGAGGGATGACATACATTTCGAAGCCGTGGAAGAGTACCACAAGCGGCATTCAAACTACCAACCAATGTCTCATGCATTTCTGCTGCCATTTCGCCTTTTAGCTGTTGAAGACGCTCAACGCGCATTCGATGAGCGCCGATCTCATTGGGCCGCCGAAGACCTCGTAGAGTTCCGCGAGGAACTGGATCATCCGGCGGTCATGGCCGAGCATCAAGAGCGGATCGAGCGATGCCTGTCCGATAGCGATCCGCGCCAAATAGAGATTTCGGAGGGCGAAGAAACCAACCAAGTAGTGGTCCAAATCAGGCCCCCGGAGAAGGCGCTGGCCGATATTGCAGACCTAAATGAGGAGCAACGGCGTCTTTCGGAATCAAGCAGGCTTTTTGGCTGGGTTAATGCGACACGAGAAAACGGTGCCATCGATAACTCGATGACCCTGTCGCAAGGGGTCGCGTTAGCCAAGGAGCTTCTCGCCGACCCGCAACCGCCAGAATCAAGCCGGTTAGGGTCACTAGGAGGTATCCGTATTACGGGGATAGTTGGGACGGCGGCGGTCGCAGCACATTTTGGAAGCCGAGACTTCATCAATTCGCATCGCGAATGGGTAGAAGAGTTGCTGATCGCTGGAGCGAGATTGCAACGATCCCTAGAAGATCAGCAGTTCCTTTTTGACCAATCGATTTTACCGTGTGACCCGCAAGAGTATGCCGCGTGGGGCTTGCCGGCGCTGGCGTCGATAGAACCTTTCTCCAACGAACTTGATGAAACCATTCTCGCTCTCTCGGTACAACGGCTGAATGCGGTCGCGTCTGCTGTATTACAGGGACTGCGCTGGGACCGCAGGCGTGAGTTTGCCTGGACTGTTTGCATTGCTGCCCTCGATTGCTGTGTGCTTGATATCGGACACTACTGGCGCGGCGATCACGAGAAACAAAAGGCCGCTTCGCGGATGACCAAGAGGCGCAAGCGCGCGATCGATCGCGGATTGAAGAACCAGAATTTGTCGAGGTTGCCTGATCTTCCTCCAAGTCCGTTCACGATGCAGTGGATCTTTACCAAGGAGTGGAAGCGCCCTCTTCGCAGACTGAAGATGCCTTCCAAGACTGCATTGGATTGGACGAAGGCCAAAGAGTTGCTCGACAAGATGGACTGGGCCGCAGTTTCGTCGTCACCGGAACGCGCTGCGCTTTTCTCGCGGTACTTAGTGTCTCTTGTCGAGTGGACGCGGAGTTATTCCGAGGATGACCCGGATCGCTACGATCGGCAGTTCCCCTACGAGTGGGGTCACGCACTAGCGAGATACATCGGGAGGTATGCCGCTGCTACCGGTTCGACCGAGGAATGGAAATCGCTGCTCGCTTTTACCTATCGAGATCGGGCCGAAGACCTGATCGGTGATTACCTTGATGCAGTCTCGCATGAGCTAATGGTCTCGGAGCGAGAACCTGACGAGAAATTCTGGTCGGCGTGGGCTTCGGCAGCTGACTGGGTAATGGAGAATGCCATCCCGAGGCGCCGCCCAGATTGGAATGACATTCCGCAAGCCGTCCAGGCTGCCGGATTTGTCGGACCATATATGACCCCAATACCTCCGAAGTGGCCATATTTGTCGCGTTTGCTGCCTAGGATCGATCAATGGCAGCTAGCCACCCATCATCTGCCCGGAGCGGCGCTGTCGCTCCTAGCAATTGTTGAGCGGATGGATGTCGCACAACGCAAGGAGTGGTATCTCGTCTGGTTAGGAAGGCTCGTCGATGCGAACGGATCAGATGAGAGCTTCTGGGGCTACGCGGGTCTCGGTGACAAATCTGCTGCGCTCGTCAAAGTGCTTTCGGGTGAAAAAGACATCGATGCGTTGCTGGTGCGTCGTTGCCTAGCTTCGATAGCCGATTCAGGGTCGGCGGTTGCACGCGAATTGATCCCTCGGTTTTCGAAGTCCAAGCCGATCTAGAAACGAGCCGCGTTGGACTATTCAGCTCGAGAAGCGCGTTTCCGTTCGACCAATGCCCTTAGGCTTTCAGTCACTACCAACGTCGAAGCGCCTAACTTGACGATCTCGACGTCGCCTTCGCCAATGAGGACATAGAGCGTGCTGCGACCAATCCCGAGATAGCGGCAGGCTTCAGGTACCCGCATCGCGATCGGCTCAATGGCGGGTTGGCCTTTTTGCGCTGCTCGCTGTTCGTTAGCGGCTGATATCGACATACGGGTCGGTCCTTTTCATCTTTCGGGTGATGACGGACCGACCTGGGGACATGGGGCGCGGAGCAGGTCAGGCCCGCCATCGACACCGATTATCGATCGAACAGGCCTGGTTGCGCCACATGACGTTTGTGCGCTTTGACCGCCGAAGCTTCGCTGTAGCGCCGGTGCCGAGGACTGCACTGGCTGATGGCATCCGCTTGCATGTGAGTGGACGAGCGCAGACCTGCACTAAAGGGCATATCGCGCGACAAAGAGAGGCAATTTGGCTAAGCGCCGTCGCTATTTGCATTGAAAAGAAAAAGATTTTGAGGGGAGCCGCTATCATGCAGTTGCGAGTGACGTCGCATATTGCTCAACAAAACCAACCACCTGCAGCCCGACCGACGGCGGTGCTTTTATCTTGCCATCCTAAAAACCTTCTATCATCAGGGCGCATGATGGGGTTTATTCAAAGATTGCTCGCTGGACTTCGTATGCTCTTGGCATCGCTTGCCACTGCACACTCAGATGATCGAGCTAAACGCGCTCAGAAGTTGGCCAATCTCCTCAGAAGTGACCCGCAAAAAGCGGGCGAGCTTGCGGCGTTCTACTGGTGTATGCTCGCAGCAAAAGTCGATTGGGATAGGGTCGTTTTCGAAGAGCAACCCGACTTCGTCATGTCCTATTGCGGAAGCACAATCGGCGTTGAGATCACCGAGGCACACCGCGAGGGAGCCGGGGTCCGCAATGCCAGAGCGATTGAGGCTACACAGGAATGGTTTGGCGAGCGACTAGTTGAGCAGGTGAAGCCCGCTCTGCCGATTGAAATTGGCCTGTGCTGTGAAGACAATGTCATTGTAGATAAGAGGGGGTGTGAGGCGGCGCTTGCAAGCGTAGCTCAAAGGATTGATGAGGTGACCGCGCAAATGAAGTCTCACTCGGTCGCCATTCTTGTTCGGAATTTGGACGATATGCCGAACTCGAAGCATTCGAAACACGCCTGCCCTGAGTTGCCTGATTTCTTGCAACACATTCAGCTATTCAACGACGGCCACTCGACAACCTCGATCATGTCGTGGCGCGGGATCATCGTTGAGAGTTTTACCTTGGACGAACTGAACACCATCCTAGGGTCGAAGCACAGGAAACTACACAAATACGCTGATTGCGATGAGCATTGGCTCGTGATCGTCTCTGGTCTCGTGCCGCAGCTCATCGGGGACGAACGAGTGTCTCACGCTCGTTTCGTCTCACTCGCGACAACCTTCGGAGGGATCGATTTTGAAACCCCGGTCGAAAGCGAATTCGACCGAGTTTACTTCTTTCGTAGCCCGAACGATGCGAAGCTCCTGACGGAGCAACCGTAAGCTTCGGTTGCTATCTTTCGGACTTCGTCTTCAGGTCTTCCCAATCGAAGGCCTCTCCATTTTCGATTAGGGTGCATAAGGACTGCCTGAGCTTTTCCCCTGCCAGGTCGGCTTTATCTCGGTCATAACTCTTGTGGATTCTGCCAGAATGAGCCGTCCTGCTGAGCGTATCATAAACACTCAAGAAGAGCTTCTTGTCCGTAGCCCTTTCATTGTCATCTTTGGCAAGAAGGAGAGAGGCTCGCTCAGCCACAGTCTGTCGCTGACCCTCGGTATGCGAAGGATAGAGGAAAAGAGCCTCCAGCGCGACACGCAGGCTGATCAGTTGGTCCTCCAAAGAGTCCGCCATACCCATGTGGCTAAGGTAACGCGCAGCAATCCGAATGAGATCTCTCACTTCGTCACTGCAATTCTGCAAATGCTGGTGGAGTGCGTCGGCTCGGTTCAGAAAGATTTCGATGATACCATTCTGCATGGCTGGTTTTCGCGAGTACGGCATGTTCCAAGAACGACCGCCGAACTGCAGAAACTGGGCAGGATAATAGTTAGACATGGCAAGGAGTGACACGGAGCCATCAATAGGTCGCGACAGATTAATGCACATCGCGATGTCTTGAAGACGCTGAAAATCACTTCCGTCATGCCGTTCTGGCTGGACGCCAAAATGGCAATCCTCAAGGGCAGAGAAACCTAGGTAGAGGCGGCAGTCGTCTCTGGGGCTAGGTCGATTGTTGAGCATGCCGTAGTGCTCCGCAAGCTCGCGGTCGGGATGCAACTCGATTGGCGCGAGAACCGTACCATCCTTGAACGTGAAGTAGTCTGCTTCGTGGAGGTCCATCCATATTTCGGGGATGAGTGCGTAATATAGCCGCTCAATTTTCGCGATGCGGCGGAACTCGATGAGCTGCATTGCTAGATCGAAAGGATCGGCTCCTTTCTCAGTTTCGCATACTACCCACTCGATGAATTGGCCTAGCGATCTTCCTTCCGACCTGTCGCCGATCCAGACGTGATCGTCTTTACCGTCCATCGACCACGCGTCACGAAGTGCTCTGACCGCCTCCTCACCCTCTGCAGAGGATTCCCATCCCGCAACGACTCCTTTACGCCCCAAGACTTCCATGGTCACTTGGACGTCAGAAATGATCAGGTCGTGAAGTGATTTGATGAAGCGTTCTTGCTGTTCCGTCGTTGGCACCATGATTAATTTCGCGAACCTTAAGCTCAGGCGGTGTCCCGCTTGAGTTTAGCCAATCGTTCCGAACACACCTCGTGGACCACGCGCCCCAGTTCCTCGACCTGTTCGCCGAGCCATTCGAGTTCTTCCTTGGTGATGCGGTAGTGCTTCGAGTAGCGCGCCTTGACATAGGCTTCTTTGAGCTTTTCGAAGCGGGCGCGGTCGCGCTTTGTGTCGCGCGGCCAGACATGGGTCAGACGCGCATCGATGCGCTCAGCCTGGGTGCGAAGGAAACCAAGATTATGCACGTGCGGTGTGTAGAATGTGCACACCAGCAACACCGAATGATACAGCCTTTCGCAAGACTGATGGAGGATAAATGCAGGTTCTTTGGTCCTTCCTTCGGTCACGAGTCCGCGAGCGGTGTTCAGATAAACCAATGCGCTCGGATACCACTCGTCGAAGTATTCCTGCGCCATAGCCAATGCTTGCGTCGGTGTTTTTGGCTTAGGCGTGTGCAGTTCTGTGTCGTCGGACTGGTAGAGCGCGACCCCGTCGTCCTTCACATCCATGAAGAAGTAACGCCCATGTGCGAGGCCGTCGTTCACTTCCTGCAGCGTGTGGACGATGAAGTTGACAGGGGTCTTGAGGGTGCCGGTCACGCCATATTCGCGCATGAGCCGGTCATCGAGCT
>CAYRBB010000066.1:0-9635 GCA_964422435.1 uncultured Sphingomonadaceae bacterium
CGCAGGACCTGACGCTGGTCTGGCGCCTTGGCGATATCTCCAACGCCGCGATGGCGCTGCCCAACCTGCTCGCTCTCGCGCTGCTATCGGGCGTGGTGTTCAAGCTGGCGAAGGGCCAGAAGGACGCCGGGCCAACGCACACGGCAGATACGCCGGAAGAACCCAACGAATACTGATTGGGTTTGGAAGTGACAAAAAGGGCCGGAGTGCATCACGCGCTCCGGCCCTTTTTTGTTGTGTCAGTTGCGCTCGCTTAGCGTCGGCCGAACAGTCGCTCCAGAAGGCTTGGTTCTTCCATCGGCAGCACACGGCCATACTTGGCGAAGCGCAAGCTGGCATCGGTGTAAGGCCGCGGGTTGCTCCAGGCGTCATTGCGGCTGGACGTGAAAATTCTACTCGCCATTTTTTGCCTCCTGTTCCTGACATTGTGCGGCGAACGGACAATCCATTCGTCGCTGGCAGGAACCGGACTACCCCGGCCAATCTGAATTGCATGTGGTTGGCAAATTCGGGTGTTGTTCAGCTTTGTGGTATTTTATCTGAACGAATGTGGCCGCGCGACCAGATCAGCCAGACCAGCGCTGCCGAGGCCAGCGGCATCAGGTTGATCTCCAGCGGCAGCGCTGCTGCACGGGTGGCGTAAGGCGCCGTAAACAGCAGCACGAGGCCCAGCTTCTCGTAAGGCCGGAAGCCCTGCTGCAACCCCTCGCGCACCAGCCACAGGATCGGCAGGATCAGAAACGGCAGGTCATAGCTGAACAGGTAGGGCGAAGTCAGCGCGGTCGCGGCAAGAACCAGCGCGCCGCTCGCCAGCATATCCCCGCCAAAGCGCCTTGCCGAAACGAAGGCCAGCAGCACCATGACGAGCGCCACCAGCCCGTTTGCCGCCAGCGCGAAAGGCACCGGAGCAAACAGGCGCAGCTGGCTGTAGACCGTCGCCATACGCAGATAGAATTCAGGATCATCGCCACGCATGATCGCGGCGCTCGCTTGCCAGCTTGTTGCGTAACCGAGCATCGTTTCGGTCCCGAAGGCCAGCCATGATGCCAGCACCAGGCCCACCGCGCTCACTGCCGCCGCGCCGAACGCCTTCCACTGCTGTGCCCCCGCCAGCCAGAAAGGTATGAGGATCGCCAGATGCGGCTTGATGATGAGCGCGCCGAACAGGGCGCCTGCGAGCAAAGGTCGTGTGCCCAGTGCCGCTACTCCGCCCACCAACAGCGCGCCCGTCAGCAATCCGGTCTGCGCGTGCCCTGCCGCCAGCAATGCTCCCGGAAACACCAGCACGATGGGCCAGAGGCGCGGGAAGGCCTTGAGGCTCGCCCATGCCCAGAGCGCGAAGGTCACAGCCACCCAGGCAATCCAAGCGATCGGGAATGGCAAAGCTCCGAACGGCGCGGCAGCAATCAGGAACGGCGGCGGATTGACGAAGGCAAACCAGCCAGTGCTACCCGTTCCGGTCTGCACGCGTTCCTGCGTGGCAAGATCGTATGCCAAGGCCGGATCGCCCGCCACGGTCACATTCCCTGCCCCCCAGAACGCAAGAAAATCGGTCCCGTCCGGCCCCATCGCCTTGATGTAGCTGTTTGCCAGCAAGGCCAGCGACGCGATCCCGAGGATAACCGCATACCCGCGCACGCGCTGGCTATCGAGCCAATCAACTTGGCGGAAGTGGTTGAGAACGCCCCCGGACATAAGGCTGACGTTAGCGGAAACGTGTGAATTGGGAATCTTTTGTTTTTCGAAGCCGCCTCCGCGGCTTCGTCCTCGCTAGATGCGCAGGCAAGCTGCGCCCGCTGCGGGCGGGCGGTCGCCCTTGCCCTAGGCTAGGCGCCGAGCGTGATCCGCAACACGGTCTCTAACTGGCGTTGGAATCGGGCGCGATTAGCGCACGACAGAGCCCGACCGGGCGACCGCAGGTGCCGCGCAGCCGGAACGAAGTCCCGGCGGAGCGATTAGCACCGAGGACGAAAGCGCGGATGCCGTTTCGGAAAGAAAAATGGCAGGGGTGACAGGATTCGAACCCGTGGCCCTCGGTTTTGGAGACCGATGCTCTACCAACTGAGCTACACCCCTGCATGGGAGCGCCGCCTCTATAACGCGAAATACGCATTGGCAAGCGACGACATGCGCACGATCTGATATTGAGCCTGTTATGCACGCGCCTGCTGTCAAAGTGATCCCGCCCGAAACATTGCTGCTCGCCTATCGCAGCGGGGTGTTTCCGATGGCCGATTCGCGCGATGACGATGAGGTATTCTGGGTCGAGCCGCGCAACCGCGCTATTTTTCCACTCGAAGAGTTTCGCGTTTCGCGCTCACTTTCCAAACTGCTCAAACAGGACCGCTATGAAATCCGGGTGGATGGCGATTTTGCTGCCGTGATACGCGAATGCGCGGAGCCGCGTCTCGATCATCCAGGAACCTGGATCAGCGAAGTGATCGATGCGAGCTATCGCAATCTGCATCGGCAGGGTCGTGCCCACTCGGTCGAGTGCTGGCGCGATGGCAAACTGGTTGGCGGCCTTTATGGCGTGGCATTTGATCGCGTGTTTTGTGGGGAAAGCATGTTCACCCGCGCGGACAATGCCAGCAAGGTGTCACTTGCCGCGCTCGTCTGCCTTATGCGGCGCGCAGGCTATGTCCTGCTTGATTGTCAGTTCATGACCGATCACCTCGCCTCGCTGGGCGCAGTGCAGATTTCGCGCGACGAGTATCAGGACAGACTGGCGGCGGCGTGTTCGGGCAACCCGCTTTGCCCTTTGCCCGATGCACTGGAGTCGCTGCAGGTGGAGGCTCAGGCCTCTTCCTCTTCCCCGGGGAAACTCATCGCGCAGTCTTTCATCCATACATCGTAGATCGGGTGCTCGACCACATTGATGCTGGGCATTTCCTTGTAGAGCCAGCCTGAGAAAATGCGGTTCCACTGCGTCCCGTCACCACTGTCTACCCGCTCATTGACAAAAACCTGCACAAAACCACCGGTCTGTTGCGGGTCTTCCCAAGGTGCGGTCCGCTCGCAGGCAGCAAGGCGGACGATCACATCGCCGAAGCGGCGCGATTCGCCCGGATACATCTCGATATCGCGGGTTTCGTTATTGCGCTTGTTGACGAGGCCGATGGTCGCCAACCGTTCTTCCATAGGCGTGCCGATAGCTTCAGGATTGCCGATCTGAGGCGGAGGCTCTGCCCGCAGTTCTTCGGGAATTTCGGTTTCTTCGGTCGCAGGCTGCGGCGCATCGCCACCGCAGGCAGAAAGTGCCAGCGTGACCAGCGCGCCGACGCACGCGGCGCGTAACAGAATCACGCGTCGGGCGACCATGCTTCGTAATCACCGGTTGCCGCGGCACGCGTGCCGCCCCGTTCCAGCGCGCCGACGGGCAGATAGCGCCTATCGGTGCCGGTAGCGTTAGGGGTGTAATCCACCTCCCAGATCTTGGGCGGTGCGAGATGGCTCTCGGGCAGTTCGTCATAGGAAAAGTGCAGCCAGCCATGCCATTCAGAAGGCACACGGCTCGCATCGTTGGCACCATCATAAATGACCCACCGGCGTTCTTTCTGGCCTTTTCGCACCTTATTGGAGCGATAGTACTTGTTGCCCTGCGCATCGGTGCCGACATGCTCGCCATTCTTGAACGACCACCATAGCGTGCCGATTGTGGCACCTTCCCACCAGGTGAAGATTTTCATGAGAAAGTTCATGGCAAGCGCGGTTAGCGGATTCGGCTGCGAAGGCCAATAGCCTTCACCACTCGACCGAGTCCCCCGGCTGCAATCCCAGCTCGTCCGAACGGCCCGCTGCCAACTCCAGCACCGCAATGCCTGGGCGGTCAGACTGGATTGGCGTTTCGTTATAGGCTTCGCCTTGTTCAATATTGATCACCTCGCGGTTCTCGTCGATGAAGATCAAGTCAAGCGGGATCACCGTATTGCGCATCCAGAAGCTGAGCGGCTGGACCGGGTCCTTGGGGAAAATCATGCCCTCATCGGGGCCGAGCTGTTGCCGGAACATCAGGCCATCGCGCTGTTCGTCCGGCGTGGCGGCAAGTTCCGCCTGTATCACATGCGTGCCGGTCGAAGTGGTCAGCGTCACAGGTATGATCTCCAGGCCGGAGATCGGATGCGTTTGAACGGTTTCCTCGATTGCAGGAGAAACGGCCTCTTCCTGCGCAGCTTCGCTGCCGCATGCAGTCAACGCGAGAGCCGCCATTGCCATCAGAGCGTTCCTACCGAAATTCATCGTCACGACTATCCCTTGCTTCATTGACCCATTCTTCCACCGCCGCTTCGCTGGGTGCATCCACAACCATGCGGGCGTGATCGAAGGAATGGCCTGCGCGCAGCATGGCTGCAATCTGTTTTTCACGCTTTTCCCTGTCGGGTGGTTCCACCGCGAACGGGCCGAAGCGCCGTCGCCGCGCCAATCGAGCCACCGCGTGCCGCCTGTCCAAATCGCTCGGTTGCATTTTAGAACGCACCTTTTCACCCACGCCCGCTTGCCCCAGCGCCTGGTTCACCCGCCTCGCCCCGTATCCACGCCGCAAAAGGTCGGATGCGCGCGCGCGCGCCCATACTTCGTCATCGACAAACCCTTTGTCGACAAAGCGTTGCACCAATGCGGCCACATCCGGATCGTGCTCACCATCCCAACCCCGCTCACGCAATTTGCGCGCCAGATAACGCTCCAGCTTGACTGCGGTGGTGGCAAATCGGGCGACATAGGACAGCGCCAGCTCCTCCATTTTGGCTGTAGAAAGCGGTTTTGGCGTGCGCCGCTTGCGCATTCCCCCTTGTCGATTGCTGTCCATTGGCCTTATTCGTGCCACACTTCCCTTCAAATGGGAAAGTCTGCGGCGCGGAACATCCAACTTCCCCGCCGTTTTGTATATGGGAAGCGCCGATAGGGCGTGCTGATTACGAGGGTTCTCCATCACCAAGATGACCGACCTTACGCCGACACCGAACGATTGTCCGCTGCCACGCCGCCGATCCGATTTCGCCACTTTTGTGGAAGCAATCGATTATGCCGCGCGCAGCCAAAAGGGCATGAATTTCTATGATCCGCGCGCCACGCTGGAACGGGTTTATACCTACACACAGATGCGCGAAGATGCGCTGGTCGGCGCGCGTCGCCTGACGGGCATGGGTATTGCCAAAGGTGACCGCGTTGCCCTGATCGCCGAGACCAGCCCCGAATTCGTCGCCGCCTTCTGTGCCTGTATCTATGCAGGCGCTTGGCCTGTGCCGCTGCCCCTGCCGACCACATTTGGCGGGAAGGATAGTTATATCGACCAGTTGGGCGTGCAGCTTTCTTCAAGCGACCCCGCCTTGTTGCTATTCCCCGCCGAGATTGACGAAATGGCCCGCGCTGCTGCTGACAAGCAGGGCTGCCAAGGCCTCAACTGGGACCAGTTCGCCGCACTGGATGCACCTGAAGTCGAGCTGCCTGAAGCCGATCCGGACGACATCTGCTATCTGCAATATTCCTCCGGCTCGACCCGCTTCCCTACCGGCGTAGCCGTGACCCATCGCGCCCTGCTGCATAACCTCTATGGCCATGCAGAAAGCATGCATATTGGAGAAGGTGATCGCGGGGTCAGCTGGCTGCCCTTCTATCACGACATGGGTTTGGTCGGCTGCTTCCTCTCGATGGTCGGCAATCAGGTAAGCGCAGATTATCTGCGCACAGAACATTTCGCTCGTCGTCCGCTGGCATGGCTCGATCTGATCAGCCGCAATCCGGGCAACTCCATGAGCTATTCACCCACGTTCGGCTATGACATTTGTGCACGCCGCATTTCCAGCCAGAGCCACGTGGCAGACCGGTTCGACCTGTCACGCTGGCGGCTTGCTGGTAACGGCGCGGACATGATCCGACCCGACGTGATGCAGCAATTCGTCAACGCCTTCGCCGAAGCCGGCTTTAAGGCAAGCGCTTTCACACCGTCCTACGGCCTTGCCGAGGCGACGCTGGCGGTCACGGTGATGCCGCCGGGCGAAGGCATCCGTGTGGAACTGGTCGAGGAAGAGCGCCTTTCGGGGACGCAGCGTGATCTCTCGCGCCCCGCCCGCTATCGCGCCATCGTCAACTGCGGCAAGCCGCTGCCCGACATGGATGTCGAAATCCGCGGCGAGAATGACGAGATCAGGGGAGATCACCAGATCGGCAAGGTCTGGTGCCGTGGCCCGAGCGTCATGCACTCCTATTTCCGCGATGAAGCCGCGACCGAGGACTGCCTGGTCGATGGCTGGCTGGACACGGGAGACATGGGCTACATGGCCGATGGCTATCTGTTCATCGTCGGCCGGGCGAAGGACATGATCATCATCAACGGCAAGAACCACTGGCCGCAGGATATCGAATGGGCCGTGGAGCAATTGCCCGGCTTCAACCACGGCGATATCGCGGCGTTCTCCGTTGAAACCGAGAATGGCGAGGAAGCGCCTGCCGTACTGGTGCATTGCCGCGTGAGCGACCCCGAAGAGCGCGTGAAACTGCGCAACCAGATCGCCGACAAGGTCCGCTCGGTCACCGGCATGAACTGCGTGGTCGAACTCGTGCCTCCGCGCACATTGCCGCGCACCAGCTCGGGCAAGCTCAGCCGGGCAAAGGCAAAAAAGCTGTATCTGTCGGGCGAGATTATACCATTGAAAATAGCGGCTTAGCCTACGAACAAAGCGCGTATTACCCCAGCAGCAGCACACCCGAAACATAAAGCAGTGCGAGCATACCTGTGCACCATACCAGTGTGCGCACCACCGGGATGCCCGCCCAGTAGAGCGGCAAATAGAGTACGCGCGAGCCGAGCCATATCCATGCGGCGATCGCTGTTTGTGCATTGGCCTTGTCTGCCAGCACCACACCAAAAAGCGCGATGATCGCGAGCGGCAAGGTCTCCTGGAAATTCGCAGATGCACGATCGAGCCGGGCAGCCAGGAAATTCATCGGCGGCAAGTCGTCGTCACGCGCGCCCATATTCCAGTCGGTGCCGTATTGCTTCGTCTTTACATGAGTTGCTGCAAAAACGTGGACGAGCAGCAAAACTCCGGCAAGGGCAAGTACGATCATTTCCGGTTCCATATTGCCTTACTCTCCCGCTGCCCAACTGACGGTGACAGTACCGTATCCGGACCCGTTTGTCTCTTCCATCATGCGGCGATTGTCGGCAGAAAGAATGGTTCGGAGTGCCGCCACAGAATCCGCCGGACCTGTCAGGCGCACCGGGATGCTGGTGCGTTCCTGTGCCCAGCTGGCGAGCGCGAGCGCGCGGCGGCCCTCTGCGGTCGGGCGCCAGATGGTCTCGCCATCATCATTCTCCACCCGCTCGAAGGCAATCGATGGCAGTTCTCGCACGGGCGGGGTGAAACGGATATCCCATTCGGGCTCGGTCGCATCAATGCGGCGTTCGAGCTCGCGATAGGTCGCCATCGTTGCCCCTTCAAGCGGGCGCGCGACCACCAGCGCGCGGCGGCGCTCGCGATCAATGGTCACGTCGTCGGTGGGTACGCCTGCTAAGAGTGCCAGCCGGTCGGCGATGGCTTCCATTTGCTCTGCCGCTTCGGCTTCGCGAGTGCGGGCGGCGGCAAGCTGGGCTTCTTCCTGCGCCCGTGTGCCTGCATCAGTGATGACCTGACGCAAGGACACTTCGACTTCGCGCTCTAGTCGGGTCGCGAGAATCGTTTCGGCATTGGCCTCTGCCTCGGCGATATAGGTTGGGGTGAACACGGTTGCTGCCACTTGCACCTTGTCGCCATCGAATGTCGTATCGACTTGCGATGAAACGACCTGATCGCGGAATTGCTCGGTTATCACTGTGGATGCGGTGCGTTGGGCGCGGGTTTCATCGACAATCTGCAAAAGCGAAATCAGCAGCGGCACCGCCAGTACGAAAAAGGCGCTGAAAATCAGGAAGCCCTGCATCTGGGTCTGTTTTTCGGACAGGCTTGTCGAAAAGCCGTAAGCGCGCGCCATCGCCGTGGCGGTCAGCGCAATCGCGGTAAGGTTGGTGATGAAGAGGAAGAACGCGCCCCAGAAAACCGTGCTGTTAAGCGTCGCCAGCCCAAAGCCCACCACGGCAAGCGGCGGCATCAAGGCGGTCGCAATCGCCACGCCGACAATCGTGCCTTCGCGCCCGCGGATCATCGCATAGGCCCCTGCGATGGAGGAAAAGATCGCGACGCCCAGATCCAGCAGGCTGGGCCGGGTGCGGGCTGCAATCTCGCTGGTTATCGCTTGCAACGGCGATACGAAAACGATGAGCGCGGTAAACAGGATCGCAAAGACCGTCCCGACAATCAGCGATTTGGCAGATTGCCGCAGCCATTTGTAATCCCCGATTGCCAGCGCAAAGCCTACACCCATGATCGGATCCATCAGCGGGGACAGCAACATTGCGCCAATCACCACTGCGGTGGAGCCTTGCAACAAGCCCAGAATGGCAATGCCCGCAGACATACAGGTCATCAGCAGGTAGCGGGCGGAAAGCGAGCACTCGGCACGGCGTTTCTCGATCACGGCAATCTGATCGACCGTGCCGCTGACATCCTTGCGCCACCAGCTGTTAAAGTGCGTCAGGATCTCGGCAAGATTGGCCTTGGCCTTGTTCAGCGGCTGTTCGGTAGCGGACGTATTGTCCGCCGGCGGCGTGTTTGGTGTTTGCATTGCGCCCCAATATCGCGGAAACTCGCGTTCACAAAGGTTGAAACACGTGTCTTGTATCACTAATACAGTTAGTGAGGAACCAAGAGGGATTTGCCGCGATGGCCACTACGAACGAAACCACTACCAAGACAGACATCGATCTGGAGCTGACTCCGCCCGATCCGGTGCCGAGCGTCGCGCCCGAAAAGGCCGCCGGCCTTGTGCCCGTGAGCGAGGAGAAGAAAAGCGCGCTTCAGGAAAAGGTTGACGGTTTTGTTGACGAGCTTGTCGCGCTCGATGCCAATTCGCCCGACTTCGGCAAGAAGGTCGACCAGATCACCAATATGGGTCGCAAGGAAATCATGGCCGCCAGCCAGATGTCCAACCGCTTCCTCGATCGCCCAGTGCGCGCGATGGACCAGGAAAGCGGCGTTGGCGCCGATCTGGCCGAACTGCGCCGCGTTGTCGAAGATCTCGATCCCGGCAAGCGCGGAAAGTTGTCCAAGACCCGCAAGTTCCTCGGCATCATTCCGTTCGGCAACAAGCTCAACAACTATTTCCGCAGCTACCAGAGCGCGCAGGGCCACATCCAGTCGATCCTCAGCAACCTCTCGAGCGGCAAAGACGAGCTTATCCTCGATAATGCCGCGATCGACGTTGAACGGCAGAAGCTCTGGGAAGCGATGGGCAAGCTCGAGCAGATGATCCACATCGCCAAGACGCTGGATGACCAGCTGGAAGAAAAGGCGGCAGAGCTGGACGCGACCGATCCGGAAAAGGCCAAGGCCATCCGTGAAACCGCGCTGTTCTACGTACGCCAGCGCACGCAGGACCTGCTCACTCAGATGGCGGTTTCGGTGCAGGGCTACCTCGCGCTCGACCTGGTCAAGAAGAACAATGTCGAGCTGGTGAAGGGCGTTGACCGCGCCAGCACCACCACCGTGGGCGCGCTGCGCACCGCTGTGACCGTGAGCGAGGCGATGACCAACGAGAAG
>CAYRBB010000067.1:0-9199 GCA_964422435.1 uncultured Sphingomonadaceae bacterium
CAAATCCATCCCAGTCTTCGGCGGTTCGGCCAAACACGCCTTCCATGATTTCCTGGGCCCCCCGATAGGGGTTTCGGTCCGCATAGGGGTAGTTCTCCGCTTCGTTCCAAACGACATCAGGGGCCAATGCACCGGTGAAGGCGGCCATATCTCCCGCTGCAAACGCCGCATAAATTCCCTCGACGAGTTTCCTTGAAGAGCCTTCCATCCGTTTCCTTTCACATCACGACCAAAGCCTTGCCCGGCATTTCACGCTGTAATTTCCGGTGAGACTATGAGGCACCGCCGGTGATGGAAAGGCGGCTTGTGCAAAACCCTGCAAAATCGGTCGCATACAACCCAACAGCGGGCATGGCTGATATATAGGGCCAAGCTCAGCATGATAAGGTCAAGCGATGCCATTTGACGACTTGGCATGCATGGTTGAAATCGAGAATGGTTCGCCGACTGGCACCAACGAAGCCTGCATTGGCTCGATGCACAATCGGAATTGCCGTGGCCAGCCAAAGTTTGTAGCCCCTTGTCTACTTCCAGTGCCGGCGGATGCAGCGCATTGATAAGCCCTATCCTCCGGGGGCTTAGCGTGGATGCGCCCATTTGAATCGGACAAGTCTATGAATTTATTTCAAATTCTCGATCGAAGTGCCGATTCCAAGAAGCGTGGCGTCCTCATAAGCGTCGCTCAATATGCAAGTCTCGTCGCACTATTGGCTGTCGTCATTTCTCTTACCGACACCGCCGCGATTTTTTCAGCTATGGCACAGTTTTCAATAGCAGCCCTGCTGGCGGCCCTGGCTCTTCACATATTGATTATTTTCCTGTTGTCGTTTCGTTTTCTTATCTTGTCTGAAAGTGAAGCGCTGACGGCAATTTCGGCATTCGATGTTTGCAAAATGACCTTTGGCGCAACTTTGGCCAATCTGCTCTTGCCGACTTCACTCATGGGAGATGCCGGAAGAGTGTGGCTGATCCGCAAGAATGGCGTGGACACGAAAGCGGCGCTGACAATCGGGGTAACCGACAGAGTGGTCGGGTTGGTGGCATTGACACTCGCGTCCATAGCCGGTGCCATAGCGGTTCCGAGGCTGGTACCCGGCGGCTTTCTGGTCACGGCACTAATTCTGTGTCTTGTCCTCTCCGTCATCCTGTATTTCTCGCTACCGAGAACCAGCGCCCGGCGCGGGCCATACGCTTTCGTAGGGTCTATTCTCGGGCTTTCGATCCTGGGTCACCTGATCGCAACGGTAATCGCGTATCTGTTGATCCGTTCAACTGGTGTGTCGGTGTCACCGATTGGTCTCTTGGCCATATTCCCGGTCATATTGCTTGCCGCTGCACTCCCCTTATCCGTCGGAGGATGGGGCAACCGGGAAATTGCCGCGATGCTGGGACTGCCCTTGATCGGCGTAGACCAGAATGTGGCCGTTGCCATCTCGATAACCTTCGGCCTAACTCAGGTCGCCGCAGCTCTGACAGGATTTATAATTCTTGGCATGATCGATCGCAGACCTGCAAGATGACGCGTGACGCAGCAAGGTTTGCGGGAACAAGTCTCGGGTGGCTGCTGCTTAGTGCCCTGGTTCTTTTCCATTTCCACGACCAGTTTTGGTGGGGGCCCGATGAGGGCGTTTATGCCTATGTAGCGCAGCGATTCCTTGCTGGAGACACTCTCCATCGGGATCTTATCGATATTCATCCCGGTTACGGGAATTTTCTGAACATCGCCGCATTTACGTTGTTCGGCGAAGACCTGCTGAGCCTGAGGTATCCATTGGCAGTGCTGACCCTGCTCGAGGGCGGCATCGCGCTTTGGATTCTCAGAACGCAAGGCAACCTCGTCGCTTTCGTTGGCGCCCTTGCCGTGACGGCCTTTTCCTTCATCCAGTTCCTCAACCCGAGCGCCAATTGGCATGCTCTTGGCGCCTTTTTCGCGCTTTTGCTTTGCCTAACCGTATTGCCAAGAGGTGCGTCGTCTCGCCTAATTCTTGCGGGCTTCTTCGTCGGAATCGCCTTCTTTACCAGGCAACTGAGCGGTGTCCTGCTCGGCATAGGTTTGGTCGCGGTTCTGCTCTCCGAATTCCAGGAAGGGAGTACGGGCAGGCGGCTGCCGGCCATAATTCTGGGTGGCATACCGACGCTCGGCCTTACCGCCTATCTGATTTCGAAGGAGCATTTGTTCGGCGCGGTGTGGATCGGAGTTTGGCCCGTGCTTCTGCTAGCCGTCCTGACCTGGCGAACGCGCCTGACCTGGGACGATTTTGCCCGGGTCACTATTTTGCCATTCGCGGGTTTCATCATGTCCGGCGTGCCGATTGCAGTATTCATGGCGGCAAGCGGCGCTTTGATGCCTTGGCTACGCGACCTCCTGTTCTCTGCCTTGGCAATCAATAACCAGAACTTCATCGCAGATCGCAGCTATGCCGATATTCTCGCGATCATATACGTGTATCTTCCTGTGACGAACTTCACGGGAATCATCTCCGGCCTGGGATGGTTGGCTTTGATGCTGACGTTTCCGGTCGCAGGAATTCTAAGTGTCCGCAGGGTCCTGGTAGGTCGCCCGTTGCCGCTGACTGCAATCTTGGCGACTGTCTGGGCAATCAGCGCGCTCCACTATCAGATACCCGTCTACCTCATGATGGCGGTCGCTCCGGTCTTGCTCGGTTTAATCTGCATGGTGCACACACCGTTCGCGCTTGCTTCAGTTGCGGCGCTGTCATTGTGGGCGATCATAATTCCGGCCGGGCGACCGATTGACCGCAGCCTGGTGGCAACGGTCATGAGCGAGCCATCCGAAGCCTATGTTGCCAGCGATTTGCCACGTGTGTCCTTGCGCATCAGCGAGGACAGCCGCGCCCTGTACTCGCAAGTTATCAATGCGATTGAGCAGGAAGCGACCAATGACGAACAGCTCTTCACGCTGCCCATGAACCCCGAGATAAATTTCATGACGGCGCGCAAGGCTCCCGTCCCCTATTACGGTACCCAGTTGGGTCTTGAGAACAGGGAGGATCTCGAGGCCACGGTTGCAGCGCTTGATAGGGCCGCGCCACTCTTCGTCGTTCACCGGCGCAACGATAAGTACCTTACTCCCCTCGGGGCCGACCTCCTCAAGGTCGTTCGGTCGCGCTCCGCGTCTCCTCGTCGGATTGGGCCGTTTGACCTTTATCGATACTCTCCGAAGTCCTCGGTGGAGCCGCCGTTTCGGACCTCGAGGTCACCTGCCGGACGATGAACCCGGGCCGGGACTTCACCTCATTGTAGATCTTGGCAAGATAAAGTCCGATGATTCCGAGGCCGATCATAAGGATCGAGCCGATGACGATCATCAGAAGTATGACGGTCGCGAACCCGGGCACCGCCTGACCAATCCACAAGAGCCAGAGGGTTCTTGCGGATAGAATTATCGCCAACAGTCCGAAAACGCCGCCCAGGACGGTCATAAGCTGCATTGGCAAACTGCTGAATGCCATGGTGGACTCGATCGCCAATCGCGTGAGTTTCGGGATCGACCATTTCCCTTGGCCTACGTCGCGCACCGCGACATCGAACTCTATCGTTTCCTGACGAAATCCGACCCACGCAACAAGTCCTCGAAAAAACCGTGCGTTTTCCGGCAATTGCTTCATACAATCTACGACCGAGCGGTCGAGCAGCTTGAAATCGGCTGCGTTCCCGATCTCTATGCCAGCCAGTCGCGAGAAGAATGCGAAGTAGCAGTACACCAGCCAGCGCTTGATACTGCCTTCCTGCCCGCGAGACCGTTTTTTCGTATTCACCACCTCTGCGCCATCACGCCAGCGCTGCACCATCTCGGCAATAAGCTGTGGTGGGTGCTGCAGGTCCGCGTCAATAACGACAACGGCGTCGCCCCGTGCCGCATCGAGCCCTGCCGCAATTGCGCCTTCCTTTCCGAAATTGCGCGACAGGCAGATCCCGATCACATCATCGTTTGCGAACGCCAGTTCCTCGATGACTTTCCACGTATCATCCGTGGAACCGTCATCGACGATGATATATTCCCACCTCGCCAAGGGCTCGATCTGTTCACGAATCAACTCGACGGCTTTCTTCAATCCAGTCGCTTCACGGTACGCCGGGATTACGATCGACAGGAAAGGCAGGCCGTTGCTCATGTGATACCCCTTTTCCCCGTATAGCATATCGTTGTCGCCGGGAGCTTCAGATTGAGCCTTTTCGTCCAGCCGGGTGCCGGCAGGCCCAGTTTCCCAAGAATCAATGAAAGCGGAAAGGCATGCGGGTATGGAAGGCGCTTCACTTGCTCCAAGCCGGCACGCTCAAGGAGTACCTTGAGTGTTCTTTCGTCAAAAAAGGTCACATGCTCGGGATACTTGAACGATGGCCAGCGATTGCCCATCAATTTCCTGAAAAAGCTGCCCATATGGGGGGCGGCGAGTACCAATGAACCTCCGGGAGCAAGATGTTGCCTCAAGCGGATTACGAAATCGACCGGATCATAAACGTGCTCCACTACATGCGTAGCGATGATGCAATCAAACCTGTCGTTTGCATCCAACGATTCAATATCCGGGTATAGAGCCGCGCCGGATTGCGCCGCCGCTTGCATTCGGGCTTCTTCCGACATCTCGACGCCATTCCGGCTTTCGAAGTAAGGAGCGGCTTCGGACAGCAAATAGCCAAGCCCAGCACCGACTTCGAGCAAGGAGCCCCGTGTGATCCCTTCCCTGGCCAGGGTCTTCATTAATATCCGGAAGGTTTCCCTCAGCGCGTCGGATTGTTCTTCATAACCCGAATAGCCAACGCCCATCTCTTCCGACCGAAAATAGTTCTGGCCGGAATAATGGGCCATCATCTCGGCTTCCGGGAGCCGTGGGCTCAGAAACCAGAGGTGGCATTCATTGCAGCGCCGGACTGCAAATGGCTCTTTTCTGTATGGTGTAGCCACGCTGTCATCGGTTCTGCACAACGGGCAGTGCACATCTTCAAGTTCTGGATGGCTGTCGGCACTGCATGCACTCGTCATGATTTGAAACTGCTTCCTTGATTGCCGGTATCAGTCGGGAGGTAATTCATTCAGGAATACGAGAATTCAACGAGCCGGTGACCCTTGAGAGCCTCGGGATTCGAGCTTCGACGTCCTGCTGCGATAAACCAATTACTCGCCATAGACCGAAGATCGCTGAAGGTGCTGGTCCGGCATGGCTTCCTTGTTCGTGGAAGTGTTTGGGTAACCAGCCTCCGCCATATTCCTCCGCCAGAATAGCAAGGGGTAAATGAGCGAACCCAGGAAGGTCTTGGGAACCGGATCGTCCACTCCATATCGGGCGGGACCGTTTTTCTCATTCATGATGGCGGTGCCGAAAAGGAGATCCCAAAGCGGAAGTTGCCCCGAAAAGTTCTTGTCGTAGGCCTCCTTCTCGTTCGCGTGGTGCCAGTGATGGAAAGTCGGCGTGAGCAAGAGCCACCGCAATGGCCCCCAGCCTACCTTCACATTCGCGTGCTTGAGCAAGGAATGCCAGGAGAATTGTACGCCAAATAGAAGCAACGCAACGCCGCTAAACTCGAAAAGGATTGCGATAATGACCACGCCCGAGTTGGTTAGGGCGGTATCGATCGGATGGGTTCTGTACGCCGCGATCCAGTCCATGTGTTCGATCGAGTGGTGGATCGAATGAAACTTCCAGAGGAATGGCACTGTGTGAAATAGTCGATGAACCCAATAATAGTATAAATCACCGAAAAAAATCAGGAAAAGAACTTGAATCCAGATAGGCTGGGAGCTTGCGAAAGCCTTCGCAGCTTCGGGGACTAATCCGCCCAAGGCGCTCACAACAATCATTATGAATATCGCAGTTGCGCCCATCAGCAGGATGGTCGAAACAAACATGTAGAGCAGATCCAGCTTCATATCCGGCCGGGCCTTCAACTGCACTCTGACCCTAGGAAAGAAGCGTTCAAGGGGGATGAAAATCAGGGCGGCGCTTATTATGAACAATAGCCTGTCCGCGTAGTTCTCCAAGAATGTCATGACGCCATTGATCCCCTAGGTCCTTCACGCACGCGGCTGCGCATATACGACTAATTTCTTAAATCCCTTACAACATCGCCAAAGCTTAACGAAATGGGATTCGGTTCTCGGTCGCAGGCATGGCTGGAGCAAACGATTTCCGCAGTGATGTTTTCGGAGCACGGAAACTGTGAGCATGGGAAATTGCGACCAGCGGCAAAATCGGCGGAAACGCAGAATAGTCCAAGATTCGCGACCTCAGGCAATCCCCGCTGCGACGGCATAGCCCGATGCCGGAAAGTATCGGCGGTCGAATGCAATACTACCCTTTTGGTGCCCGTCATGGGCGAGCCTGAAGCCGACATTCGAAGCGCCAAGGTGGGGTAGCTGGCGGTGCTGTCAGTCGGACGCCAACCGCTCTCCAGCCGGCACAACTCGCCCTACTCGCGCCTTTTGTCGGGCCACGAATATTCTCCGCTCTGCCAATTCGGAAGAGCGGCCGTACTTCTATGCTTGTCTATCGCGAACTCGCCATCCTCCCGACAAGATCCGAGGAGTTCATGCAAACCACGCTATTGGCCCCTGCATGTCGCAAGAAATCATTTTCATGTCATATTTGTTTAGATTTCATCGATTGATGTGCTCTGGCCGGTCGGTAAGATACCCTTCGATTACGGATTTCGCGGCAGTCTTTGCTGAATATGCAAATGCTTTCGGGGGGGATCGATGATGAAACCAATTGCTGGATGGGCCATCGCCGCAGCGCTGCTGGCTGGTTCCGTGACCACGCCCGCCCATGCCGGAGCCGGCGTCGCCGCGGGCCTTGGCAAGGATGTTGCCGAATCCATCATCGGTGCGATCGAGGGGGAGGGAGCCTCCGAGATTTTCGGTTCGATTTTCGGAGGGAGCGGGCCCGATCCGCTAACCCAGGATCAGGTCGCCGACATCGTCCATCAGTCGTTCGACGGCTTTTCCGATCAGACCATTCTGAGCGCGCAGGGCTATCTGTCGGATTCGATCACCAATTACGATCCGAGCTCGGCCTCGCCCGCCGATGCCAAGCAAATCCTCGATACGGCCTCGAACCTGATCGGCACGGTCGGCGGCAATATCAGCGAGAATACGGCGGAAGTGGCGATCCCGGGTTACATGGCGGCGCAATCCGCCAAGATCGCTTTCCGCACGGAGCGTGCGCGGCTTACCTATATCGGCCCGAACGATCCGATAGAGTTCAATGGCCAGATTCAGTTCGATCGCTATGGTTCGGGTCGTATTTCGACGGATTATCCGCAGCCTACCGAGCTCGACGCGCAGGTACCGTTAGCGGTGATCGAAGGGCTGACCACGCTGAAGACCTATCTCGGAACGATCTATTCGGACCATGGAAACAGGATCGA
The DNA here is from genome assembly GCA_964422435.1 of uncultured Sphingomonadaceae bacterium. Classification (GTDB taxonomy): domain Bacteria; phylum Pseudomonadota; class Alphaproteobacteria; order Sphingomonadales; family Sphingomonadaceae; genus Alteraurantiacibacter. The sequence goes on from CAYRBB010000067.1 coordinate 7,387, forward strand.
CACCGGTACGGCACAGAAATGCCTGTACAAGACTAACGTCAGCAGCTGGTTGGATAATTACAGCACCACGTGGGTGTTCGGAGGCAAAGTGGTGCAAGATAGTGGTTACCTAAATTTCGATACCCAGTTTTGCTATCCATTCGTAGACGCTCGGAGCACCACAGTCCTGGCGAACGGCACCAAGAAACTATTCCAGGCGCCGATCAATGCCTATCAGTTCATGGTGCGGGCGGAAGACGGCAAGCCCGATTTCTTCCTCTTGCAGGCAAAGAACGAGGAATTTGCCGATATCATCCGGAATTTCCACGTTTTGACCAAGCGGACGGACACCTTCGGCAATATCGAGGAGATGGCGCTTTCCTGGATCGATCTCGTAGTAGCCTACAAGAAGAAATTTGGGCCCAACGTGCCGGCGGGAAGTACTTCGGACGCCGCAGATTCGCTTGTCCTCGAAGCATTCAAACAGGCCACCTATCTGGGCGTCGATCAATACGCGCTGCACAACAAGGCGATAGATGCCAACGCGTTCGACTATCTCCATTGGTTCAACTCCAAGGCGCCTGATTGGGGCATTGTTAATGGCGGCGAATTGGTTTTCCTCGCCCGTCCGTCGAGTAGCTGCAGCTCGAGCATCCAGCTTCCCCGCTCCGTGTTCCAGAGCTGTTTCATGACTTTCCCGGTACTTCCGAACTAACCGCAGCTCGAGTTCCCTGCTTCCCAACAGCGTGTGCAAGCGCTGCCACCGGGAAATCTCCGGAACTGAACTGGAACAGGCATGGGTTACTCTTGCGGGTGGTATCCGATGCGCTACGATTTTCGGCGACAGGATGCAGACCTATCGACCGGGTGATATGATTGGTGGGTTGTGCGTGTCGGCGTGGAGAGGGGCAGGGTCCATGTCGCCATCATCTTCGCGGATGATCCGCTTCAATGCTTGAGGGGAAAACATGACCAGACTTCCGGCTATTCTCCTGTTCCTGCCGCTGGGTGCCTGCGTCTCGATGGCGGACGAGCCGTCGCCGCAGGTTTCTCCGGTGCTGTCGGAGCATATCCTATCGACCACGGCCTCGATCTCCAACACATTGGTCCTCGATCGCAATACCAGCTTCGTCACCTGCACCGGTCCGCCCCCCGATGCTTCCTTCTCGCAAGGCGAGCAGGCTTCGATTTCGGCCCTGATCTCCGGCAATGACGACAAGGCCAGCGAGGGCGAGGATTCGGAAGAAGCCGGTCTCAAAGGACGCTCACCCGCCGTGCTGCTCTCGCGCGAAATGTTCTTCCGCGCCTGCGAGTTCAGTCGCAACTACCAGTTGACCAAGGACGAGGCGCTGCAGCTCTACATGCAAACTCTGGGTGCGGTTGTGACCAATTTCGAGAACGAGACCGGCGGGGCAAAGGCTGTTACAGTTTCTCGACCGGAAGAACCGTACGAGTCATCGCCGACGCCCACTCCGTCGGCAACGCCTGCACCACAGACATTCGACAGGGATGGCGGAGCACCGACGGGCGGAGAATGACCGCGACAATTCCAGTCGTCTGAACCGCTGCATGACTCGTTCCCGTCTGCGCAGAGCGACGCGTGCGTTTTCGACCCTGTTTCCCCACCTCGCCTTTATTTGGCGATCCGAAGTGCCCAGTTCTTCGAGAGCTTCAGAAAAGGAATTGAGTCCATCGGTCACGCCTTCGAACGATGATCCTTTTGACAATTCCGTAAGTGGCGGTGCTGTCAGTCTAATCGCAACTCGTCTCCGATTGACGTTGTTGTTTGGATGGTGCTTCAGTTCTGTTGAATTTCAATCTCGAACCCGGGAAC
>CAYRBB010000068.1:0-8942 GCA_964422435.1 uncultured Sphingomonadaceae bacterium
TCAATGTCGACATGATCATCCAGAATGTCGGTCGCGACAAGGGCGAGACCGACGTTACCTTTACAGTTCCTCTGGCGGATCTGGCGCGCGCGCAGACGATGCTGGACGACCGTAAGGAAAAGCTCGGCTTCAACCGTCTGATCACCGACAGCAAGGTTGCGAAGATCAGCGTTGTCGGCATGGGCATGAAGAGCCATGCAGGCGTCGCCGCGACTATGTTCAAGGCGCTGGCCGATCGCGGCATAAACGTGCAGGCGATTTCAACTTCGGAAATCAAGGTCAGCGTGCTGATTGATGAGGATGAGACGGAGCTGGCCGTGCGTGTTCTGCACACTGCCTACGGTCTCGATGCTCCGGACGAGGCGGCGTGAGCTTTACCGCCAAGATCCTCCTCCTCGGCTCGGGCGAACTGGGCCGCGAATTTGTGATTTCGGCCAAGCGGCTCGGCGCTTATGTCATTGCCTGCGATGCCTATGATAATGCTCCTGCCATGCAGGTGGCGGACGCGCGTGAAGTCTTCTCGATGCTCGATGGCGAAGCCCTGCGCAGCGTTGTTGCCAAGCATCAGCCGGACCTGATCGTGCCCGAGATCGAGGCAATCCGTACAGAGGTGCTTGCCGATGTGGAGGCGGACGGATTCAACGTGGTGCCTTCCGCCCGTGCAACGCAGCTGACCATGAACCGCGATGCTATCCGCGATCTGGCAGCGCAGGAGCTTGGTCTTACAACCTCGCGTTATCGCTATGCCGAAAACTTTGACGAAGTGCGCTCAGGGGCTGAATTCACGGGTTTCCCGTGCGTGATCAAGCCGGTCATGTCCTCCTCCGGCAAGGGTCAGAGCAAGGTTGTTAGCGAAGCCGATCTGCAAGCGGCGTGGGACTATGCGGTCGCCAATATGCGCGGTGATCGCCAGCGGGTCATCGTCGAGCATTTCATCGCCTTCGATTACGAGATCACCCTGCTCACCGTGCGCCACTCGGGCGGTTTCACCTTCTGCGAGCCTATCGGTCACCGGCAAGAACGCGGTGATTACCAGGAAAGCTGGCAGCCTGCTGCAATGAGCGAGGCGGCGCTCGCCAAGGCGCAGGACATGGCGGAAAAGGTCGTGACCGCGCTCGAAGGGGAGGGCCGCGGCTGGGGTCTCTACGGCGTCGAATTTTTCGTGAAAGGTGAAGAGGTGATCTTCTCAGAACTCAGCCCGCGTCCGCACGATACCGGCATGGTCACGCTGATCTCGCAAGGTCTTTCGGAATTCGACCTGCACGCCCGCGCGGTGCTGGGCCTGCCCGTCTTTGCAGACGAACCCGCGATCCCCGCGGCATCGGCGGTCATTCTGGCAGACAGCGAAAGCGCCGACTTCAGCTTTGATGGCCTCGCCGACGCGCTCGGCCTTGGTCCCGATGTGGATGTGCGGATTTTCGGCAAGCCGACGACACGCCCCTATCGCCGGATGGGCGTTGCGCTGGCTGTCGGAGAGGATACCGACGAGGCGAGAGCGCTCGCGGCAGAAGCGGCGAACAAGGTCACGATTGCCTATCGTGACGCAGGTGACTAACCCCCCGCTTTATGAGCACCTATCCTAAAACCAGCGCGCTCATGGCGCGCGGCCGTGAATTCCTTGGCACCGAGCACGCCATTATGTGCGGCGCTATGAGCTGGGTTTCGGAACGCAACCTTGTTTCCGCAATCAGCAATGGCGGCGGCTTTGGCGTGATCGCATGCGGGGCGATGACACCCGAGCTGCTCGATGCGGAAATCGCCGCGACCAAGGCGATGACGGACAAGCCTTTCGGTGTGAACCTCATCACCATGCACCCGCAGATCTTCGAGCTGATCGAGATTTGCGGAAAGCACGGCGTCAGCCACGTGGTGCTTGCGGGAGGCATTCCACCCAAGGGCAGTGTCGAGGCGATCAAGGCGCACGGCGCAAAGGTCATCGTCTTCGCGCCCACGCTGGCGCTCGCCAAGAAGCTCCTGCGCTCGGGCGCCGATGCACTCGTGATCGAGGGTAGCGAGGCCGGCGGCCACATCGGTCCGGTTTCCACCAGCGTTCTGGCGCAGGAATTCCTGCCCGCACTCGCCGAAGAATTCGTGGTGTTCGTTGCCGGGGGGATCGGCACGGGTGACATGATCGCAGCCTATCTGGAAATGGGCGCGAGCGGCGTTCAGCTTGGCACGCGCTTCGCCTGCGCGGCGGAGAGCATCGCGCACCCCGATTTCAAGAAAGCCTTCTTCCGTGCCAAGGCGCGCGATGCCGAAATGAGCGTTCAGGTTGATCCGCGCTTGCCCGTAATCCCTGTCCGCGCGCTCAAGAACAAAGGCACCGAGGAATTCACCGCCAAGCAGCGTGAAGTTGCCAAGATGCTCGATGATGGCAAGGTCGATATGCTTGAAGCACAGTTGGAGATCGAACACTTCTGGGCGGGCGCGCTACGCCGCGCGGTGATCGATGGCGATGTGGAAAGCGGCTCGATGATGGCAGGCCAGAGCGTAAGCCTCGTCACCGAGGAAGAGCCTGCAGCCGAAATTATCGCCAAGCTGATGGAGCAGAGCGAGGCAGCGCTGAAGCGACCCTCGCGCGCGGCCTAAAGGCGGTCAGCCGTATTTCTGCCAGAACCGTTCTTCGTCCATCGTGAGGTAGATGATGCCCTCGATGAGCCCGAGAATAGTGGGAATGCCTGTCCAGAAGAACAGCGTGTAAAGTATGCCTTGTCCGATGCGGCCAAGGTAATACTTGTGAATGCCAACCCAGCCGAGCAGGATCGCGAGGATACCAGCGGCAACCTTGCTCTTGTTGCGCGTGTAATGCGGACCGGTGCGGCGTTCTGCCATCTTTTCCTGCCGCATGTCCGCATCGAGAACTTCTCCGCAATGGCGGCATTTCTTGGCGCGGGCCGAGATATCCTCGTCACACACCGGGCAGTTGATGCGCCCATCGCGCTTTGCGATATTGGCTGGCCGCGTGATCTCCGCCCGTGGCAGGCTGCCCCCGTCATACCCGCTGCGATCCAGCTGGATCGGGCCCTTTTGGCTCAGTTTTCTGATTTCTTCCGCGCGTTTGTCCATGCCTCCAGAATGCCTGTTTTACGCCTGAAATCAAGGATGGCATCGACCAGCGACGTTATCACTAGACGAGCGCCAACTAAGTGGTTTGCAGCACGCGTAAATGTAAAATCCGTTTGGTGACGCGTCGATTTGTGTTAGCAATGCTGCATTGCACAATAAACAGTGGGGCGAATTTGTTATCGATCCAAGGAGTTTCTGTGCTCACGCGAGAACTGATTGCCTACGGTCTTATTGTCTTCCTGCTCGTCGCCATCGTTTGGGGCGTTTGGTCGTACCGGCAACGCCGCCTGCGTGACCGCGAGAGCCGCCGCGGCGGCTCAAGCCGTAATTCGTCAGGCACAAAGCACAGCTAGGCCTGACCTTTTGGTCCGTTTGCACTCACGTGATCGGCTGCTATCGAAGGGGTAACATCGGCCGACAGGAGAAAATGCCCCATGTGTGATCGCGACCATCTGCAAGCCATGGATACGCTCAAGCAGCCCATCAGTCGCCGCGCTTTTGGCGCGTTGGGTGCTGGCGGAGCGATCTCGGCTTGCGCTCCGATGCCTCAAGATACGGCGCGCGTTGAATCCGGCATTGTTTCTCACAGCGTCACCTTCGCGGCCGATGGCGGCACTATGGACGGGGTGTTCTTGCATCCGGCCTCCGGCGAGCATCCCGCCGTCATCCTCTGGCCCGATATTGCCGGATTGCGGCCCGCCAAGGTCGAGATGGGGCGCCGTTTGGCGGAAGCCGGCTATGCCGTCCTGGTCGCCAACCCCTATTACCGCTCAGTTGCCGGGCAGCAATTCGAGGACTTCAGCGACTGGCGCAATAATGATGGCTGGGGGCGCGTTACCCCGTGGCGGGAGCGCAATACGCCCGAAGCGGTCATGGCTACTGCACAGAGCGTTGTAGATTGGCTGGACGACCAAGAAGCCGTAAATAGCGCCCGAGGCATCGGTAATCAGGGCTATTGCATGACCGGCAGCTGGACAATTTATGCAGCATCGGCCGTGCCGAACCGGATTAAAGCAGCGGCCAGCTTCCATTCCGGCGGCTTGACACGCGGAGAAGATATGGCTCCGGTAAAGCTGCTTGACGGTCTCCCGGAGAGTTCCGGCGTCCATATTGGTGTTGCGCGGGACGACAATGCGCAGAATGAAGGCATGAAGGACGCGCTGGATGCAGCCGCTGCATCGGCACAAGCAGATGTCACAGTCGAGCTGTATGACGGTGACCATGGCTGGACGGTGCTAGACAGTCCCGCCTATGCCCAAGCTGAAGCGGAACGCGCCTGGTCGGCATTGCTGGCGCTCTACGCGTCTAAGCTCTGATTCGCGGCTTCTGCGGATAGAGCGAGCAGTGCCGGCGACGGGCTGATCGCAGCGATTGCAGCGTGATTGGCGGCTTGGCCACAACTCGTCGCTACCAACGAACATCTTTCACCAACCGTCCGGTATGACGCGCAGTTCGGCCAGTGCCCGATTGCGTATGGCAGGGCGGCACAGCAGCATTCTTTCGGGGGCGTGACAAACGCTTTGAAGGAATAAACCATGAAATCTTTTACCTCCCTTGCCGGCGCGGCGTTGCTGTTCGCTGCTGGCAGCGCGCAAGCACAGGATGTTCCTGCTGAGCCTTCTGTACAGGTGCCGGAGTCAGTTGAAGCAGCGCCGATTCCGCCATCGGAGCCGATGCAGGATCAGGATATGTCGCGAACATTCAGCGACCAGGAAATCGCCGCCTTTGCAGCGGCTGGCGTGCGGATGCAGGAACTGCGCGAAGACGACACTCTGGATGATGCCGCGCGTGCGGCACAGGCCCGGATGATCGTGGCAGAGGCCGGACTTGACGAAGCAAAATATCGCGAGATCGGTCAGGCAGCACAGGCCGATCCAGCCGTTGCGATGCGTGTCCGCGAAGCGGTCAACACCATGGCAGCAGACGCTACGATGGAGGAAGAGCCCGGCGCATAAAGCCGGACTGTACCAGGGGACCGACCCTAACTGTCCCCGCCGACAGGCCCCGTCCAAGCCTGTTACAACACCAGCCTTAGGGCCCTGTTGGCTTCGCGCCGGTGGGGCCCTTTTTTTCGCTTGGAATGCAGCCTCGAAAAGAATCCGGCCTGTCCCTCTTGGTAGGCGGGGCTAACGGGTTATATTGCAAAGAATCAAGAAGCCGGCATGACCGGCCAGCGATGGAGAGAGATATGGCCGAGCAGCGGCTCGAAAAGGCGCATTGTGACTGGTATGCGGACGAGGAAATCCTCTACACCACCATCGGGGGACTGCTGCGGGACCAAGCCGCGAAGAACGGCGATGCCGATGCGCTTGTCGAAGGCCTTATGGACGGCTCTACCGGACGCCGCTGGACCTATGCCGAATTGCTCGCCGATGCAGAGCGCTTGGCCAAAGGTATGGCAGCACGTTTCCAGCCGGGTGAACGGATCGCTGTGTGGGGCCCGAACATTCCCGAGTGGGTGTTGGTTGAATATGCTTGTGCCCTGGCAGGGCTCACGCTTGTCACCGTCAACCCGGCCTATCAGAAACGCGAGCTTGATTACGTTCTGCGCCAGTCGGGCTCGGTTGGCCTGTTCCTGATTGAGGAAGTGCGCGGCAATCCAATGGCTGAAATCGGTAATGTTGTCTGCGCTGAAATTCCCGCCGTGCGTGAAGTCGTGAATATGCGGGACGGAGAGGCCATGTTTACCGATCCGAGCGGCACATTGCCTGAAGTCGGGACCAATGATCCGGCGCAGATCCAGTATACTTCGGGCACGACGGGCTTTCCCAAGGGTGTCGTCCTCTCCCACCGCAACATCACCAATAATGCGCGCATTTTTGCCAAAACCGGTAATCTGGAAGATCGCCAGTCGACCATCGGTCTGACCCCGCTCTTTCACACGATGGGTTGCTCGATGGGTGTGCTTGGCTCGCTACAGACGGCGTCCAAATACGTCCCGTTGCCATTCTTCGAACCTAATGCGGCGCTCGATATTATCGAGAAAGAGAAAGTCACCTGGACCCTGGCGGTACCGACCATGGGCGTGGCGATGATTGCGACCCAGAAGGCCAACCCGCGTGACCTGTCATCGATGAAGCTGATCGGTATGGGTGGCGCAATGGTCGCGCCGGAGCTGGCACGCGCGGCGGAAGCCGTGCTGGGCGCCAAAGCGCTTGTCGCCTACGGCCAGACCGAAAGCTCGCCTGTCATAACCAGTGCCCGGCCTTCGGATTCGGTAGAAGACATCACGACGTCTATCGGACGCCCCGCCTTGGGCTGCGAAGTGGGCATTTTCGATCCGGCTACGGACGAGATTGTCGATTGCGGCGTGGTCGGCGAAATTCGCTCGCGCAGCTATGCGACAATGCTCGGCTATCATGAGAACCCGGAGGCGACCGCCGAAGCCATCAACAAGGATGGCTGGCTTTGCACCGGCGATCTCGGCACGATGGACGATCGCGGTTTTGTCCGTATTACCGGGCGTGTGAAAGAAATGATTATTCGCGGCGGCGAAAACCTGTTCCCCGCGGAAATCGAGAACGTCCTTGCCGAGCATGAAGGCGTGGCCGAATGCGCTGTTTTCGGCATACCCGATGAAGTGCTGGGCGAAGCCGTTGCCGCCTGTGTGCGCATGGAGGACGGGCACAGCTTTGACGAGGAAGAACTGCGGGCCTTCTGTCGTTCGCAGATCGCTCCGCAGAAATGCCCCGCCTATTGGCAGGAGGTCAAAGACTGGCCGCTCACCGGTTCGGGCAAGATCCAGAAATTCAAGCTGCGCGACCAGTGGATCGCCAAGAATGTCGGCGAAAAGGCTGAGGGCGTCCTCGGCGGCTGATGTGGTGCGGCGCCGGGCGGTTCCTTAGAGGATTGACTGGCCGGTTGTTTCCCAGTCCTTGAGGAAACCCTCTATCCCCTTGTCAGTCAGCACGTGCTTGAACAGCGCCATAATAACTTTGGGCGGGGCGGTCATCACGTCTGCGCCAATACGGGCACTTTCGAGCACATGGACCACATGTCGCACGCTGGCGACGAGGATTTCGGTATGGAAATCGTAATTGTCGTAAATCAACCGGATGTCGCGAATGAGATCCATCCCGTCCGTCCCGTTGTCATCGTGGCGCCCCACGAAAGGTGACACAAACGTCGCGCCAGCCTTCGCCGCGAGCAGCGCTTGATTGGAAGAGAAACACAGCGTGACATTGACCATCGTTCCGTCGTCGGTCAGCGCTTTGCAGGACTTCAGGCCATCCACCGTCAGTGGCACCTTGATACAGACATTGTCTGCAATCTTGCGCAGAACTTCGGCCTCTTTCATCATCGTTTCGTGATCGAGAGCGACCACCTCTGCGCTGACCGGGCCATCCACGATGCTGCAGATTTCCTTCGTGACTTCCATAAAGTCACGGCCCGACTTGGCGATCAGGGAAGGGTTTGTCGTCACCCCGTCCAACAGGCCGGTGGCGGCCAGTTCGCGAATGTCATCGAGTTCGGCGGTGTCGGCAAAGAATTTCATGGCTGGGGCGTCCCTCGATCATATGGCGAATCAGTGGAAACGGTATAGGCGCGCGAACGTCACCTGCGCCACTCGCGTAGAGGGGATTTCCTCATTTGCAGTATGCCGCAGGCAATCAGCCCAGGTCAGTTGGCGTGGCGTTTCTCGCCGAACCGGCCGTGCTTGCGATAACGGACCATCCAGCGATCGAGGAACAGTAACAGCGGCTTGGGTTCGACGCCCAGCCTGTCGATCTGCGGTGTTCCTTTGGTGGCGATGCTGCCGTTCTCCAGCATCGCATACTGATCCGAATTGATCGGGGTGAGCGGTAGCGCCGCGATCATCTTTGCAATCGGCCCAGGCATCGGAACGAACATCCGCTCGCGTGCCTGCGCCTTGGCAATCATTTTGTTGATCTGCATCATGCTGAACGTGTCTGGGCCGGCCGCTTCAAAAGTCTTGCCGCCATGTTTGCTGGGGTTTTCCAGCGCGTTGACGCAGGCGGTTGCAAGATCATCGACCCATATCGGCTGGAGTTCGGAGTCCGGGCCGAACACTGGCAGCACCGGCATCATGGCGACGAGGTCTGCAAACATCGGGATCATCCCGTCTTGCTCGCCGAACACCGCCGAGGGGCGTATGACCGTTGCCTTTGGGAAAGCTTCACGCACAAGCTGTTCGCCTTCGCCCTTGGTACGATAATAGCCCGTTTCCTTTTCCGGATCGGCACCGATAGCGGACATGTAGAGAAACGCGCTTGCGCCTGTCGCTTTCGCCGCAGTCGCAGCTTTGCCGGCACCCTTGGCCTGCAGCTGGCGCTGATCGGAACCAAATGTGCCGACAAGGTATGCAACGGCATCCGAGCCTTCCACACACGCCTCCACGCTGCGCACATCCTTTACGTTGCATTTTGCAAACTGGATCTGTCCGAGATTGGCGAGCGGCTTCAGTTTGAAGGCCTTTTCGGGCTCGCGGGCAGCGATACGGACACGCGCACCCCGTTCGAGCAATTCCTCCGCAATCAGCGATCCAATAAACCCGCTCCCGCCAATCAGCGTGACGAGCTTTCCATTGAGCGGCGATGCGGTGGCCATGGCAGCAATCCCTCGGGCAAAAACGTCTGTCGTGCTCCCGCCCTATGCACAGCAAGGCGGCGTGGGGCAATGCTTCAAATACGGATGGCCGAGGGCGCCTGTTCCGGCGGGATAGGAAAAGCGCATCATTGCCGCAAAACCCGCGTTGACTCATGCACCGGGCTAGCCTAGAGGCGCGCTCCTACCACACGGTCGGGTTCAAAACTCGCCGCAGCAGTGTGCCCAGATGGCGGAATTGGTAGACGCGCCGTCTTCAGGTGGCGGTGGGGGCAACCCCGTGGAGGTTCGAGTCCTCTTCTGGGCACCAT
>CAYRBB010000069.1:0-8743 GCA_964422435.1 uncultured Sphingomonadaceae bacterium
GGTGCTGTCAGACTAACCGCAACTCGTCTCTGATTGGCGAAGCTATTGCAAGGTTGAGCATGGATCAGGCAGCAAGCAGCTGCCATTCGGCAAGCGCTGCCGAGCGGCGGGTCTTATAAGTTTGGCGATCGACGAGGTGGCGCTGAGAATTGAAGTGATTGTGGATGTTGGCGTGAACCGAGGCGAATTTCTGCAGTGATTTCATTCGCCGAAATCGCTGCATCACCCTCTCTCTTCGTCGAAACGGAAGGTGACTGTTCTCCGCTCGATTATTCTTCCACCTCCCCATTTCGCGGCGATCTTCGTTGCCCAGTTCACGCATGGCCGAAGGGTAGGATTTGAGACCGTCGGTGACGATTGTCTCTGTCTTGCCATGGCGGCGAAGCGCCTTGCGCAGGAACTTTAGCGCCGCCTTTTTGTCCCGCTTTTTCGAAACATAGCTCTCGAGTATCTCGCCCTCGTGATCAACGGCACGCCACAAATAGTGCGTCTCTCCGTTTATCTTGACGAACATCTCATCGAGGTGCCAGCGCCAGTGGCGAAAGCCCCGCATTCTTGAAACGCGCTGTCTTCGAATGTCGGAAGCGAACATCGGTCCGAACCTGTTCCACCAGAACCGCACAGTTTCATAACTGATGTCGTATCCGTGCTGAGCCAGAAGATCCTCGACGTTCCGCAGCGAAAGCGGAAAGCGGACGTACATCAACACAACCAGGCGGATGACCTCAGGCGACGAGTTGAAGCGCTTGAACGGACTGTCTGTTTTTCGGCGTCTGGGCATCAATCCGCCCTACCCTGTGCACCCTCAATTTCAATTAGGTACAGTTAGTCTGACAAGACCTACGGAATAGCCGTCGCAAGGCCGCCTGTTCCGCGGGATTGCGCCGATGTCCTGATACCAGAGACGAGTGCTGGGGGTGAATGGCGGAGCGAGAGGGATTCGAACCCTCGATACGGGGTTACCGTATACACACTTTCCAGGCGTGCGCCTTCGACCACTCGGCCACCGCTCCGCATTCAGGCGGCGCGTCTAGCTGGGCTTGTGCGCGATGACAAGCGCGCGATGAACTGACTTTGCGCTGATCGGGAATTGTGCAATCTTTCGCGCATGAAAAAGCCTTCCGTTCTTGCCGCCCTGCCACTCCTCTTTGCCGCACCGCTGCTTGCTCAGGACGAGCAGGAATTTGTGACGCCGAGCTCGGTCATTGCCGATGCCGCGCCGGAGGAATGGGTGGCGATTGCTCCGGAAGACCTGCTGGTGATGGAGCTTGCGCCCGACAGTGAGGGCAGAGCGCGAAGTGCGGTGATCCAGCTGATCCCTGCGCCCTTCAGCCAGCCGTGGGTGGAAAACATCCGCACGCTGGCCGCCGCGCATTGGTGGGACGGGACGAGCATCAACCGCGTGCAGGACAATTACGTGACCCAATGGGGCGATGCGACGGGCGAGAAGCCATTGCCAGAAGGTTTAGTTTCTACCGAAGGTCTCTCGTACACGATTAGCTATGACGTGGCGGCGCAGACCGGACAATCTACGCGGCACTATCGCACGTTCTGGGCAGCCGTAAACGAGGCACGGGAACCCGGTAGCGCAGTGTATGACCCGGTTCATTATCGAAACGAATTACCGAACCTCAACAGGGACGTTTACGCGCAAGGTTTCGGCTTCACCCGTGGCTGGCCATTTGCGCTGCAAGGCGACCTCTGGCCTATCCACTGTTACGCCTATGTCGGCGTGGGCCGCGATTATGCACCGGACACCGGCACCGGCGCAGAACTCTACACCATCATCGGCCAGCCGCAGCGGCACATGGATCGCAACCTCGCGGTTGTCGGCCGTGTGATCGAGGGGATGGAGCATCTTTCCAGCTTGCCGCGCGGGTCTGGCGAGCTGGGCTTCTATACCGAGGACGAGGCGCATCTGCGGGTGCCGATCCTCTCCGTCCGGCTCGGGAGCGAGATGGAAGAAATCCCCGCCTTCGAGTACCTCTCCACCGAAAGTGCAAGCTTCGGGCGATACGTCGCCATCCGCGCCAACCGCAACGACGCGTTTTATCGCGTCCCGGCAGGCGCGGTGGACGTGTGCAGCGTGCAGGTGCCGGTGCGACGCGCGAGCCAATAGCTGTTGGCTGTGTGACCTTCCGGAATCGGCGGTTAGGGCCTGAAAACCGCAGAAATCGGCCGTTTCCGTATCCGGGGGTGTTACAGTGCCAGGGGGGTTGCGAAAAAAGGTCCGCTATACAGTCCGACGATGCGAAAGAGCTTTACACACAAGGCGCCGACCCGCGCCTTGTAGGCAAGCCTAAATCCGATCTGCCTGCGCCACAGCATCGCTCGCGCGCAACGCGCTCATGATGCGGGTGAGGTGGGCGAGATCCTGCACTTCCAGATCGAGCTCATAGGTGTGGAAGGGATCGTCCCGCTGAGTCAGCTCCAGATGCATCACATTGGCATTGCTGCGCGCGAACACGCCGGCCATTTCCGCGAGCGTGCCGGGCCGGTTATAAAGTACAACAGCGATCCGCCCGACCGCGCCATGCGAGCGCTCGCCCCAGGACAGGTCGACCCAGTCGGCGTCGACCCCATTGGCCAGCTCAAGACAATCGATTGCGTGCACTTCCACCCCCTGTTTGGGGCGGCGCAGGCCCACGATCCGGTCACCCGGCACCGGGTGGCAACATTCGGCGAGATCGAAAGCGACGCCCGCTGTCAGCCCCTTGATCGAAATCGCCCGTTCCAGCTGGGGCCGTTCGGGCAGGTCTGCCGTGCTGCCGGGCACGATCGCTTCCATTACTTCGCGGTCGGTGATCTTGGAGGCACCGATGGCATACATCAGATCCTCTTCATCCTCGAGCTCGAGCGCAGCGGCGGCTTGCCGTATCGCCTTCTTGCCCACCTTCGTAGGTAGCCTGTCGGAGATTTCTTCGAAAAGCTTGCGCCCGATTTCGGCGACTTCCTCGTGCTCTTTCTGCCTCACTGCTCGGCGGATCGCTGCGCGGGCCTTGCCCGTCACCACGAAGCCAAGCCAGCTCATATGCGGTTCGGCATTATTGCTCTTGATGATCTCCACCACGTCGCCGTTTTGCAGTTGCGTGCGCAACGGCATGTGGCGGCTATTGATCTTGGCGCCCACTGTCTGCGCACCCAGGTCGGTATGCACAGCGAAAGCAAAGTCGACCGGCGTCGCACCCTTGGGCAGCTGGAACAGCGCACCCTTCGGCGTAAAGGCGAAAATACGGTCTTGGTAAATCGCGAGCTTCGTATGTTCTAGCAATTCTTCGGCATCGTGGCTGGTATCGACGATTTCGATCAAATCGCGCAGCCAGCCCACTGCGCCATCGGCCTTGTCATGCTGTTTGTACGCCCAATGCGCGGCGAGGCCGAACTCGTTCGTCTGGTTCATTTCACGAGTGCGAATCTGCACCTCCACGCGCATCGACTGGTCATAAAACAGCGTGGTATGAAGCGATTTATAACCGTTGTTCTTGGGCGTGGAGATGTAATCCTTGAACCGTCCGGGCACGAACTGGAATGCCGAATGCAGGATCCCGAGCGCGCGGTAGCAATCTTCCACACTGTCAGTCAGCACACGGAAGGCCATGATGTCAGACACCTGCTCGAACGGGAGGTGGCGTTCGGCCATTTTCTGCCAGATCGAATAAGGGTGCTTTTCGCGTCCCCAGACTTCCACAGCCAGGCCCGCTTCGGACAGCGCCTGCTTGATATCGAGCGCGATCCGGTCGACCTCGCCCTTGTCGGTCTGGCGCAACTGCTCCAGCCGCTTGGTAATCGTATGATAAGCTTCTGGCTCGAGCTGTTCGAAGGCGAGTAGCTGCATTTCGCGCATATATTCGTACATGCCCACGCGCTCTGCCAGCGGCGCGTAGATATCCATCGTTTCACGGGCGATGCGCTGGCGTTTTTCGGGCGACTTGATGTGGTGCAGCGTGCGCATGTTGTGCAGCCGGTCCGCCAGCTTGACGAGCAGGACGCGCAGGTCTTCCGACATGGCGAGCAGGAACTTGCGCAGGTTCTCTGCCGCACGCTCGTTTTCGGGCATCTGCTCGATCTTGGAGAGCTTGGTGACGCCATCGACGAGGCGCGCGACCTCTTCCCCGAAGTTGGCGCGCACATCATCGATCGTGGCGAGCGTATCTTCCACGGTATCGTGAAGCAGCGCGGTAATGATGGTTTCCTGATCGAGCTTCATGTCGGTCATCAGCCCCGCGACTTCTACCGGATGGCTGAAATAAGGGTCCCCCGATGCGCGCATCTGGCTGCCGTGCTTCTGCACCGTGTAGACATAGGCGCGGTTGAGCAGCGCCTCATCGGCGTCCGGATCATAGGCCTTGACCCGCTCAACAAGTTCGTACTGGCGCAGCATCACGGACAAATGTGCGCTGCAACATGGCGAAGGGCAAGCGGAATCCGCAGCAATGTTGCGCGCGGTGCAAGTTGAACAAACACATGCGGGAATCCGGATTTTCGGAAGGCGTAGTATCTCCGGAGGCTGGGGCGTCGGGCAAAGGTGCATGAAACCGACACTGGCGCAGCGCGAACGCTGTAGGAAAGCGCTATTACCGCCGGGCGCGCCGCATGACCAGCCAGGCCGCACTGGCGAGGGCCGCGAGGATGACGCCGGAATTGGCGCTGCCCATTGCTCCGGCGAGTGACAGATCGCCTTCGACAAGCCCCAGCCTTGTCTGGATGAAGAGCCACACGTAGCCCGCCACCAGCATGGCAAATACGCCAATCAGCGCGGAGGCAGACAGCGCGCCTGCGGTGCGCCGCAAGTGCATGGCGAGGCTGGCCACGGCGACTACGATCAGCACCCACATGGCAACAAACAGCCATGTCTCCGGATAGCCCAGCAGCCAGATGACATGCTGCACCCAGACCGGGCCTTCCGGGACTGCGGCGTCTTGCAGCACTCAGCCTCCCTCATACCCCACGATCCCGTCCACATTGCCGCGGGTGTAGCTGTGATAGCCCCCACGCGTCTGACGGTAGAGATCGGTCGCGATCGGCTGGCCCCATGTGCCGGTGTCCCACATGGCGCGGAACAGCGGTGCGACGAACTTGTTGCGGCCTACCGTGGCGAGGAAGCTGCGCGCCTGATCCACGGCGGGATCATATTCGTTGCGCAGCGCGGCCTCCAGCCACAGGAACAGCACTTCGTTGTTGCCGCTTTCTGACAGGCCCAGCGTTTCGTTGAGCGCGGCGAGCTGCTCGTCGCTCATGGTCTCGGGCAGGGTTTCGAGGAAGCGGCGCTGCGATGCGGCGGTCCAGCTTTCCCAAGCCGAAGCTTCGGGCAGCGTGCCATCTGCGGCATAGGCCTGTGCAGCAGCATCGGCATCGGCAAAGGCTGCCGGATCGGGTGCCTGCGCATTGGCAGGAATGCCGGTGCCATAGACCCATTCGTCCAGCATCAGCGCCTCTTCCAGCTCAGCATCATCGCCGATAAGGTTTTCGCGCATGTCCGCCAGCATCATTTCCGATGTTACCGGCTGGAAGGCATGGTTGTTGAACCAGGCGGTCAGCCAGGCATCGAACTTCTCGCGGCCCACGATGTTTTCAACCGTGCGCAGAAAGACCGTGCCCTTGTCATAGATCGCCGGGCCAACGGTATCGAAGGGGCTCGTGCCATCGGGCGTGCGCATCGCGGTGGTCGGGTTGTCGGCACCTGCAGCCTCGACAGCTTCAACGAGCGAGGCATAGCTCAGGGTATATTCCTGCTCCGCGCGAAGCTCGCCATAGACCTCTTCACTGATGCGGTTCTCGATATAGCTGGTCACGCCTTCGTTCAGCCAGCCATCGCGCCAGCTGGCGTAGGTGGTGAGGTTGCCCGACCAGCTATGCGCCAGTTCGTGCGCGATCAGGCCGTTGTTTGAACGGTCACCCGCGATGAAGGTCGGGGTGAGGAAGGTCATCACCGGGTTTTCCATCCCGCCATAGGGGAAGGCCGGTGGCAGCAAGATCATGTCATAGCGGCCCCAGCGATATTCGCCGAACAGCGCGATACCGGCATCGATCAGTTCCTCGGTATCGCCCAGCTCCTGCTCTGCGGCCGCGATCATTTCCGGCTCTGCATAGACGCCCGAACGCGGGCCGAGCTCGGCAAATTCGAGGTTACCCGCGGCAATCGCGATGAGGTACGGCGGGACCGAATTGTCCATGACGAATTCGAACGCGCGGCGCTCGCTATCCGCACCTTCAACCGGCTCGGGATCACCCCGGCTGATGCCGGACATGACCACGGTGAGCGGTGCGGGAGCGGTAATGCGCGCTTCCCACGTCTGGCGGATGCCCGGGCTATCCTGCGTCGGGATCCACGTGCGGTTGAGGATTGCCTGACCCTGACTGAAGACGAACGGGTGTTCGCCGCCCGCCGTCTGTTCCGGGCTGAGCCATTGCAGCGCCTCCGCATCGGGGCCGCTGGCATAGGAAATGACGACCTGCTGCAGTTCCGGCCCGGTCATTTCGCCCAGCTGGATCGTGATCGGTTCGCCCTTCTCGACATTGTCGGGATCGGCCTCGCCCACGGTGAACGCAAGCTCATTGCCCAGCCCGTCTGTCACACCGCCGATCATCAGGCCTTTGCCATCGAGCACGATTTCAGTCGCGTCCTCTGCGGCTTGCACATCCAGCGTGGCGGTGCCTTCGACCCGCTGCCCTTCGAAATCGAGATCGAGATCAAGCGCCACATGGGTCACCCGCGCTTCCAGCGGGCGGGCATGGGTGAACTCGTCAAATGCCTGCTCGCTCGTCAGGATCGGCGCGATCACGCGCTCCTGATCAGGCAAGTCGTCAGCGGTGCAACCTGCCAGCAGAGCGGCTGCGGGGGCAAAAAGGGCAAAGGCAGAAAAGCGCATGGTCTCTCCGGTTGGGGGTTGGGGCCGTCGCGCGGCCATATGCGCGCCGACATAGAAGGCAGATGAACAAAAGTCATCCATCATACATTCATGGTCGTTCGTCGATATCGCATGGCAAGGTCGCCCGCAATATTGTCATGATTTAGCACAACTTATTCTGGTACAGTACGTTTGATCGGCACTGGAGATATGAAAATGGCCACCCCTCATTTCGCCCTGAGCTCAATCCTTGCCGCTGGTGCACTCGCCCTGCTGGCTTCCCCTGCCCAGGCGCAGGACAGGAACGCAGAGCCTGACGATGACGACATCGTGGTCGAAGGCGTTCTGGAGGTCGACGGCGTCGGCTCACGCCGCCAGGCGCGCGACATTACCCAGCGCCTCGGCTCCACGTCCGAACCTCTTGCCCGCTGGCAGCGCCCAATCTGCGCCGGCGTCTGGGGCCTGACGGAAGAGAACGCATCCGCCGTCATCAATCGCATATATGACGTAGCAGAAATTGCAGGATTGTTGGTCGACTCGACCGAAAACTGCGCCGCAAATGTCTGGGTGATCGTAGTCGACGATCCGGCAACCACTTTCGAATCCCTGCGCGAGGATAACAGCTGGATGGTGCGCGGTCTTGGCCGCTCGGAACGCAACCGTGTGGAGAACCAGACCGGCCCGGTGCGGGCATGGAACATCGCCAGCTACCGTGACGAGAACGGCAATGCCGTGCGGACCGGCTTTGATGCCGTGGCGGACAACCAGCTGGCGCAGCAAACCGGGGGCAACGCCGGCGGCGCTCCTGTTGTACAATCAAGCGCCATGTCGCGCCTGCGGACGGCAGTTCGTCTCGACATCGATATGTCGGTTGTATTGATTCAGAGGTCAGCCATCGGCAACTTGAACGCCCACACACTTGCCGATTACGCAGCGATGCGCGCATTGGCCCGGACACAAGAGCCATCGTGGGAAGGCCCGTATAGCACCGTGCTGACCATCTTTGATGACGAGTTCGCGCCCGACGGGCTGACCGCATTCGACCGCGCTTACCTTCGCAGTCTCAACCATGGCAGCGCGCACCGCCCGGGTACACGTGCAATGGCCAGTCTGGACGAGTTGATGGAAGAGGAATTGCTGCGCGAAGCAGGGCAGCTGGTTGAGGAATAGCGAATTTGCGATCAGGCGTGACAAGCAGCAATCCGTGCGCTAAAACACTTTTATGAGAACGTTCACAATTTCGCTCGTCGCGCTGGCTGCGCTCACTCTTTCCGGCTGCGGGGCAGGCTCTCCTGCGCCTGAGGACACCAACTCGCTTGTCGGCCCGCGCGCGGATCGGGAGCTGATCTTCTCGGACGAATTCAATTCGGGCGAGCTCGATCGTACCAAGTGGACCCCCATCGGCATGGACTTCTGGGTGAACCAGGAAGAGCAGGCCTATGTCGACAGCCCTGAGACAATCCAGTTTGCCGATGGCGTGGACGGTGCCGATGGTGGCGTACTGGTGCTGCGGCCGGTGTACCAGCCCGGGCAGGACACCAATGCAGAGCGCAATGCGGACTTCCTTTCGGGCCGGGTCGAGAGCCTTGAACACTTCACCTTCACATACGGCCGCGCCGAAGCGCGTATCCGCATGCCCGATGCAACTGGGGTCTGGCCCGCCTTCTGGCTGCTTGCCGACGCCCCGTGGCCGAGCGAGGGCGAGATCGACATTATGGAATATGTGGGCGAAGCCGACTGGACTGGCGTTGCCGTGCACGGGCCGGACTATTCGGGAGACCGCGGTATCGCCGATCAGCAGTACTTCCCCGAAGGCACGAATGTTACCGACTGGCACGTTTACGCCGTCGAATGGCGCGAGGACGAGATCCGTTTCTTCGTCGATGACCGCCTGA
>CAYRBB010000070.1:0-7572 GCA_964422435.1 uncultured Sphingomonadaceae bacterium
CATGTGGTGGTCGATTCCACCGGCGCGCTCGAACTGCCCAAGGTGCCCAAGGAAATGGTCGTGATCGGCGGCGGCGTGATCGGGCTGGAGCTTGGCAGCGTGTGGCGCCGGCTGGGCGCAAAGGTCACCTGCGTCGAATTCCTCGACCAGATCCTGCCCGGTATGGACATGGATGTGCGCAAGGAATCGCTCAAGATCTTCAAGAAACAGGGGATCGAATTCAAGCTGGGCACCAAGGTCACCGGCTGCACCGTCAAGGGCAAGAAAGCCACGCTGACCATGGAACCAGCGGCGGGCGGTGAGGCAGAGACCATGACGGTCGATTGCGTGCTCGTTTCGATTGGTCGCAAGCCCAATACCGAAGGGCTGGGCCTCGAAAATATCGGGCTGGAAGTGAACCAGCGCGGCCAGATCGAAGTCGATCATGAATTCCGCACTGCAGTCGACGGCGTCCGCGCCATCGGCGATTGCGTGCCCGGGCCCATGCTCGCCCACAAGGCAGAGGATGAGGGCATTGCAGTGGCTGAATGGATCGCCGGGCAGACCGGCATCGTGAACCACGATGTGATCCCCAGCGTCGTCTACACCCTGCCCGAAATCGCCGGTGTCGGCCTGACCGAGGAACAAGCCGTCGAGAAGATGGGCGGCGACAAGGCCGCGATCAAGACGAGCAAGTTCCCGATGATGGCGAACAGCCGCGCGAAGACCAATCACGAACCAGATGGCTTCGTGAAGATCATCGCCGAGGCGGAAAGCGACCGCGTGCTGGGCGTCTGGGCGATTGCCAGCGTTGCCGGCACGATGATCGCCGAAGCCGCGCTCGCCATGGAATTCGGCGCGACGAGCGAAGACATCGCCTACACCTGTCACGCGCACCCGACCCACGCGGAAGCGATCAAGGAAGCGGCGATGGGCGTGCAGGGCAAGCCGATCCACATCTAACGGGGGCCAAATCCGATGGAACTGCTGCGGGATCGCCAATTTGCGCTTATGGCGCTGGCGATCCCCGTGTTTGCGGGTGCCATCTGGATGGTGCTTGTCGGCGCACCGCAGAATTATGTGCTTACCAATCTGATTGCGCTGGCGATAATGAGCCTTTGGATTCTCATTGGTCGTGCTCCGCACACATCGCTCAGCCGCCATCTCGCGACCGGACTTTTACTGCTGGTGATGCTCTACCCGCTCTATTCAGGGCCTTATCTGCTTTCGATCGCGCAGGACCCGGTAGCTCGGTGGATTGCGTTCGGACCAGTCAGTTTGCATTCCGGGATGGTAGCCATCCCTCCACTGGTGCTGCTCGCGGCACGCAACCAGAAACTGACAGCACCCATCCTGTTGGTCGCCCTGTTTGTCGTGAGCTTGCAGCCCGACGCTGCCAGCGGATTTGCGCTGACTTTCGCGGCCATCGGAATCCATCACGTTACCCGGGACTGGAAAGTCGGCGCGGCGTGCATCATCGCCTTTCTGGCCTCGATCGTGATGGCATTGCGCGGGGAGATCGCCCCCCAGCCCTTTGTCGAGCGCGTACTGGTCGATGCAGCCGCCGATAGTTTCTTGTTCGCCATCCTGCTTGCGCTCTCTCTAGTAGCGAGCTTCCTGCTGATCCTATTCCCCGTCCATATGGCGCGCGCACCACGTTTTGCGCTGGCTGGAGCGCTGTTTGGCTTTGCAATCATGGCACTAATGTCGAGCTATCCCACGCCGCTGATCAGCTATGGTGTCGCTCCGATTATCGGCTTCGGCATCGCGCTGGGACTTCACCGAAAGGAAATCAAATGACCGCCCTATCTCCCTTTCATCTCGCTTTTCCTGTCCACGACCTGATCGCCGCACGCGAATTTTGGAGTGCTGTCATGGGATGCGAGGAAGGCCGATCGTCGGACGACTGGATCGACTTCAACTTCTACGGCCACCAGATTGTTGCACACCAGGCTCCCTCCATCGTCGCCAAAGCTGGCCATGGCAGCAACGAAGTGGACGGACATGACGTCCCGGTGCCGCATTTCGGTATCGTGCTGGAGATTGATGAGTGGAAGATGCTTGCAGAACGGCTGATCGGGAAAGGCGTGAAGTTCGAAATTGAACCGTATGTCCGCTTCAAGGGTGAGCCGGGCGAACAGGCAACCATGTTCTTTCGCGATCCAAGCGGCAATGCGATTGAAATGAAGGCCTTCGCCGACAGGTCGAAGCTCTTCACCAAAGACTAGCTATCAAAGACTAGCTACGAGCCGAGAACCCGCCTATCGGGCGGCTATGGCTCTACAGAAATTC
Organism: uncultured Sphingomonadaceae bacterium; assembly: GCA_964422435.1. Taxonomy (GTDB): domain Bacteria; phylum Pseudomonadota; class Alphaproteobacteria; order Sphingomonadales; family Sphingomonadaceae; genus Alteraurantiacibacter. The sequence goes on from CAYRBB010000070.1 coordinate 2,272, forward strand.
ATGCAGAAATTCGCCAAGTGGCACATCTGGCTTGGCTGGTTGGTCGGTTTCCCCGTACTGATGTGGACGGTGACCGGGTTGGTGATGGTCATCACGCCTATTGAGGAGGTGCGCGGGACCCATCTGCGCATCGACAGCGGAACGCAAATACTGCCCGCTGATCTGGCACTCGTCCCCGATGTCGGGCCCGAAGGTGAGGTCGTATCCGTCTTACAGAAGATGGACCATGGCGAACCGATTGCGATTTTCACGATGAGCGACGGTTCGCAACGCCGCGTGTCGCTGGAGACCATGAGCATGCAAGAGCCCATTGATCGCGAAGCGGCACTGGCGATCGTTGCACGCGACATCGTCAACGGCGAAGCAGCGGTCGGAGCTCAATATTTCGCCGCCGATGAATCGCCCTTCGATTTCCGTCGCCCGGTTCCCAGCTGGCAAGTCGCGCTGGACGACGGCACACATGTTTATGTTGATGCCCAAACCGCCGAAATCGCTGCGGTGCGCACACGCTGGTGGCGCGTGTTCGACTTCATGTGGGGCCTGCACATCATGGATTTGCAAACGCGCGAGCTCGATCAGCAAAGCCCGTTCAACTATTTCACGCTGGTGACCTTCGCTATTTTGGGTGTGGCAGGCTCGTTACTCGGCTGCGTATTGATGTTTCGCCGACGCAAGGCGCGGGTAAAAAAGGCTTCATGACCACGGTAGAGATCATCCCGCCGGTACTGCCGGTCTACCTTGATCTTGGCGGGACGGCGGTGTTCGCATTGTCCGGTGCACTGTTGGCCGCGCGGCTCAGGCAGACCTTCGTCACATGTGCCTTTTTTGCCTTATTGACCGGCGTTGGCGGAGGCTCCGTACGCGATGCGCTTTTAGGTGTTCCGGCATTCTGGCTACGCGATTTCTGGGTCTTGCCGGTCATTTTGGGAACATCGCTCATTGCTTGGTTCCTCCCGCGCAAATGGTGGGAAGGTCGCTGGCTGGAATGGGCTGACGCGTTGGGGTTGGCCGTTTTTAGCACGCTGGGCACGGCAAAGGCGCTCGCCTTCGATGTGGCTCCGCTCGCGGCTATCATTCTTGGCGTTGTGACGGGTTGTGTGGGTGGAATCATCCGTGATGTCATCGCAGGCGTGCCATCCATCATCATGCGGCCGGAGCTTTATGTCACGGCTGCTGCACTGGCGGCTGCATCTTGCGCGGTGATGATCCTGCTCGGTATTGCGCAGCCGCTGGCCATGGCAATCGCCGCGGCGGCAGGATTTGCACTGCGCGGCGCGGCGATGATTTGGTCTATCGAGTTACCTGCATATTCGCGGGAAGCCTGATTGACCGATCAATCAATATCCGCATCGATCCCGGAATAGTCGACAGGCTCGCCATATCCCTCCTCACCCGGCAAGGGGCCGCCGGGATAATCCGGCTGCGGACCTTCCGTCTCTGGAGCTTCGACCCGAGACGCCTCTGTCGAGCGGTAAGCATATTCGCTCTGCGCAGGCGTCCTGGTGGTCGCACGAGCCCTGGCATAGGCACCATCGCTCCATTGCTCGCCAGTTGAAGGAGTAGACGCCTCATATCCACCCGAATACTCGGCCGGCCCGAAATCAAGGCTGCGAAGGCGCCCTTGATTGTCTATCCAGCAGTTCCAGTCCGAACCATTCTCCAGTGTCCCTGCCACAAACCATCCGTCGCTACGGCGAACGGCCTGTGTTACGTCATTTACACGTTCTGGCCCACGCTCGATCTGGTCGACGCAGATATCGGCTGCTCGCTGGACACCATTGCTGTCATAGCGATCACGCCGGTCATCATAATCGCGGACGTCATAGTCGCGATAATTGTGGTCATCTTGGCGGCGGTCACGGCGATCATCATCGCCATCGAAAGCTCCGGCGATCGCCGCTATCGTGCCGATTACAAGTACGCCCGCCACAACGTCACCTGCGTCTATGCGGTTGCGATGACGGTGATGGCGACGCCAGCGATGGTGGTTTTGCTCTTCAACTATATAACCAGCTTGCGCCATGTCTCGCCCGAAGCCAATTTCTGGCGGCTCAGCGGCGCCAGCAGGGGTTGCCCCCAAAGATAACGCCGCGGCCATTGCGACCGAGGAGGCGAATTTGGAAGTCTTGATGGTCATGCGAACCGATCCCCTGCGTTAATATTAGGCATATGGGCGGCTCAGACTGAAACCAGCCTGAACCGCCTTTTGCCCGGTGGCTAACGCGCCTTAAAGGCCGCGAATGCCACTAAAGTCGATGTCGACGACGCGTCCGTTGCGATAATCGCATTCGAAGCGGCCTTCGTCCCAGCCGTTGTTGCGATAACCACGGCGATAATCGTTGTAGCGTCCGCCACGATATTCACGCACTGCGATCCGGCCTTCGATCTCGTAACCGCGGCGTTCACGATCGACATCGCGGATTTCATAGACCTCTGCTCGCGATCCGGTCCAGCGCTGGGCCGTGCGTTCGGCTGCAGCAACACACCGTTCGATCGCGCGACGGCTCGAATGGCGGCCATAGCCATCATAGCCATTGCGATAACCACGCCAATCGCCACGGTGGCGGTTGCGGTAATGGCGATCGCGATAACGCTGATCGCGATAATCATAGCGATCATCATCATCATCGCTCGATGCGATGATGGCGGCAAGGCCACCGAGAATAACTGCACCGGCGATCACTTCACCAGCGGAAATACCGTCATCGTCACGGTCACGGTAGCGGTCCTGCGCACTTGCGGGAGCGGCCGTAGAAACTGCCATCGCGCCAGCGGCGACGGTTGCAAACGTTCCTTTGGCCAGAGCTTTGGTCAGGGTTTTCATTTTTGGCGTCTCCTTCTCACCGACAGCATGATTGCCACCGATGAGAGAGGTTTTAGCCAATACACTTTGAGACGATGCTGAACTCGCGCGTTAGGCGTTGTTCAGGAAACGACGTATTTTTATGAATATCTGGCGTTCTGGGCGTGAAGGCAATCCAAATGCTAGTCTTCAAGCGCCGCAAGCACATCACGCGTGAAGGCCTCTATGTCGAAGCCGGAGCCACCGGCAGGATCTTCCCCTCGCCGTACGATCACGACATCGCGGCTGGGAATGACGACGATATATTGCCCGCGATTGCCCGCCGCCATGAAGGTATCCGCCGGAATACCCTCGCTCTGGTTGAGCAGCCACCACCCGGCGCCGTAGCCCCAGCCGTTCGCTCGGCCCGGCTGCGGGCCGGAGGGGGTGGAGACATATTCGACCCAGCCTTCGGGGAGGATGCGTGTGCCATCGGGCAAGACGCCAACGTTGAGATGGAGTTGGCCGAGACGCATCAGATCTGGCGCGGTGGCCCAGACTTGGCTCGAGAGGATGTAATTGCCCTGCCAGTCAGTCTCGGCAACGGTGTGGCGCATCCCGATTGCTTCGAGCAGCGCCGATGGCGGGTATTCGGCAAACGTGTGCTCAATGGCCTGCACCGCGGCAAGAGTATCGTTATTGGCGTAACGGAACACGGTGCCCGGCTCGTGGATTAACGGCCAGTCGACCGCGACTTCATCGACCGTCGCACCGCCGAAGTAGAGCGGGTCGGTGCGGTTGCCTGGCGTGTCCGAATATCGGCCCGTGGCCATGCGTAATCCGTGGTCAATGGTGATCGCGTGGCGCGGATCGGCATCGCTGTCACCAAGTCCGGCGCCTTCTGCAACATCGACTTCACCACGATGGACTGCAGCTCCGACGAGCGTAGCCGCAATGCTCTTGGCGATCGACCAAGTGCGTTGCGGCGTCAAGGCGTCGAAATCTTCAGCATAGCGTTCTCGTTGAATTCCAGCGTAGCTGACAATTACTGCTGTTGTTCGTGCATCAGCCCCATATGTCCCATCGAAGGCTTCAGCGAAGCCAACTCGAATGGGGCCAATGACTCGGGTCGCCTGAGAAACCGAGGTGCCAGAGTTCGCACTCCCGTCATCCATCGCTAGAAATGCGGGATCATAACCAATCGGCTGGATCGCACAGCCTGCAGCGTCTTGATGAAGTGCTACGCGAGGCACCATCCCGTCCGCCCAGTCCACGGCGACGGCATAAAGCGCGCCGGCCTGATCTCGATAATACCAAGGCTCAAGCTCCCCAACAATCTCGTCGAGCGGTGACTGTATCCCGGCAAGCTCCCACTCCATCACGCTTTCGGCCGTGCGGGTTGTTCCATTCCGCTCCGCATTCGCAATCGCGCTGCACAGGAACATCGCTTTGTAGCCCGCAGCCAGCGCGCGGTCGTATCTCGCGTCGAGGTCTTCCTGCGATTGGGCGGCGGCGGGAGTGGCGAGGAGCAGCGCACTGGCTGCCAAAATGGCGTTGCGTATCATGGCGCGCACTCTGCCATGTCCCGCGCAAAAGAAAAGGGCCGCCGGATCATGTCCGACGGCCCTTTTCATCCTCTCCGAAAACTTATGCGTCTTCGAAATCATCCTCAGTCATCACCGGGCCGCTGTCCTGGCCCTTTGCATCTTCGTCACGGTCGACGAATTCGATATAGGCGATGGGGGCGGCGTCGCTCTGACGGTAACCGGCCTTGATGATGCGGGTGTAGCCGCCGTCACGATCCTTGTAACGCTCAGCCAGAACGTCAAACAGCTTTTTGAGCTGGGCGTCGTCCATCAGGCGAGCAGCCGCAAGGCGACGGTTCGACAGGCCGCCACGCTTTGCCAGCGTGATCAGCTTTTCGACATAGGGGCGAATTTCCTTCGCCTTTGCCGTGGTGGTGAGGATCTGCTCGTGCTTGATCAGCGCAGCAGCCATGTTGCGGAACATGGCGGTGCGGTGCTGGCTCTTGCGGCTGAGCTTACGGCCGGAAATACCGTGACGCATTATTCTTACTCCAGTTCGATATGGGCCCGTACAAGGTTGCCCGTAGCAGGCCGGAAGAAGGGGTCCGGCCCATGCCCCGTTTGGCTATTAGCCGAGCAGTTCCTGCTCCAGCTTCTTGGCCATCTCTTCGATGTTCTCAGGCGGCCAGCCCGGGATATCCATGCCGAGGCGCAGACCCATGCTGGAGAGAACTTCCTTGATCTCGTTGAGCGACTTGCGGCCGAAGTTCGGCGTGCGCAGCATCTCGGCTTCGGTCTTCTGGACCAGGTCACCGATGTAGATGATGTTGTCGTTCTTGAGGCAGTTGGCCGAACGCACCGACAGTTCCAGCTCGTCCACCTTCTTGAGGAGGTAACGGTTGAGCTGGTTGGTGTCGCTTTCCTGCGGCTCTGCAGCAACGCCGATCATGGCGCTCTGCGGCTGCGGGATGCCGTCTTCGAAGTGGACGAACA
>CAYRBB010000071.1:0-7149 GCA_964422435.1 uncultured Sphingomonadaceae bacterium
CTTCGAACGCTTGATGATCTTCCCGTACAGCGGGTGCTTCACGCGGCGTTCGACCAGCACGGTCACGGTCTTGTCGGTCTTGTCGGAGGTGACGGTCCCGATCAGGATACGCTTCGGCATCGTTAGCTCCTTAAGCCTTTGCTGCTTCGCGGGCGCGCTCGCCCTGAAGCGTCTTGATCTGCGCAATTGCACGGCGAACTTCCTTCACGCGGGCCGGGCCCTCGAGCTGGTTGGTCGCAGCTTGGAAACGCAGGTTGAACTGCTCCTTCTTGAGCATGACGAGTTGCTCTGCGAGCTGGTCGTCAGTTTTCGTACGAAGGTCTTCCATAGTGTTCGTCGTCTTGGCCATTACTTGGTTCCTCCAAGGTGCGAGGTGTCGCCCATGCGAGCGATGACCTTGGTCTTGATTGGCAGCTTCATGGCAGCGCGGCTGAACGCCTCTGCAGCGAGCGGGCCCGGAACACCATCGAGTTCGAACAACACGCGGCCCGGCTTGACGCGGGCAGCCCAGTATTCGACCGAACCTTTGCCCTTGCCCTGACGGACTTCAGCAGGCTTCTTCGACACCGGAACATCGGGGAACACACGAATCCACAGGCGTCCCTGACGCTTGATGTGGCGCGTGATTGCACGACGTGCAGCTTCGATCTGACGTGCAGTGATACGTTCGGGCTCCAGGGCCTTGAGGCCATAGGAGCCGAAATTCAGCTCGGTTCCGCCCTTGGCCTTGCCATGGATCTTGCCCTTGAAGGCTTTACGGAACTTGGTTTTTTTCGGTTGCAGCATGTTATCTACTCACCTCAACGTGCCGGGCGGACGCCGGACGTCTGCGATTCCATCATCAGGCGGTCCTGTGCGGTCGGATCATGACCGAGGATTTCACCTTTGAAGACCCACACCTTGATGCCGATGATGCCATAAGCGGTCAGTGCTTCGGCTTCAGCATAATCGATGTTAGCGCGCAGGGTGTGCAGCGGCACACGGCCTTCACGATACTGTTCGACGCGGGCGATTTCCGCACCGCCGAGACGACCGCCGCACATGATCTTAATGCCTTCTGCACCAAGACGCATGGCCGACTGCATGGCTCGCTTCATCGCGCGGCGGAACGCCACACGGCGAACAAGCTGGTCCGCAATGCCCTGAGCGACGAGCTTCGCATCGACTTCCGGCTTGCGGATTTCGACGATGTTCAGTTTTACGTCGCTGTCGGTCATCTTAGCGAGCCGGGTGCGCAGCTTTTCAATGTCGGCGCCCTTCTTGCCAATGATGACGCCGGGACGGGCAGCATAGATCGACACGCGGCACAGCTTCGCCGGACGTTCGATCACCACCTTCGAAATCGCTGCCTGCGGCAGGTTCGTGGTGATATACTTGCGAATCTCGATGTCTTCCTTGAGCAGCTTCGCATATTCGCCACCTTCGGCGTACCAGCGGCTGTCCCAGGTACGGTTGATCTGCAGGCGCAGGCCAATCGGATTGCTCTTATGACCCATTACGCTTCCTCCTGCTCGCGCACGACGATCCGGAGCCGGCTGAACGGCTTCAGGATGCGGGTGGACTTGCCTCGGCCGCGTGTTGCGAACCGCTTCATCGTGATCGACTTGCCGACGCTGGCTTCAGCGACGACGAGTGCGTCCACGTCAAGATCGTGGTTGTTTTCTGCGTTGGCGATCGCCGAAGCGAGCACCTTGCTGGCGTCACGTGCCATGGCACGCTTGCTGAAAGAGAGGATGTTGAGAGCCTCTTCAGCCTTCTTGCCGCGGATGAGGGCGGCCACGAGGTTCAGCTTCTGCGCCGACCCACGGATGGTGGTGCCGACAGCCATCGCCTCGTTTTCGCCGATGCGGCGGGGAGACTTTGCCTTGCCCATTATCGCTTACCCTTCTTGTCAGCAGCGTGGCCCGGGAAGTTACGCGTAGGAGCGAACTCGCCAAGCTTGTGGCCGACCATTTCCTCGTTGACCGAGACGGGGATGAACTTCTGGCCGTTATAGACGTTGAACGTCAGGCCGACGAAATCCGGCAGGATAGTAGAACGACGCGACCAGGTCTTGATCGGCTTCGTGCTGTTGGCTTCCTGCGCGTCCTGCGCCTTCTTCAGCAGGTGAAGATCGACGAACGGACCTTTCCAGACGGAACGTGCCATTGTCTCTTACCTCTTCTTCTTCGCGTGACGCGACCGGATGATCATCTTGTCGGTCTGCTTGTTCTTACGGGTACGGGCGCCCTTGGTCGGCTTGCCCCACGGAGTAACCGGATGACGGCCACCGCTGGTGCGGCCTTCACCACCACCGTGCGGGTGGTCGACCGGGTTCTTGGCGACACCGCGCGTCAGAGGCTTGATGCCCATGTGACGGCGACGACCGGCCTTGCCCAGGTTCTGGTTCTGGTTGTCTGGGTTAGACACAGCGCCAACGGTGCCCATGCAGTCGGCGCGCAGGTAACGCTGCTCACCGCTGTTCAGGCGCACGATGACCATGCCGCGGTCACGACCGACCAGCTGCACATAGGTGCCTGCCGAACGGGCGATCTGACCACCCTTGCCCGGCTTCATCTCCACGTTGTGACAGATGGTACCGACAGGCATCTGACCGAGAAGCATAGCATTGCCAGGCTTGGTGTCGGTCTTTTCGCCAGCAACAACCTTGTCGCCCGGCGCCAGACGGTTCGGGGCAATGATGTAAGCCAGTTCGCCATCGTCGTACTTGATGAGCGCGATGAAAGCGGTGCGGTTGGGATCGTATTCGATCCGCTCCACGGTCGCTTCCATGTCCCACTTGCGACGCTTGAAGTCGATAAAGCGGTACTTCTGCTTGTTACCGCCGCCCTTGCCGCGGGAGGTAACATGCCCCTTGTTGTTACGGCCGCCGGTCTTACGCTTACCCTCGGTCAGCGACTTGACCGGGCCACCTTTGTGGAGGCCGGTCTTGTCGACCAGAACGAGACCACGGCGAGCCGGGCTTGTCGGTTTATAATTCTTCAGTGCCATCGGATCAGCCCACGCCCTCGGTGATGTCGATCGACTGGCCTTCAGCCAGTGTCACGATCGCTTTCTTCTGGTCGGACCGCTTGTAGGGCTTACCACGCCAACGCTTGGACTTGCCCTTCATCACGATCGTGTTCACGCCAGTGACCTTCACGTCGTACAGCGCCTCGACCGCATCCTTGATCTGCGGCTTTGTAGCGTCGTTCGCGACCTTGAAGACCACAGCATTGTTCTCACTCAGCAACGTCGCCTTTTCGGTGATGTGCGGAGCACGGATCACGTCATAATGACGCGAGTCAATTCCCTGCTTCTTAGCCATTGAAACGCGCCTCCAGCTTTTCGACTGCATCCTTGGTCAGGACCAGGGTGTCGTGGTTCAGGATGTCATAGACGTTGGCGCCCACAGCCGGCATCACGTTCACGCCCGGGAGGTTGCCAGCAGCCTTCTTGAAGCTGTCCGTCACAACGTCCCCGTCGATCACGAGAACCTTGCCGTTCCAGCCATTCTTGTCGAAGTGGCCTTTGAGCGCCTTGGTCTTGGCGTCCTTCACTTCAAGGCTGTCAACGATCACGAGACCGTCCCTCGCCTTGCTCGAAAGAGCCATCTTGAGCCCGAGTGCGCGAACCTTCTTGTTCAGCGACTGTTCGAACTCACGCTTGCGCGCGCCGTGCGCCTTGCCGCCGCCGATAAAGATCGGAGCAGAACGTGCACCGTGGCGAGCACCACCCGAACCCTTTTGGGCACCGAACTTCTTGCCGGTGCGGTTGACGTCGGAACGCTCGCGCGTGGGACGTGCTGTACCGCGACGGTTTTCCAGCTGCCACGTCACAACGCGGTGCAGGATATCGGCACGCGGCTCGACACCGAACACGGCATCGTTGAGCTCCAGCTCACCGCCCTTGCCCGATACAGCCTTGCCGTCGATTTTCTGGACCTTCACCTTCATGGCGTTAGCCTTCCTGATTCTTGTCGTTGGCATCAGCCGGCGGGGTACCGCTTTCGGTACCGGCGCCCGCGTCTTGCTGCGCAGCCAGCTTGCGCTGGGTCTCCACATCGACTTCGGGGTTCACTTCGTGTTCTGCACCGCTCTCGACCAGGCCGGGAGCTGCATCTTCGGAAGCCGTTTCGCCTGCGTTGCGACGCATCGCACCGGGGAAAGGAGCGCCTTCCGGAAGCGGAAGCTTCACAGCGTCCTTTACCAGCAACCAACCATTCTTCGCGCCAGGAACGGAGCCCTTCACAAAGATCAGACCGCGCTCGGAATCCGTACGGACAACTTCGAGGTTCTGCTGCGTGCGCTGCCGATCGCCCATATGGCCGGCCATCTTCTTATTCTTGAAGACCTTGCCCGGATCCTGACGGTTACCCGTCGAACCGTGCGAACGGTGCGAGATGGAAACGCCGTGCGTGGCCCGCAGACCACCGAAGCCCCAGCGCTTCATCGCACCAGCGAAGCCTTTACCAACGGTGTGACCCGTGACATCGACCATCTGGCCAGCGACAAAATGGTCTGCGGTGATCGTAGCGCCGACGGGAAGGAGACCTTCCTCATCGTCAACACGAAATTCGGCAACCTTCTGCTTCAGGCCGACTTCAGCCTTCGCGAAAGCTTCGCGTTGCGGCTTGTTGACATTCTTGTGCTTGGCATCACCTGCCCCGAGCTGGACGGAGAAGTATCCGTCACGCTCTGCAGTGCGATTACCGGTGACCTGGCACCCTTCCAGCGACAGAACGGTCACGGGAACGTGACGTCCATCCTCCTGAAACAGGCGGGTCATCCCGACTTTCTTAGCGATCACGCCAGTGCGCATCACGCAAACTCCTTCACAGAGGCACCCACGGGCCCATCCCAAGGGTGCATGCCAGCCCGAATTGTCGATACGTCGCCCCGTCCGGGCTGAGTTACTCAAGCAGCAAGGCTGCTAGAGCGAGACGGGGGACGCAGCCCGGATCATGAATTCCCGAAGGAACGTCCGGCGGTATCCCTATGTATTGCCGATCTTTTCGATCAGCAGGGCCGTAGGAGCCCATTGTCCCTCTGACAATTTAAGGTCCCGTCAGGAGGACCGGTCGAAATCACCTTGGCCACCCCGGATCAGACCCGGAGCCAAAGGCAAACTCGTTTACGCGAGTTTGATCTCGACGTTTACGCCGGCAGCGAGGTCGAGCTTCATCAGCGCGTCCACGGTCTGGGCGTTGGGCTGCACAATGTCGAGCAGCCGCTTGTAAGTGCGCACCTCGAACTGCTCGCGCGACTTCTTGTCGATGTGCGGGCCGCGGTTCACGGTGAACTTCTCAATACGCGTCGGAAGAGGAATCGGACCACGAATAAGTGCGCCAGTGCGCTTTGCGGTTTCCGCGATTTCACCAGTTGCCTGGTCGAGCACACGGTGATCGAAGGCCTTGAGGCGAATGCGGATATTCTGTGCGTCCATAATTCCAACTACCAATGCGAAAGAGCCAAGGGATCACAGCCCGAAAGCCAAAACCCCAAAACAAAAAGGCCCGCCCCGCTTTGTATCCGGTGACCCGGAAAGGGCGGCCCTGTTCGTAAAATTCGTTTCGAAAGAGACGAATCCCTTTCTGTTGGCGCGCATATACGGGGGAGCCCCCCATCTGGCAACCCCTGATTTCGGGGTTTTTCTGTCAGCCCAAGCATCAGTCGCGATGAAAGGGAAATGCGCTTCTACTTAAAGGGCAAAAGCCCGCCCCTCTTGTGAGGAGCGGGCCTTCGTTTCGAGCTATCCGCCACAAAGGCGCAGCCGAATTACTTGGTGATCTTTGCCACCACGCCCGAGCCGACGGTGCGGCCGCCTTCGCGGATTGCGAAGCGCAGGCCTTCATCCATAGCGATCGGAGCGATCAGCTTGACGTTGATCGTCACATTGTCGCCCGGCATAACCATTTCCGTGCCTTCCGGCAGGATCACTTCGCCGGTCACGTCCGTGGTGCGGAAGTAGAACTGCGGACGGTAGTTAGCGAAGAAAGGCGTGTGACGGCCACCTTCGTCCTTTGAGAGGACATAGACTTCTGCGCTGAATTCGGTGTGCGGGGTAACCGAACCCGGCTTGGCGAGAACCTGACCACGCTCCACTTCATCACGGCCGACGCCACGGATCAGGGCACCGATATTGTCACCAGCCTGGCCCGAATCTAGAAGCTTGCGGAACATTTCAACGCCGGTAACCGTCGTCTTGGTGGTGTCCTTGATGCCGACGATTTCAACTTCGTCGCCAACGTTCACGATGCCGGTTTCAACGCGGCCGGTCACAACCGTACCGCGGCCCGAAATCGAGAACACGTCTTCGATTGGCATCAGGAATGCCTGGTCAACCGGACGGTCCGGCTGCGGGATGTGGTCGTCGACAGCCTTCATCAGTTCGATGATGGATTCCTTGCCGATATTGTCGTCACGACCTTCGAGAGCGGCCAGGGCCGAACCCTTTACGATGGCGATGTTGTCGCCGTCGAAGTCGTACGAGCTGAGCAGTTCGCGAACTTCCAGTTCGACGAGCTCGAGGATTTCCTCGTCGTCAACCTGGTCAACCTTGTTCATGTACACGACCAGAGCCGGAACGCCGACCTGACGGGCAAGCAGGATGTGCTCGCGTGTCTGCGGCATCGGGCCGTCAGCAGCGTTCACAACCAGGATAGCACCGTCCATCTGCGCCGCACCGGTGATCATGTTCTTCACATAGTCAGCGTGGCCCGGGCAGTCGACGTGTGCATAGTGACGGGCTTCGGTTTCGTATTCCACGTGAGCGGTCGAGATGGTGATACCACGCTCGCGCTCTTCGGGAGCCTTGTCGATATTTGCAAAGTCGACAGCAGCACCGCCATAGGTTTCAGCCATCACTTTGGTGATAGCAGCGGTCAGCGTGGTCTTGCCGTGGTCAACGTGACCGATGGTGCCGATGTTGCAGTGCGGCTTGTTCCGCTCAAATTTTTCCTTCGCCATTTTCTCTATAACCTTTGTTAGTCAAAATTGAATTTCACCGGGGGAGAAAGCGGCACCCGTTGAATCAGGCGCCGCCCCTAAACGCTTGCCTCTCGTTAGGCAAGCTTCTCCTTGACCTCTTGCGCCACACTTGCCGGAACTTCGTCATAGTGGCTGAACTGCATCGTGTACTGCGCACGTCCCTGGGTGAAGGAACGCAGCT
>CAYRBB010000072.1:0-7143 GCA_964422435.1 uncultured Sphingomonadaceae bacterium
AGGTAGGAGCAGCGATACCCGACGGTCGCCACCGGCAGATCGCTGGCAAGCAACAAGCGCTTTGCTTCGGCAAGGCGACGCTCGGCGAGCATTTCGGAAAATGTCGCGCCATACAGCTCCCGGAAACCGCGAACCAGCTTGTCGCGGTTGACGCCGACAATGCTGGAAAGTTCGGGGATGGTGAGTTTTTCCTGCCATCTCTGGTCGAGAATTCGACGGGCTGCGGCGATGCGGGCTATATCCATCTCGCTGAACGATCCATCGGCGGCCATCGGCAACAGTGTTCCTTCGGCAACGGCCGCATGGACCTGACAAAGAAGCTCGATGCTGCGGGCAAGACGGAGAGTATCGCGTGTCTCCATGCAAACATCACAATCGATTATGGAGATCGCTAGTGCTCGAAGCGCGCTAGGCAGGTGCCAGCTCTGACAACCGGAAACCTGCACCGGGAAAAGGCGGCAGCAGGCTGCACGTTTAACAATGAACACAAGCGGGAAACTGTGGACGTCTTCAAGATCTACTTCATCCCGATAGGTCAATGAGGGCGGTTCCGCGTCCGAAAAGCCTTCGAAAAGGAACATCGCGGCTTCATCAGGCAGCGGACAATCTGGGGCAGATCCATACCCGACCATGGTGATCATCTCGTCAGAGACAGTAACCGCTAGTTTCATTCAGGTCACTCCAAAACCCAAAGAGAGGCTTACAACCTATAAGATAGGTTGGCAAGAGCTATCTTATAGGTTCTGGCGCCCGCTTCATCGCCAGTAGGAAGGCGAAAAATGATACCGCGCTGACGCTTACCCCAACTAGTGCAAGCGCTTCTGCGAGCATATGCTCGCCACCCATCACTGCGCTCACCCGGGTAACAATCCAGGGCGCAAAACCGAATCCGATGAGACCGGCGATTGCAATGAAGGCCCCGATGCAAAGGCCGCGCAACTCGTTTGGAAGCAGGACCGTCAGAGCAACTGAAACGACAAGGCCGGTGACCGCGCCGCAAAGAGCGAGCACGCCAAGGGCGATAGCGAAAGTTGTCACACTCGGCATAAGTGGAAAGAATGCCGCTGGGACGCCGAGGCCGGCCGCGACGACCGCGCCCAAGATTATGCCGCCTCGTAGACTGCTTTTCTGCCCTAGATCTGCCGATATCCCGCCGAGAACTGCTCCCGCTATGCCAGTCCCCAGCATTAGGGCACCTACCCAGCCGGCAAATTCTTGAGGGCTCAGGCCAAAGTCGCGTGACAATACCGGTGCGACCCAGACCGTCGCGGCGACATCTGCCATAACGACTGCGATCTGGCCCGCAAAAAGCGGCGCGAGAAAGGAGCGGCGATCCCACAATTCACCGGTGACCACGCGGAAGGGGGCACCGGGTTGTGCCTCTCTTTCGCGACGGACAGGCTCTCGCAGGAAAAACAGTGGCAGAATCAGGACCGCACTAATTCCGGCGAGCATAACATGCGCGCCCCGCCAAGGCGCGAAGCCTGCAAGCCAATCGGGCACCGTAAAATCGGACAGAAGCCCGAAAAGCCAGCCAGTAAGTGCAAAGCCGAGCGCTACGCCGAGCGCCTTACCCAGATTGACGATGAGCATTGCTCTTCCCCGCTGTTCCGGCGCACAGAAGTCCGCACAGAGGGACAGGGCGGCGGTCAGCGATCCAGTCGCACCAATTCCGACCAGCATGCGCGCAGCGGTAAGCCAGGTGGCGCTGGGGGCGAAGGCGGTCAGCAATGTCCCGACTGTCCAGATCAACGCAAGCGCAATAGTCAGGCGCACACGGCTCCGGCGATCCACCAGAATGCCAATCGGGATGGAGAACAGCACCATGGGCACGGCAGCGCCAATCCCCTGAATCAATGCGAGGGCATCATCGCTCAGGCCGAGCTCGGCCTTTGCGCTCTCCTGGATCGTCCCAAAGCTGCCCAGTGCCGTAAAGCCCATGGTGATCACCAAGGCGAGCAAAAGCAATGGCAACAAGGTTGACGGTGCAGTCAATCGCCCCTGCGGTTCGCTTTGTGCCAGAGTGGCCATCAGAGCGCGAAGATCTTGCCGGGGTTCAGGATGTTTGCCGGATCAAGCGCCCGCTTGATCGTACGCATCTCGTCAACGGCATCTCCCAGCTCTTCCACCAGCCATTCCTGTTTCCCGAGACCGATGCCGTGCTCTCCGGTGCAGGTCCCTTCCATGGCAAGCGCCCGCCTGACCAGTTTCGCGTTGATCGCTTCAACCTCCTCAATCTCTTCGGGAACATTTGGATCGATTGAGAAAACGACATGGAAATTGCCGTCACCCACGTGTCCGAGGATTGTCGCCGGCATGCTTGCGGTTGCGAGGTCCTTGTGCGTCTCGGCAATACATTCGGCGAGGCGGCTCATCGGCACACAAACGTCGGTCGCCCAACCGATCGCACCTTCGCGCAGGTTCACGGCCGCATAATAGGCTTCATGTCTGGCGCGCCAAAGCTTGTTGCGTTCTTCGGGGAGGTTCGACCATGCAAATTCACCTCCACCGTTGGCCCCGGCAAGTGACTTCACCGTATCAACCTGTTCAGCCACGTGACCTTCGCTCCCGTGAAACTCAAAGAACAGCGTTGGCGCCTCAGGATAGTCGAGGTTCGACCAGCGATTGACCGCGCGCATCTGCAATGCGTCGAGGATTTCAACGCGGGCTAGAGGAATGCCGCACTGGATCGACTCGACAACGGTATCGACAGCGCCGTCCAGTGTTTCGAAACTGCAAACAGCAGACGATATGGCCTCCGGGATCGGGTGAAGGCGGAGGGAGATTTCGGTAATTATCCCGAGCGTGCCTTCAGAACCCACATAAAGGCGTGTCAGGTCATAGCCGGCGGCCGATTTTCGAGCTCGCCTCGCAGTTCGGATGATCTTGCCCTGGGCTGTTACGATCTCGAGCCCCAGGACGGCGTCCTTCATGGTTCCATATCTAACGGCATTGGTGCCACTAGCCCGAGTGGACGCCATGCCTCCAAGCGTTGCGTTGGCACCGGGATCGATCGGGAAGAACAAGCCCTGGTCACGCAGATATTCATTGAGCTGTTCGCGCCGCACTCCCGGCTGCACCACGCAATCAAAGTCTTCGGAGTTGACCGCTACAATCCGGTCCATTCTCGTCATATCGAGCGATACGCCGCCATGAACTGCAGCAGCATTGCCCTCGATGGATGTTCCCGCACCGAAGGGCACAATCGGGACGCCAGCATCCGAACAAATTTCGACGAGAGCGACAACATCCTCCCGATCTTCGGCAAAGACAACCGCGTCGGGGAGCATGGCTTCGTAGTGCGATTCACTCGAGCCATGCTGCTCACGGATAGCCTCCCCAGTCTGGAGCTTTGCACCAAACTGCTGCTCCAGCCTGGAAAGGAAGTTTTCGGGCAGGCTCACCCGCGCCTGCGACTGTGCGGGGGAGACCATTGTATCAGAACCGGAGGCTGGCGCGCACGCCATAGCGGCGTCCGTCACCCTGGATGCCGAGATCGGATGCAGGAAGTCCCGCGAGGACAAGAGTCGTCCGTTCGATGTAGCTTTCCCAATAGTCTTCATCGAAGGCGTTGTTCACAAACGCGGCTATTTCGACCGGCCCCGTCCGATAGGTGGCGGAAGCACCGACAAGCCAGTAGCTGTCGAGAAAAGTCGGGGTCGTTTCATTGAGCGTTGCCGCCAGACGTTTGCCCTTGCCGGTGACATTGGCTGCGAGAACGAATTCCCCTCCACCGAGGTCGAAGGTGTAGTCGGTGGCCAAATTGGCACTCCAATCGGGCTGGAATGTCAGACGGTCAGATGACAGCGTTCTGCCAGTAGTATCCGTGTAGGCAGTCGAGTCTGTAAGGCGCGCGTGCATAAGCGTCAGGCCGCCGCTGATCGACCAGGCCGGAACCGGACGGAACAGCCCTTCCAGCTCGATACCGTAACTTTCCACATCTCCGGTATTGAGATCGACAGTGACAAGGCCGCCACCGGCCGCCGGAGCAATAGAGTTTAGACCGATGTAGTCGGTATAGTCGTTGTAAAAGACCGCACCCGCGAGACTTCCGCGACCATCAGGTGATGAGTATTTCCCACCGACTTCATAGGTCCACGCGCTGTCTCCCCGGTAAGTACGCGTCGGAGCCGTCGGTGCGTTGAAGCCGCCACCTCGATATCCTCGCGCAACCGATGCGTAGGTCATGAAATCTGAGGACCAGTTGCGAGTGACAGTGACCTTCGGCTGCACTTCATTCGACTTGATACGTGCCTCAGGGAGCGGTCCGCCACTTTCACCGAGCGGTCCAAGGGCCGTAATGACCGATCCATTCGCCGCGCGATCTTCATGATCGTACCGAAGACCGAGTGCGACTTCCCAATCAGGAGACGGCTCCCAGAACAGTGTTCCGAACACGGCGTAAGTGTCGGCTTCTGTGCGGTTGGTTGTTGTACGCACTATGTCGAAAGGAAGACCAGAGAATGCAGGATACAATGTCGTTACATCGAATGCATCGACTTCCTCGCGGCTGTAGAACAGACCGATCAGTGTCGAGATGCTGCCCGACCATTCGCTATCGAGGCGCAACTCGGCGGTCTTGGTCCGAAGTTCATCGCCACCGGTGGCGCGGGCAAAGTCACCTGGTCCGAAATCGACGTCCCCTTCGATATTCGTGTTGTCGCGAGCATCGTAGGCACCGATCAATGTCAGCGTACTATCGATGCCATCGAGCGGAACCGCCAATCGTGCATTGATGCCGCGGTATTCGAGGTCGACACGGTTCAAGGTGTTGAACGTCAGATCTCGAGAATAGTCCTGCGGCCCGGCAATGCGTGCGTAGGGAATGTTCACGGATTCGATCCAGTCGTAATAGCCGTTGACGGTCAACTCGACCTGGCCAGGCGTCAGTCTGATGGTGCCGTTGATGGAATCGCTGTTGAAGGGGTTCGCATCCGCATCCAGAAGCACATTGCGGGCAAATCCGTCTTGTTCCTGATGCGAAGCCGCAATTCTTACGGCCAAGACATCTTCGACGATCGGCGCCGAAAGCGAACCGGCAAGGATAAGCTGGTCGTCCGATCCCGCATAACTCGCGCTCACGCGACCTTCGAATTCGTTGCGCGGCTGACGCGTTATCACGTTGATCGCGCCTCCGAGAGTGTTCTTGCCGTATAGCGTTCCCTGCGGTCCGCGAAGCACCTCGATCCGCTCGATATCGAGGAGAGGATTATTCAGATAGGCCGTATTGGGGCGGTAGATGCCGTCCACGAACAAGCCGACACCCGGCTGGACCGACTGAACCAGCGTGACGCCGACACCGCGAATGGCGACAAACGCACGGCCGGCACCGTCACTATTGATGTTGAGGCCTGGCGAAAGGACTGCCGCCTCGCGTACCGAGTTGATTCCGCGAGCGGCCAGCGTGTCTCCGTCGATGGCCGTCGCCGCGATCGGGACGTCCTGAAGGGTTTCTTCGCGTTTGCGGGCCGTGACCACAATGACATTGCTGTCTTCTGCATCGTCGACCGTAACCGGATCGTCAGTGACTTCACCTTGATCCGCCATGGTATCATCATCAAGACTGACCTGAGCGGTAGCGGCGTTCGCCACGATTGCTAGGGCAGCCACGCTCGACAGGGTCGCAATACGATAAATCTTCATGCCAATTACCTCTCCCCGCGGGTTCTTTGCCCCGTCTGGATGACCTGTAATATAGCTTTTGAACCTATATGAAAGGTTGGGCGCTTTGCAGATCGTCAGAGAGTCTTTGCCGTGGCGGCCAATGCCACCGCTCCAAGGGGGCCGGCATCATCGCCAAGTTCTGCGCCGACAAGGAAGTTGTCGACTTGCCCTCCTACGTCCTCACCATACGCATAACCCGCGAGGCTCAAGCGCAAATGGTCACGGATGCGTGGAAGCAGGTGCGGTCTACGCTGAATGATTCCGCCGCCGAATACGATTCGCTGCGGCACGACCGTGAAAACCAGATTATGACAGAGCCATGCGATCTCTTTGGCGACGTCATCCCATATGGGATGGTTATCGGGAATGTCGCAAGAGGGCATACCGGTCCGTGCGGATAGCGCGGGCCCGCTTACGAGCCCTTCGACACAGTTTCCATGGTATGGGCAATTCCCCGCCCATGATCCTGTGGCGGGAATGTGCATGTGCCCCGTTTCGGTATGACTTATGCCATGGATAGGAGAACCATCGATTACGGTCCCTACACCAACGCCCGTTCCGATTGTTATATAGCACCACGCCCTAATTGCGGTAGCTGCTCCCCAATAGCCTTCGGCCAGTGCGGCCCCGTTAACGTCTGTATCAATGGTCAAAGGAAGGCCGCCGGAAAGCTGCAACAGGTCGGCTCCCGGCCAACCGGCTTTGGGAGTTGATGTGAGTTGTCCATACCTTGGGGAGCTGGGGTCCAGATCAAGCGGGCCGAAGCTCGCGATCCCGAGTGATGCGATCTGGTATTCGGCGCGCCAGCCCTTCAAGATTGCGGCTATCTCTATCAGAGTGGTTTCAGCTGTGCCGGTAGGAACTATCTCGCGGGCGAGGATGTCGTCGGGTCCGCGCGCGAGAATGCAGATGCACTTAGTGCCTCCAAGCTCCACCCCCGCATAGATCTGATCGCCCCCTACCAACAGGTGTATCCGCCGTCAGCCAACACGATCGAACCGGTCATCAGGCTCGACATGTCGGACGCGAGGAACAGTACCACTGCTGCAACCTCATCTGGTTCTCCCAATCGGGCTTGCGGGGTTCCATCGATCCAACGGCGATACATCTCACCATCTCGATCCGCGAAAGCGTTGAGCGGAGTGGCAATGTAGGTTGGAGCAACTGCGTTGACCCGGACACCCCGATCCGCCCACTCAGCGGCAAGGCTCTTGGTCAACTGATGCACAGCCGCTTTGGAGGCGTTGTAATAGCTCTGCGCCTGTGGGCGGTTAACGATGAAGCCACTCATGGAGCCGACGTTCACGATAACACCTCCGCCAGATGCAAGCATCTTTCGGCCGAATGCCCGTGCACACCAGAAGGTACCGTTGAGGTTTACGTCGATAACTTCGAGCCAATGTTCATCGGAGACTTCCTCAGCTGGTGTCTCGCTGCGCGCGATCCCGGCGTTGTTTACAAGAATATCGATCCTGCCAT
>CAYRBB010000073.1:0-6896 GCA_964422435.1 uncultured Sphingomonadaceae bacterium
CAAGGCGCAGGAAGTGCTCGACGCCGATCACTACGCGCTCGACAAGGTCAAGGACCGGATTATCGAATATCTTGCCGTGCAGGCGCGAACCAACAAGCTGAAAGGCCCGATCCTGTGCCTCGTCGGCCCGCCGGGCGTGGGCAAAACGAGCCTTGGCAAGAGCATCGCCAGGGCGACGGGCCGCGAATTCATTCGCCAGTCGCTAGGCGGCGTACGGGACGAAGCCGAGATCCGCGGCCACCGTCGAACTTATATCGGCTCGCTGCCTGGCAAGATCGTGTCCAACCTGAAAAAGGCCGGGACGAGCAATCCGTTGTTCCTGCTCGACGAGATCGACAAGCTCGGTCAGGATTTCCGCGGTGATCCGGCATCGGCGCTTTTGGAAGTGCTCGACCCTGAGCAGAACAACAAGTTTCAGGATCACTATCTCGAACTCGATATCGACCTTTCGGACATTATGTTCGTAACCACCGCGAACAGCCTCAACCTGCCGCAGCCACTGCTTGATCGCATGGAGATTATCCGGTTGGAAGGTTACACCGAAGATGAGAAAGTTGAGATTGCGACCCGGCACCTGATTGCCAAGCAAGTCGAAGATCACGGCCTAAAGGAAGGCGAATTCGAGCTGACCGAGGGCGGGTTGCGCGATCTCATCAGGTATTACACGCGTGAAGCTGGTGTACGTACGCTGGAGCGCGAGATTGCCAATCTGGCGCGCAAAAGCCTTCGCAAAATCCTCGAGAAAGAAGTGGAAAGCGTGACCATCACGCCTGACAATCTGGGTGACTTTGCGGGCGTAAGGAAATTCAAGCACGGGTCCTCGGAAGAAGAGGCGCAGGTCGGTGCCGTCACCGGCCTAGCATGGACATCGGTAGGCGGAGAACTACTCACTATTGAAAGCGTCACTACGCCAGGCAAGGGCGAGGTGAAGACCACTGGTAAGCTGGGCGAGGTAATGAACGAATCCGTCGCTGCCGCCTTCAGTTTCGTGAAGGCTAGGGCGCCTGCCTATGGCATCAAACCGAGCATTTTCCAGCGCAAAAATGTGCATATCCACCTGCCCGAAGGTGCGGTTCCGAAAGATGGGCCGAGTGCGGGTATCGGTATGGTGACGAGCATCGTTTCGACGCTCACTGGTGTGTCCGTGCGACCGGATGTCGCGATGACAGGCGAGGTTACGTTGCGCGGACGGGTACTCGCGATTGGCGGGCTGAAGGAGAAGCTCCTCGCGGCGCTTCGCGGCGGGATCAAGAAGGTGCTCATTCCGGAAGAGAACGAGAAAGACCTCGCCGAGATTCCGGACAATGTGAAAGAAGGACTCGAGATCGTGCCGGTTAATCATGTGGACCAGGTGCTGGAGCACGCGCTCACCGCGATCCCGGCTCCAATAGAATGGACAGAGGCGGACGATCTTGCCAGCCAACCGCAAGGCCATGCTGGCGGAACACCTCCTGCAACTACCGCACACTGATTCGACAAGCTCCGTGATTGGCCGGTTTGAATACCGGGCGCGCGGTTTGTCGTCTTTCGGCAATCGCGCGCTGCGGGCAATATTTTGGCAGCGCAACGCTCGATTGCTTCACACTGTCCGAAAAAAGAAGCGATTCGGTAAGGAATGCCTTTGACAGACCGGCGTAAAATCGCTCAATTCCGAAACTTCGCTTTTCGAGTCAAAGATTCAAAAGAAATCCAAGTGAGGGGGTTCTCCAAAAAATGAACAAGAACGAACTGATCGGCGCTGTAGCAGATTCCAGCGGCCTCTCGCGCAATGATGCGACAAAGGCTGTAGAGGCGGTTTTTGAAACCATCACAGGAACGCTGTCCAAAGGAGATGAGGTGCGATTGGTCGGGTTCGGTACGTTCTCTGTCGCCAAGCGCAAGGCATCTACGGGCCGCAACCCGCGCACAGGCGAACCCATGAACATTCCTGCATCGACGCAGCCGAAGTTTAAGGCCGGCAAGGGCCTGAAAGACGCGGTCAACTGATTGCGTGAGGGGGGGGGCGGCCGCCTGCTGGCTGGCCGGATAGATGAAAGGGCTGTCCTGCGGGACAGCCCTTTCTTTATGGCCTGCCATCACCGCGTTGCAATGGCGTAGAGCGCGATGGCTCCGGCATTGGAAACGTTGAGGCTTTCCATGGCCTCACTGATCGGCAGGCGGGCAAGGGCGTCGCAATGCTGGGTGACATTATGTCGCATGCCTTCGCCCTCCGCGCCCAGCACGACTGCGATCGGGCCGGCCGGCAATGCTTCGGAGAATGTTGTTTCGGATTCACCGGCGAGGCCGATGCGCCAATAGCCTGCGTCCGCCATTTCCTCCAATGCGCGCGCGAGATTCACCACGCGGACCCATGGCACTTTCTCAAGCGCGCCGGATGCCGACTTCGCCACTACCCCGCTTTCGATTGGCGCGTGGCGATCCTGCGTGACGATGGCGGCGGCATTGAAGGCTGCAGCTGAACGGAGGATTGCGCCGACATTGTGTGGATCCGTCACCTGGTCGAGTACGACGAGCGGTCGTGCCGGGTCAGCATCCATCACGTCAGACAAGTGTAAGTCGTCAAGTGGGGCGCATTCGAGGACCAGCCCCTGATGCGGCGCGTCCCTGGCGACAAGGCGTCCAAGGTCCGCGACCTCTGCCCGCTCCAGCGGAAAATCAGGCGGAAGTTCCCCATCAAGCGAAGCGATACCGTCCAGTGTGGCCCAGAGCTTGTGGTGTTGGCGGCGCGGATTTTTAAGCGCTGCTTCCACGGCATGGCGGCCCCACAGGCGAACATTCCCTTTCGCGGCGCGGCCTGAACCACGCCCACCCTGCATACGCCCGGCGCGACCGCGCAATGCCTTCTTGCCTTTGCTTTTTGCCATGATACTTCGCCTGCCGTTCAGTTTCTCGGTGCCTCCTGCCAGTAGCCCCATTGACAGGCAAGCGGTGCTTCGCCAAAGGGGCGCTTCTCGGCTGGAAGGCACGCAGAGCGCGCGCCTCACCATGCGAGCAAATGCTCGCTTCCGGCACCGGTGTGGACAGGTGGCCGAGTGGTTAAAGGCAGCAGACTGTAAATCTGCCCGCGCAAGCGTACGCTGGTTCGAATCCAGCCCTGTCCACCACCGGCCCTTCTTTCAGCATCTATCTGCATCCCCAGAAATCCATGGAAACCCATGGATTTCTGCGGTATGTTGCGTCTATTCCGTCCCCACACAGCCATCGCGATCCACCCGCAACCGAGGCCTAGTGTGGGGAAGGTGTGGGGAAAGATTGGTGTTTCCCCACACTTGCACTTTCCGGAACGGCCTGCGGAAATGTGGGGAAGAAAAATGGGCAAGCTCACGGCGGTGGCGGTGAAGGCCGCTTTGGCGAATCCCGGCACGTACCAGGACGGGGACGGTCTTTTTCTCAAAGTTGGGAAAACCGGCTCCGCTTCATGGCTGCTCCGAGTCCAGCAGGACGGGAAGCGTCGGGACATCGGAGTGGGGAGCGCAAAGCTGGTCACACTGGCCGAAGCACGCGAGAAAGCGAACGAACTGCGCAAGGCCGTGAAGGTTGAAAAGCGCGATGTCCTCACGGAGCGCAAGGACGAGGCTGCCGCCAAAGTGACCTTCCGAGAAGCCGCCACACAGTATCACTCCGAAAACGAGGCGGGCTGGAAGAGCGCTGTTTACGCGCGCCAGTGGTTGGCCAGTCTGGAGAACTACGCCTTCCCCAAGCTTGGCAACATGCCAACTGGCAGTATCGCCGCAGCTGACATCATCGACCTACTGATGCCGATCTGGCAGGAAATCCCGGAAACCGCCCGCCAGGTCCGCAACCGGATTTGCGCGGTACTGGACTATTCGCACGCCAAGGGTTGGCGGTCGATCGAAGCGCCATCTGGCAACAGCAGCCTGAAAGCGGGCAGGGGCCTGCCACGGCAGATCAAGAAGACTCAGAACCGCAAGGCGATGCCCTATGTCGCCATTCCAGCATTTCTGACCGCACTGAGGCGCAAGCCATCCTTCGGACGATTCGCGCTCGAACTCCTCATCCTGACCGGCACGCGCTCGCAGGAGGTCCGACTCGCGACATGGGAAGAGTTCGATCTGGAGGAACGCCTCTGGACGATCCCCGCCGAGCACATGAAGCGCAGCAAGGCACATGTCGTCCCGCTCTCCGAGGCTGCGATGGGCGTGCTTGCAAAGGCGGATGCCTTCAAGGTCGAAGAGGCCGAAGTCGTCTTTTCCGGCGCGACGGGCAAAGCGATGTCCGACATGACGCTATTGAAGGTGCTGCGCGACATGCAGGAGCCCTTTCACGTCCACGGCTTTCGCTCGGCCTTCACGGACTGGGCGGCGAATGCGGGCTTCCCTAACGCGGTGGTAGAGGCGGCGCTGGCGCACAAGACGCCCGACGCGGTGCAAGCTGCCTATCGCCGTACCACATACCTTGGCACCAAAGAGGACCCCGGTATGCGTGTGAAGCTCATGGATGCATGGGGAGCTTATTGCTCTGGTACGGTGACTGTGAGCGACGCTCTCAACGCGCACGACTAGCGCAATGCCCTCCACAAACAGACCATCGCTACCGCTGGGGAGCATGGCGTCAGCCATGCCGCCTGCCTTCCGGCGAGGATGGGAGGGGGAGGGAAAACCGCAAATCGATGCCCTGGCGCGGGCCAGCGGGCGTCAGCCCGCCACCCGGGGGTGTCTATTTGCGGTTTCGGGAACGAGAGGGCGAAGCCCTTGGCGTTCCCGCGCAAGGGTCGCGCCAGCGATCCGCACACACAACCGGCAACCTTGCGGCGGCGCGAAGCCGCCGGACGCCCTGCGCGCGCGATCAGTGCGCCAGCGGGCGTCCGGCAATGAGAGAGACAAGAGTGCCTGCGGGTTAGCTCAAAAATGCCGCGCCCTCAGGAGCGCTGGAAGCGCGGGACAGAGCGCGTCCTCCAGAAACTCCCGCTCAACTTCCGAATGCTCCTGATCGTCACCCGAATGGGCCGGGACTACAGGCCCGGTCCGCGCAGCGGATAGAGCAGGTCGTAAGACTTGCTGGGCAAAAACGGTCTGAGCGCCAATCCAGTTTGGCGATTGACGACGATGACGTTGCGATGTCCAATAGCGTCATGAGAGTTTCGGAGAGCGAAAAGGGTCAAGCATGGCTGCGCCAATTCCGGCCTGAGTTTGTGCCGAACGCCATCCGTCTGCTCGACAGCTTCGAGTTCGTCTCCACAGCAGATTTTCGCGGTTGGATGGCGAGTGAAATAGCTCGCCAAGCAAAAAAGGGAAGGTTGGCGCTCTACGGAGAGCGCGAACTCAATCCTAATGCGCGCTTCTTTCCAACTCTGAAGCCTGGAAAAGTGAAGCGAGCAATTGGCCCAAAGGGCCCTGATCTCGTGAAGCCGATACGTGGTTCGCCCTACGTCGGGAGTGAAGGGATCATCGGCCAACTGCTCAGCGAGCTATCTCGCCGAAAGGACATTCAGGCACTTCTCACGCCCGGACCTGATCGACTGCGACCTGTAAAGAGTCGAGGGCCCACGCGCCGTATTGCGATTGTCACAGATATGATCGGATCAGGAACCCGCATCCGTCGCATGCTCGACGCGCTTTGGCGCACGGAATCGTTCAGGAGTTGGTATTCACATCGTAGCGTACCGCTTGAGGTATTGGTGATAGCCTATGCGACTAGTCCCAAGGGTCTAGATCGCATCAAGAGCCATCGCATTGGCCCGGAAGTAATTGTGCGCCGCATTGCCCCTACCATCTGGGATATTGATGCCGATGACACGCAATTTCGAGCGTTGTGCGAATACCACGAACCGCGCCCTTGCCACGATGACGCTGGTCCCTTTGGCTATCGAAACGCGGGAACGCTAATTGCGTTTGGCCATGGCTGTCCCAACACCACGCCGCCAATCTTTTGGCATTCAAGCCGCGATTGGAATCCGTTGTTTCCGCAGCGCTCCGGGGTCGAATTCGATCTGCTCGATCGGCCTTCTCAAACTGCCGACTTCAGTCACCGGTTGCTTGCTCTCAATAACCCGACTCTCGCTGACGCAAATGTGCTCGCAAAATTTGAGTCTCTTGCGCGAGAGGCCCTTCTACTTCTTGCGACGATTTCTCACGGATTGCGCGGAAGTGTAATGCTCGCCAGTCGGACCGGACTTGAGGTGAGCCGGGTAGAAAGCCTGCTATCGACTTTTAGATCCGCAGAATGGATCACAGATTCCGGCACAATAACAAAACAAGGTCTGACAGAATTGCGCGCAGCGGCGAAGGTGCTCCCCACCGACCGCGATGTTCCCTTCGACGCTGTTTCAGTCTATTACCCGATCTCGCTGCGGGGTTAAGCAGGCCACGAGAGAAGCTCGTGCTCACGAGAGCGATTGGACGGTCGCCGCAAGGAACCGTTCAATTGGGTTAGGATTGCCGAAGCCCTACGGTCGAGCCACCGCCCAGCCATTCGGCTGGGCACGCATCGGCTTAACGCCCGAGCGCCGGGCTACCGACGCGTGCCCAGACGAACCCATTCGGGTCAAAGTCGATGTCCAGTTTCTCTCCGCAGCACTACAAGCAGATTGGTCGCAGACTCGGCGTCGATCCGGCGGTGTTGGCGACCGCTGCCAAGATCGGCACGCGAATCACCGCTAGCGCGCCCGACCGAGCGGTCGTGTTCTCGCTCCGTCATCTTTCTGCGCTAAGTGGTGTGCCTTACCAGTTCCTTCGTGACTGGGTAGGCCGCTGGGGACCAGACCCCTATCGTGAATTTTTTCTCGCGAAGAAGCCCGACGGACGCACTGCCAACAAGCCATCCAGAAGACCCAAGCGCCGGATTGCGGCCCCAACGCCTATTTTGATGCGACAACAGCGATGGCTGGTAGAGCGTGTGCTCCATCATGCTCCGCGTCACCCGTCCAGTATGGCCTT
>CAYRBB010000074.1:0-6220 GCA_964422435.1 uncultured Sphingomonadaceae bacterium
AGCAGCGTTTCGAGACCGTCCTTGGCCGCCTTGTTGGCGGCGCGCGGGCTGATCTTCTGGCCTGCCGGGAAGACTTCCTCGCCGGTCTTGGCATCGATCAGCGGGAACGCCGGCTTCTGGCCGCGCCACTGCTCGGCGACGAAGGGGATGTTCCAGCCTTCGCCCTTCTTGCCGGTCGCGCGCTTCCAGGTGACGGTGTTGTAGAAGTGGTCGAGGATGTCCTCGCTATCGAGGCCCAGCGCATAGAGCAGCGCGGTGACCGGCAGCTTGCGCTTGCGGTCGATACGCACGTTGACGATGTCCTTGGCGTCGAATTCGAAGTCGAGCCAGCTACCGCGGTACGGAATGATGCGGGCAGCGAAGAGGAGCTTGCCCGAGCTGTGGGTCTTGCCGCGATCGTGGTCGAACAGCACACCCGGCGAACGGTGCATCTGCGATACGATCACGCGCTCGGTGCCGTTGATAATGAATGTGCCGTTCCCTGTCATGAGCGGCATGTCGCCCATGTAGACGTCCTGCTCCTTGATATCGAGCACGGAACGGGTTTCGGTTTCCTGGTCGACTTCGAAAACGATCAGGCGCAGCGTCACCTTCATCGGGGCTGCATAGGTGATGCCACGCTGGCGGCACTCGGTCGTGTCGTATTTCGGCGGCTCGAGCTCGTAATTCACGAAGTCCAGTTCGGCGGTACCGGCAAAATCGCGGATCGGGAAAACGCTGCGCAGCGTCTTCTCGAGGCCGGAGACATAGCCGGTTGCCGGATCGGAGCGCAGGAACTGTTCGTAGCTTTCGCGCTGCACCTCGATCAGGTTCGGCATTTCCACGGCTTCGTGGATGTCGCCGAAAATCTTGCGGATGCGCTTCTTCTTGGAACCCTGGGTTTCAGGGGCTTTCGCCTTGGTCGCCATAATGTGGAACGGCCTCTTCTTCGCGTGTATGCGCCAGCGAGCATGCGGGCGCGGAAATTTTCGTGAGCGGGAACTCGCGCGAGACGCAGAAAAGGCCATCGATGAGGCACCACTGCGGGCACCGCTATCGCAGCCTTAATTCTATCCGTGTCTCACGCAGATGCCGGAACTTCCGTTCTTTGCTGCACCCCCGCGTAAAGGTGCGGCTTGCTCGAAGCCCTCCGGCGAATGGGGGGCATATAGGTAACGTGTTGGATTCGGTCAATGGGGTGGTGTCAGAGACCGATCCCGAGCGATAGAAAACGATCAGTCCGTCACCCAGCCACGAGACCTTGCGCCACTACACGAATATTCGCGCGGCACGTTCTGGACAGCACCGGTAAGCGCCTGCGCCAGCTCGCTTCCGTCCTTTCCCGTGATGTAGGCCGTCAAGAAATTCTGCGTCGAAGCAAAATTCGCCTCGAGCGAACTGTCCATCGGTACGGCGAACAATGCCAGCTGGTCGACAAGCAAACGCTGGTCCTCGGCGGAAAACTGGCTCGCCGAGCCTGTTTCGGTCGTTACCCCTGCCCGGAGCGCGGCCTTGAAAGAGGTAACAAAGCTGACCGCCGATTGCCGGGCAAGCAGTCGTGCCTGTGTCCAGTTGGATTGCAAATCCGCCAAAGGTCCAATCGGGCAATCCGACCTTTCCGCTTCGACAATCGTCACGCGGGGGTCCAAGCCCGGATAGCGATTCGTGCCGAGATCGACCAACGCGTTGCGCAAGGCAATCCACTCACCTCGAAGCTGGGCAAGCCAGGCTTCCGATCGCACGGTCGCAACGCGCTGTCCCAGATTCTCTGTAAGGACATCGAGCGATTCTGATCCGTCGGTCTGTGATGCTGCAGCAAGAATTTCATCGAACTGTGCAAGATTGCGGAAATGATATGCCGCCTCAGGCGTACCTGGCGGGTGTCGTGTAACATTGAAAACGACATAGGTGTCTTCACGCACCTCCTCTCCGGGCGGATGTCGGGTCGATGTGCTGGATGCGTAAAGTCGCGCAGTATTGTGGTCTAAGAGCAGATCATCCCAAGGGACTTGGCTTTGCCGGTCTTCAACCCGTCGCAGGACATATCTACCTGGCTGGAAAGTCGCGAGCGCATTCTCGGAAGCGGTCGCCGTCTGGCTCCGCGCAAGGTGTTGGGGATATAACACCATGCGATACTCGAAGATCACGTCATCATTATTGATATTGCCGCTAAGAAGCGAGGTGCCGAGTTCCAGGGCAACACTGCCGAGGCCTGGTGCCGCATTTGCCGCATTTGATGCCTGGCCGAGACTAGCGAGTTCTCGTAACAGGCTCTTCAACGGTCCTGACATGCGATCGAGTTCGAGTATAACGATCTGGATACCGATAGGCCGGCCGTTATATGCAGATGGCGGGATAATTGGCAGCGCACTGAAGTTGAGAGGCTGGTAGAGATAGACGTCCGAAGAAAAGTAGATTAACTTGAAGCCTTCAGCGGCATCTGTGGGCGACCCGTCCTGTCCAGACCGTGGCCCCATAAATTCCGGAAACTCGTAGAAGCGGGCTCCACCGTCAGTGGTTCCATTAGCGTCGAACTCGAAGGCATTGGCCAGGATCGCGACCTCTGCCGGCTGGGCGAACCTCTGTTCGCCGATAAACCCACCCAACACCGCCTGCTCCAGAGTGATGGAAAAAATGTCGCGCGAAGCTACGTCGGCGGGTGTTGAATTGAATGGCTCGCGAGCGCCGGAATAGCGCCGGATCAGCCTTGCCGGCGCCAAAGGCGCATCCCCGGATGCCCTCGTGATCTGTGCCTCGGTAACCGCTATTGGTTCAGCAATGCGATATTCGATCTGGCCCGAGTTCTGGCTCGGCCCCGTGATGCCGAGTGACGAACAAGAAGCCAGGAATGGCAGAGCAGCAAATAAAGAAGTAATGCGACGCATGTTTTACCCCCCAGATTGTCGCGAACTTTGTTAACGTATCGAAAAGATTCGTCAATTCGGACAAAACCATGGTTGCTTGAAATGCAAGAATGAGGTGGTCGCCCCGTGATTTAACCTCAGCCCGGGTTTTCAGAAGCGCTTGCATAAGGCACACGAGGCACCGATCCGTGAACGGATCCGCGGATTGGCTCTAGTCTCGGCCGAGTCTCCGCATTCAGGAATGACCAGGCCAAGCTAACAAGGCGCCGGGTGGACACGGCAACTCCGCTCGCGCACAAAGCGCTTCGAGGGAGAATCCTATGCGCTTTTTCATGACATTCTTGGCAATGGTGCTGGTCAGCATCCCCGCGCAAGCGCAGTCCAGCTATGACGACTTGCTCGAACTCCACGATGAGCTGCGGGAATACATGGTGCCGGCCTTCACCAATGCCGTCGTGCTGGATTCAGGAGCCCGTGTGGGCGAAGCCTACGCGGACGCACTGATGGCCGAGAAACTTGCAGGGCTCGAAGTCTTCGAGGACCGGCTCGACGCGATGAACGTCGCCGGCTGGCCGCGCGCGCAGCAGGTCGATTTCCTCGTCGTTCGCGCCATGCTCAACGGCTACCGTTTCAATCTCGATGTACTGCGCCCTTGGGAGCGTGACCCCGGTTTCTATCTCGATCCGCTGATGCGTGTCGCCTTTACCGAGGTGCCCGCGAGCGGGGACGATCTTGCACAGCTTCGCGCCCAGCTCGCCGCCGTGCCGCCCATGCTCGACGGCGCACGCGCCAATCTGACAGATGTGGCTGGCGATTATGCCGACCTGGCGCTGCACAATCTCGACAACAGTGACGGGGTCAACCACTACCATCCCTATCGGGAGGTGCCGCCCCCCGGCATCATCGGCTGGTATGACGATCTGCTCGCCCGCGCCCGCGCCGACCAGCCCGAGCTCGTCCCCGATATCGAGGCGGCGCGCACCGCTCTGGTCGACTTCCGCAACTGGATGGTGGCCGAGCGGCCCAACATGACCGCCGCCGCAGGTGTCGGCGAAGCGCGCTATGACTGGTTTATCCGCCACGTGCGAATGATCCCCATACCGGCTGCCGAAATGCTCGTTCTGGCCGAGCGCGAGCACGAGCGGATGACGGCCGCGCTCGCCTTGCTGCGCCATCGCAACCGCGAAGAACCGCAAATCGCGCTGTCGATCAGTCGCGAGCAGCAGGAAGGCCGCATCGCCGAAACCGACCGGATCGTGCGCCAGTTCCTGGCCGATGAGGAGTTCATCACCATTCCCGATTATGTTGGCGAGCTGGGCGCCAATACTCCGTATATCGAACGGCCGACTGGCCCCAATTTCTGGGAGCAGATCCAGTTTCGCGATCCGATTCCCGACCATGTCCATGCGGTCATCCCCGGCCACCGTTTCGACGCTGTGCTGGCGGCGCGCGATACGCGGCCCATTCGCGGGCGCTATTCCGAAGGGTCGCGCGCGGAGGGATGGGCGACCTATCTCGAAGAAGCGACGATGCTGGCGGGCGGCACCGCGCATTCACCACGCGCCGACGAATACATGATGTTGTTCGGCATCTTCCGAGCCGCGCGCGTACCGGCGGACGTCTACATGCAGCACAATATCTGGGACGTGCGCGAGGCGGTTGATTTCATGCGCGCGCAGACACCGTGGTTGGACGAGGACGTCGCAAGGGTCGATGCTGAAATCTATCTGCGCCGCCCGCCTGGCTACGGTGTCGCCTACACCATCGGAAAACTTCAGATGGATGCTCTGCTGGCCGATGTGGCAATGCAGCGCGGCGAGGATTTCATCCTACGCGATTTTCACGATGAATTCATGGCTGCCGGCCGCTTGCCTATTGCCCTTATCCGCTATGAGATGACCGGCAAACAGAACGAGGTTGCACTGTTCTGGGATACGCCCCCTATCCCCCCTTCGGATTGAGGCTTACGAAAACCGCGCCATAAGAAAACGGGGCCGGAGCTTTCCGCTCCGGCCCCGCGCTCCCGGTCCAATCAGGAGCCCCCCCAAGAGTGGCGTGTTACCAGGCAGCCTGGAAGCCTGCGCGGGCGCCGATCTCGCCGCGGTCGAAACCGACACCGACGCCACCGGTCAGATAGGCATTGTCGCTGATCCGGGCGGCTACGCTGGCCGAACCCGCCACGCGGTTGTTATAGTAGCCGAAGCCGCCAGCCACACCAAAGGTCTGGTTCGGCATAAGCGTTGGCGACTCCATCGCCAGTGCCAGCGCTACGCCTTCATTGGCTTCGCGCACGCCGCGAGCGTTTTCATTGGCGAGATCGAAAAGCGTTACCTGCTGGCCCTGCAAATCGGCAATCGCCGCAGCGTTTGCCGCGATGTTTGCTGTGTTGGTGGCAATCAGTCCGGAATTGACATCGATTGCTGCCGTGTTGGCCATGACATCCATATTCGTCGGAATGCTGGCAAGGCCGAGCGTGCCATTGGAATCCGCCGTCACGACTTGCACCGGGCCCATTTGCGCGCCGGTGCTGGTATCGAGGCTTGCTACGACAACCTGTCCGTCCTGCGTGGCGGTCGCTCCGTTGCCAATCGCGACCGAGTTGGTACCCGACGCAACCGACTCGTTGCCGATCGCAATCGCACCGTCACCCGAAGCATTGGCCGCTTCGCCCACGGCGACGGAGCGGACGCCACCGGCATCGGCCAGGTGGCCGAGCGCGGTCGCGCGTTCCGCATCGGCAACCGAGCGCCAGCCAAGCGCTGTTGCACCCGGGCCCATGGCAATGCTTTCACCACCGATGGCCGTGGTCGAATTGCCTGATGCCAGCGAGGTGTCCCCGAGCGCGATGGCGTCGATACCGGTGGCAATGGACTCGTTACCGATGGCGGTTGCAAAATCGCTTTGTGCATCGGCATTCTCACCGATGGCCAACGAACGGATTCCCTGTGCGGTGGCCAGATGACCAAAGGCCTGCGCGCGCTCGGCAAGCGCCATGGATTGCCAGCCGATGGCGGTGGCACCCGGGCCGGTGGCGACAGCTTCACCACCCACTGCGGTGGTCGAGTTGCCCATTGCCATCGAAGTGTCACCCACGGCCAGTGCATCGATGCCATTGGCAATCGATTCGTTGCCGATGGCAGTCGAGAAATCGGACTGTGCATCGGCATTCTCGCCAACAGCGATCGAGCGAATGCCCTGTGCCGTCGCCAGATGGCCCAATGCCGTGGCACGCTCTGCAGCAAACGTTTGCCAGCCGAACGCTGTGGCACCCGGACCGGTAGCGACGCTCTCGCCGCCAACAGCGGTCGTCGAATTGCCCATCGCCATTGCGGTGTCACCAATCGCAAGTGCGTCGATACCATTGGCAATCGACTCGT
>CAYRBB010000075.1:0-5951 GCA_964422435.1 uncultured Sphingomonadaceae bacterium
TTTCCTTGGGCACCTTGGGCAGTTCGAGCGCGCCGGTGGAATCGACCACCACATGCTTGGAATTGTCGATTTCGATGCCGGGGAGCGGGGTGACCGAAGAACCGGTGGCGATCACCACTTCCTTCGCCGTCACCTTTTCGCCGCCCACGTCAACGGTGTGCGCGTCAACGAAAGTGGCGAGGCCTTTCTTCCAGTCGACCTTGTTCTTCTTGAACAGGAATTCGATGCCCTTGGTGAGGCCACCCACCGCATCGAGCCGCTGTTCATGCATCTTGTCCATGTTGAGCTTCGGCGTCACCTCGATGCCCATTTCCGCCATGGTGCCGTTCGCCGCCGCATCGAAATATTCGGACGCGTGGAGCATCGCCTTGGAAGGGATACAGCCGACATTGAGGCAGGTGCCGCCCAGCGTCTCGCGGCTTTCCGCACAAGCGGTCTTCAGCCCCAGCTGCGCAGCGCGGATCGCGGCGACATAGCCGCCGGGGCCAGCACCAATAACAAGGACGTCGTAATCGTATTCGTGATTAGCCATTGCGTTCTTTCCGCTCGTAAAAACCAGTCCATGGCAAGCCTTCTTGGACTTCCGAGGGTTCCGGATATTTTGCCTTTACCCTTTGCCGCTCGGATTGCGTTAAAGCCTTGAACCATTCATCGAAGACAAACCAGTAGTCCTCTCCATGACCCATTCTCCAGCCGATTGATCCCATAGGGATCTTGGGAAATGCTACCCAAGGTGCTGGCAAGTCTCCCTCTTCGTCGCGAAAGCCATCCGCAAACTTCTGAGGGTCGTATGGAGGATGACCAAATATGTCGTAAAATGCGCCATCGCAAACTTTGGGTGGTGTGTTTCCGGCTCTATATGTTGCCTGCGCTTCCGGCGTAAGTTGCACAAACCAATCGCGCCAAGCATCGCGATACTCGCTCTTGGCCGTCAGCCAGAACTTGTCCGCATACTTTTCTGGTTCGATTTCCCAAGGCGGCTTCAACGTTCAAACCTCAAAGATCAATCAGCATCCGCATGGGATCTTCGATTGCTTCCTTCATGATCTTAAGCGCGGTCACGGCTTCGCGACCGTCGATAATGCGGTGGTCGTAGCTCAGCGCGAGATACATCATCGGGCGGATCACCACTTCGCCATTCACCGCAACGGGGCGGTCTTCGATACGGTGCAGGCCGAGCACGGCGCTCTGCGGTGGGTTGATGATCGGGGTCGACATCAGCGATCCGAAGACGCCGCCATTGGAAATGGTGAACGTACCGCCGCTCATGTCTTCCATTGTCAGCGAGCCTTCCTTGGCGCGCTTGCCATAGTCGGCAATGGCAAGCTCGATCTCGGCAAAGCTCATCTGGTCGACGCTGCGCACGACCGGAACCACCAGACCGTTGGGCGCGGACACGGCAACCGAGAGGTCGACATAGTTGTGATAAACGATCTCGTCGCCGTCGATATAGGCGTTGACTGCCGGCACATCCTTGAGCGCAAGCGAAGCCGCTTTTGCGAAGAAGGACATAAAGCCCAGCTTGATGCCATGTTTCTTGGCGAAGACTTCCTTGTAAGCTTCGCGTGCCTCGATCACCGCGGTCATATCGCAATCGTTAAAAGTAGTGAGAAGCGCGGCGTTGTCCTGCGCGCCTTTCAAACGCTTGGCGATGGTCTGGCGCATGCGCGTCATCTTGACCCGCTCTTCGCGGCGATCGCCTTTGGCGGTGGTCGGTACACCCGCTGCAGGTGCGGCTTCGCTGGTCGCATCAGCGGGAGCCGCTGTCTTCGCCTTGGCGGCGGCGAGCACGTCTTCCTTGGTCAGGCGGCCATCCTTGCCAGTGCCCTTTATGGTGGTCGGGTCGACGCCGTGTTCGATCACGGCGCGGCGCACGGCGGGAGACATGGTCACTGAGCCATCAGTGGAGGAGGCTTTTCCACCATCGTCCCGCTTTTCGCTTCCCTCCTCGCGTTCTTCGGCGGCGCGACCGGCTTCCTCGCCTTTGGCTGCTGGTGCAGCGCCTTCTGAAATCACTGCGATGACTGCACCGACTTCGACCGTATCACCGACTTCGACCTTGAAGCTTTCAATTACGCCGGCAACGGGGGAGGGGGCTTCTACTGCCACCTTGTCGGTTTCCAGACTCATGATCGGTTCGTCCGCTGCCACGGCATCGCCGGGCTGCTTTAGGAATTCGCCAACGGTGGCCTCGGTGACCGACTCACCCAGTGTGGGAACTTTGACTTCGGTTGCCATCTGCTTGTCTTTCCTTGGCTTCCTGAGATTACTTGCGCGACTTGCGCTTGGCATTGCTGGCGCCTCGCTCGGACAGGGCCAGCGCTACGGAGACGAGCGCCTCCTGCTGCGCCTGATGGCGCGCGGCAAATCCTGTGGCGGGTGAGGCCGCTTCCTCACGTCCGGCGTAGCTTGGGCGCATACCCTTGTGCCCGGCTGCAGTTAGCGCTTCCTCGATCCGGTTCTGCACGAAGAACCATGCACCGTTGTTGTGCGGCTCTTCCTGGCACCAGACGACATCTTCCAAATTGGTCATGCGCTTCAACCGCACAGCAAGCGGTTCGCCGGGGAAGGGATAAAGTTGCTCGATCCTGATGATCGAGACATCGTCGATCTTTTCCTCGTCGCGCTTCTCCATAAGATCGTAAGCAACCTTGCCGCTGCACAGCACGAGGCGCTTGATCTTCTTGTCGTCGATCTCCTTGCGATCGGACAGGATGCGCATGAAATGACTCTTGCCCATAAACGCATCGGCATCCGATTTCGCATCCTGATGGCGCAGCAGGCTCTTGGGTGTCATGATGACCATCGGCTTGCGGAACGGACGGAGCATTTGCCGACGGAGCACGTGGAAATAATTCGCCGGACTGGTGATATTGCAGACTTGGATGTTGTCGTTCGCACACAGCTGCAGGAATCGTTCAAGACGGGCGGAGGAATGCTCCGGCCCCTGACCTTCATATCCGTGCGGCAAAAGCATTACGAGGCCATTGGCGCGCATCCATTTCACTTCACCAGCAGCAATAAACTGGTCGATCATGATCTGTGCGCCATTTGCAAAGTCGCCGAACTGCGCTTCCCACATGACCAGCGTTTTGGGGTCGGCCAGGGCAAATCCATACTCGAAACCAAGCACGCCAAATTCGCTCAATGTGCTGTCATATACTTCGAATTTGCCATGTGGCAGCGTGGCCAGCGGGATGTATTTTTCTTCCGTGTCTTGATCGACCCAGATCGCATGGCGTTGGCTGAATGTGCCGCGCCCCGAATCCTGGCCGGACAGGCGAACGCCGAATCCTTCGGTAACGAGGCTGCCGAATGCCAGCGCTTCAGCAGTCGCCCAGTCGAAACCTTTTCCGCTGGAGAACATGTCCCGCTTTGCATCGAGCACGCGGTTCAGCGTCTTGTGGACGGTATGAGCCTCAGGGACGGTGGTCAGCGTGCGGCCCAAGCTGTCGAACAGTTTCTTGGGAAGAGCTGTGTCGACATTGCGACGTGCGGTTTCCGGGTCGGCGGGTTTATGCAAGCCGCTCCAGCGGCCGGCGAACCAATCGACCTCATTGGGTTTGTAGTCTTTCCCCTTCTCGAATTCTTCATCGAGATGGGAAATAAACTCCTGCCGCATTCCAGGTGTCGATCCTTCGTCGATCACGCCTTCGCGCTTCAACCGCTCGGAATAGATTTCGGACACGCGCCGATGTTTGCGGATTTCCTTGTACATGAGCGGCTGGGTGAAGCTCGGCTCATCACCTTCATTGTGCCCAAAGCGGCGATAGCACCACATGTCAATCACGACATCGCGCTTGAACTTCTGGCGATACTCGACAGCCAGCTTGCAGGCGAAGGTGACCGCCTCGGGATCGTCGCCATTCACGTGCAGGATCGGGGCCTGAACACCTTTGGCCACATCGGACGGATAGGGTGAATTCCTGGCGAATTTCGGGCTGGTCGTGAAGCCAATTTGGTTATTTATGATGAAGTGCAGGCAGCCGCCAGTATCATATCCGGATACGCCCGACAGGCTAAGGCTTTCCCATACAACGCCTTGGCCGGCAAAGGCAGCGTCACCGTGGATCAGGACGGGTAACACCTTTTCATGCGCGGCGAGATCGTCATGCATGGCCTGCTGTGCGCGGGTTTTGCCGAGCACGACGGGATTCACCGCTTCAAGGTGCGATGGGTTGGGGACCAGCGACATATGCACTTTGATGCCATCAAATTCGCGATCCGTGCTGGTGCCGAGGTGGTATTTCACATCGCCCGAGCCGCCGACATCGTCCGGATTGGCAGAGCCGCCGGAGAATTCGTGGAAAATCACGCGGTATGGCTTGGCCATCACGTTGGCGAGCACGTTCAGTCGGCCACGGTGGGCCATGCCGTAGATTATCTCGCGCACTCCGTCAGAGCCGCCATATTTGATCACCGCTTCCAGTGCCGGGATCATCGCTTCTCCACCATCGAGGCCGAAGCGCTTCGTACCGACATATTTTTTGGCGAGATAATTTTCATATTCCTCGCCACGGATCACCGCCTGCAATATGGCGCGCTTGCCTTCGGGCGTGAACTGGATTGTATCACCGGGGCTTTCGAACTTGTCCTGCAGGAAACGTCGTTCCCTGGTGTCGGCGATATGCATGTATTCCAGGCCAACCTTGCCACAGTAGACTTCGCGGAGCCGCTGGTGCAGCGCGCCGACAGTAGTCCACTCCAGCCCGAGCACATCGCCGACGTAAACTTCTTCCGTCTCTTTGCCTGCCAGCTCGTGGAATTCCAGCGTAAGGTCCTGCGGATCTCCTTGCTTGTTCGAAAGGCCAAGCGGATCAAGATCGGCTGCGAGGTGCCCGCGGACGCGATATAAACGCACCAGCGTCATCGCCTTGTTCGACAAATCCGCGGCATGCTGCAGGGCGGCTGTGTCGGTCGGCTTGCCCGCTTTAGCAGCTGCTTCCCTCACCACCGCGACCATATCGGTCGGGTCCATCGCCGCATCGAGATCGGCTGTGTCGTCGGTCAGGGGCCAGCGCGGGTTGCCCCAACTCGGGCCCTCTTGCGGACCGTCCTGGTCGGGCATTTCCGGGATGAAGTTTTTTGGTTCGTTACCCATGGGGCACCTTTTGCACCGCGTAGTGCGGTTTGGTTTAGGCCAGTTCTTTCAGCATCGCGTCCAATGTGGTGCCGAGCTCGCTGGGGCTGGGGGAGACGCGGATGCCCGCATCTTCCATCGCCGCAATCTTGTCGTCCGCGCCGCCCTTGCCGCCGGAAACGATGGCGCCCGCGTGGCCCATGCGGCGACCCGGAGGCGCCGTGCGGCCCGCGATAAAGCCGACGGTCGGCTTGCTGCGACCCTTGGCGGCTTCCTGCTTCAGGAACTCTGCAGCCTCTTCTTCCGCGCTGCCGCCGATTTCGCCGATCATGATCATCGACTTGGTTTCGGGGTCATCAAGGAAGAGGTCGAGCACGTCGATGAAATTGGTGCCGTTCACAGGGTCGCCGCCAATGCCGACCGCAGTCGTCTGGCCGAGGCCCACGGCAGTGGTCTGGTGAACGGCTTCATAGGTCAGCGTACCAGAACGTGAAACGACGCCGACGCTGCCCTTCTGGAAAATTTTGCCCGGCATGATGCCGATCTTGCACTCTTCCGGTGTCAGCACGCCGGGGCAGTTCGGGCCGATCAGCCGCGACTTGGAGCCGGTCAGCGCGCGCTTCACGGTGATCATGTCCATCACCGGAACGCCCTCGGTAATCGTAATGATCAGCTCGACCTCGGCCTCGATCGCTTCGAGAATGGCGTCGGCAGCGAAGGGCGGCGGCACGTAGATGCAGCTCGCGGTGGCGCCAGTGGCTTCCTTGGCTTCACGCACGGTATTGAACTGCGGCAGGCCAAGGTGCTCGGAGCCGCCTTTGCCCGGCGTCACACCCGCCACCATCTGCGTCCCGTAATCGAGCGCCTGCTG
>CAYRBB010000076.1:0-5578 GCA_964422435.1 uncultured Sphingomonadaceae bacterium
GCTGCAGACCGAAGTCCGACATCTTGCCCTTGCGGCGCTGACCGTGCTGGCCGGGGCCGTAGGAACGCTTGTTGACCGGGGAGTTAGGACGACCCCAGATGTTTTCACCCATCCGGCGGTCAAGTTTGTGCTTCGCACGCGTACGCTTCGACATAAGTCGATTCCTTTCAATTCACTGGATCGCCCGCCCACTCCGCTCATCGAAATGGGGGCGACCATTCAACCCGGCATCGCACCGCCATTCCGAAATAAATGACGCGGCCACCGCTTCACCGGGGTGCGGGGCCAATTTCAGCGAAGGCGCGCATTTAGCTGCGCAGGGCGTAAAGTCAAGGGTTGGGGTGTTAGTGTGATCGTTGTGCCAATTGTGCGCCATCAGGTTACCGAGAGAAGCTTTTACTATTCAATTGCGGCTGAACCCGCTTCCATTCGGGGCTTGAATTCAATCGCCTTCTCTCGGAGGTTTTTCCAGCGCGGAAAGTACCCCGCGCAATGTGCGGACTTCCAGGTGGTTCCAGCCCGGCTTGGTGAGCACACCGCGCAGCGTTCGTCGCGTCGCTCCTCTGCGGCTTTCGGGGAAGTAGTATCCCTTTGGCTCCAGCATGCCCTCAAGGTGCGCGATCAGGCCTTCCAACTCGGCCTGCGGGGCAGGGGGCAGCAGATCTTCCCCAGTTGGAACTGCCAGGTCGGCGAACTTGGAAAGTTCGTAAGCGACCAGAATCACGGCCTGCGCGAGATTGAGCGAGCCGAATTCAGGATTGATCGGTGCCGTCACAATCGTGCGGGCGAGTGCGACATCCTCTGTTTCAAGGCCTGAGCGTTCCGGTCCGAAAAGGAACGCTGTACGCCCCGATTGCTGTGGAACTTCGCGCGCTGCTTGCTCCGGCGTCAGCACAGGCTTGGTCACGCCGCGCTTACGCACTGTCGTAGCATAGACGTGCGCGCAATCGGCCACCGCCTCTGCCGTCGTGTCGAAAACCTGCGCATTCTCCAGCACCACGTCCGCGCCCGATGCTGCTGGTCCGGCAGAAGGATTGGGCCAACCGTCGCGCGGATTGACGATGCGCATTTCGGTCAGCCCGAAATTGAGCATCGCGCGCGCGGCCTTGCCAATATTCTCGCCGAGTTGCGGGCGGACGAGAACAATTATGGGCTGGCTATTCGCTCGCGACATCGCGAACCGTACTGGCAAATTCCTGGAAATCCTTTGCTTCGCTGAAATCGCGATAGACGCTGGCGAACCGGATATAGGCCACGCTGTCGAGTTGGCGCAGCCCGTCCATCACCATTTCTCCGATGCGGCTTGCGGCGATTTCGCCTTCTCCTGCCGTTTCCACTTGCCGCTGGATTCCGGATACAAGCTGGTCGATACGTTCCTGATCGATGTCGCGTTTGCGGCAGGCGAGGGCGACAGA
Source organism: uncultured Sphingomonadaceae bacterium (assembly GCA_964422435.1). Lineage (GTDB taxonomy): Bacteria > Pseudomonadota > Alphaproteobacteria > Sphingomonadales > Sphingomonadaceae > Alteraurantiacibacter. The sequence continues at coordinate 1,416 of CAYRBB010000076.1, forward strand.
TTGTTCGATCTTCGAGCGGTCGAATGCTTCGCGGCGCGGCTCGCCGCCTTTCTCGCCCGATTTCAGGACGAAGACATCGCGCAGTTGGACGCGCTCAAAGGTCGTAAAGCGTGCCCCGCAGCCCTCGCATTGGCGGCGACGGCGGATCGCGGTGTTGTCCTCGGTGGGGCGCGAGTCTTTGACCTGGCTGTCATCATGCGCGCAAAATGGGCATCTCATCGGCTGCTATCGGGCATGCGGCGTTATGGCCTCACACGCTTGTAAAGCACGATGCCGGCACCGGCGATCAGACCCAGCGGCCATGCGCCAAGCAACAGGCCACCCGCAGCCGCGCCAACGGCACCGCCGATCAGTACGGGCTTGGTGGAAGGATGCTTCATCCCTTCGCGGCCCATTGCCTTTGCCTCATCCACGGCATCGCGCAGGATGTAGCGGTCAATCTCATTATTCTTCTGGGGGTCGTTCATTTCTCTTCTACCTTCCGGGATAGACCGGGAATTTGGCACACAGCTCTCCGACCTCGCGGCGGATGCCTTCTTCAACCTGGGCGTCGCCCTCGTCGCCATTGCGACTCATGCCTTCGACGACCTTCACAATCATAGCACCGATCTGGCGGAATTCGTCCACGCCGAATCCACGAGTGGTGCCAGCAGGCGTACCAAGGCGAATACCACTGGTGACGAATGGGCTACGCGTATCAAACGGGATGCCGTTCTTGTTGCAGGTGAGATAAGCACGATCGAGACCTTTTTCAGCGGCTTTCCCTGTAACATCCATCGGCGTGAGATCGACAAGCATGGAGTGATTGTCCGTTCCGCCGGATACGACGCGCAAGCCGTTGTCCTCGATACTGGCAGCGAGAGCGCGGGCATTTTCGACCACGGCAGCGGCATAGTCCTTGAAATCGGGACGCAGCGCCTCGCGGAAGGCGACGGCCTTGGCTGCCACGATGTGCATCAGTGGTCCACCCTGCATGCCGGGAAATACCGCCATGTTGATCGGCTTGGTCAGTTCCTCATCGTTCCACAGGATCACGCCCGAACGCGGACCGCGCAGGCTCTTATGCGTCGTGGTGGTGACAACATCGGCATGCGGGAAGGGCGAAGGGTGCGCTCCGCCTGCGACGAGGCCGGAGATGTGGCTCATGTCCACCATCAGATAGGCACCAACTTCGTCTGCAACCTTGCGGAAAGCTGCCCAGTCCCAGGTGCGCGAGTAGGCGGTGCCGCCCGCGATGATCAGCTTGGGATTGTGTTCCTTCGCTGTCGCCATGACTGCGTCCATGTCGATGCGCTCGTCATCCTTGCGCACGCCATATGCGACTGGATTGAACCACTTGCCGGACATGTTGACCGGCGAACCATGGGTGAGGTGACCACCCGAATTCAGGTCCAGCCCCATGAAGGTGTCACCCGGCTGCAGCAGGGCGAGAAACACCGCCTGGTTCATCTGCGAACCCGAATTGGGCTGCACATTGGCGAAATTGCAGCCGAACAGCTCCTTCGCACGCTCGATAGCCAGCGTTTCGACCACGTCCGCATAGTCGCAGCCGCCGTAATACCGCTTGCCCGGATAGCCTTCCGCATACTTGTTGGTGAACACGCTGCCTGCCACTTCGAGCACGGCCTTGGATGCGATGTTCTCTGATGCAATCAGCTCGATCTTGTCTCGCTGCCGGGCAAGTTCCTTGTCCACCGCAGCAGCGATCTCGGGATCGGCTTCGGCCAGCGTATCAGACCAAAAGCGCGTCATGTCGGGCGCGGAGATTTCTTGGGTTGCCATGTTTCGTTAGCCTTTACGAATGGGCGAGCTTATCGACGCGGCGCTGATGGCGACCGCCGCCGAATTCGGTTTCGAGAAATGAAGTGACGCAGGCCTTGGCCATCTCCACCCCGATCAGCCGCGCGCCCATGGCGATGCAGTTTGAATCGTTGTGTTCGCGCGAGAGGGCTGCGGATAGCGGCTCCGACACCAGGGCGCAGCGACAGGCCGGGTTGCGATTGACCGCCATGGAAATACCGATGCCGCTGCCGCAAAGGGCGATTCCGCGCTCAGCCGTGCCGTCTGCCACGACGTCCGCAAGTTTCTTGCCGTAATCGGGATAGTCGACGCTTTCGCCAGGCTGCGTTCCAAGATCGGCCACTTCATGACCCTGTTCGATAAGCCAGTCGCGAAGCTCGGCCTTGAGGTCGGTCGCGGCGTGGTCTGAGGCAATGGCAATACGCATGGCTGCCGACATAGGGAGCCAAAGCGATTCTCTCCACCCTTTTGCGGCTGATTTCCCAAGGGTGTGTGAAATGCTGTAGGCAATCGGGCAGAACATGCAGGCAAAGGACCCAAAATCGGCATGAACAACCGTATTCCGCCCCCGCTTGTCGGTATTGTTGTCCTGGTGCTGGCGTGGCTGGTGTCGCGCCATGTGCCGCAGCTTGGCTTTGTCCTGCCCGCCAAGGCGTGGGTTGCAGGCGCGATTGGCGTGATCGGGCTGTCGTTTGACCTGATCGCCGTAGGGGCATTTTCGCGCGCGAGGACGACCGTCAATCCGCTGTCACCTGACAAGGCCGAGAAGCTGGTTGTTTCCGGCCTTTACCGCATCACGCGCAACCCGATGTATCTTGGCATGGCCCTGATGCTGCTGGCCTGGGGGCTTTGGCAGGAGAATTTCGGCAGCATTGCCTACGTGGCACTCTTCATCGCCTATATCACGCGCTTTCAGATCAAGCCGGAGGAGGCGGTGCTGGCGGAAAAATTCGGTGCTGACTTCGCGCAATACTGCGCGAATGTCCGCCGCTGGATCTAGGCCTCGCGCCATTCGCCCGGTGCAAGGCCATCGAGCGACCAGTCACCCACGCTCCAGCGCACGAGGCGCAGTGTCGGGTGCGCGACGGCGGCTGTCATCCGGCGCACCTGGCGGTTCCTCCCTTCGCGTATGGTGAGGCGCAGCCAGCTGTCTGGCACGTTCTTGCGGAAGCGGATCGGCGGATCGCGCGGCCAGAGCTGCGGGTCTTCGATCAGTTCGGCGCGGGCAGGGCGGGTGCGTCCGTCCTTCAGGTCAACGCCCCCGGCAAGCTGGCGAACGGCATCGGGCGAAGGCTCCCCCTCGACCTGCACCAGATAGGTCTTTTCCAGCTTGAACTTGGGATCGGCAATGCGTGCCTGCAGCCGCCCGTCATCAGTGAGGAGAAGCAGACCCTCGCTGTCCCGGTCGAGCCTGCCAGCCGGATAGACACCGGGCACATCGATGTAATCGGATAGCGTAGCTCGCTCGGTCGGACTGCCGCGGTCGGTAAACTGCGACAAAACGTTCATCGGCTTGTTGAAGAGGATCAAGCGGGACAAGTGCTTCCCGAAACCTAGGGGACCAGTGCTTCGTTCCAGGCCGCACTATCGGTCGTCTGGTGCATGCCCATAATAATGCCATCATGGACAGGCCAGACGTGTGCGAAACGCGCGTAAATCTGCTTTCCGGTCGCCTTGGCGGTCCCGCGATAGTCGCCGTAAGCCATGATCATCGAACTGGAGGCCAAAAGCTGCCTGACACGGGCCTGCATTTCGAAGTGCTCGTCGATCACGCCCCAGTAATCCTGATGCATAACATCCCAGCCCTCGAACTTGCGGCCCAGTCCAAGCGGCAAGCCCGGCGTCAGGTCGCCGATGAAATCGGGGTGCATCATTGCCGTCAATGTCTCTACATCGCGTGCAGCGAGCGCGCGGTACAGCTTGTCGCCAAGCTCGTAATTCTCATTCGACATGGCGCTTACTGATCCAGGAACGAACGCATCTTCCGGCTCCGGCTCGGGTGCTTGAGCTTGCGGAGCGCCTTCGCTTCGATCTGGCGGATACGTTCGCGAGTAACCGAGAACTGCTGGCCGACTTCCTCGAGCGTGTGATCGGTGTTCATGCCGATGCCGAAGCGCATGCGCAGCACACGCTCTTCACGCGGGGTCAGTGAGGCGAGCACACGGGTCACGGTTTCCTTGAGGTTCGCCTGAATTGCCGCATCCACCGGGATGATGGCGTTCTTGTCCTCGATGAAATCGCCGAGGTGCGAATCTTCCTCGTCGCCAATCGGCGTTTCGAGCGAAATCGGCTCCTTGGCGATTTTCATCACTTTGCGGACCTTTTCGAGCGGCATGGAGAGACGCTCGGCCATTTCCTCGGGC
>CAYRBB010000077.1:0-4996 GCA_964422435.1 uncultured Sphingomonadaceae bacterium
CGGCCCCAAAACTGCCACTCACCAGCCGGGACACATGCAACGATTGTCAAACCGTTGCGCCATCAACCTCGGCCACCCGGGCCAGTACCTTCGACGATCTTTCTACGCTGCTCGAGACTATACCCGCTCTCTTCCGGTGCCTTATCTCGGCTTCCAAACGAACTCGATTTTAGTCCTCGGGCCAAGGCTCTATTGTTTCGTCGAGTAGCGTCCCTCTCTATCATGCGTTCACGGACCAACCGTAACATCTCTTGGAAGTCTTGATCGGCGGCCATGGCATTTACGGCCCGTTGCAATCTTGGCTCGCATTCAATCTGCTCCAACAATTCGTTGGCAGTGCCTGGAACACGTTCAAGCTGCGCGCTTTCGATAGCTCTCTCAAACTTCTCAAGTGTTTTCTTCCGCTGTTTCTCCAAGAATTCCTGAAGGCGAGGATGCGGGTCGAACACCGTGTTTTCGTCCTGGTCCGGAGCCGCCTTGGTCCGATAGAAAATCTCCAAGGGCCCGTGCCTGTGATAAGGGTCGTCTTCGATAGGTTTGCACCTCCGACGCGTTGCCAATGTGTCATATTTTTCGAGGTTTTGGATGAACCGACCCACCTCCCGCTCTTTGGCCTGTCGCTCTAGCGCACCTCCGGAAGGGGTAGCTTTGTTGGGCGCAGGCGCGGCTTCCTGATCTATTACAGCATCTGCTTGGAACCCGTCAGGGTGTACTACCCTTATTCCCAAGGCAGCGGCACGCGCAGATGCCAACTCGATAAAGGCAGCCGGCCCCTGCAGTGACACATCACCCCACCGGGCAGCGGCAAGCAACAGAGCATTGTCGACCGCGATTTCGTTGCGGGGCTGATGCAACAGGATGATCACGCGATGATCGGCAAAGAGCGTTGCACCCTCGTCATCGAGATAATCTGTACTCCACTTAAGATCACGGGTGTTTTGCGACGGCGACCGATCAGTGAACCCTTCCACTCCATTGCCTCTCGCACCATACAATGCGATGGGCGTCTGGACCTCTTGGTATTCCGGTTTGCCCGCGGCATGCCACCTCGCTGCTGACAGCCGTTGATCGGTACATCGCTTGATGCTCGCCTTGTAAGCTGAGCGAAGAGCCTTCTTTGCCTCTGCAACCTCAAGCCTAATTGCGTCTCGAACCATTGCTCTTTCATCCTTGCGTAAAGCCGATGACAGAGCCTTCTCCCATGCTTTCAGATCTTCGCAGGCCAAGTCGCGGGTCTGGCGCAATTGCTGTAGTTGTGCATCCAGCTTGCAACGGAAGGCCTCGTACTCAACATCAATGCGAGCAATATCCGGCTCGAACCTGCCGATGCGCTTTTCCAAAGCACCGCGCGCCAAGGATCGATGAACGTTTGACGCTTTCGCAGAAGCGGAACCGATAGCAATGCGGGCGCCACTTCCAGCGGCGTCATACGTCGCTCCGATTTCTGCAAAGGCCTCGTGGATCTCTGGCCAACTCTTGGCATCGCTAGCGACTGAAATCAGCTCAGAACGGTGATTGAGGAATTCACCAGGAAGCCGGGTCCTCTTCTTGCCTTTGCTTTCGTACCAGTCAGTGATGTAGCGGCCACTCGGATCGCGTACCATCGCATTAGTTTCAGCATCGAAGACCGCGCCTCCACGCGCGACGTAGAGACCGCTAGGTTCTCGGCGGCGCCCTTGTTTTTCCTCGATGAGCGCGATCGATTGATGAAGGTCTTCGACGAGCCAGTCGGAGCCGGCAGCTCTTTGGGTGACAGGGTCAATTCGGACGATTGCGACGTGCAGGTGAGGGTTGCGCGTGTTGGAGTGCTGCGCCCAGACCACTGGACATCTATCAAGCCGCAAGGTTTGCAACACAATATCGATCGCTTCATCACGCTCGACGGCGGTAAATTCCTCATCTTCAGGTACCGACAGAATGATGTGGAGCAGCGGAGACGTGACCCGCCTTGCGCTCGATGCCACGGCCAGCATTTGGGCTTGCCAAAGCTCCAGATTCCTCCCCACCAGATTTCGGGCGCCGAAAGCTTCGACTTTTTCGCCTGGATCTACACCCGCGTTTGCGAAGGCCAATGAGTAATCAGACAGCGACACAATATCGTCAGCAAGACCAATCAGGCGAAACGGATCCGCGTCAATGATATAGCGCGTGAGAGCGAAAACTGGCTCTCGCAGGCGCTGAACTCTCTCAACGTTGCGAGATCGGGAAAGGTCGAAATTCCGGCCTCGGTTCATGCGGATGATTTTACCTATCACAGCTCTGAAACCTCACCGGACGTAAGGCGGGCAAGCTCCGCGACGAGTTCCGTCAGATGGTCGATCTGGTCATCTGTGACCGTCTGTGTAATCAGCACCAACTGGCGCATAGCAATGACCTGACCAAGGATGGCAAGCGCGGGATATGGCGATGGCTCGCGGTCACGTAGCACTGTCGCAATGAACCCGGACCGGGACAAGCCCGCTGCAGCTGCTTCTCTCTCAATGCGGGCGATCTCATTGATCGGCAACCGAACCGGAATAGTCTTGGTTGGCGCGGCTTTTGGCATTGGCGACCTTTTCACCACTGCCCACCTTCAAAGTGCGTGAAGGCTCTCCGCCGAGCACGCCTAGTTTGGGCATGTGTACATGCCCCATCCTGCTTATCTTTTTCCTCATAATTCCCGGGCAGGGGACCGGTCGGCCCGGCTTCCTCATTACCGCTGTAAAAGCGGCCTTGAGTCATTCGTGCGGAAGTCTTCGGGGACAGGCTCGCAGCGGGCAAACCTCTAGGTCTGGGAGCTGTCTTCATGCTGCGAATAAGCAGTTCGCGCGAGAGACTAAAGGGCCTATATCGAACAGACATCTCCACCGCCATCGTGGCATTCATGATCCGGTCAACGGACGATGTCGGACAATATTGAATAGTGGCTCCGAGAACGGCCGGCCCACGGTCAAAGTTCAGCTTCAAGAGACTCGCTCTCGCCGCGCGGACATCTTCGCTGGGCCAGTCGACGGCCAGGTCAACGAGCCAGTCCATCGTCTCGACAAGGGGGCATACCTTCCAGCCAACAAGAGGTCGCTCCTGAAGGGAACAGTCGATCTGTCGAATTTCCGGTAGTTGGCGGGCCAGCGAACCAGCAAAGCTCCATCGATAGCCCCTGCACCTGAACTGCTCGCGAGGGGTCACTTTTACCGACTTTGGCGTAGCCGCAATCAACGTGTTGAGGAACGCAATGCGCGTCCAAGCGAGCGGCGCGGTACCCCGCACTCGATGATCCCCACGCCCAGCTGCTTGGGGCGTACGAACGCAAGCAAGAGCCCGACACGGCGGTATCGCAATATGCACACTGATGTCACGAGTTTCGACAAATTCAAGACAGGACATGATGTTGCGAATGCATCATGCAAAGTATTTTGCAAGCAACTTATTTATATATCTCATCCATTCGATCTCAATTTGTGCCATATTAAGTATCGTGTGCTCAATTGATATCAATATAATCAGCTAGTCTGGAAAATTTTCAGCAATTGCTCCACTAAAGGATGAGTGCAATTTAGGGAGCGAAAATGGAGAACGTCAAGAAATGGAAAAAGGGCGCGGTCGATGCCCTGTCTCAACCGGTCAAGCGCAAGAGAGGTCTCAAGTCCGTGGTCGGGCGCGTTGAACATACCTTCGACGAGATCGAAGCGGCGCGACAGCGCGGAATGCCTTGGCACGATATTGCCGCTGCTCTTCAGAATGGTGACGATGTGTCGGTCGCTGCAGTCGAGAGCGCTTACAAACGCATCCGTCGCGAGAAGTCTATTGCACCGCGGTCGACGGTGCCTGCGCGGAGTGAACCGGCCACTTCACAACCAATGGCACAAGCTCACATCAGCGCTTCAGATGAGGGCCTCTTCGGCAAGCCCCAGCGCTGGGTAGACGACGGGGAATGACGATCATGACGAATGCGCCCCAGGGGTCGACATCAAAATGGGAGGGGATAGCCAAGCCATCACACCTGCCAAGGCTGAAGGCCGCATTGGTCACCGCAAGCCCAAAGGGAGGAAGTGGCAAAACGGAGACCGCAGACTGCCTTGAGGCGGCCCTTTCGTTGAGTGGCCTGAAGGTTGGTCTTGTATGCGTTGACGACGGCAACCGGGGTTTGTTGAGGCGCGTCGGAAAAGAGAACGTGATTACGCTCGATTGGAGCGCGTCAGCAACCTCCGCTCCTGAATGGATTTCCAGGCGGGCGGAGGACTATGATGTGATTATCTTCGATCTAGGCGCAGGAATTGACAGTTCGGACCTACCTATCATGGACTTCCTCGGCTCAGCGTGGCGGAGCCTTTCGGATCAAGGAGTGCAGATCATTGTCTGTGCAGTCGTATCCACGAATGCGCATACTTCCGCATTCGTGGAAAGGTTGGAGCGCAAATACGAAGACTTGGGTAAGGTCGTCCCGGTGCTGAACAATCAAGACGGGTCCAGAAACTTTCCGGAAGGCATTCGCGAAAGAGCCGAAGAGGTCATGCAACTCCGTATGTTGCCCCCTGGGTTCCAAATGGTTCGCTTGGCACGGAAGGAGCGATTGAGCGACGTAATCGCCAATCCTGGGCAAGGGTTCAGCAAAGCCAGTGCATTCATGGGACATCGCGCTGCAAGGTTGGCTCAAACCGCAGCTCTATCCAATCTTATCGATTCATCTAAGCTTGAGCGTTTCGGGTTCACGAACGGCATCATGCCACAACTTCAGTTCTTGGTCCGCGATCTGAAAGGGGCTACCGATGGCGGAATTGAGGCCAATGCGCGCCTGACAGAAAGCTACTTCAGACTGCTCGATCGTAGCGTTACTCCTGAAGACGCCTACGAAGCGGTTGTTGAGCATCAGAGCAGGCATAGGGTGTATAAGCAAATTCTGGGGACCTGATGGCTTGCAGAGCTAGTTCCCGACCGCGAGCGCTGGATTTCTGCCCTTCACGGATGGGAGCAGAATTGGGGCCGTTAGCAGAATGTCTGCTTTTCAGAATTCAGGCCG
>CAYRBB010000078.1:0-2556 GCA_964422435.1 uncultured Sphingomonadaceae bacterium
CAGCCACCTTTTCGAACGTTAGTTCAAGTATTTCATAAAGATTGTCCCGGCCTAGATCCCAATCGATCTGTATCGTTCATTTTGCACCTAGCTTGGCTTGCCGAACAAGCCGTGCAATTTGAAGATTGAGTGATAGGCCACGTGGATCCATCCTAAGTGGACTTCCACACCGAACACCTTCGACTGCCAGACACCCAAATACATCCTTGACCCACTATATTGTCAGACATATAATTCGAGCAATGCAGCGGGGAGAGTTATGGCCGAGCGGGCGCCTGAGCTACCTGAAAAAGAGAGGCGCGATCATCCGCTGCGGTCGGCATTGTCTGCTGAAATGCATATGCGAAAGTTGCCGAGCTTGTCGCTCCCGGCGCAGGTCGTGCAATTTGTTTTCATTGCTGACTACCAGCAGAGTGCCGAAGGACTTCGTCTCCTCGTCGGCTCTGCGAACGAGGTCTTGCCCACTGACGCACGGTTTTTCTCCGGACGAATTGGATCTCTAGATTTCGTTTGGGAGGCTCACAGCGAATTTTGCACATACACTCTCATAAAGTCGACCGAGACGACGCGAGATTTCGATCTACGGGGATATTCGGAAGCCATAGCCAAAATTTTCGCTTTGCCCGGCGAGATCATAAGGTCAACGAATACTCTGGTGGTTGCGCACGACGGCAGTCTCGAAGCTGACTGGACTGAATTCTTCAGTGAAGATGATCTGATCATCAGTGAGGTATTCGACGGGAGAGCGCGCATCTGGTCAGACTTCCGTTTACACGACGATGGCTTCGGAAGGATGCTGGTCGAGAACGCGAACCTAGCCGGAAACGAGGCTTCTGCTCTTTTGCAACGATTGCTTGAGCTCGGCAATTATCGGAAGATGGCTCTTCTCGGCCTTCCGATAGCAAAAACGGCAATGGGCAGTCTCGATAAAATCGAACGAGAACTGGCCGACGTTGCAGAAAGTCTGGATGCGAACGCTGTCGACACGCAAACCGCCATGAGCGAGCTAAATCGAATTGGAGCAAAGCTTTCGCAGATTTCCGTCGAAAGCCGCTATCGCATGTCCGCAACCGCAGCATACTTTGCCATTGTGAAGGAGCGGATCCGGGCACTCTCTCCAACCGCCGCTCCGGGCAAGATGTCTCTTTCCGACTTTACGGAACGGCGCTTAGCCCCGGCGATGAGAACGTGCGAAGCTTTCAGCCGGCGACTGCGCGAACTCATCCAGGACTACTCCGATGTTTCAAACCGGCTGCGCGTACGGATCGACGATGAACTGGCGCGCCGAAACCAAGACCTGCTCGGTGCCATGAATAGCCGGACAGAGCTGCAGCTAAGACTGCAGCAAACAGTCGAAGGCCTCTCGATTGTGGCGATTACCTACTATGCAATCGGAATCTGGGAAGCTGTTCAACCCAAAGTCAGTTCGAGGCTCGGCCTCGAACTCGAGAGCGTGACTTTTGGAATTGCGCTTCTCGTCCCAGTAACAGTCTGGCTGCTCCTGAGGCACATTCGGAGAGGTCATGCGGTCCGACTGGAAACTTAAATGTTGCATATTTTCGCCGCACCCTGTTATGTCGGACAAATAAGACTGGGTGAGGGTAAAATGAGAATTCGCAGATTGGCGATTTGTGCCGCGCTAGCTGGACTTGCATCGGGTTGCGTCGGGACGCCTACGGTCATCGCCCAGCAGGCTCCCATCGACAGAACGCCGAACACGATCCTCTACGGGGTCGCTTACTACGACGAGTACACGCCCGTCGATCGCGTGGACGAGGATTTTCGCTTGATGAAGGAAGCGAACATCTCGGTTGCCCGAATTGCGGAATCGACATGGGGGACCCTGGAACCTCAACCTGGCCAATTCGACTTCACACACGTGGATCGGATGCTTGCTGCCGCGCAGAAACATGGCATCAAAATCATCGTGGGAACGCCAACCTATGCCATTCCCACTTGGCTAGCGCGGGAACACCCTGACGTCCTCGTGACGCGTCCGGATGGCCAAGCCAAGTTTGGCTACCGTCAGAACATGGACATTACCAACCCCCACTATCGCGCTGCGGCCCAGCGAGTTATCGAGGCCCTGATTGCGCATGTCGCTGACCATCCCACGGTCATCGGATACCAAGTCGACAACGAGACCAAAGCCTACAACACCGCTGGTCCAAATGTGCAGGCGGCCTTTGTTGAAGCAATGAAGGCTAAATGGGGCAATCTCGACGCTCTCAACGAGGCTTGGGGGCTTAATTATTGGAGCAACCGCATTAATCGCTGGGAGGACTTTCCCTCGACCAACGGCACAATGAATGCGAGCGTTGCAAATGCTTTCTCGGAGTTTCAACGCGGCCTCGTAACCGATTTTCTCGCTTGGCAGACTGAACTCGTCCGCAAACATGCGAAACCGCATCAGTTCATTACACAGAACTTCGATTTGGGCTGGCGCGGTCATTCCTACGGCGTCCAACCCGAGGTCAACCACTGGGAAGCCGCAACTCCCTTAGATGTGGCCGGTGTCGACATCTATCATCCTACGCAAGATGATCTGACCGGCAC
>CAYRBB010000078.1:2656-4787 GCA_964422435.1 uncultured Sphingomonadaceae bacterium
TAGATGTGGCCGGTGTCGACATCTATCATCCTACGCAAGATGATCTGACCGGCACCGAAATTGCCTTCGGCGGCGACCTGACGCGGTCGCTCAAGGCTGGCCAGAATTATTACGTCATTGAGACGGAAGCGCAGGGCTTTCCACAGTGGACCCCCTATCCCGGCCAGCTTCGGCTGCAGGCATTCAGCCATCTTGCTTCGGGCGCGAACATGGTAGCCTACTGGCATTGGGCGACTACTGCCAATGCAGTTGAGACTTATTGGCGCGGGCTCCTCACGCAGGATTACAGGCCGAATGAGTTGTACTATTCGGCACAGGGCATCGGTGCAGATATCGAGCGACTTGGCCCAAAACTTGCCGATATGAAGAAGGAAAACGAAGTCGCTGTCTATGTCAGCAACCGGGCGCAAAGTGCATTCGACTGGTTCAGACTGCCTGGCAATATTGATTACAACCAGGTGATGCGTCCTTATTACGACGCCCTCTATCGGCAGAACATCGAGGCCGACATCATCTCGCCCGACGGGGGCGCAGATTTATCGCAATACAAGATGATCGTGGTCCCGGCGCTCTATGCCGCCAGTGACGAGGAAATCGCTCGCCTGAATGATTGGGCGAAGGCTGGTGGACACCTTGTTTACACCTTCAAGAGCGGCTTCTCCGATGTAGACACGAAAGTGCGCTACGCAACGCAACCCGGAGCAATCGCCGAAGCGGCGGGCATAACCTACCAGCTCTTCACAGAACCGAAGGGCGTAAGCTTGGATACCGAACTCTATGGTAATACCGGCGAAGATTTACAGGTGCGTTGGTGGATGGAGTTCCTTAAGCCTACCACGGCAGAGGTCCTTGCTAGGTTCGAGCACCATTCTTGGCCCGATTATGCGGCAATCACTCGAAACAAATATGGTCAGGGCGAAGTGACCTACATTGGCTTCATGCCATCCGACGCGCTAATCGCAGACTTGTTAGCCGATACAGCGAAGCGGGCCGAAATCGAATGGTCGGACAGCGCCCAATTTCCGCTCATCGTGCGCAGCGGGAAACTGACCAATGGCAACCATGTGCGCTACCTTCTCAATTACTCACGTAGCGACATTCGCATACCTCCCAGCCTGGTAATGGGAACCGATTTGCTCACGGGACAAGAAGCGCCTGCCAGCCTTCCGCCATGGGGCGTCGCCATTCTGGAAATAACGCCCGACTGAGGCCACTTTCACCGGAAGGATTTCCCAATGAAGAACTTGAAACTGGCGCTGGCCAGCCTGATCCTTCCGATGCCGCTGGTTGGGTGCGTATCGCTTAATTCCGGCCACTCGACAATCTTGTCAAATTCCCAGCCCCAGCTTCGGCTGGTCGAAAATGTCGCGCCGACAGAAATGGTGCGGACCGACGCGCAAAGCGAGAAGTCGGCGTACCTGATGAGTTACTTCAAAGACGCCACCCATTCGCTTTACTTTGCGACCTCGCGGGATGGCTACGTCTGGACCGACGTCAACGATGGCGAGCCGATCCTGTCGGGATATGACATCGCTGACCAGCATGGAATCCGTGATCCGCACATCATTCGTGGAAAGGATGGCGCGTTCTATCTGGCAATGACCGATCTCCATATTTTTGGTCAGCGCGAGGGATATCGTACAACCGAATGGGAACGCCCTGGTGACGACTACGGGTGGGGCAACAACCGTAACCTCGTTCTGATGAAGAGCTACGATCTCATAAACTGGACGCATGCCAAGGTTTGTGTCTCGTGTCTGTTCCCCGCCTACGCCAATGCTGGCAATATGTGGGCTCCGCAAACGATCTACGATCCTGCGGCCGACAGGATGATGGTGTACTTCACCACGCGTGACGGGAACGGACCGAATTATATGGTCTGGGCATACGCCAACGACGATTTCGCTACATTGATCAGCGAGCCAAAACAGATTCTCAGTTACCCTGATCCCTCGGTGAACACAATCGATGCTGACATCACCAAGGTTGGGAATACCTATCACATGTACTACGTGGCGCATGACGAGCCTGGGAATATCCGTGAGGCGACCTCCAGTAGTATCAACTCCGGCTATTTGACCGACGGGCAAAAGGTCGATCCAGAAGAGAAGGCGGCAGAAGCGCCCAACTT
>CAYRBB010000079.1:0-4740 GCA_964422435.1 uncultured Sphingomonadaceae bacterium
TGGTGGGGATGTTTACCCCGGCAATACGAGCCACTTAATTCTCCATGCTCCACAGAGGAATTGCTAAATCCGTCAAGCGATTAGCCTGCCTCTATCTCATAGCTTTCATTCTCGCCCATCACCGAAAAATGCATGGTCATAACGCGGAAAACGCGCACGATTAATTACGCAAATTTATGCAAATGAACGAATGAGAAGCGCAGATAGGGTGATTCCCCTTCTACGTCAACAGGCGAAAGCGAGCATGCGGCAATCCGCAGCCCGTTTTTCCTTCCATCCTGTGCGGTCGTCTATAGCGCCAGGCTGCGCGCTAGTCAAAAACCGTATTAACCTTCGATGTCGCCACCGCCAACCTGGTCCACCAGTCCGCTGAGGAATTCGGCCTGTACATCGTCCACAACGGGGGCAATCTGCGCGAGTGGAAACCGAGTGTGACCTCCAGTGATGTATTCCCAAATGATGCGTGTCCCTTCGCCTTCATCGGCGAGCGTGACCGATAACGTTCCCGCAAGCCCCTCGGTCTGCAAGGGGCCGAGCGAACCGGACATGCGCAGCGCGCTGCCCGGCTGGACAAATATCACCCGCATGTGCTCGACCGAACCGGCGGGCCAACCATCCACTGCGGGCAACGTTTCGCAGAAGCATCCACCGGCCTGGCCTTCGAGCCGCAAATTCGCCGAATTGTCCGACCAAGTGTGCCCCCACCAGTTTTCCGGGTGCAGCAAAGCTTGCCAAACGGTAGCACGATCAGCATCCACGACAGCGCTGTGCCGCGTCGCGAACCCGCCATCCGCGCTTTCGATAATTTCGGCAGAGGCGCTGCTTGCCGAAAAGGCCAAAACCAGCGCACCAATAATGCTCTGAACTTTCATGCAATCCCTCCTGTACACTCGCAGGAAGGTTAGCGCGACTGTCAGGCCGAAGCCAAGATCTTCTCGATAGCCGTCGTCACATCTTCGATCGAGGCCATTCCGTCGACCTTGTGAACAATCCCGCGCGGTTCATACACTGGCAGGATCGGCGCGGTCTTCGCGCGATACTCCATCATGCGCTTGCGAACGGTTTCCTCGGTATCATCCTTGCGTCGCTTGAAATCGGTCGATCCGCACCGGTCGCAAACGCCTTTGACATCGGGAAGCTTGTGGCGATCATGATAGCCTTCGCCACAATTGGCACAAGTGAAACGACCGGTCACGCGGTCCACAAGCGCCTCTTCATCGACCACCAGTTCGATTACGAAATCAAGTTTGCGATCATGCCTCGCCAGAATCTCTTCCAACGTTGCAGCCTGCGCAGCAGTGCGGGGAAAACCATCAAAGATCGCGCCAGTACCGGCATCCATCGCAGCCAGTTCATCGTCAATCAGCGCCGACACGATGGCATCGGACACCAACTCTCCGCGCTCCATGACAGCCTTCGCTTCGAGGCCAACTCGGGTTTCAGCCTTCACCGCTGCCCGCAGCATATCCCCGGTGGAGAGCTGCTTCATGCCGTGATTGTCGACGAGCAGATTGGCCTGTGTGCCCTTGCCTGCGCCCGGAGGGCCGAGAAGGATGATGTTCATGGAAGCTGCGAATCCCCGTTGACGTTAAGTCGCCGACGCTAGCTTAGCGCATCCGGCCCTTCAACTTCGCCTTCTTGATAAGGTCACCATATTGGTGGGCAAGCAGGTGCGACTGGATTTGGCTGATCGTATCCACCGTCACATTGACCGTAATCAGCAGGCTGGTACCGCCAAGGAGCAGCGGAAGACCATTGGCCGCGATGAAATACTCGGGAACGACACAAACAGCCGTCAGATAGATCGCACCAACCACCGTGATACGGCTGAGCACATAATCAAGATAGTCTGCGGTGCGCTTGCCCGGACGAATGCCCGGGATAAAGCCGCCCTGTTTCTTCAAATTGTCAGCCGTGTCTTCCGGATTGAACACCACGGCAGTGTAGAAAAAGCAGAAGAACATGATGCCGACGCCATAGAGCAGCATGTAGAGCGGCTGCCCGTGCTGCAGATACTGGTTCAGCGTCTGGATGATGCTTCCGCCTGTACTCGTCGTGTCAATCGAGTTGCCGGCGAACTGCGTAATCGTCAGCGGCAGCAGCAAGAGCGAGCTGGCGAAGATCGGCGGGATCACACCTGCGGTGTTGAGCTTGAGCGGAAGGTGCGACCGGTCTGCCTGCATCCCCCCGCGCTGTGTGGCGCGCTTCGGATACTGTATCAGCAGGCGGCGTTGGGCGCGCTCGAAGAAACAGATCACCAGAATGAGGATGATAATCATCACCACAAGGAATGCGATCAGCGCACTGCTGATCGAGCCCGAACGGCCGCCTTCGAAAAGCTGGAAGGTAAAGGTCGGGAACTGGGCGACAATACCCGCCATAATGATTAGCGAAACGCCGTTGCCGATACCGCGTGCGGTGATCTGCTCACCAAGCCACAGCAGGAACATTGTACCGCCGATCAAATTGATGACCGCCACAATCTTGAACATGATGCCCGGATCGACAACCGGCTGGATGCCCGATTGCGCGCCAAAGGCTTCAAGTCCGGAGGCGAGGAACCATCCCTGAATAGCGCAAAGGAACACCGTGCCATAACGGGTATACTGGTTCAGCTTCTTGCGCCCTGCCTCGCCCTCTTTCTTCAGCGCCATCAGGCTGGGGTGGAGCGAAGAGGCGAGCTGCACGACGATAGACGCCGTAATGTAGGGCATCACGCCCAGCGCGATCAGGCTCATACGTTCCAGCGAACCGCCGGAGAACATGTTGAACATACCGATAATGCCGCCACCCAGATCCTGCTGCTCATAGAGCGTTGCAAGCGCCGCCGGGTTCACCCCGGGTAGCGGAACGAAGCTGAGGAAACGGAAAACAATCAGGGCACCGATTGTAAACCAGATGCGCTGCTTGAGTTCGGTCGCCTTGGAGAAGTTGGCGAAGCTGAGTGAGCTTGCAATATTGTCGGCGCGTGAAGCCATGAAAAATCTTTCAGAACCTGGTCAGAACGCCGGACCCTCCCGGCTCAGGAAGGCTAGATAGGGACGCGCGAGCCCGATGTCGAACCCGCGCGTCCTAAAAATTATTCAGCGGCAGCCTTTTCGGCCTTCTTCGGGGCGGTCTGCTCAACCGAGCCGCCAGCTTTTTCGACAGCTGCGACAGCTGCCTTGGAAGCACCAGCAACCTTGAAGGTAAGCTTGGACTTGATTTCGCCCTTGCCGAGCAGGCGAACGCCATCCTTGCCACCGCGAGCCACGCCCGCCGCCTTCAATGCTTCATGGTCGACAGCCTTCTTGGCATCGAGCTTCTTGTCGTCGACAAGCTTCTGCACCGTGCCGAGGTTGACCTCTGCATAATCCTTGCCGAACGGGTTGTTGAAGCCGCGCTTCGGCAGGCGCATATGCAGCGGCATCTGGCCGCCCTCGAAGCCCTTGATGGACACGCCCGAACGGCTCTTCTGGCCCTTCTGGCCACGGCCGCCGGTCTTGCCCTTGCCCGAACCGATGCCGCGTCCGACGCGGATACGGCCCTTGCGGGCGCCTTCATTGTCACGGATGTCGTTCAGTTTCATAATCTGCACTCGCTTTCGCTGTTCTCGCGCTGATGGAAAGCGGAAGGGTTAGCCCTCCACGATCTCCACCATGTGTGGCATCTTCTTGATCGCACCACGCACTTCAGGGGTGTCCTGCAGTTCGACAACCTTGTGCATCTTGTTCAGGCCGAGCCCGATCAGGATCTTACGCTGGCTTTCAGGACGACGGATCGGCGAACCGATCTGCTTGATCTTGATAGTTTTCTTGGCAGCCATTGCTCTTACTCCGCAATCGCTTCAGCGTCGGCTTTCGCCTCTGCTTCGCTCGCACCACCACGACCGAGAAGGTCTGCAACCTTCTTGCCGCGACGCTGTGCCACAGCCTTCGGGGAAGACTGGTTGGCCAGGCCATCGAACGTGGCGCGGATCATGTTGTAGGGGTTGGAGGTGCCGACCGACTTGGTCACCACGTCGGCGACGCCAAGCGCTTCGAACACGGCACGCATCGGACCACCGGCGATAATACCGGTACCCGGAGGTGCCGAGCGAACGACCACGCGGCCTGCGCCGAAATGGCCGGTGCCATCATGGTGCAGCGTGCGGCCTTCCTTCAGCGCGACGCGGATCATCTTCTTCTTCGCAGCAGCGGTTGCCTTGTTGATGGCTTCCGGCACTTCGCGAGCCTTGCCGTGGCCGAAGCCCACGCGGCCCTTGCCGTCACCAACCACCACCAAAGCGGCGAAACCGAAGCGCTTACCGCCCTTCACCACCTTGGCGACGCGGTTGATGTGGACGAGTTTTTCGATCAGCTCTTCACCATCGTCGTCACCACGGCCACCGCGACGGTCATCACGCCCGCGCCCGCGCCCGCGGCCACCATCACGACCACCACCACGATTGTTATCGCGACCGCCACGTTGACGGGGACGGCCTTCGGCACCCTGCGCAGCCGACTGGTTGGCAGCGGCTTCGCTCTCGGTCGTGCTTGGCGTCGGGGTAGCGCCCTCGACGTTCTCCTCGACCTGGGCCTCTGCCTTGGCGGCTGCGGCTTCCGGCGTTTCGGTCACAGCTTCAGTCTTGGTTTCGGCTTCGGTCGTTTCCGGAGCGTTTTCAGTTTTCTTTTCGTCAGCCATCTTAGAACTCCAGCCCGCCTTCACGAGCGGCATCGGCCAGCGCCTTGACGCGGCCATGGAACAGGAACCCGCCGCGAT
>CAYRBB010000080.1:0-4611 GCA_964422435.1 uncultured Sphingomonadaceae bacterium
TCCCCGCCGATGTCGACAAGTGGGACCTGATGATGCTGCACTTCCAGGCATGGGAAAAAGGCATCAAGTCGCTCTACTATCTGCGTTCGAAGAGCGTGCAGCGCGCCGGTTTCGCCGGCGGCGTGGAAAAGGACAACACCGCCGACGCGGCGAAGTTCGAGCTGAACGCAGGCGAACAGACCGATTACGAGGAATGCCTGGCTTGTCAGTAATTGTCCGGCGACATCGAGATGAGGAATGGCGACCGGCTGGTCGCCATTTTTCGTTGAGGGTTTTGCAGAATACGCAAACGTGTATTACTTCGGCGATACAGTCACGAGGTTAGCCAGATGATCCGTTCTATTGCCATTGCTACCGCTTGCATATTGCTCCTGTCAGCCTGCGCCAGCCAGATCGACGCGGGTGTTTCGGCAGAGGCAAGCGCGCCCGGTTTCTGGTGGGGGCTGTGGCACGGGTTCGTCTTCCCGTGGGCCTTCATCGGCTCGCTTTTCGATAGCGATATCGCGGTCTACGGGGTGCCCAATTCGGGCGGCTGGTACGATTTCGGCTTCTTCCTCGGCATCACCATGCTCGGTGGTGGCAGCTTCTTCGGATCGAAGACGCGCGGGCGCTAACACCGGTTTGTGGTTATGACTTCGACGAAGCGTTGACCAGCGCGGTCGTTGAAACGCGATGTTCGCCCTACCGGATCCTCGTTCACGACGCTCGATGCGTCCAGTGCTTCGGGATACCACCAGCGGGAATATGCACCCAGCGCATCGTTCAATCGGGGGCAGCTATCCTGATGCGCAATCGCGCGGGCATGAATGCGATTGAACGCAGTAGCCATTTCATTCCAGCACTGCTCCTGTTCGTCTAAGATGTCTTGCTGCAATTCGCGCGTGTACTCGCAAGAGGATTCGAACAGCAGACACATCCCGCCCGAAAAATTGCTGACGCTCACACGGCCGCGATTGCTACTGGCAACAAATGCGCAGCTCGTCGCTTCCGAAGATAGCGCGTTCCAGTAATTGTACAGAAGCCATTCCATATGGGCTTGCGAGCGCGCAAGTGATTGCGTGCCGCCCCGGCCTGTTCTTGCGGCCAAGCTCCCAGCAGCAGAGATCGCAGCAGGCCACCGGGCCTCGACCGTACGCGGCACTTCCGAATAGGCCAGCGACACCTTTTCCGAAGGCGTATTGATAGCGCTCCGTTCGAGCGCTGAATTGTCGGCAAAGGTTGCATTAGCATTACCGTCGACCATGATGGAATAACGCGCCGGATCGTTGCAGCGCGAAAAATCGCTATTGCGCAAGTCGAGAACGGAATCGCCTTCTGCATAGATGCAGTAGGCATCCCCACCGAGTGAAAAGCGGGCGCCGTCTACGCTCGCTTGTGCATTGTCGCCAAGATACAGGGCGGGATATGCAGTTCCGTTGAAAGCTCCCCCCACAATGGTAGCCCGCGAGTTGCCCAGTAGAGACACGCCGTTTTCAGCGGTTGTGACGCCCATCAAGCGCATCTCAGCCTCTCCTTCGGCCACGATTGCTTCACTTGATCCCTCGGTGAACGAAACATCGGACAGTAGCAGCGTCATTGCTTCGGTCGGCGGGGCGTCGCCATGGGCGGCTATGTGCATTGCTGCTCTCTGCGCCCCTCCAAGGCGCACGCGCTGGAAGCTGGCGTCTCCGCCCAGTCCGGCATCAATCCGGACAACGTAATCCGGTCGACCGATATCGCCGGTATTGAATACCACGTCGGTGAAAGCAGCGCCGCTGCCCCTGACTTCCACGATCGAATCGCGAAATTCGCCGATATGACGCACCGTCAGCGATTCAAGCTTATCGTTATCGCCCATAAATAGCGTCTGGTTTGTATCGAGTTGTGTTGATTCAGCGCCTTGCCCCCGGATGGTGACCGACCTTCCGTCATTGTCACTGTCGGCGTCACGCCAGCCAAACAGATCTTCCGGATTGAAATTAAGCGCATTGAAATCAGCAAGGTGGCGGCCAGCTTCCAACTCGATCACCAACGCTCCGGATGCCGCACATGCATGGGCCAGCGCTCGTCCGAGCCCGGTGAAATCAGCATCGGGAGAAGAGCCCACTCTCCAGCTTGCCTTGGCAGGCAAGGCTTCCAATTCCGCAAGCTCCGTATCGTCGAGCATACCATCTGCCGTTCTGCCATTTGCCAATTCAAAATCGGCGATTGCCAAGGCACGTCTTTCCGCTTCGGTCAAAGCGTTGTCGCAAGAGATAAAGCCGGTGCGGGCAAGGGCATTGTATTCGCGATCCAACCGCGCGCCCGATGGCAGAAGAACGGCCGACATTGCTATCAGAGCGGCCACTGCACCGGCAAATCCCGCAACGCCTTTCCAACTACGCATAAATGGCAGGAGTTGCATCGCGAGCGAGGCTGCCAGAAGCAATGCGAATGCACCCACCGCTCCCATGATCAGGATTTCAAGAAAACCGCCGAGATTTTCCTCGCGCACGCGGAAGTAGCTGGCGAAGGCCAGCGAGAACACGATAACCAAGGGCAGCGCCAACGCCGTCCAGCGGCGTACTCTGGTGGAAAATTTCCCAATGATGGCAAACCGGTGCACCAACCCCGCCAATCCGCCCGCAGCCATCGCTATTGCGAGCGCATAGACGGCCGATTGACCAAGCTCTTCCCGTTTCGCACTTCCGGTCCATGCCAGAATCAGCCAGATCAGCGTGATACCGATTGCCGCAATTGTGGCAGTGCGTAGTGGCTGGCTGCGGCTCTTTTCATCCAGAAATCCCATTACGCCCCCTTTTTGCTGTTAATATGGTAACTTGGGCGCGATGCAAAACAAGCTTTCGCTCATCTTCCCGGCCTTTGAACGACGTTCTCGTAAGTCTTTGCTAACCATTTCTCCGCTATGACCAGCCCATGGCTAGCAAAGGCATGAAACGCTTTCCGACGCATCACGGTTACGGCGAGTTGGGTATCTCGCGGTTCTTCGTGCTGTATGTCGCCCAGGTCGCCTGGTTCGGGCTTGGCGTTTATCTGTATGCGGACGCCTATTGGCCGTCTTCGTGCCAGCCGGAAAATCTGCTGGAGATCTACGGTTGCTCGATGCGCCTGCCGGAAAATGGCGGATGGCGAGAAGCCTCGCTTCTCACCTGGCTTTGGGCAACACCGATCCTGATCCTTCTCGAAGTCTCGCGCCGCTTCAATCGCAAAGAACGCTGATCGCAGGCACGGCTTGACCTGCTGCCGGGAAGCGGCAAGACTTTTGGCCGATGGACCCCGAAAAGCCCGACCCCGCACCTTCCGGATTACCGGCGATCGATTGGCGTCAGGCACTGCTCGTGCCTGTGGCGATCGCCATCACCGTTCCGTTTGCCGAGAACACGCGTTTTGATTGGCTGGAGGCCTTTTCGATCGCGCTCGGCGTGCTTTCCTTCCTGGAAATCGTCATCGCACGGCGGTTGGGAGAAAAACCGGTTGTGACCGACCTGAGCAGGGGCGGAGCGAGCGAAATCCCGCGCGAAGCGGTTTCCGGCTTCGCCGCCGCCATGCTTATTCTGGCGATTATCCTCGGCCTGATTGCCTTCTTGCGAGCATGAAGACGGGCGCAACATGAAAAGCCTTCTACACGATTGGCGGTTCCACCGGCTGGTGGCCGCATTGGCCGGTGTCGGCGTCGGACTGACCGCGTATTTCGGTTTTGAGGCCGCGCAATGGATCGCGCTGACACTGTATTGGATAGTTCTCATGGCCGTGGACTACGCGATGGATTGGCTCTTTCCGGATACGAAACGGGCGGAAGTTCAGTGGACGCAATTTGGCTGGGAAGAAACGCTGCTTTTCTTTGGCATCATGATCTTCTTTTTCTTGTTCGTCGTTGTGGTCATGAGCTTCTTCACATTCCCACGCTAACCCCGCGCAACAATCTGTCAAAATTTCCCCGGCTTATCCCCGACACAAAGTCCGGGCTTGCTATCGAATCGGGCATGTGATTCCCTATATAGGAATTTCGCACAAACACCGGAGACCACCACATGTCGTTGCTCGAAGCCCGCAAGACCTACAAGCCCTTTGAATATCCGTGGGCCTACGAGTTCTGGAAGCGGCAGCAACAGGTGCACTGGATGCCGGAAGAAGTTCCGCTGGGTGAAGACTGCCGCGACTGGGCGCAGAACCTCACCGATCATGAGCGGAACCTGCTCACGCAGATCTTTCGCTTCTTCACCCAGGCCGATGTCGAGGTGCAGGATTGCTACCACGACAAGTACGGCCGCGTGTTCAAGCCGACCGAGGTCAAGATGATGCTCGCCGCCTTCTCCAACATGGAAACGGTGCACATCGCGGCCTATTCCCACCTGCTCGACACCATCGGCATGCCCGAAAGCGAATACGGCATGTTCCTCGAATATGAGGAGATGAAGGACAAGCACGATTACCTGCAGGAATTCGGCGTCGACAATGACGAGGATATTGCCCGCACGCTCGCCATGTTCGGCGGCTTTACCGAAGGGCTGCAGCTGTTCGCCAGCTTCGCCATGCTGATGAACTTCCCGCGCTTCAACAAGATGAAGGGCATGGGGCAGATCGTCAGCTGGTCGGTGCGCGATGAAAGCCTGCACTGCGAAGGCATCACCC
>CAYRBB010000081.1:0-4579 GCA_964422435.1 uncultured Sphingomonadaceae bacterium
ACGCCGCTGATGGTCTACTTCCCGCTCATCCTGGTCTTCGCGCAGCGCTGGCAGAAGGATTTCGGACTCGGAAGCCTGACAGCGATGATGCTGCCTTACTCCGTCTGGCTGCTGATTTCGGGCACGCTGCTGATCGTGGCATGGTTCTATCTCGGTATCCCGCTCGGCCCTGATGCTCCGGTGGCTTACAGCCTGCCGGATGCAGCTGCTGTGACTACACCGGCGACGCAGTAGGCCGCCAAAGCTCGGACCACAGGGGGACAGGATGAGCACAGCGGCCAGCGCCCAGACACAAAGCGGCTTCCTTGGCTGGATCGAGCGGACGGGCAATCGCCTGCCCGACCCGGTGCTGCTCTTTGTCTATTTTATCGTTATCCTGATCGCGCTGTCGGTGATCGCTAGCATGGCGGGATGGAGCGCAGCGCATCCGGGAGAGCTCGATCCCGAAACAGGCACCAATCGTATCGTTACTGTCGAAAGCCTGCTGTCGGAGGCGAACCTGCGCCGCCTGTTTACGCTGGTGCCCGAAACATTCACCCACTTCCCTCCCCTGGGTATGGTGCTGACAGTAATGCTCGGCGCGGGTGTGGCTGAGCGGTCGGGTTTGTTCACCACGGCGATGAAAGCGAGCGTCGCGCGAGCATCCCGCTTCTGGCTCACACCTTCGGTTGCCATCGCCTGCATGATGGCGAACCACGCGGCGGATGCAGCCTTTGTGGTGATGATCCCGCTTGCTGGCATTATCTACCACGCTGCAGGACGCCACCCGCTGCTCGGTATCGGGGTCAGCTTTGCCAGCGTCTCGGGTGCCTTTAGCGCCAACCTGTTCCCCGGTCAGCTCGACGCGTTGCTGCTCGGCATTACCGAGGCGGCGGTGCAGACGGTATTTGGCGACTATACGGTTAACATTGCGGGCAACTGGTATTTCATCGCGGCCATGACGATCGCCTATCTCCCGGTGATCTGGTTCGTCACCGACCGCGTAATCGAGCCGCGCCTTGGCAGTTACGATCAATCGCAGGGCGACGATGCACCTGACGAGGAAATGGACGCCATGTTGAGCGACGGGCAGAAGCGGGGTCTGCGCAATGCCGGACTAGTCGTGCTCGCCCTCATCGCGCTGTGGACCTTCCTCACCATCGGCCCCATCCAGCCGCTGATTGACCCAAAGGCACCGCCGCAGGGCCGAATGACGCCGTTCTACGAAAGCCTGCTACCCTTCTTCCTGCTCGTCTTCCTGATCCCCGGTTATGTCTATGGCCGCGCGGCCGGGACCATCGGCGACCACCGCGATCTCATCTCGATGATGAGCGAGGCGATGAAGGACATGGCCTATTACCTCGTCCTTACCTTCGTCGCTGCGCACTTCGTAGTCATGTTCGCGTGGTCGAACATGGGCATAGTGCTGGCTGTGACCAGCGCGGACGCGCTGAAGGCCAGCGGATTGCCGATGTGGGCTATGCTGGTGGCGATCGTACTCTTTGGCGCAATGCTAAACCTGCTGATCGGCTCTGCCAGCGCCAAATGGAGCGTCATGGCCCCGGTGCTGGTGCCGATGCTGATGCTGGTCGGTGTTTCGCCCGAAATGACCACCGCCGCCTACCGCGTAGGCGACAGCGCGACCAACATCATTACGCCACTGATGGTTTATTTCCCGCTGGTGCTGATCTTCTGCCAGCGCTGGGTGAAGGAATTCGGCCTGGGCAGCCTGACCGCGCTGATGATGCCCTATTTCTTCGGGATCATCGCGGCGGGCCTTGCGATCACGGTGACATGGGTAGTCCTCGACCTGCCGCTTGGCCCCGGCGTGAGCGTCTTCCTCGACGCACTGCCGGTGGCAGAGTGAAAACGCTCCTAATCGTCTGGTACAGCTGGACTGGCGGTAGCCGCCAACTGGCCGAGGCTGCGCGCGATGGCGCGTTGCAGGCAGACGGTGTAAACGTGCGTTTCCTATCAGCCGACAAAGCGCAATCAGAAGACCTGCTCTTGGCCGATGGCTACATCTTTGCCTGCCCCGAGAATCTCGCTGCAATTGCTGGCGTGATGAAAGCCTTTTTCGACCGGACCTATTACGATGTACTCGGCAAGATAGAGGGGCGCCCTTACGCTGCGCTGATCTGCGCAGGGTCGGACGGCGAGAATGCCCAGCGACAATTGGAGCGAATTTGCACCGGATGGCGGCTGAAACGGGTAGCAGACACGCAGATCGTCAACGTTGGCGCGCAAACGAGAGAAGAGATTTTAGCCGACAAGACGATCAGAGCCGGGGACTTGGCAAGTGCGAAAGAGACCGGCGCAACGATGGCGGCGGGGATCGAAATGGGAATATTCTAGCTACGACCGATACATCTCCAACTCGTCTGCGAAATGCCGCCTGCACAGCGCCGCATAGCGGTCATTCCCGCCAATCTCGGTCTGCTCGCCCTCACCTACGGCATCGCCTCTGGCATCGACGCGCAGGTTCATCGTTGCCTTTCGTCCGCAATGGCACACCGCTTTCAATTCGACGAGCGAATCCGCAACACCTAGCAGCACCGCCGAACCGGGGAAGAGATCGCCCCGAAAATCGGTACGCAGGCCGTAGCAGAGAACGGGAATGCCCGCCTCGTCTGCCAGTCGCGCGCATTGCCACACCTGTACGGCTGTGAGGAATTGTGCCTCGTCGATCAGCACGCAGGCAAGCTTACCCTTGTCGTGCTCGGCCATCACTTCCCGGTAGAGATTGGTGCCCGGCGTATAGCGGTGCGCGTCTGCCTCCAGCCCGATCCGACTGGCGATGGCAGCATCGGCGCGGGTGTCGATGGCTGCGGTCCACAGCATCGTATTCATGCCGCGCTCGCGATAGTTGAAGTCCGCCTGCAGCAGTGTGGTCGATTTGCCCGCATTCATGCTGGCATAGTAGAAATAGAGCTTGGCCATAGTGACTATCGTCATTCTAGCGAAAGCTGGAATCTCTCAAGGCCTAGCGCAAAGTTGCAAACAGATCCCAGCTTTCGCTGGGATGACGAACATGGGATTACTCGTCCTTGAGATCCCGCCGCACTTTCGGATCATCCAGCAACTCGTCGATCCGGCTTGCTTCATCGAAGCTCTCATCGGCGCGGAATTGCAGTTTGGGCGCGAACTTCAGGCCGAGGCGCTGGGCGACTTCGCGCTGGAAGAAGGCGGTGTTGGTTCGCAGGGCCTTGACCACCACCTCTTCGTCTTCGCCGAGCAGCGGTTTGACGTAAACCTTGGCATTGCGAAGGTCGGGGGACATGCGCACTTCGGTCACCGCGATATTGTGCGCGCGTAACACCTCGTCATGCGCCTCGCCCCGCGCGAGCAGTTCGGAAAGTATATGCCTCACACGCTCGCCCACCTTTAGCAGGCGGACGGACTGGTCTTCGGGGGCGGAGTGACGAGCCATCAGGCGTCCGGTCCTTCCGATTTCGCTCCGGGCCAATCGGTCGTCATCGTCGTAGCCGTTGCGCGGGCGCAAAGCTTCCCGTTCACATCGAACAACTCGCTTTCGACGTAGGTAACACGGCGCCCCGGTTTGACTGCACGCGCCTTCACCGTGATGCGGTCCATCGGGACGGGACGCAGCAGCGACAGGTTGATGTCGAGCGTCAGCTGCAGCTTGCCGCCTGTGCCAAGGTAAACCGCAGCGCCCATCGCTTCATCCATAGGCCCTGCCAGCAACCCGCCCTGCACGCAGCCACGCATGTTCGCGAAGCCGTCCGGCGGCGTGAACGCCATCTCGACGGTGAGCGTTTCCTCGTCCATCGACAGGAATTCCGCGCCCATCAGCTTGGCAGACGGCCATTGGAGTACGGGGGGTGTATCGTTCACTTCCCCGCGCGCCTAACTTTCCACAGCCACTTACATGCCAAGTAAGCCCAAGGAATCGCTGCGAAGCCCCAGATCTGCCAGTCGATGGCCGCTATAGAATAGCCTTCGGAAGTGAAGGATCCGATCCCGAGCGCGAAGAAACCGAGCACGATAAAGAGACCGACACAGCCAGCTTCAATGACCACAAATTCTCCGTTGGTTTGGTCCCGATTCAAAGCGTCCGCTCTTCTTCCTTCACCTCGAACACTTCAAGCTGGTCGCCCGGCTGGATGTCGTTGGTGTCTTCCAGAACCACACCGCATTCGAGACCCGCACGGACTTCGTCCACGTCGTCCTTGAAGCGGCGCAGCGAGGCGATGGTGGTGGCGGAGATGATAACGTCTTCGCGGGTAAGACGTGCATGCACGCCCTTGCGGATGACGCCTTCTTCCACCAGCAGACCGGCGGCCTTGTCGCGCTTGCCGGACTTGAACACCTCTTTGACCTGCGCACGGCCGATTACGTTTTCGACCTTGAGCGGGCCGAGTTCGCCGAGCAGTTCCTTCGTAATTTCGTCGGTCAGGTGATAGATCACATCGTGATACATCATCCGCACGCCGTCACGCTTCACCAGATCACGTGCCTTCGCATTCGGACGCACGTTGAAGCCGATGATCGGGGCCTTGGACCCGGCGGCAAGCTGCACGTCGGTTTCGGTGATGGCACCCACGCCCGCATGCAGCACGCGGACCTTGATGTCGTCGTT
>CAYRBB010000082.1:0-4249 GCA_964422435.1 uncultured Sphingomonadaceae bacterium
CCGAACTACAGAGCCAGGGCGTGGACATCCTCGCACAGGCTGCTGAAGAAGAAGCTGCAGCAATCGCAGCCGAAGGCTTCCAGGAGACCCTCAACCCCGACCACGAGCTGGGCGACCTGCCCGCTGCCGAAGATGAGGAAGGCGAAGGATCCGCCGATGGCGAAGAAGCCGCAGAAATGCAGGCCGAAGTCACCGAGGAAGCTGAAAAGGAAGCGTAAGCCTCCTTTCGCTCCCAGTGAGACACAAAAAGAGGGCGCTGCCAGCAAGGGCGGCGCCCTCTTTTTTATTGCACCCTGGCGATCAGTCCCGCGTAATGCTCCCGCAGCGTCTCCTCGCCGAACTCCGGCGTGGCATCGGCATCGTAGCCTCCCGCGTTAGCATCCCAGACCAGCATGCTTTCGGTGGCGTAATATCGGCCGATACGGGCGTAATCGGCCTTGGCCTTCGCCCGCTTCGAGATCTTGCCGGCAAGGTCCAGCGCGGCGATGATCCGGTCGAACCATTTCAGCGATACGTAACGGAACCGCGGCTCCTTCCCTAGCAATTCGAACAGCATCTCGCCCTGCTCTTTCGGCGTAATGGCCGGGCCGGGTCCACCGATGGGTAGCACCTTGTCGTGCATTTGGGGATCATTCAGCGCCTTCACTATGTAACGCGCGAGGTCGTTATCGCTGATCGGCTTGCAGCGGGTCAGCTCGCCATCGCCAAAGACGAGGAATGGCTTGCCGCGCTTCACCCGCTCGATTTGCCCGGACAGCGATTTGAAGAAAGCCGTCGGGCGGATAATCGTCCATGTCAGGCCCGATCCGATGAATTCCGCTTCTGCCGAAAGCTTCGCAGTGTGGAAGGGCAACGTCGGTTTTTGTACGCAGATTGCCGAGAGCAGTATCGCTTGCTGCACCTCCGCGAGTTTGGCCGCCTCCATAATGAAGCTGTTGATGCCGAAATCGACGGCCCATGCGTCTTCCTTGCTTCCGCTGCGCGAGGCGATGCAGGAGATGACGGCATCGTAATCCTTGCCCAGAAACAGCCCGCGGATGGAGTTGCGGTCCAGCCGGTGGAGGCGCTCCACACGAAGGCTGCGAACCTTCTTGTCACCGCGCACAATGCAGGTGACCTTATGGCCCTGGCGCTTGAGCTCATTCGCGACCGCGCGGCCGATCGTGCCGGTCGCGCCGAACAGGATGACGTTTTTTCGCTCGCTATCGCTCAATCAATCACCGCAAGGCCATCACCGCCCGGCCCCGTTGGAATGCGCCGCAGCACTTCACCTGATGCAAAGTCCACTTCCGCAATCGTGTCGGTCGCGGTTTCGGCGGCGTAGAGGCGGCTGCCGTCCTCGCTGAAGACGAGCGTGACCTGCACGGCATCGCTACCGCCGGAAACGGGAATGGTGCGCACGACTTCATTGGTTGCCGTGTCGATGACCGACAGATCCCCCGTGCCGTAATTGCTGCTCACCACGAAGTCGCCCGAGGGATGCATGGCGAGGCGAATGGGCACCGCGCCCGTCGCAAATTCGGCCTGCACTTCCAGCGTCATCGCATCAAGGCGATAGGCAATCGAGTCCGCGTTCGAGGAGACCCACAGCGTTTCCCCATCGGGCGAAAGTGCGATGGCCTCTATGGCATTGCCGATCCGCTTGCGCGTGATCTCGGTCATGGCACCCGGCGTGATATCCCAAAGGACAACCTCGCCGGTAGGGATGATAGTGCCCCAGGCCCGATCGTTCGCTACATCGACTGCCAGAAGGTGCGGTCCGACCTGGCCGCTCTCGAGCTCGAATGTGCCCATCAACCGGCCACCGACATCAAGAAGCTGCACGATAGCGCCACTGCCTTCGGCTCCGGCCAGAACGCGGTCATTCGCCAGCCACATCGCCACGTGGGAGCGCGCTCCCTCGCCCAGATCGAGCACCTCCACAGGGGCCAGATCCGCGGTCGAATAGACCTCTGCCGATCGCCCCGAATAACACGCCACCATGACCCGCTGCTGATCGGGAGAAACCGATAGCTCATGCGGGTTCTCGCAAGTCTCGGCGCGGTGCGTTTCCTCACCGCTCGTCAGATCAATGCGTGAAAGGCTCGCACCGCGCTTGTTGGCGACGAACATGGTGCCGGACACGCTGGCAGACGGCGCCGGGTCCTGCGCGGGTGAAACAGACGAACAGGCGGCCAGCACGAATGGCGCGGCGATCAGTGTGGCAAAGCGCATGAAATTCCTCCGGCTTGGTATACCGGAGGGCAATGTGCCGTATCAGCCTTCCAAAAGAAAGCGCGCGATTTCCACGCCCAGCGGATCGCCTACAACACAGCTCATATGCGTGCCGGGGATCGTGCGCACCTGAGCATCCGGCATAGCCTCTGCCAGTCGCTCGGGAGAGCCATTGTCGCGGTCCTGATCGCCGATCAGCACCAGTGTCGGCATGGTAATCTTCGCCAGATCGGCAACGTCGATATTGTCGACCCCGTTCACCAGCAGCTGGCGCGCGGCAGCCGGGTCGATGCCCTGCGATTTCATGAAGCTTTTGGCGATGAAGCGCGGATCGCCGTGTTTGATCTCGTCAAAATGGTCGATCATGTCGATGAAGAAAGCGGTGCGCTTCTGCCAGTTGGTGAGACCCTCCAGCCCCATGCCTGTGACAATGAGTTTGCGCGGCGTCAGCCCTGCAATCACCGCGCTGATTGCGGTGCGGCTGCCGAGCGAGAAGCCGACCAGATCATAGTCGGTCAACCCCAGCGCCTCGACCACGGCGAACGAGTCCTTCACCAGCACACCCGCCGGGAATGCCGCAGCATCGGTGGGAGAATCGCTGTGCCCGTGCACCCGCCAATCGGGCATGATCGCCTCGAAGCCTTGCTCCGCCAGATGCGCGGCGTGGCCGTATTTGATCCAGTTCACGTTGGCATCGGAAAACAGGCCGTGAAGCAGCAGGACAGGCCTCCCCGCTCCCATACGGTGGATGGCCATGCGGGTGCCATCGAAGCTTTCGATGAATTGAGTTGTAAGTTCGGTCATGCGAAAAGTTCCTGCGACCTCATAAACTCTGGCCTGCCTATGATCTGGTATCGGCTCAGATGCGGGAGGAAAACTAGCTTCTTGCATTTCGGGCTCTTACAAAGCGACGCGGATATTTTTCCCCAACCCGTTGGATACTCTTCGCATTCGAGCACATCGAACCACTGCTCAATTCGCTCCCGAACGGCACCGCAGCCAAAAACTACGACAGTCGTTTGCGTCGTGATATGCCCAAGAGTCCAATTTAGCAGGGAACCGCCAAGTCTTGTTGCCTGATCAGGTGACCCAAGCTCTGCCCAAGACGGGCTGCGAAACGGAACAAATTGAAACGACAATATCTTCTCGCGCACGACCGTGGGGAAATGCAGCGAGATGAGTTGTTGGATTTGCTCCTGTAATGGCGTGATCGTGCCAACACCCCAGCTCTGGTCGAAATAGGCGTTGGAGGCTGCACCATGATCTTCAAAGGACAAACTCCGTTCGGAATGCCAATCGTGCAGTTCGTCGCCGCCGCCAGGATTAAGACCAATAGTCACTAGCTCGGGGTTGAGCCGCGAAGAAAGCGCACTGTAGAGGTAGGACCAACCAAATTTGTGGTCGCCAACTTCGTATTCGTGATCAATACACTGAGCGATTTTCTCAGGAGCATCATCCGCCGAAAAGTGTGCCATCAGCGCGCGATGCAGTTTTCGCCAGCCCACAGTGCGCGGATTGCGGCGCCATCCTCTGCCCCGGTGAACACGCCTGCGATAGCGGCGCCGTCGGGGTCGCCAATCAGGAATTCGTTCTCGATCGTGCTGTCTTCCATCAACGAAACGCCCGCATCACCGAGCATTTCGCTGCGGGTTAATTCGGGCACGAAGGGGGCCTCAGCCCAGTAACCAACGAATTCGTCCTCGCGGAAGTTCAGCGTGACGCCATCGTAGGCCGTAAAAGTCAGCCCGCAATCGTTGGGGCCGCCCTGCTCAACCGGATCGCCAAGCACATTGGTGAGCGTTGCCTCTGTCGCAACACGCAGCGAGCCGAACGGCACATCGAGCTGTTCGAACCCGTTTTGCGGCGGGACGATAATGCCGCCTGCTTGCAGGTCCAGCGTTGCGGGAAGTTCCGCCGTTGGCTCTGCCTCGGATGGAGTGCCCTGCCCTCCTTCTCCCGGAGCATCGCCATTACAGGCAACAAGCATCAGCGGAAGGGCGAGAAGAGCGAGGTGGCGCATGGCTGGTTATCCCTT
>CAYRBB010000083.1:0-4241 GCA_964422435.1 uncultured Sphingomonadaceae bacterium
GCCATTGCGGTGTCACCAATCGCAAGTGCGTCGATACCATTGGCAATCGACTCGTTGCCGATAGCGGTCGAGAAATCGCTCTGCGCATCAGCGTTTTCACCGACTGCCAGCGACCGTACACCCTGCGCGGTGGCAAGGTGACCGAAAGCCTGTGCGCGCTCGGCCAGCGCTTCGGCGCGCCAGCCAATGGCGGTTGCGCCGGGGCCGGTGGCGACGGCTTCTCCGCCGACAGCTGTGGTGGACGGGCCGGTTGCTGCTGCATCTTCACCGCAGGCCAGAGCGTCTTCGCCGTCAGCTTCGGCATTGGCAGTGGTCGTCGTTGCGCTGGTGTCGTTGTTGAGCACACATTCATAACCGCCATCGCCGGCAATTTCTTGCGCTGCAGCGGGCATCGCAAGGCCGATACCGGCAGTGCCGGCGAGCAGTGCAATCGAAAGCTTCTTCAGGTTCGGTGTAGTCATGGGTAATCCTCTTCACTTCATGGACCAGGAGCCACAGTCGAAGATCGCGGAGGATTACCGGGCGGGTGCGGTTCAAGCTGCGTCCCGCCATCTTTTACCCTCGGGAACCAAGGCTATGGCGCACATTCGTTTTTCGAATGGCACGGCAGCTACGCCTTAACCGCGGCTTTGGATGCCGTTCATCTGAAATAAATCTTCAGGTGTTTGATTTCGAAGGGATATTTTGGCGAACGTCTTGGTTCGCCTGCACTAAACGCTGGTCAGTCCGCCGATCACGAGGATCTCGGTGGTTGGTGCTTCGTGCGGCGCATCGGCAGCGTTCTCGTAAGTCACCGCCAGCGATGCGCCATCAACCAGCGCCGCCTGTTCGGCCGCAGTCAGCGCGCGCTCGAAATTGCCGCTGGCCGGGATCAAGCCTAGCGACTGCGGAGCGCCGCCTGCGGGAACGACCCACAGCTCGGTCGCCTGTCCCTCGCCGGGTGCAAAGCCGGCAGCATTGAGCGCAATCTGCCCCGATTGCGGATCGACATAACCCGCCAGCGTCAGCCCGCCATCTTCGCTTTGCAGCTGCGCGATCAGACGCTCGCCAGCAACGGGCGCCGCAGTCTCGATCGGCGATGGCAGCGGACCACCCGCGGGCTGCACCAAGACAAGCGTAATCGCGGCGGCGACAGCGGCCGCACTGGCCATGCCCACACCAAGGCTCCATCCGGGGAGGCCTTTTGCGCGGGGTTCTTGCAATGGGCGATGCGTGGAGACACCGCCTCCGTCAGCCCGTTCTTCCAGCAGCCTCTCGATTGCAGGCCAGACATCGGCGGACGGTTCCATCTCGCCCGCCTCTTCAGACATGCAAGCGAGGCGATACCGCCACCAGCGCACCGCTTCTGCAAATTCGCGGTCTGCCAGGAACATCCGCTGGGCAGCCGCAAGGTCTTCCCCCTCGAGCACGCCGAGCGCATATTCAGCTGCCAGACTATCCGGGCCGGTCGGGTCCATGCCATCTTCCTCAGCCATCGCCCATACACCCTTTCAGGCTGGACAGGCCACGGCGTATCCAGCTTTTCATGGTGCCCAGCGGGACATCCAGCCGTTCGGCCAGTTCGGAATGGGTATAGCCTCTGAAAAAGGCCATACGAATGCAACGGCGGTGATCGGTCTTGAGCCCCTCGAGGCAGTCTTTGAGCCGCGCATTGTCTTCCGCATCGCACAGCATGGAATCGGCATCGGGGGTCCTGTCGGCAATTTCGGGAAGGACATCATCCGAAACTTCGCTGCGCCGACCGGTTTTGCGGATGTGATCGATGGCGGTGTTGCGGGCAATGGCACACAACCATGTGATCGGGCTTGCGCGCGAACGGTCAAAGCGTGATGCCCTGTTCCAGACCTTGAGATAGGTTTCCTGCAGCGCATCCTCCGCCGCATCGCGATCCCGTACAACCTGAATGATGACGCCCAGCAATTTCGCAGATGTCAGATCGTAAACGCGCTGCAAGGCCGTCTTCTCGCCCGTGGCGACTAGCGCAAGTGCCTCTTCCAGCGCAGCGCGTCGGTCCTGAACCGAGAGATCGGCAATCTTTTGCATTACTTGCGTGTTAACAGGTCCTTTCTGTGACGAAAAGCACTCATTCCGCCCGACCAAGGTTGAGGCACTATAAGAATCGAGAGGATTTCGACTCAATGCTTCAGCGGGCAATCCCAGATCAAGACGAGCATTGGTTCGACTGCTTCATAAAGGCAGAATTGATCGACGGCGTGATCGTAAACGTCCATTCGAGCCAGTTCGAGAGAATGGAAGAGGTTGCCGACGGTCTTCTGTGAAATCACCAAGAAGGGCAACGTCACTTGGTATTGGGCGCAGACAATCGTCTGGGTGGAAGACTGGCTGCCGAACGGCTGATTGCAGCTGGTGCGTCAAAGCTCGCCCTTCTTGGTGATATTTGACCGATCCAATTTTCTACTGAGTATGCTGAGGCTCTCGAAGTGATAGAATACTTCAAATGTACGTTCAGGTCGGCCCGGACGCATCTTC
The DNA here is from genome assembly GCA_964422435.1 of uncultured Sphingomonadaceae bacterium. Taxonomy (GTDB): domain Bacteria; phylum Pseudomonadota; class Alphaproteobacteria; order Sphingomonadales; family Sphingomonadaceae; genus Alteraurantiacibacter. The sequence continues at coordinate 2,491 of CAYRBB010000083.1, forward strand.
TGTCCGACCAAATTGGTAAGAAAGTCACACGGTCCCCGCAAAAGCGGGGCGCAGAAATCCACAAGGTTGCAACCTCGCAGCTTGCTGCCGATGGCCAAGTCGAACAGCGCTCAATTCCTGATGAGTATCTTGCGATCAAGGATGAAACAGATCGCCCATACCTGATTCCGATTTAACGCGCGCTTGGGACAGACCTTCGCGCCCAGATTCCGCGACCCTCGGTCAAGAGCGTCAGGGTCACAGTGGGAATGGGCAATCGTCAAACTCATTGGCCGGAATGGCCTCGGAGAATGTCCGCTTTCAGGTGTTAAGAACTCGGGACGCAAAGTCTTGGATTGGGGCGCAAAGCCGACATTACGACTGGACTGTCGCCGAAAGCTGAGCATTGCTGTGCGACAGGAAGGCGCCGCGTGAGCCAGGAGGTTCAGCGGCTTGGGTCAGTGCAAGGCCGGATAGTCCGGCTTGTACAGGAGACCCGTTATGACTTTGAAGAAGAATAGGCCCACCAAAACCAAGGCAGCGGCAGTGCACAGTATGCTGCACCGTGCAAAAGGCGCCACTCTTGCCGAGATCGAGAAGGCGACTTCGTGGAAACCGCATAGCTGTCGCGCCTTCCTGAGCGGAGTGCGCAAGCAAGGCATTGCCTTGGCCAAGGAAGAGCGAGCCAATGGCGAGACCGCATACAGGGTGTCAGGCGAGGCAGAACCGTGCCGCGCCTGAGCATCGATGAGCTTGAAGCCATGTCGCCTGCGCAGCTACGGGCGGCATGGCGGGAACAATTCAGGAAGCCAGCGCCTGAGATTGGACCGGCGCTCCTGCGTCGCGGGCTGTCCTGGCATATTCAGGCGCGCGTGCATGGCGGGCTTCCGTCCTCAACAAGCAAGGCGATCAACAGGGCCTGTTCGCTGCTTGAACGGACTGGATCTGTCACATCGGAGCGAACCATCTCGATCAAGCCGGGCACTAGGCTGGTGCGCGAATGGCATCGCAAGACTTACCATGTGCTCGTGCTCGACGAAGGCTTCGAGCATGAAGGCCGTCGCTACGAGAGCCTGTCGCAGATCGCTCGAGCGATAACCGGAGCCCACTGGTCCGGCCCGCGCTTCTTTGGCCTGCGCTCGCGCTCTACTCAAGGAGCGACCGCAGATGGCTGAGAAGAAGCGCTGTGCGATCTATACGCGCAAGTCGACCGAGGACGGGCTCGAGCAGGACTTCAACAGCCTAGATGCACAGAAGGAAGCCTGTGCTGCCTATATCCTGAGCCAGGCAGCCGAGGGCTGGGAGCAGATTGCCGAGCACTATGATGACGGCGGCTGGTCAGGGGGAACGATGGAGCGTCCGGCGCTCAAACAGCTGCTGGCCGACGTGAAGGCAGGCAAGGTCGACATCATCGTCGTCTACAAGGTCGATCGGCTGACCCGCAGCCTTGCTGACTTTGCCAAGATCGTCGAGATCCTCGACCAGCACGAGGCTTCGTTCGTCAGCGTGACCCAAGCCTTCAATACCACCAACTCGATGGGCAGGCTGACGCTCAATGTCCTTCTGTCTTTCGCGCAGTTCGAGCGCGAGGTCACCAGCGAACGCATCCGCGACAAGGTCGCGGCGTCCAAGAAGAAGGGCATGTGGATGGGTGGTCCTGTACCCCTTGGGTACCGGCTCGAAGACCGCATGCTGCACATCGAACCTGCAGAAGCAGAGACGATCCGCTTCATCTTTGATTCCTATTGTGCGCTTCGCTCGGTCCAGCAGGT
>CAYRBB010000084.1:0-3845 GCA_964422435.1 uncultured Sphingomonadaceae bacterium
GCACGCCCATGATGTCGCTTTCCTTCATGATCAGCAGGTCTTCACCGTCGATCTTTACTTCGGTGCCGCCCCACTTGCCGAACAGGACGCGGTCGCCTGCCTTGACGTCGAGCGGGGTAACGGTGCCGTCTTCGGCCTTGGAACCGGTGCCAACGGCGACAACTTCGCCTTCGCTCGGCTTTTCCTTGGCGCTATCGGGGATGATGATGCCGCCGGCCGTTTTTTCGTCGGCCTCGATACGGCGGACCAGAACGCGGTCGTGCAGTGGACGGAATGCCATGTTTCTGACCTCTTCCAATTGAGTGGTTGAACGTGATTGGCACTCTCCGGTCGAGAGTGCCAGCAGCGCGCATTTGGGTGCGCGTTTATGCAGAGTCAATGGGAGAAGTACGGAAAAAGTTGTGCCCGATCCGCTCAGGCGTGCCGGAGATAGGGTGCATCAGGCATTGCGCAAGGAATTGCGCAGAGTCAGGCCCAGTTTTTCGCGCACTTGCCAGCGCCACACGAGCAGCACCGCCGCCACCGTCAGGCCAGTCGCCAGGCCGATCCATATACCGGTGCCACCAAGGTCCGTGCCAAGGCCCAATCCGGCGGCCAGGCCAAAGCCCGGTACCCAATAGCTGAAGATCGCGATCCACATCGGCACGCGCGTGTCCTTGAGGCCGCGCAGGCTTCCCGCTGCGACGGCTTGCAATCCGTCCGACAGCTGGAAGGCTGCTGCGATCAACAGGAAGCCGATGGCCGCCGTCAACAGTTCGGCATTCGCGGGATCCGTAATGTCGATATAGACCGACAGCAGCGTTTCGGGCATCGCTACCATCGTCAGCGCGGTGAGCGCCATGAAGCCGGTGCCCATGACAATACTTGTCCAGCCTGCGCGGCCCATGCCATCGGCATCGCGCGCGCCGTAGAAATAGCCGACGCGGATCGTCGATGCCTGTCCCACACCGAAGGGCACCTGGAAGGCAAACGCAGCGAGGTTGAGCGCGACGGTGTGGGCTGCCAGCTCGAGCCCGCCGACGCGGCCCATCAGGAAGGCCGCCGCGCCGAACACGCCAGCTTCGGCGATAACGGTGATGCCGATGGGCGTGCCGATGCGGACGATCTCCCCAAAGCGGGGCCAGTCGGGACGCCAGAAAAAGCCCGTGATGTGATAGCGATGGAGGCGCGGATCGAGCCGGATCGCAAACGCGTACATGCCCAGGATTGCCAGCGAGGTAATCAGGGTCGCAACCGCCGCGCCGGGCAGGCCCATTTCGGGCGCGCCAAGATTGCCGAAGATGAAAGCGTGATTGGCGAGCGCGTTGATCCCGATACCGACCGCCGTGATAAGCGTTGCGAAAATCGGCCGTCCCAGCGTCGAGACGTAATTGCGTAGCACACCGGCCACAACCATAGGCGCGACCGACCAAAGCAGGACGTCCATATAGGACTCAGCCAGCGCGGTGATGCCCGGGTCTTGTCCCGTCAGCCGCATCAGCGGCCCTGCGAGCGCGCACAGGATCATGCCGATGGCGGATACGATAAGGCTGAGCCAGATTGCCATCCGCATTGCGCGCCGGACGGGCCGCAGTGCCGGTCCTCGCGCGCCAATCTCTGCCGCCATGATCGGCGCGACCGCGCCGGTGAGCGCTTGCAGCCCCCATACGATGAGTCCGAACAGTGCGATGGCGAGCGCCGATGCCGCCAGCTCGTTGGCTCCCAGCCGTGCGATGAACATCACGTCGATCGCATAGGTCAGCATTTGCAGCAGATTGGCGAGCGCCAGCGGCCCCGCCAGCTTCAGGGTTTCGCGCGTCTCGGCTTTCCAGCTGGGCGTCTCGGGGTGGGCAACTGGCCGCATGGTGGGTCATGCTGCCCGCAGATCGGTGCCGGACAGCCGCACCGGATAGGCGCATGCGCGGATGGAGGAAAGCCGCTCGCGTCGATTGCGGCGCGGCTGCGGCCTACGGGTCACAGCGCGTGAGATCACCCTTCCGGCTAGGCGTTATCGCGTAGCCAGCGCAAACCATCCTCTGGCTTGTTGAAGAACTGGACATCCAAGCCCTCGCTGACCCGCCGGTACTGCATTTTCATCAGTAAGGGTGGATCGATGATTGCCACACGCGCAAGGCCTGCTTCCCTGGCTGCCATCAAATGGCGGCGGATAGTCTCCGCCACATCCTGGGCCTGCGGATTGAGATGCCGCATGATGCCGAGCCCGCTGAATGGGCCGCCCTGCATGACCATAGGCGCGGCCTTCGCGTCCATTTCCCTCAGGAAGGCCTTGATCGATTCCACGTCCCACAATCCGCCGATTTCGAAATGCACCTCGCGATGCTTCTCGTCGACGTGGATGCTTTGTATTCTTTCCGTCCGAGCCATAACGGCTGATATAACAGCAAAGTTTTGCCAAAGTTTTTACAACCTGTGGAACACGTCAGACCGCGTTTCCACGGCCCGGAAAGCCGCGCGAAAATATCGGCGCTGTGATCCCCCGATGCCGCGACACAGCCTATGCTGTCCATTCCGCACTTTCTGGCGTAGGCTCTGAACCTGCACATCGGGAGAGCGGGTCGTGAAGCAACTGATTTATCATTCACAACCCTTCGGCTTCGACGAAGCAATGCTCCACGGCATCCTGTTGCAGGCCCGCCGGAACAACAGGCGTGACGGCATTACGGGCGCGCTCGTGTGCCGCCGGAACCTGTATGTGCAAATGATCGAAGGGGAGCAGACGGCGATCGACCGCCTGTATTCCAGCATCGCCGCGGATGATCGCCACACCGATGTCCGGCTTGTCCATAGCGACACCGTGCAGCAGCGAATGTTTCCCGATTGGGATATGCTCGACGATACCATGCCGGGCGTGACCTTTTCCATGGACGGTATCGATGACGGCGCGATCGAGCAGGCAACCCCGGAAGCGCTGCGCGCGGTTTTTGTGAAACTGGCGAACACGGTGAAGGGCTAGATGACGAGATAGCTTCGGACACGGTGCGGGCATTGCAAGCATTTAAATCTGCGCACCGGTCAGAGGGCGGCTTTCAGCTTTTTGGAACAAGCAAGACACCGAGCAGGCCGAGAACAAAGAATGGTCCGGAAACGGACAGAAAATGCCGAAACACTTCCCTGACTTCAGGACGTGTCATTTAGCGCTCTTCATTGGTGTAATAGAGAGGTTCGCCGCCAACGATGTGAGTGGCGTAGAAAAAGACCGGGAAGCAGATGACAGCCGTTCCGAGCAGTAAAAATCGCCATGCCAACCATCGGATTAACGCGAGACCGGGCGTTGGCGGGCGTTCGAATATTCGGAAGTCAGAAAGGATACGCAAGACGAGTGGCCCTCCACGCTGGAAAGCTAGGCTTGCAGTGTCAGCGTAGGGGGTGGAAGCGGTCAAACCAAAAAGGGCGCCACCATAGTTGGTGACGCCCCCTTGGTGATCCGGTTAGGGATCGAAACGTAAGCGTAGCTTACTTCAGTTCGACGGTACCGCCGGCTGCTTCGATCTTGCCCTTGATCTCTTCGGCTTCTGCCTTGTTCACGCCTTCCTTGAGCGGCTTCGGCGCGCCTTCGACGAGGCCCTTTGCTTCGGTCAGGCCCAGGCCGGTGATGGCGCGGACTTCCTTGATGACCTGGATCTTCTTGCCGCCATCGCCGGTGAGAATGACGTCGAATTCGTCCTTCTCTTCAGCGGGGGCACCGGCATCGCCGCCACCGGCAGGGCCAGCAACAGCAACTGCAGCAGCGGCGCTAACGCCCCACTCTTCTTCCAGTGCCTTGGCGAGTTCAGCCGCTTCCATAACGGTAAGCGACGACAGTTCTTCAACAAGCTTGGCAATATCAGCCATGATGTATCACTCCA
>CAYRBB010000085.1:0-3651 GCA_964422435.1 uncultured Sphingomonadaceae bacterium
GCAGCGGGCGCCCATAGTCCGAACTTGCGCGCCGCAGCACTTTATTGGGGATCGCGCGCCGCATTGCGGTGTCGCCAGCCAGAGCTTGGTACACGGTTGTTGCGCAATGCTGCGGAGGATGACCGCGTTCTTTACGGCATGCTCGCAGCAGAACAGCTTGGCCAGCAACTGCCACAGCGCGTGGAAAGCGCCGACCTGACAGGTGAAGATTGGGCGGCCATCGGATCGCTCCAAAATGTTCGAATATCCGTAGCGTTGGCCGAAATTGGCCGTGATGTTCTGGGCAGTCAGGTCTTACTCCACCAGGCACGCATCGGGCCGCCGAACGAATACGAGCCACTTTCGCGCCTCGCACGGTCGCTCGGTTTTCCACAAACCCAAATCTACATGGCTCTCAATGCACCGCCCGGTGGGCAAGCGGATCCAGCCTCTCACTTTCCCGCTCCGCGCTATGCCCCTTTCAACGGCTGGCAGGTCGACCCCGCTCTGGCTTTTGCACACATCCTGCAAGAATCAGTGTTCCGGCCGAATGCGGTAAGTCCGGCCAATGCACAGGGTCTGATGCAGATCACCCCGCCCACCTTGCGGCAGCACGCTGGATGTGTCGGCCGATCTGCCGGCGCGATCGACGTGTTCGAGCCGGCAATGAACCTTGCGCTGGGTCAATGCAATTTGCAGATGGTCGCACGCGATCCAGCAACACGGGGACGGCTTCCGCAAATCATGGCCGCATACAATGCCGGCCTCACACCAATTACACGCTGGGTTTCCGAAGTTAACGACCAGGGGGACCCGCTACTTTACATGGAAGCTATCCCTTACTGGGAAACGCGCGGCTATGTCTCCATCGTGATGCGGAATTACTGGATGTACGAGCGACAGGCCAACGCGCCTTCTCCAACACGCGCGGCCCTTGCGCAGAATGAATGGCCGATGTTCCCGGATGGCTCGTCTGACGGACGGAGCTACATGTCAGCGGGTCAACGCTGATGGCAATCGACGAAAGCCTTGTCTTTCAACCGATCAATATCGCCCTAATCACCGTTTCTGATACGCGTACGCGGGGAGATGATACGTCAGGCGATATTCTGGCAATGCGGATCACCAACAAGGGACACTCACTCGTTCAACGAAAGATAGTGAAAGACGATGCCGGTATGCTGGCCGGGCAGCTACGTGACTGGATCGCTGACGACATGATCGATGTGATTATCTCGACTGGTGGCACCGGACTTACAGGGCGCGACGTGACCCCCGAGGCTCTGGATGCCGTGAAGGACAAAGACATTCCTGGGTTTGGCGAGCTGTTCCGCTGGATCAGTTTCGATATTGTCGGCACATCCACCATCCAGTCTCGCGCCTGTGCTGTACTGGCTGGCGGAACATACATTTTCGCGTTGCCGGGATCGAACGGGGCAGTGAAGGACGGGTGGGACAAAATCCTTTCGGACCAGCTCGACAGCCGCCATCAGCCCTGCAACTTCGTCGAGCTGATTCCGCGCTTGATTGAGCGCTAGCTGTTCCACAGATGGTTTGTTAACAGCAAACCTCTTGCTGTCCGGGCTTGCTTGTTCTACTAATGTTCCATGCTAGGATCACGACCCATCCGGGGGCGCGGAGCGCAGTCTGCAACTGTGCCAAAGCGTTTCGGCCTTTCCGAAAGACGTGCTGACGGTGACTGGCTGGATTCGGTACTGACCGTTGACGGGCCGTCTGTAAAACTCCGTACGACGGTGAAAGAAGAGCACCCGAGAACGATCCTTTCGTTTAACCAATCGCCTGACATTTATTTTGACCGCTCGGTCAATGCATATCGCGGCTGCGAGCACGGCTGCATCTATTGCTTCGCTCGTCCGACCCACGCGTTCCACGATCTGTCGCCGGGACTCGATTTCGAGACAAAGCTGTTCGCCAAACCCAATGCACCGGAATTGCTGCGAGAAACCTTGGCGAAGCGAAAATACTCGCCGAAGCCGATTGCCATGGGAACGAATACAGATCCTTATCAACCGATTGAGCAACGTTATGAGATCACGCGCGAACTGCTGAAAATCTGCCTGGAAACCAGACATCCCGTCACAATCACAACAAAATCCGATCGCGTTTTGAGAGACCTCGATATCCTGTCCGAGCTGGCGAGCCGCCAACTTGTGGCGGTCGCAATTTCGGTAACAAGCCTAGACCCAGTGCTTTCTGGCAAACTGGAACCGAGAGCGGTTTCACCCATCAAACGGATTGGTGCACTACGGGATTTGGCAAAAGCGGGAATACCGAGCCACTGCTCGATTGCGCCGGTCATACCGGCAATTACCGATTGTCATATGGAGAGCATCATCAAGCGGGTTGCCGCTTGCGGGGTTCCAAGCTGCAGCTGGATACCGCTTCGCCTGCCGCATGAAGTGGCGCCACTCTTCCGGGAGTGGCTTTCAGTGCATTATCCTGATCGCGCCAAGAAAGTGATGGGAATTGTCCGGTCAATCAGGAATGGTCGCGATAATGACCCAAATTTTTTCGCGAGATTGAGGCCGAAAGGCGTCTGGGCAGACCTGCTTCAAGCAAGATTCGCAATCGCATGTCGTAAAAATGGCATTGAGAAACACAATTTTACGCTCGATATGACCCAATTCCGTTCGCCAAGTGTGGACGGACAGCTACAACTTCTCTGAATCGTTAGCATTCCGCACGGTTTTGGGTTAACACGTCGTGCAATTATATGGCATTGTCTCTTCGTTCGGATGCAATGTTTGCACTTCGATTCGTGATCCTTGATTTTGGGGGATATTTTGATGAAAAAAATGACAGTCGCCTTGCTGGCTGGGACAGCGTGTATTGCAACACCTGCGGCAGCAAGAGATGGAGAATTCTACTTTGGTGCTGGCTTTGGCGTAACTTCGCCGGACGACACCGACCTCGACCTTGATGGTGACGAGATCAACATAGAGCTCGACCACGGTTGGGAAGGCGCAGCGATGCTTGGCTACGACGCTGGTCCGTTGCGTTTCGAAGTAGAAGGTTCCTATCGCCAATTTGATGTTGATGCGATTGATGATGCTGACGACATCGGCATCCCCTCCGACGCAGCGGGCAACCTAGCTTTCGGCTCCGTCATCGGAAACGGTGGTTTCTGGTCCCCGGCTTCGGGTCAGGGCGATCAATGGAGCGCGATGTTCAATGCGCTGCTCGACTTTGGTGGCAATGATGGCATCGGCGTGTCGCTCGGTGGCGGCGTTGGTTTTACCAATGCAGGGTTTGAAAACGTAGCCGCTTTCTCGACCGCAGATCTGCTGACGGATGTGGACGATACAGGCTTTGCTTGGCAGGCGATTGCGCAGGTCTATGCGCCGGTCAGTGACAACATGGATGTCGCTCTTCGTTACCGCTATCATCGCGTAACGGGCACCGAGTACACTGATAGCACTGGTCGTACTTTCGATGCGGACGTTGGTGGCCACTCAATTCTGGGCACGCTGATGTTCAACTTTGGTGGGTCGGAGCCACCCCCCCCGCCTCCTCCGCCTCCGCCGCCGCCTCCGCCCCCGCCTCCTCCGCCGCCTCCGCCGCCTCCGCCGCCTCCGCCGCCGCAGGTTGAGTGCAACACGGGCCCGTACATCGTCTTCTTCGATTGGGATGAAAGCACGATCACTGCAGAGG
>CAYRBB010000086.1:0-3485 GCA_964422435.1 uncultured Sphingomonadaceae bacterium
GACGCTTTCACCGAGCTAGCACTGTGTCAAAAACCGACCGGCTGCTAACGACCCGAATGCGGACGTTCGGACATCACGAGCGAGATCGCCGCAATCTGCGAACTTATTCCAAGGGGGCGACCACCGCCGTTGAACCGCTCTCTCCCGTTCTTATCCAAGTCCCATCGTTACGCAGCGGTGAATTTACCCAACATTGCGCGGGGAGCCTATTTCCGACCTCGAGACTCTCATAACAGAGCTTTCCAGGAGAAGTGACCGTGAAGGCCGTCGTAAACTCTTTGCCACCGATCAGCGCTCTGCTCATTCCATCAGCGCTTAGATGAATGACGCCTTCTGTGCCGTCATCGAATACCACCGAATAAGATCCCGCTGCGTCATCAGCTGTCGTCCATAAAGATGGATCGACCGAAAGGGCTTTCTCGCCTGCGGCTGCCAAAGAGACTTCATTGGGGTCCGTTGCCGAGCATCCAACCAGCGCCAGACCTGAGACCAAACACGCAACGATCTTCACAGCGTTTCCCCGTTCAGTTTGCGGCGAAAATGCAGATTAGCAAGCTACTCGAGAATGCGCCAGCAGCTCACGACCCAATTGCTGACAATCAGACTATCGCGGCAAGCTCCTTGATTAGAGCGGTATCACCACGAGCACTGCAACGAAGAGCGCCAGCCCGCCACTCGCCAATACAGGAAACTTGCGAAGCTTGATCGCATCATGTGCGATCAGCGAAAAAAAGAGCCCAAAAATGATCAGCGGTGAGACGATGAGCGGGCTGATCCCAAGGTTGCCGCCGACGCGATTAGTGATCGGGAACAAGATCAAAAACGTGCTTATCAAAATGAGCCGCTTATGAATTTCGGGTCGAACCCTATAGCGGTAAGCGAACACAAGTCCGATGACCGCGAACGTCATCAGGACGGTGTTCGCCAAAGCTAGTCCCGCAAGGCTTCCGCTTTCGCCAACCAACACAATCCGAATGTAGATTGTGCTCAACACAAGCCCTGCAGCAGCAGCAAAGCCGTAAATCCCTACACGCTTGTGCGTCGCTAACTTTCCGTTCGCCACGAGAATAGGTTGGATTGCTAGAAAGCCGAACCAAACGAACGCGAAAGCCGCATGGACAAGGTATTTGGGGTCGCTGTTCGATGGCTGACCGACATCCGTAAACAGGTTGTCTGAAAACGCGATCACCGAAAGGATAAAGAGGAATATCCCGACCGCCGGAAAGTAGATGTGACGGCTTTTTGCAACCGGTCGCTCAGTCATGTTCCCCCCCCTCGTTTCAAAGTAGACAGACACTAGCCACCGCAGTGCTTCTGGCAAGTGAATGATCTTGGCGAGGCGGATTGAATTGTCGTCGTCGCTAGACAGCGACTTCCGCTTTCCACCCCATCTGACTACGGTTTCACCGTGCTAGCAATGTGTCAGGAGCGGACCGTCAGGTAACGACCCGAAAGCGGTCATGCGAAACAGCCCCTTGCTTCCTGATACCTGCCGTCGGGTCAGCCTATTCGCTTCTGTCAATTTGGGGGCCGTGAGCGGTCTGTCTGGTTTCAGCATTCAAAGCGGAGGTTTGAGCTCGGAAAAGCTGTGATGGGACTGAGAGCAACGCCACGAAAGCCTGCCGCAGGCCTGCGGTCGGGGTGGTGTGGAGAGCAGTGGACGAACCCCGGTTCGGAATCGGAGACAAGATAAGTGCCGGGGATGGGCGGCAACCAGAACGACGAGCTTTATGGCGGCTACGGCGCCGATCTACTCGACGGGGGCCTGCATGACGATGTGCTGTGGGGCAACACGGGTGACGACACGCTCCTCGGCGGCGACGGCAATGACAGTCTTGATGGCGGTGCGGGGCGCGATATCTTCACCGGCGGCGCAGGCGCGGACGTCTTCTATTTCCGCAATGCATCGGACATGGGCACGACCAATGCGGCGGCCGACAGGATCACCGATTTCGACTGGACGCAGGGCGACAAGATCAATCTCTGGGGCATCGACGCCAATACGACCATGGCGGGCAGCCAGGCCTTCACCCTCATCGGGACGGCTGCCTTCAGCGGCGTTGCAGGCCAGCTGCGATACGTCTCCGACGGAGCGGGCGGGCTGCGGATCCAGATGGACACCAATGGCGATGGCGTTGCCGACCTGATCCTATCACTGTCGAACCTCACCGACCTGCAGGCGAGCGACTTCGCATTGTGACTTAATTTCGGACGATCAGAGAATGTCGACAGGCTGCGGCACTTGCGATACGTGCCGTTACGGATTTGATGGCTAAACATTTTTGGGGCGCGCAATGAACGAGCTTGGGTTCGATCACGAGAAAGATTTTTGGGTAAGGAACTCCGTTCAGTCGAAATCCCAGGCATCATCGCCCGCCACAATAATTCCCGATCCCGGACCGGCGCCGGATGTCACACCGCAGACGGACGAGATACTGACGCCCGATGGCTATGTGATTGCCGAGGACGAGGTCATCTACGCCACCGACCTTCTCACCCTATTTCGCGGCGGCCTTGGTGCGACCTTCGAGAACAACGGCGTCGCATGGATTGAAACCGACAACCTGAATGTGTTCTTCGCCGTGACCGACCAGGCGGAGATGTACAACAACGGCTTGATCTACGTGCGCGGCGCGGGCCAGGTCCAGGTAACCTTCAACTCCGACCGCTACATAAACACCGGTGAAATCTACGCGATTTCCGAGGCCGGCTCGGCGCGGGTGATCCGCGGAAACTTCTTTGTTTCGGTAGAAAATTCCGGACTGATCGCGGCTCAGACGCTGCAATCGACCGCTGCAAGCAATTCGGGCAATGCCACCGCAATCACATCGCCCAATGGCGGGATTATCAACAATGCCGTTACCGGCCAGATCCTTGCCGAGGCGGGCGACACGGCCATTGCCATCGATCTAGGCGGTCCCGACGGGGACCTTGGCATACCCAGCGTCACGAACCACGGACTGATCGAAGCGCATTCGACCGGACCCGACGGAATTTCCATCGGGATACTGGTGACACAGGTCGGGGCGCTACCCGGGGCTCAATCCTTCACCCAGTCGACCATCGTGAATCACGGTACGATCCGTGCAGAGATCGCGATCTACGGGACCGATGCCAGCAGCCCGCGCACCAATGCGATCGAGGAAATCATCAACACCGAAACAGGCATCATCGATGGCCTGATCATCCTCGATTGGGGCGCGGACACGGTCCAGAATGACGGCCAGATCATCGGCCGCGTGTTCATGGGCGAAGGCGATGATTACTTCTTCGGCTCGGGCACGGTCGACGGTTATGTCGACATGGGCTGGCACGACGACCTCTTCGACGGTTCGGCCAATACCGACAGGGCCACGGGCGGACGCGGCAACGATACGCTCAACGGCTTTGGCGGCGGGGACCTGTTGCTTGGCGGTTTCGGTGACGATGTGATCGTCGGCGGCTCGGGCAATGACGGCCTGTTCGGCGAGTATGGCAACGACACG
>CAYRBB010000087.1:0-3383 GCA_964422435.1 uncultured Sphingomonadaceae bacterium
GCTCCCCGGGGATTGGGCTTCTCTAGATGTCCCGACCACCGACCGCAAGGGCAGGCCCACAGCCGAGCGAATAGCTGCCGTAGACCTGGCGGATCCGATCCTGCAGCCAGGGACCGAACATCTTGGAAGAGATCAGCAGCTCTTCGAGGTTTTAGACCGGATACATCTTGCGCAGCTATTCGGCGGTCGCTTTCGCCCGGTCGACCTTGCCGCAGGCGCGATAGGCCATCAGGCTGCAGATCAGGTCGTTATAGCCGAGCGTGGGCATGCTCGCGGTCCGGTCCGCCTGATCGCCGTCTCCTCGTCGGCCTCGCCGAACGCCAGCAGGACCTGCGTGGCAAGCGCCGTTTGCTTATAGGGATCGATCGGGTTCAGCCGCAGCGACAGGTCGAGCGACTTGCGCCCGGATTCGAATTGCCCGGCCATCACCCGCGTCCGCGCGAGGTCGAAATGCGCGGTCGCATAATTGGGCGACAGGTCGATCGTCCGCTCCAGCCCGTCCAGCCCCACGTCGCTTCCTTGGACGATGAAGCTCATCAGCGATTGCCCGAGATTGACGTAGAGATCGACTGCGTCCTCGACCATCACCTGTTCAGCCAACTCGACCGCCTTTATCACGCATTGTTCGGCATTGTCCTTGCGGATCAGCAATTTGAGGAAATAGGTATTGGCCAGCCCGGCGCGCGCGCGAAGCCCGGTTCGAGCGCGATCGCCTCTTCGAAATGGCGCCGTGGGCGTTCGAACTGATCGATCGTCGGGCTCAGTACTTGCGCCAGCCCATTAACTTCCAAAATGCAAGTCGCATTCATTAAGCTGGGCTCTTTGGAATCTCAGTAAATGGGGGAAGGCGTCCCTTCCCCCATCTCCTCATCAGAAGCGGAAGCCGACGCCCGCAACGGCCTGATGACGTTCGAGGTCAATATCGCCGAACGCATTTAGATCGACGCTTTCCCCGTCATATTCGACATCGCCATCCGAATAGCTGGTGTAACGGTATTCGAGTTTCGCATAGGCTCCGCCAAACGAATACTCGTAGCCTAAACCGAGGCGAAGGCCGCTGAACGAAATGTCCGCGCTGTCGGATTCAGTTGTCCCTCCGCTGGTCAGGGATGCATCCAGATCGAGGTTGGTGTGCGCGAAGCCAGCCTTGGCGTAGATGAGTCCATTTCCGAATACCGTGCCGACCCGCGCGCCACCATACAGGTTCACGCCATCTTCGAGGCTTACGGTTGCCTGATCCACGCCATCGTCGAAGGTCTCCTCCACACCATTGCCGGAGCTGGCGATTTCACCCTCAATGCCGAAGACGAGGCCAACGCTCTGGAAGTCGTAACCGATGGCAGCGCCGTAGAAAACGTCTTCAGCATTGCCGCTGTCTTCAAAATCATCCAAACCGCCATCGAAGCGATCATAACCGACCAGAACCTCGGCGCGCGGGCCTTGAAATTCTTTGACTTCCTGCGCAGCGGCAGGTGCGGCAAGGGCGGCGCAAGTCAGCGCCGTAAAAATAGCGGTCTTTTTCATGATTACCCCCTGGTAAGCCTCTAATTTGGCTCACCTCTTTTAATACTCTGCGCGAAAGGGGAATTGGAAGATTTCGCCATTTTGAGTATTAGCGCCGACCCCGATAAGGTTCACAAGCAATTCCGTCGCCATCTCCGTCCATGTGCTCTCCGTAACCAGGTTCGCCGCGATATAGCGGCGCTGCACCAGCCGCGCGGGCCTCTCGGCAATTGCGGTAGGACCACGATGAACTGCGGCTCGAATTGCGGGCGGCGGCTGCCTCATAGGCTTCATCCCTAGCCTTGCGTTCTGCGAGCATTTCAAGGCTTCGCTGAATGCTTGCAGGATCATTTGCGCGGAAGTCTTTGGGAAGCTCGAAATTGCTCCCCCAGATGCCAGCACCGCGAGCCTCAGCTTGCCGTTCGTCCCCGACATAGTCCTGCGAGAACTCTGGGAGTGCCACGGCAAAGCCCATCATCACCATCGCGCGGCCAATATCCCGGCCATCACGCCAGCAAACCGCGACGATCCGGCCATAGCGATCTATGTCTCGCCGCTCGCACTGGATGCTATGGCCCTCGATCATTGCACCCAAAGCAAGTGATGCATCGCGCCCGCACGCCCACGCTTCCCCGTCTCGGTCGCAATTCTGTGAGGCCTCGACGGCATCCATGCCAAAGAGTCGAATGCGCTGGCCACCAAGCTCCAAGGTGTCGCCATCAATGGCCACAGCTTTGCCGAAATAGACTTGCGCGTTTGCTGGGGCGGCGGTCGCCATCGCAGTGGCCAAACCGCAAAGCGCTAGCGTTCTAAGAAGTCCGACCATCGACGTTTGTTTCCCATATGCTCCAATGGCAAAGCATGGTCCGCCACACTCTAGATTCGGTAAACGACTTCGCACGACAAGGCTACAACCTGCGCTTTAGCTGCGATGGCTGCGGGCGCGTGATTGAAGCCAATGCGGTTGAGATGATGCTGGAGCTAATCAAGCAGTGCGCTCCGTTGTCGATTACCAGCCTGGAAGATCGTGCAAGGTGCCGGGAGTGCGGCCACCGGGGTGCAACGATCACGACTTGTGAAGTGAATTTCTGAAGTAGATGCGGTGGCCATGCTCTCTCACCGCCGGTAAAACGACGGTGTCACCTTCATCCACCATCTGAAGGTCGACTCTAACATCAAGCATTGCATCGAGCTCGGCAGCCCACTCCCTGCCCTCGAACATCCAGACAGTGAGGGGCGTCTCCCCCATTCCATCAATACGCAAAGCGATATCTAGATCGCTATCTGCGGCGTGATCACCTTTGACCCGCGAGCCAAACAAGAACACCTCCGCGATATGCGGCTTGGCGCTTGCCCACTCGACTATTTGCTCAGTCCACTCAGCCTTGATCGTGCCCGTCATGTTGCACCCATGTTGCATGGAGCAGCCGAGAGTGTGCCGAATTCTACGGAAATACAAGGAATTAGCTGTGCAACATGGTGCAACATGGTGCAACAAAGAGAAATGGGGGTCAGTCAGCCATGACTTTTTTGTCTATAGAAAATTGGATGCCCCGTGAGGATTCGAACCTCAATTGACGGAGTCAGAGTCCGTAGTTCAGGTCTGAAATCATTATATTATTTGGCCAGTGCTGCACTCATGCTGCACGCCCAAACAGCGCCTCGTCGATTGCTCTTGCAACTTCTGCATCGCTGTCTGCATCGAGAAAAAGGTGCCCGTAGGTGTCAAAGGTTACGGTGATCGACGCATGGCCCATCAGATTCTGAATTTTCTTGGCGTTGAGCTTTTGCTCGATCCAGAGGCTTGCCGCGGCGTGGCGAAAGGCAGCCACCTTTTCGAACGTTAGTTCAAGTATTTCATAAAGATTGTCCCGGCCTAG
>CAYRBB010000088.1:0-3260 GCA_964422435.1 uncultured Sphingomonadaceae bacterium
CGAGCGGCATCGGCCAGCGCCTTGACGCGGCCATGGAACAGGAACCCGCCGCGATCGAACACGACAGTGGTCACGCCAGCCTTCTTGGCGGCAGCAGCGATGTCCTTGCCAACCTGCGTAGCAGCATCGACATTGGCGCCCGACTTCTTGCCGCCGAGCGTGGACGCTGCAGCGACGGTACGGCCGTCCTTGTCATCGATTATCTGGGCGTAAATGTGCTGACCGGTGCGGTGCACCGACAGACGCGGCTTGTCGCCGGCATGCTTGCGCAGCGCAGTCCGCACACGGCGGCGGCGACGTTCAAAAAGAGAAAGCTTTGCCATCTTACTTCTTCTTTCCTTCCTTGCGGAAGATATATTCGCCGCGATACTTCACGCCTTTGCCCTTGTAGGGCTCGGGCTTGCGCCATTCGCGGATCTCAGCAGCGAACTGCCCGACCTTCTGCTTGTCGATGCCCGAAATCTCGACCGTGGTCTGGTCGGGCGTCTTCACTTCCAGGCCTTCGGGGACATCGAGATCGATGTCGTGCGAGAAACCAAGCTGAAGCTTGAGCTTCTTGCCCTGCGCCTGTGCACGGTAACCGACGCCAGAAATCTCGAGCGTCTTGGTGAAACCTTCGGTCACACCATCCACCAGGTTCTGGACGAGTGTGCGCTGCATGCCCCAGAATTGGCGCGCTTTCTGCGTCTTGTTGATCGGGTTGACCTGGATTTCGCTGTCTTCGATCTTGTATTCGATCAGGTCGAACATGCTCATGCTGAGCTCACCCTTGGGGCCCTTAACGCTCAGCACGCCATTTTCGGTCTTGGCAGTCACTCCGCTGGGAAGCGCTACCGGCCTTTTGCCAATGCGGCTCATCAGAACACCTCCGCCAGCACTTCGCCACCGACATTGTCGTTGCGCGCTTCGATGTCCGAAAGCACGCCCTTCGGCGTCGAGACGATGGTGATGCCGAGGCCGTTGCGGACGGTCGGAAGTTCCTTGGAACCCGAGTAGATCCGGCGACCAGGCTTGGAGACGCGAGCGATGTGCTTGATAGCGGGTTCGCCCTCGAAATACTTCAGTTCAATCCGCAGTGCTGGGTGCTTGCCCGAAGAATCTTCGCTGTAGCCACGGATGTAGCCTTCGCGCTGGAGAACTTCGAGGACGTTCGCACGCAGCTTGGAAGCGGGCGAAAGGACGGAGTCCTTTTTCGCCTGCTGGCCGTTGCGGATGCGGGTGAGCATATCACCCAGGGGATCGGTCATAGCCATTGTCTAATTCCTCACCAGCTCGACTTGGTCACACCCGGGATCAGGCCCTTATTGGCCAGATCGCGGAGCTCGATGCGGTTAAGCCCGAACTTGCGGTAGTAGCCGCGCGGGCGGCCGGTGGTGTTACAGCGGTTGCGAACACGGGTCGGGTTCGCATTGCGCGGGATTTCAGCCATCTTCAGGCGTGCGATCAGACGCTCCGAATCGTCGAGCGATTCATCGTCTGCGATTGCCTTCAGTTTGGCATACTTGCCGGCATACTTCTTCACGAGAGCCTTGCGCTTCTCGTTCTTGTTGATGGAACTCAGTTTCGCCATTGGACTTAAGCTCTCCTGCAGCGGCTTACGCCGCTTCCTTTTCTTCGTCGGCCTGTTCAGCCGGGAACGGGAAACCGAAAAGACGCAGCAGTTCGCGTGCTTCTTCGTCGGTCTTGGCGGTGGTGGTGACGATAATGTCCATGCCACGCACCTTTTCGATCTGGTCGTAGCTGATCTCCGGGAAGATGATCTGCTCCTTGATGCCCATGGCGTAGTTGCCATTGCCATCAAACGACTTTGCGTTGAGGCCGCGGAAGTCACGGATACGCGGCATGGCGATGGTCACCAGGCGATCCAGGAATTCATACATGCGGTCGCGACGCAAGTTCACCTTGCAGCCGATGGGCATGCCGTCGCGCAGCTTGAACTGTGCGATCGACTTCTTGGCCTTGGTAATCACCGGCTTCTGGCCTGCGATCAGTTCCATTTCGGCGGCGGCAGTCTGGACCTTCTTCTTGTCCTGGCTGGCTTCGCCCACACCCATGTTGAGTGTGATCTTGGCCAGCTTGGGAACCTGCAACGGGTTGGCGTAACCGAACTTGTCGGTCATCGCCTTCACGATTTCGTCCTGATACTTCTTCTTCAGGCGGGGCGTATAATCAGCCATCGATTGTCTCCCCGGACTTGACAGCAACGCGCACCTTCTTGCCGTCCTTCTCCTCGAAACGGACACGGGTAGGCTTGCCATCTTTGGGATCGGCAACGGCAACCTTGCTGATTGCCATCGGAGCGGGAATGCGGTCGATACCACCCTGCGGGTTTGCCTGGCTCGGCTTGCGGTGGCGGGTCATGACATTGACGCCTTCCACCAGCACTTTGCCATCCTTCGGCATGACCTGCTGGACAGTGCCGGTCTGGCCCTTGTCCTTGCCCGAAAGCACGACGACGGTATCGCCCTTCTTGATCTTAGCGGCAGCCATTACAGCACCTCCGGAGCAAGCGAGATGATCTTCATGAAGCCGCGGCCGCGCAGTTCGCGCACCACCGGGCCGAAGATACGGGTGCCGATCGGTTCTTCGCTCTTGTTCACGAGAACTGCGGCATTGCTGTCGAAGCGGATCACGCTACCATCGGGGCGGCGCACATCCTTCTTCGTGCGCACGATGACGGCGCGATGGACATCGCCCTTCTTCACCTTCGTACGCGGCTGGGCTTCCTTGACGGAAACCACGATCACGTCACCGACGGACGCGGTACGGCGCTTGGAGCCGCCCAGTACCTTGATGCACTGGACGCGCTTCGCGCCGCTGTTGTCCGCGACGTCGAGATTGGATTGCATCTGGATCATTGATCCGGTTCCTTCTCATTGGCTTGCCAGAACCAGTCTGGCAGTTCCTAACGTCTGCTTACCACCCGAGGTGGAAAGCGAATTCCTTATGCTTCGGCTTCGGCCTCTTCCTTGGAGGCTTTTTCCTTAGCGGGCTTCTTGGGCTTGGCAGCTGCCTTCTTCTCTTCCGGAGCACCCGTGGGGGTCGCTTCGGCAACGTCGAGATCGGCGGCTACGGCCTGACCCTTACTGGCGGCGATACGGTCCTTAACGGCCCAAGTCTTGGTCTTGGAGATCGGTTTGGTCTCCTCGATACGGACCTTGTCGCCCACAACATATTCGTTCTTCTCATCGTGCGCGTGATACTTCTTCGAACGCTTGATGATCTTCCCGTACAGCGGGTGCTTCACGCGGCGTTCGACC
>CAYRBB010000089.1:0-3254 GCA_964422435.1 uncultured Sphingomonadaceae bacterium
GCACCGGATAGCCGATCGCATCGGCCTCTTTCTTCAGGCGCTCGACCGACTGGTCCTCGCCCTCATACCCCGGAGTGACAGGCACGCCCGCCTCGCGCATCAGCTTTTTCGCGGCGTCCTTGAGACCCATTGCCTCGATGCTTTCGGGCTTCGGGCCGACCCAGATCAGCCCCGCGTCGATCACCGCGCGCGCGAACCCTGCGTTTTCCGACAGAAAGCCGTAACCCGGATGCACGGCATCGGCGCCGGTTTCCTTGGCCGCAGCGATGATCTTCTCACCAACGAGATAGCTCTCGGCAGCGGGCGAGGGGCCGATATGCACCGCCTCATCCGCCATGCGCACATGCAGCGCCTTGGCATCAGCATCCGAATACACCGCAACCGTCGCGATCCCCATGGTGCGCGCGGTGCGAATAATGCGGCAGGCAATTTCGCCGCGATTGGCGATAAGGAGTTTATCGATCACAGAAACCCTGGTCCCATTGTTTCGGCACGTCGCTTTGGCGACCTGCCAGGTAATCGGCGAAGATCTGCTGAACTTCATCCAACGTAAAAGCGCATTCGGATGTCAGGAAGTCCCCAGACGATAACAGTTTTTCCCACCATCTCCGCCTCGGCTTCGGCCGAGCAGTCGGCAGCTCTGCATGTCGCGGCACAGCATGGAAATGCGTCTCTTCCCCGCCGCCATCGCGCCGCTCGATAACAAAGCCGTTATCGAAGACGGCGGTCTGGATATAGGTGCTGCCATCGGAACTCAGGATGGCGCGATGATTGTCCTTGCCCAGTCGCCCGAGTTCTTCCTGCAACTGTTCGGGAGTAACATCGTCAATCCGCACAAGGTCGGTTTCCAGATGCATCAGTTGGTACCGCAGCCTTCGGTGATATGCGAATAGGTGACGGTGGCGATCTTCCATTCGCCTTCAATCCGCATCAGCGTGAAGATATTGACCCCGCAATGGCTGCGATTGCCATCGACGAGAAATTCGAAATTCGCTGTAACCACGGCCACGGGACCGTCCTCAAAACCGCGCAGGTTCCAGATCGGCTCCTGCAAGTCGGCGGTGCTGCTGCCGATGCCCTGAACCAGCTGGCCCATCGGGACGAAGCCGACGCGGTCATCCTCCGCCATTTCCTGCACGAAAGCAACCACGGCTCCATCGGCAAGGTAAGGCAACATCGCATCGGCATCCTGCGCGTCGAATGCGCTCATGAAGGCAGACACGGTGGCAATGGCATCAGCGGCGTGAACATCTGTGTCCTGCGCGGAAGCGGGAGAGGCGAATGCCAGCGACAGACCGGCACAAGCGATGGTTAGGGGTTTGAACATGGGCGTCTCCTCCTGAGCGACCGGATTGCCCATGAAGGCCTGCAAATGCAACCTTCGCGGGAATGGATCAATCGTCCTTGCGGCGCACGTCCTCATCGCGGATCGGCGTGCGCGGCACTTCGGCAACGGGACCATCCATGCGGGCCATGACGAGCAGCTTGCCGCGCGTCCATTCGGGCATGGTATCGGTCGGGTAGGAGCCTGCGATGGCTTCCTTTAACGCCGATGCGACCAGGCCGAGCTTCACTGGCAGGCGGGTGAAGACCCGGCTGTCCCAGGCAGACGCTCCCCGCGCGGCGACTTCGCGACCGATTTCGCCGTAAATGTTGGCTGCTGACAAGATCGCCCAGCGCTGGCGGAATTTGAGGCGCCCGGCACCGATGCGCGCGGCGGCATCGTGCTGCGCGGCCATGTCGGTCATGCGGCGGGCGATCGTGACAAGTTGTGGCCGGTATTGCGGCTTCATGTGCTGGCCCGGCGGTATGTCCATTTCCACCAGCCATTCTTCGGGAATGTAGCAGCGACCTGCCGCATCATCTTCCCAGATATCGCGGGCAATGTTGTTGAGTTGGAAGGCAAGACCGAGATCGCAGGCCCGGTCGAGTGTTTCCTGCTCGTCGCTCGGCACGCCCATCACCCGCGCCATCATCACACCGACAGCACCCGCGACGTGGTAGCAATAGCGCATCAGATCGCCCTCGGCGCGCGGTCGCCAGCCATCGGCGTCGAGCTGGAAACCGGCGATCACATCGTCGCACATCTCTTGCGTGATACCCGTTTCCGACGCGACCTGCCCGAGTGCGTCGAAAGCGACATCGGCAGTTGGTTGCCCGTCGAGCGCGCGACGGGTCAGGATACGGATCGCTTCGACCCGGTCCCTTGCGCTCGCTTCATCGAGCTTCAGCTCGCCGCCATGGTCTTGACCGTCGGCGATGTCGTCGCACCGGCGGCACCAGGCATAGAGCAGGTGGGCCCGATCACGCGTATCTTTGTCGAACAGCATGCTCGCAACGGCAAAGCTCTTCGAACCGCGCGCAATGCTTTCCTGAGCGCGACGCACCAACGAGGCGCGCGGCCGCCCGCCCCCGACCTGTCGGGGCGTCGATTTGACGATCTGGCTGGCCACCAAGGGGCGCGGTTTGATGCGTTTCACAGATCGTCAACGCTCATCTGGACGATTGTTTTCGCCGGCTTGTGTGCGTCCATCTTTTCCAGAAGGTCCTGCAACTCTTCTGCCACAATCAGGATCCCCTGGTGCATCGGCCTGACAAAGCCGACCTTGGCCATATGGCGGTTGAATTCGACGAGCCCGTCATAAAAGCCGAAGGCATTAAGCAGGCCGACGGGGCTCTGGTGATAGCCCAATTGCGCCCAGCTGATCGCTTCCCACAGCTCGTCCATCGTGCCAACACCGCCGGGCAGGGTGATGAAGCCATCGGAAAGGTCGGTAAAATACTGTTTGCGCTGGTGCATGGTGTCCACGACGTGCAGCTCTGTACAATCGAGATTGGCGACTTCCATGTCCTTGAGTGCCTGCGGGATGATGCCGATAACCTCGCCGCCCGCCTCAAGTGCGGAATTCGCCACCGCACCCATCAGCCCGGCCTTGCCGCCACCATAGACGACCCCGATCCCTCGCTCTGCCAGCGTCTTGCCGACTTGGCCGGCCAGTTCGATATAGCGCGGGTCCTCCGGCGTGGCGGAGCCACAATAGACGGCGATACGGTTCATGCGGAAAGGTCCTTGATCATTAGTCCGGCTGTCGCCTTCGCACTTCCCACGACGCCGGGAATGCCCGCGCCCGGGTGCGTGCCCGCGCCGACGAGGTAGAAATTGTTGATCTTGTCGTCACGATTGTGCCCGCGGAAGAAGGCGCTCTGGGTCAGCACCGGTTCGAGGCTGAAGGCGCTGCCCATATGGGCGTTGA
>CAYRBB010000090.1:0-3118 GCA_964422435.1 uncultured Sphingomonadaceae bacterium
TGAGCGACCACCTGCTGCAGGGCTGGCGGGATGTAGAGACATTCAACCTAGGTGATTTACGTGGCTACGAAGGACCGACTGCCTTTGTTGGTGAATATACCGAGGAAGGTACGCCAAAGCGATGGAATCTGCTCCTGGACTGGTATGCAACTGGCGAAGGATATCAGGCTTACGTGACTGAAAACCTTGCCAGCGGCATTTTCAAAAAGGACACTGAGATGACTTTTCCTTTCCACCCTGTCAGGCACGGATCGGTAGTCGCCCTCAATGCCGAAGAATACGAACGCCTGAAAACTGCGAAAGCGTTTCCCGTCACAGACTGAACGACGTTGGGGTGGGGGAGCGCCACTTGCCGACACTGAATGCTCAGCGTGGGAAAGTCTTGCTGCCGGTAATCCTGAATTCATACGCGCTTCCAGGCGCTCCGGTGCCAGGCTGTCCTCCACCTACCCAAAGGCGATATCGTCCAGCGGTGGCTTGCATCTTGCCCGTTGCATCGGCGAAGGCGAGATCGCGCGGATCAAGCACAATTTCGATCGTCTTTCGTTCTCCCGGCGATAGCGTCACGCGCTCGAAGCCCTTTAGCGAACGACGTGGAAGACCTGGTTTGCCAACAGGCTCAAGATACAACTGGACGACTTCCTCCCCGGCGACAGTACCTGTGTTCGCGACTTCGATGCTGACAGTCATGCCGCGCCCGGCACGAACCCGCCTTTCGGCACGCAAATCCCCATAGGAGTATGTGGTGAAGCTGAGGCCGTGCCCGAATGTATATTCTGGGTCGCCGGTGAAATATCGATAAGTGCGACCGTCCATCGCATAATTTTCAAATGCTGGCAGCTGATCCGCCGATTTATAGAAGGTTACCGGCAAGCGTCCAGATGGATTGAATTGCCCGGCCAAGACTTCACCGATCGCGCGTCCACCCGCTTCACCGCCATACCATGCGTGCAGGATTGCATCAGCGTCCTCTCGAGACTTGCCGTATGCAACGGCAGAGCCGGTTACCCCAACGATAGCGATTGGCTTCCCGGTCGCGGCCATTGCTTCCAACAAATCGCGCTGAACTTTCGGCAGTGCAATTGTGGTTCGATCGCCGCCGAAAAACCCTTCGGCCTCGACCTTCATCTCTTCTCCTTCGAGGACTGCGGTCAGGCCTACCAGTGCAACGATCAAATCTGCATCTGCAGCCTTCTCCTTCGCTTCGGCCAGCAGAGCCTCGGCGGGGGGGCGCCAAGTGAGTGTAAGGCCTGCACCAAGCCGGGGCGAATAGTGGGTGAAGGCAAGACTGAACTTTCGCGGCTCGCCTGCTTTCATTGCAATGGGTTCGGTCGTCAGCGGTACACCCTGTCCGCAGCTTCCCCATTCGCGTTTAGTTTCGACGCCCTCGATAGCGAGAATGTAGCTCTGATGGTCGTCGGACCAGTCGCACTTGCGGTCACCAATTGCGAAGACATATTCGCCGTCGGCAGGCACGGTAAGTGTGCCGGTATATTCCACCGAGAAAGCTTCACGCTTCACTCCCGGTGCAGGTGAAACTCCGTTCCAGTCATTATCGATCTCGCTTTCGGTTCTTGTCGCCACAATCGGGCCAGCAAAACCGTTGCCATTCCAGAAGCGGGCGTGCACGCCATCGGGACCGAATACAGTCCGAGGAACCGTCAGTCCGACTTCGGGCACGAAGGAGGAGCCTTGAGCGAATGAAACACGCTCTGCTCCTAGGGCGGTAGCAATGCCGTCTAGTGGCAAAGCCTGCCCGACCGGTGTCCCCTTGTAGTTACCGTTCAGTGCCTCACGTGAAACTGCCGCTGGACCAACTACCAAGACATTGTCAGCATCGGCCGCGATTGGGAGCACTCCGTTGTTCTTAAGTAGGACGATCGACTTTCGAGCGGCTTCAAGAGCGATGGCCCGATTGGCCTCACTATGGTTTTCGGTCATCGGCAATGAGGCGTAGGCAACCATTTCAGCCGGATCGAACATGCCGAGCCGTATTCGTGCTTCCATCAAGCGGCGCATCGCGCGGTCGATTTCCGCTTCACTGATTAGCTCGCGCTCAACCGCTTCAGGTATTGCGAGATACTCGTTGCGGAAATTGCAGCCCGTATCTGTCCCAGCCTTGATCGATGCCGCGGAAGCACTGGCGTGGTCCTGATGGGTCTTGTGCCCGCTAACGAAGTCCTCGATCGCACCGCAGTCCGAGGTCACGAAGCCATCGAAGCCCCAGGCATCGCGCAGAATGTCTTGCATTAGAAAGCTGCTCCCACACGCTGGGATACCGTCAACAGCGTTGTAGGCGCACATTAGAGAGTCGGCGTCGCCCTGTATGATGGTGCGGCGGAAAGCAGGGAGATAGGTCTCCGATAGATCTTGCGGATCGACGTCGACATTGAATTCGTGGCGTAACGGTTCGGGACCAGAATGCACCGCGAAATGCTTGGGAGTGGCAATCGCCAAGCGATATTTCGGATCATCGCCCTGCATGCCCAGAATGAATTCGGTCGCAAGAACTCCCGTCAGGTAGGGGTCTTCCCCCAAAGTTTCTTGCCCGCGGCCCCAGCGCGGATCGCGGAATATGTTAATGTTGGGAGACCAGATTGTTAGGCCGTAGTAGCGGTCGACGTTGCCCTCACTCTGCGCTTGATTGTACCGCGCACGAGCCTCAGTGCCGATGACACGTCCTTCCGCCCGAAGCAGCGCCTTGTCCCAAGTAGCGGCCATTCCGATTGCCTGCGGGAAAACCGTTGCTTCGCCAGCGCGCGCAAGCCCGTGCAGCCCCTCGTTCCACCAGTCGTATGCCGGAAGATCAAGTCGGGGGATGGCCGGGGCTGAGTTTTGCATCTGACGCGCTTTTTCTTCGAGCGTCATGCGATCGACCAAGTCTACAGCGCGTTCCTCAACAGATGCTTCTGGATCCTTGTACACCTGAGCATGAACATGGGCAGAGCCACTCAGAGCAGTAGCGAGAAGGATGCACCTGAAGATAGATTTGCTCATGCTAGTCCCTCAAGACGGTTCGTTTTTCAGCGAGCGAAGTGGCCCTCGATGCGTTCGGCTTCCGCAATGGTGATTGGCATGACCGAGCCATGTTTGGGCGATGTGAAGTTGGTCGTCCGCA
>CAYRBB010000091.1:0-2950 GCA_964422435.1 uncultured Sphingomonadaceae bacterium
GATGAAGACTCGCCTGATGTAGAGGCGCAGGAAGACGCTTCTCCTGAAGCTGACGATGATGCCGAAGCGAACGAGGGCCAATCGGTCATCGTAGTTGAAGGCCTTCGTCAGAGCCTCGAAACGTCGCAGCGCCTGAAGCGTGAATCGGATTCGATCATCGACGCGATCGTTGCCGAAGACATCGGCAAACTGCCTGACGATACTGCGGCCGAAAGCATCGCGCGCATTGCGGGCGTTCAGGTCACGCGCTTCAGTGACGAGGCGACCGGCGTTCTTATTCGCGGTCTTCCCGATGTGGCTACTTCATACAATGGCCGTGAAATTTTCACCGCCGAATTGCGCCGCGTTCAGCTGCAGGATTTTCCTGCGCAGGCACTCGCAGGCATCGAGGTTTACAAGTCCGGTACAGCTGACATCATCGAACCCGGACTAGCGGGACTTGTCAACGTCCGCACCCGCCGCCCCTTCGATTTCAAGGGCCAGGTGATCGCTGGGGGTGGCCGCACGACCTACAATGATCAAAGCGAAAAGATCGATTTCGGCGGCAACGTCCTCTTCTCTGATCGCTGGGATATGAAAAACGGCGGCGAAATAGGCTTGCTGGCCAACATTACCTACGCTCAGTCGCAGTACTACAATGGAGCTCGCTACAACTCCGACTGGATCCGTGATTCTTACTGGTCCGACATTGGCGAGCAAGGTAATGCGGTTCGCGATCAGTTGCCAAACGGCCTTTTTCTGTTCCCGAATAACATCGGCCTATACAATGATGGCGGCAAGCGCTGGCGCCCTTCGGGCAATTTTGCACTCCAATACGCTCCTAACGATACCTCAGAATACTATGTTGAGGGTATCTACCAAGGTTATCGCGGCGAGAACTTCGCTGACAACTTCGACATCCCGCTGGAACTTTGGGGGCCGGACGGCAATGCGCCGGTATTCACCAATGTGGTCCTGCTGGATGGGGAATCCTATGACACTGTCGATCTTGGCGTCGGCTGGACGACCTTCCCCCAAGCTCAATCTCTGACGAAATCTTCGGGTTCTGATCCGCAAGGGTATCGCAGCACCAGCAAAGGCGAGACGAATACCTACCAGATCGCTGCTGGCGGTGCTTGGGAAGCTGGCCGAGCGACTCTTTCGACCGATTTCGCCTATACCTGGAGCCGTTACACGGATGAAGCATTTAGCTTGGACTTCATCACTCAGGGGGCACGTACGGTTGACATCAATTTCAACCAGGATGGTGGCGTCGCTTTCGATCTTCCCGATTGGGACGCCACTGACCCGTCGAACTACCTCTGGCGTGGCTATTATAACCGCGCCTATGACGTTAGCGGAGAAGGTTGGCAGTGGCGCGCGGATCTCGACTATGAGACTGACTGGGACCTTTTCCCGAAGTTTGCGATTGGCTATCGCATCACATCTCGTGATGCAAAGCAGGACAAAAACGTAGCGCGTTACGCCTACACCGTGCCACTCGAAGTTCCTTATTCCGATTTGCCGCTTGGTGGTTCCTTGGAACTCACCACTGATCCTTTCCGCGGCAACGCTCAAGGCTTTACCCAGTATCTCGCTCCGACACGTGGAGCAATTTTCGACAATCGCGAAGCGCTCCGCTTATATACGGTCGCAGCACTCGAGGAACTCGTTGCTATGTTCCCGGACGATGCCGGCTATCAGGCAGAGCTAGCGAGATGGCAGACGGAAGAGGTGCCCGACGACCCATTCGGCACGGCGCTGTTCGATGCGCGGGAAAATACCTACGCTGCTTACCTCCAAGGCAAGTACCAGTTCATGCTTGGCGGACTCGAAGTCGACGGCGTTCTTGGTACGCGTGCCGTTATCACGGACGGGAGCGTCACGGGTCTTTCGCTCATTTGCACTGCAAATCCGCCGACAGCCGATAACTGTTCGCGAGAAGAGCGCACTGAAAAGCAGGACTATCTCGATGTTCTTCCGAATGCGAGCATGCGCATCAAGTTCGGCCCCGAGGTTCAGCTGCGCCTTGGTTATACCGAGACGAGAACTAAGCCAAACTTCGGTGATTTGAACCCCTCGCTCGATATCCGGCCGGTGCTCTATCCGCCGTGCGGCGATCCCGGCGATCCAGGCTACGATCCTACCGGGCGCGCTTGTCTGACCCCTGGCGGATATTACCCGGATTATCGGGGTAGTTCTGGCAACCCCAAACTGAAGCCGTTCACATCGAACAATTTCGATGTAAGTCTCGAATGGTATTTCTCGCGGACGGGCTATGTCAGCGTCGCTGGCTTTTATCGCGATATCTATGGTTTCACTCAAGGGGTTACCCGGCGAATCGTTGATCCCGTTTACGGTCAACTTGAGTTGAGCGGACCAGTTAACGCCAGCGATGCGAAGATTAAGGGCGCGGAAGCAAACTTCCAGACCTTCTTCGATTTCCTGCCCGAGCCGTGGAATGGCTTCGGCATGTCGGCGAATGTCACTTATCTTGAAGGCAAAAATCGCCGCCCGAATTTTGCATCCTACGATCCGGTTACTGACACCTTCACCGAGGAAGGTGAATATCTTCCGATCGAGGGGCTTTCGAAGTGGACTTACAACACTGCCTTTTTCTACGAAAAAGGGCCGCTCACGGCGCGAATATCTTACAACAAACGCTCCAATTGGCTTTACGGATACGGTCAGGATTTCGAAAATAGTCAGGCGTATATCGGCCGAGGCACGCTCGCGCGTGACCGTCTTGATGCGGGCGTGAGCTACGACATCACCGAGAATTTTACGCTCAGTGCAGACGTAAGCAACATTCTCGCAAATCCGTTCGAGAACTACACGGCATACCAGCCGGGCAGAACCTCA
Source organism: uncultured Sphingomonadaceae bacterium (assembly GCA_964422435.1). Classification (GTDB taxonomy): domain Bacteria; phylum Pseudomonadota; class Alphaproteobacteria; order Sphingomonadales; family Sphingomonadaceae; genus Alteraurantiacibacter. Next base: position 2,842 of record CAYRBB010000091.1, read on the forward strand.
CCGATCGATGTGCGCGATGAAGGGCGCTACTTCGGATTCGGCCTCCGTTTCCGCTTCGGAGAGTAAGTTCCTCCACGACCTTAATCTCTCTCCCGAGGTCGTAAAAATG
>CAYRBB010000092.1:0-2566 GCA_964422435.1 uncultured Sphingomonadaceae bacterium
CGCCCAGCCAGAACAGCGCGAAAGCCATCGAGCTGTATTCGGTCTGGTAACCGGCGACGAGTTCCGATTCCGCTTCAGTCAGGTCGAACGGCGCGCGCTGCGTTTCGGCTAGCGAGCTGATGAAGAACACCACCCACATCGGGAACAGCAGCAGGTTGAAGTAATATCCGTTCACCATGCCGAAGCCGTGTCCGCGCTGGGCATTCACGATATCGGTCAGGTTGAAGCTGTTGGCGAACAGCACCACGCAGACGAGGATAAATCCGATCGAGACTTCGTACGAAATCATCTGCGCAGCGGCGCGCATTGCGGAGAAGAACGGGTACTTTGAGTTACTCGCCCAGCCCGCCATGGTGATGCCGTAAACGCCCAGCGAACTGATCGCGAGCACATAGAGCAGGCCGACATTGATATCCGCCAGCACCACCCCGGCATCGAACGGGATCACCGCCCAGGCGAGCAGTGCAACGGTAAAGGTGATGATCGGTGCGAGGAGGAAGATGCCCTTGTTCGCGGCCGAGGGAATGATGGTTTCCTGCAGGAAAACCTTCAGGCCGTCAGCAAAGCTTTGCAGGATGCCGAAAGGACCGACAACATTCGGCCCGCGCCGCATCATGACAGCGCCCAGCACCTTGCGGTCCATGTAAATGACCAGCGCCACGGCGAGCATCACCGGCAGAGCGATCAGCAGAATGCCCGAAATGGTCGCGACAAACCACGCCCACTCGTAAGTCATGCCGAGGTTTTGGAAGAACTCGGTCATTCAGCGTCTCCCTTGGCCGGCGCGATGCGATCGTAAATCGCTAAAAGCACGTGCACCGTGGCACCGTATCCAATGAGGTACACGGCTTCCAAAGTTGCCGCATAGAGTGTGTTGGATTTTTGGAGGTTGACGTAGCCACCCATTGCGGGATCCGAAAACGCCGTCGACGCACCCATCGTGAGCCCGAACCAGGCGTTGACCAGGTACCATACGAAGAACAGCGCTGCGGCTCCGTAAAACAGGAAGGGAACCTTCCGCAGCAGATTCGGCAGGGGCTTCATTCCGCAGCCTCCTTCAGCTCGTCACCGTGGAGCAGTTCTGCCGAACACTGCTGCATTACGGTGCTGGCGCGGGCGATGGGATTGGTGAGGTAGAAGTCCTTCACCGGATAGCCCTTAATCTCGCCGCTGGCAGAGCCGTCTCCGATGGAAGCAGGCAGCGCGCCGTAGTCCGCGATTTCGCCTTCGTTGCCCAGTGCGGGTACTTCTGACGTCATGGCGGCGCGCAGCTCGCCAAAGCTGTCGAAGCCGACAGACACGCCCAGCGCATCGGCGAGCGCGCGCAGGATCGTCCAGTCTTCGCGGGCATCGCCGGGGGCAAAGATTGCCTTGTCGGACATCTGCACGCGGCCTTCGGTGTTGACGTAGGTACCGGGCTTTTCGGTGTAGGCGGCTGCGGGCAGGATCACATCAGCAGCATGCGCGCCTTTGTCGCCGTGGTGGCCGATATAGACCTTCAGCGAGCCATCGAACTGGCTCCAGTCCACCTCGTCCGCACCCAGAGCGAGCACGACCTTGGGCTTGGCTGCAACGACATCGGCAATGCCGCCCTTCTGCGCATAACCGAGCATCACCGCACCCATGCGAGCGGCGGAGAAGTGCAGGACGTTGAAGCCATTCCAGCCATCACGCACCATGTTAAAATCGTGCGCAATCTTCAGCGCAGCGCCGTGCGCTCCGCCAGCCAGCCCTGCCCCACCGATGATCACGGCCGGACGCTCGGCATTTTTCAAAGCCTCTGCGACATGCGACGGCAGATTGCCCAGCACCGACAGATCACTGCCAAGGAATTCCGCCGGATAGGTCGTTTCCCACTCGGGCCCGACCACGAAGACCTTCGCGCCGCGCTTCACCGCCTTGCGAATGCGCACATTCACCAGCGGCGCTTCCCAGCGAATGTGGCTGCCGACGATCAGGACGGCATCAGCCTCCTCGATCCCGGCAAAGGTGCTGTTGAAATTGATCGCGGCAAGATTGCTGCAGTCGTATTTCATGCCCGTCTGGCGGCTCTCGATCAGGTTCGAACCGCTCGCCTTGAGCAGCGCCTTCGCCGCAAACATCGTTTCGCAATCGACCATGTCGCCCGCGATGGCGGCAATGCTCTTGCCCGGCTTGGCCTTGGCAATGGCCTTGAAAGTCTCGTCCCAGCTCGCCGCCTGCAACTTGCCACGCTTGCGAATGAACGGCTTGTCGAGACGGCGGCGGGTCAGGCCATCAACCTGGTACCGCGCCTTGTCCGAAATCCACTCTTCGTTGACCTCGTCATTGTCGCGCGGAAGCACGCGCAGCACTTCGCGGCCACGGCTGTCGATACGGATATTCGCCCCGACCGCATCCGAAACATCGATACCGAGCGTCTTCTTCAGCTCCCACGGACGGCTCTCATATGCATAAGGTCCGCTCGTCAGTGCACCAACGGGACACAGATCGATCACATTGGCAGACAGTTCGTGCTTCGCGGCCTGCTCCAGATAGGTGGTGATCTGCATGTCCTCGCCGCGATACAGCGCGCCGATTTCGTCCA
>CAYRBB010000093.1:0-2466 GCA_964422435.1 uncultured Sphingomonadaceae bacterium
GCGATTCAATGATCGAAGCGGGTATTTTCGATGGCGATTTCGCTCTGGTGAAACGTACCGAAACCGCACGCGACGGCGAAATCGTCGTGGCATTGGTCGACAACGAAGAAGCGACGCTCAAATATCTGCGGAAGGAAGGGCCGATGGTCCGGCTCGATCCGGCCAACGGTTCTTATGAGCCGCAGGTCTATGAAGCGGGGCGTGTCCAGGTTCAGGGCAAGCTTGCTGGGCTCTTGCGCCGCTATCACTGATCTCGTCTGACGAATTTCAAGGGCGTCCGGCTATGGCCGGGCGCCCTTCTCGTTTTCGTTCTCCGAACGCATAGACCGACCTTTCCACCAACCATGGGCTCCCTGCTGCGCGGCAACGGTTTCGATGCGTCGATCGGAAAGATAAACGGTAGTCCCACCATTATCGGCGAGAAACCGCTTGTCGGCTTTAAGCCATTTCGGTTTGCAGCTGCGCGGCAGCCAGCGATCGGCAATAGCTATATCCGCCTTTTCGCATGCTGCTGCCAGCGCGCGTTCGTCGATCCTTTGGCGCGTCCTCGCGACGAGAAGGTGCCAGCTTTCTCCACCACGCATGATTGGCAAACTGCAAAAGTCCGAACTGCAGCGCGCTCTCGGCCAATCCGTCATGGAAATCGGGGCGACCCTCGTTCCGGCAAGCTCCGAAATGCTATCCTGGGCATAGGATCCAGGTTTGTCGTGCAGGACGAACAACCGGCCATCACTACCGACTAGGCCGATGCCTCGGCCATCGCGCGCGATGAGAAGGTCCGGAGCGGACGCAAACCACAGTGCAAGCGTTCCGATGAGCACCGGAAGCAGACCCAACAGCCGCGCCCTTCCCCTCCACAACGCTAGCCAAAGCCCGCCGGCTACGAAAACCATCACGGTTGCCAGTCCCATATGCGGCACCATTTTGACGGCGCCGGGTTGCGCCGCCGTAAAATGTGCGATGCCGAGCAACAGATCGAGCGACTCCCCCGCCAACCACCATGCAGGGGCTCCAAGCCCGAAGAGGTCGAGGAACAAGGCTATCGCGATCAGCGGCATGGACACGAAGGTTACCAACGGTATTGCGATGACGTTGGCAAAGGCACCGTAAAGCCCAGCCCTGTGGAAATGGAACAGCACGATCGGTGTCAGCGCGATTTCGATCACCAGGCCCGTTATAAAAAGCATCAGAACCCGGCGGAGGAACCATCGGATCCAGTTCTCTTCGCGCGGCGCGAGGAAGTCGCGCACCGGCTTTGCATTGTGGAGGGCCACGATTGCAATGACCGCGGCGAAGCTCATCTGGAAACTCGGACCGACGAGCGATTCAGGTCACAGCAGCAGGACCGCTGCGGCTGCCACGGCCACCATGCGCATCGAGAGTGGTTCGCGCCCGAGCGCCAACGCAATAAGCACCAGCACCGCTCCCACGCAACTGCGCACCGTTGGCACCTGCGCCCCGGTCAGCAGCGTGTAGCCGATCCCCGCCGCCGCAGCCACGGCAGCGGCCAGCAAGGGTAGGCGGACACGAAGCGTCAGCCAGGGCCAGAAGGCAAGCAGATTCAAGCTGAGGACATAGGCCGCCGCGATGACCGCGCTCACATGCAAACCGCTGATCGAGAGCAAATGGGTCAGCCCGGCGTCGCGCATGGCTATTTCGTCGGCCTTGCGAATTGCCCCGCGATCCCCGCTTGCAAATGCAGCGGCAATGCTGCCCGAGGCACCGGACAGATTGTCCTGAACGTGGGCCGAGAGCCTTCGCTGTATCCGGGCGATCGTCCCCTCCCCGCCAGCCCCGTTTTCGATGATCGCCACCTCGCCGACGAGCGTGCCGGTAGCCGCATAGCCTTCGAACCATGCGCGGCGAGCAAAGTCGTATGCACCGGGCAGGAGCGGCGGCGATGGTGGCATCAATCGTGCACGCAATTTCACTCGCGCCCCTTCCGTCAGGCCAGGTAAATCCCTTTCTTGCGGTATATTGACGCGTAACTTGATCGCCCTGCCCTCCTCTGCATCGCGCGCCGCGAGTACGAGCCGCACCCTATCTTGCGCAGGCTGTTCCACGCGCTCGAGAATGCGGGCATCGAGCTTCATCAGGACGGGCCTATCGAGCGGCTCCGCCCCGACCATTTCGGATCGGGCGCAGATGACGGCGATCCCCAGGGCAAAGGCGAGACCCAGTGCCGTACCGGCGATCCTTAGATGGCTGCGCGCATCCTCGCCTTTCCAGGCCAGCTGAGCCACGAGTACGAGCAGTCCCGCGGCCAAAGCGGCAGCAATCCATTGCCATGCTGAAGAGAGCACGAACCAACTGCCGATTCCTCCAACGAAGGCGACCACCAGCCACGGCCCATTGTCGAAGCCGGCGCCTCCGAGAAACGCCTCGATCGCCGTCGCAAATCTGGACATTGCGCCGCGCATGCGCCAAGGGCGCTGCACTGCAGCATCGGCGGTCATGCCCGCACCA
>CAYRBB010000094.1:0-2247 GCA_964422435.1 uncultured Sphingomonadaceae bacterium
CAAAGCGTGATGCCCTGTTCCAGACCTTGAGATAGGTTTCCTGCAGCGCATCCTCTGCCGCATCGCGATCCCGCACAACCTGGATGATGACGCCCAGCAGTTTCGCCGATGTCAGATCGTAAACGCGTTGCAATGCGTGCTTCTCTCCGGCAGCAACAAAAGCAAGCGCCTCTTCAAGAGCGGACCGCCGATCTTGCGCAGAGAGATGATGGTAATTGTCCATTCGCAGCCTGCGTAACACGCTTGTTTTTCCGGCGAAACAGAATTCGTCCTAAGCGCGCCAAAGCCGCGACCGCAGCGGGTCACATCTTGTAAAAGGATACCGCGCATATTGTTTTTCAATATTATTGATTGACAATAAGGAGCGACTCACGTATATCGTTTTTCAGTAAATCACATATAGGAGATCGATAAATGACCCGCTTCACTGCCAATTCCGTCGCTGCTGCCGTTGCCATCGCCCTCACGCTGACCAGCCTTACCGCAGTCACCAGCGTGCCGGTGGAGCCGCAAGTCGAAACTGCCACCGTAACCGTACTCGCCTGATCGCGCCGCTTAGACTCAAGGGGGACCTTTCCATGAGTACCTACAAGAGAGACCTGGTGCTTCCCGCCGCGGAATTCCTGATCTGGCTGGCGCTTGGCGTAATAGCCTTTGCCGGTGTCATCGTGGTCGTGTGCATTCCGGGCGTGATGATCTTTGGGGGAGAATTCGTCGAGGCAGCCGAAACGGGGCTGACCATCGGCCAGCGGGCCCTGGTGGCGCTATTGCTCGCCGGCGTCGCCGGATTGCTTTATCTTGGTTGGCGCTTCTTCCGCGCGATGCAGGCAATCGTCCGCAGCGTGGGCTACGGCGATCCCTTCGTTTCAGCCAATGCCGACAGGCTGACCGAAATGGCATGGATTGCACTGGCCGTGCATGTCGTGGCGATCCCTGTTGCAGGCTTGGGTTTGTACATTGCCCGACTGGCGGGGGAACAACCCGGGAAGATCGAGGCCGGTTTCGACTTCGGCGGAATCCTGTTGATCCTCACCCTGTTCATTCTCGCCCGCGTGTTCCGCAAGGGGACCGAGATGCGCGAAGATCTGGAAGGGACCATCTGATGCCCGCCGATGAAGGAACCAGAATCATGGTGAAACTCGACGACCTGCTGCACGAACGCCGCATGACCCTGACCGAGCTGGCAGAGCGCGTCGGCCTCACCCTCGCCAACCTTTCGATCCTCAAGACCGGCAAGGCCAAGGCGATCCGCTTCTCCACGCTCGAAGCGATCTGTCGCGAACTGGAGTGCCAGCCGGGCGACTTGCTGGCCTATGGCGAAGAGTAAACCGCACGCTTTGTGTTGACTTTCGGGGTGCGATCCGTAAAGGCGCGCCCCGACTGTTCATTCAGTCATCCGTCCGAGACAGTTGCTGAACGGAATATGCCGTTCTTAATTTGCAGCCTAGACGGGGACAGAGATTTCGGCGCCGCCTGAGTGCTGCGCCATTAGCGTGATGCGTCACGCACCTCCTTCCCCATCAACGGACTTTTGCGGCGTGGCATGAGCTGCGTCGCGATTTGAGCCGGTCGTCCGCGCCCTTACGCGGTCGGCCACAGTGAAGGAGTACGGCATGGATCGTTCGCAGAAAACCGAAGCGGTCGCCCAGCTGAACAGTGTCTTCAACGAGGTTGGCGTGGTTGTTGTGACCCGCAATCTCGGCCTGTCGGTGGACCAGTCCACCGAACTGCGCTCGAAGATGCGTGAAGCCGGTGCGTCCTACAAGGTTGCGAAGAACCGTCTCGCCAAGCTCGCCCTGAAGGACACCGATTACGTCGGGATCGAAGAGTTTCTCTCCGGCCCGACCGCGCTGGCCTGGTCGGAAGACCCGGTCGCAGCTGCCAAGGCTGCTGTCGATTTCGCCAAGTCGAACGACAAGCTGGAAATCGTCGGTGGATCGATGGGCACGCAGGTGCTCGATGCTGATGGTGTGAAGGCGCTCGCCTCCATGCCCAGCCTCGACGAACTGCGTGGCAAGATCGTGGGGCTGGTCAATGCACCGGCAACCAAGATCGCGCAGGTTGTCAACGCACCTGCTGCCAAGCTCGCCCGTGTCTTCGGTGCCTATGGCGCCAAGGACGCAGCATAAGAGACGCTTTCTCGCACGAGAGACGAAACATTTTTGGGACGCAAGAAACGTCCCGCCTAAATTTGGAGTGATACATCATGGCTGATATTGCCAAGCTTGTTGAAGAACTGTCGTCGCT
>CAYRBB010000095.1:0-2235 GCA_964422435.1 uncultured Sphingomonadaceae bacterium
ATCTGCTTGGTGAGGTTGCCGCGCGCACCCTCGGCGAAGAGCGTGTACTTGGCCTGTATCTCCATGCCCGGCTGGAAATCGGGCTTGTGTGAACCATCCGCCGCAACGCCCATGTCCTGCGTGATCACACCACCGACCGAGCCATTTTCGTTGAAGATGACTTCTGCCGCAGGGAAACCCGGGAAGACCATGACGCCAGCCGCTTCGGCCTGTTCGCCCAGCCAGCGGGTCATGCTGCCGAGCGAGCCGGTGTAGCAGCCCTTGTTCGACATAAAGGGTGGCATGGCGAGATGTGGCAAGCCCACTTTCCCGCCCTTGGACAGCATCCAGTGCAAGTTATCCGTGACAGGCGTTTCTGCCATGGGGCAATCCATCGTCCGCCAGTCAGGCAGAAGCTCGTTGAGAGCCTTGGGATCGACCACCGCGCCGGAGAGGATATGCGCCCCTATTTCGGAGCCCTTTTCCAGTACCACGACTTCCAGCTCTTCATTGATTTGCTTGAGACGGATGGCCGCCGACAGACCGGCCGGTCCACCGCCAACAATCACCACGTCTACGGGCATTGATTCCCGTTCAACCATCGTTTCATCCCGTTTTGCAGATGTTCTGTTGATCGGGGACTTGATCGACGCCTTTGCACAGGTCAAGACCGCCAATGGTCTGAATATGCAAAATCACGCAGAAAACTCACTCGCTGCCGACTACGCTGCCGCCCTGAATTGGTGGCGTGATGCAGGCGTCGATTACGATTTTGAAGCCGAGCCGCAAATATGGCTGGAAGACACCGAAGAGAAACGGAGGTCGCAGCCTGTCCCATCCATAAGCGATACAGGCAGGGGAGAGAACGCGCGACTTCCATCAATCACCAAAGAAAAGATGCCAAACGATCTTTCGGCGTTTCAGGCTTGGTGGACGAATGTGGACAGTCCTCTTCCTGGGGGATCCCAGACTCGTATCGCGCCAAGGGGGGCTGTCGGCGCACAATTGATGATCCTTGCCCCCATGCCTGAAATTGATGACCGCGATGTCCTGCTAAACGGTGTACAGGGCAAGCTGTTAGCCAATATCGCAAGGGCGATCGGTGTTCTTCCCGGAGCGATCTACTGGGCAAGCGCCCTTCCGGCGAATATGCCATTGCCCGATTGGGAGGATTTGCAGGCCGATGGCCTTGGCCTTGCGGTGAAGCATCACATTGCACTCGTGAAACCGCAGCGCCTGCTTGTCTTCGGTAGCAAGCTCCCGGCCCTGCTCGGCCATGCGGCGGATGCTCCGCTTGAACAATTCTCCGGCGTCGAAGGTTTTGCCGCATTGGCCACCTTCGCACCCGAACGACTCCTTGACCACCCGCGCCAGCGCGCACGGTTGTGGGATCGCCTTTTGCAATGGACCGCCCTACAATGACGTTTTCCAAGCGCCTTTTTCTTGCGCCTGCAATTCTCTCCGCCATGCTCGCGACCGCGCCCTCGGTTTCCGTCGCACAGGAGAACGGTACGCGCGCCTACTTCAGCGCACGAACGGATCAATCCGGCGTGCCGCAACAGCTTAATGCGGAAGAACGCGACTATTATGATCGTCTTTTTAACGCGATTGACCAGGAGCGCTGGACCGATGTCGAAACGCTCCTGACACAGCGAAGCACCGGCCTGCTGCACGGTGTTGCGCGCGCCGAATACTATCTTCATGCCAACTCACCGGCGGTAGAGCTTGCTAAGATTGTCGACTGGCTGGAAACTGGATCCAATCTGCCCCAGGCAGCACAATTGGGACGGCTCGGCATCACTCGCGGGCTCGAACGGGAACCTGATCTTCCCTATCCGCGAGCATTCAATAGCCAGCCCTCCATGCCGCGCCGCACCAGACCACGATCAATCGATGATGGTACTATGCCGGAAAGTGTTCGTAGCGCAATTCTGCAACACATCACCAACGACGATCCCGACGGCGCGCGGCTGCTGCTCGATGGCGTTGATGCATCGCTTAGCTCTGCCGCGAGGGCCGAGTGGCGGCAGAAAATCGCATGGAGCTATTTCATCGAGAACCGCGATGAAGAAGCGCTTGCCTTGGCGCAAACTGTCGGTGCCGGATCAGGTTCTTGGGTTTCCGAAGGTGACTGGGTTGCGGGCCTCGCTGCTTGGCGCCTTGGAGACTGTCAGACGTCGCTTGAATACTTTCAGCGTGCCGCAGCGGGCGCCCATAGTCCGAACTTGCGCGCCGCAGCACTTTATTGGGGATCGC
>CAYRBB010000096.1:0-2029 GCA_964422435.1 uncultured Sphingomonadaceae bacterium
CCAATATCCGCAATTGGGCTCAAATCGGCCAGTCAGCAATGCGCCCCCATTCCGGTCATTAGAGTTCGATTAGAAGGGCTCCACAAGCGGACGTGGTTGTGAGCGAGAATCCCCTTCAGTCGAGATCATTCCTTGCATGCGCACGAGACTGCGCGGCAAAGCCAATCTGTCGGTGAGCACAGGATTCGACGATGACTGAATGATCCGATTGAGGCAGTCCTTTCCAGATGGAGAGGAATGAAGGACAGCCATTAGCTGAGGTTCGGGCCGGTCAGATACGGGGAGCCGTCGTCGATGGTATCTTCAAATATCTCGGTGTACCTTATGCTGCGCCCCCAGAACGGTTCAAGCTCCCTTCGGATCGAGTCCCATGGGATGGGATCTTTGATGCGACTGTTCCCGGGCCTTCGGCTCCGTATCGAATTCGGGATCTGCCAGAGATAGACGTAATTCCCCTAGTCGGTCAGGGTAGTGATGGCGGTGACGGAGACTACCTTCGCGCCAATGTCTGGGCGCCTGCAGATGCTGACGGCGCGCCGGTCATGGTCTGGATTCACGGCGGCGGTTTCGTGGTCGGAAGCAAAGACGCTGCAATCAGCGACGGTACCGCGTTCGCCCAATCCGGTATTGTTTGTATCGCGATCAACTATCGCCTCGGGATCGACGGCTTTCTTCCAGTCCCAGGAGTTCCCACGAACCTAGGTCTCAGAGACATGCTATTCGCACTAAAATGGGTGCAGGAGAATGTTCAGGCCTTCGGCGGTGATCCGGAAAATGTGACGGTGTTTGGAGAGAGCGCGGGCGCGATGGCAATTGCCAACCTCGTCACCTCTCCTCTGGCGAAAGGCCTTTTCCAGCGAGCCATCATTCAAAGCGGTCATGGCGCTATGGTCCGGGACATCGGCGTCGCTCAACGCCTGGTGCGAAAGCTTGCCAAGGTGCTTGGGGTAACACCGGATCGCGAGGGCTTTTCCAATGTCAGTAACGAAGCTGCGATGGACGCACTCGAGAAGGTGGCGAAGCCCACTGCGATCGACTTGAGGGATGGCGAGGGCTTCGAGCCAGTATATGGAATTAGTCGTTTCATACCGGTCTATGGTGACGACGTACTGCCTGAAAAGCCACATGATGCCCTTCGAAATGGTGCGGGGAAAGATGTTGAGATCCTGATCGGCAGCAACGCCGAGGAGATGAATCTCTATTTCGTACCAACAGGTGTTCGCAAGAAGATCCCGGGCCTGCTGGCATGGTGGCTACTTTCCCGCTCACAGCCCAATTCTCGCAAGGCGCTTCAGACCTATGGTCTTGGCACTCGGGGCATCCGTCCAGGCGAAGCGATGACATTGGCCATGAGCGACCTCGTATTCCGCTGGCCGGCGCGGCAATTTGCCGAAGCTCATCAAGGTCGCAGTTGGGTATATGAGATGGAATGGCAATCTCCCGCTTGCGGTGGTGAACTTGGAGCGTGTCACGGAATAGAGCTGCCATTCGTGTTCAAGACTTTGGATTGTGCGACTGGCCCGAAGGGCATTGTTGGCAATTCTCCCCCAGCGGAATTGGCTGAACATGCGCACGAGCTATGGGCAAAATTTGCACGCGACGGCTCATTGCCGTGGCGCCCATACAATGGCGACAGGCTGGTCTATCAACTTGAGCGTGGCGATACGCTGGTTGAACCACCGATGCCCGCCGCTTCGTTTCTTCCGGCATGAGGTTCGGGCATGTATCTTGAGAAACTACGCCTCGACGGGAAAAGGGCCCTGATAACCGGCGGGGCGCAAGGTATCGGCCTTGCAAGTGCTCATGCACTTGGCGAAGCGGGGGCTGACGTGGTGATCGCGGACCGGAATCCTGAAGCGCTCGAACGAGGTCGCTACGAATTGGCGATCAATGGCGTCGAATGCACTACGCTTCTGCTTGACGTCACATCTACTGCGCAGGTCGACAACGCGGCAGACCGTTTGTCTGGCGAGCATGGCAGGATCGATATTCTTGTAAACAACGCCGGGATCGCGCGCAGCGAGACACC
>CAYRBB010000097.1:0-1541 GCA_964422435.1 uncultured Sphingomonadaceae bacterium
TGTCGCGACGCCCCCACATCCATGCGAAAGCTTTCGCATCAATGCCTTTGCCGTACCTCATGTCGTACCGCACGGTCGTATCTATTCCGCGATCGATCAGGATACTCGCGATTTCCAGCGTATCCTGCGTAGATGGATTGTCGCTCTGATGGATAATGCAACCAAATAACGGATTTCTCATCGCGGATTTCGACGATACGTGCGCGCCTTCGTCTAATAAATATCGCACCGTTTCTACGTTTCCGGCACGCGACGCAGAGCTCAATGGCGTGCTTTCTCGCGCAGACACTTCATTCACATCGCAACCCCGATTTACCAACAGTTCAACGATCTCTCGAGAACCAAAAAAACAGGCATACTGCAGCCAAGGTGTCTGATAGAGAGCTTCGCCCGCAGGCGGACCGTCATCGGCGGCGAGACACTTCTCTACCGCGTCCAGATCATGGTGCCTGATCGCGTTTCGCAAATTCTTGGCAAATGTCGAATGTAAATTCACCTCCGCCGCGCCTCCCTCAGCTGTGCCTGTTGGCCGAAATCATACAATGTCTCACGGACCGCCGCGTCATCTCCATCGACCGCCCTCAGCGCTTCCAGAAGAGCGAGTGCGTTATCTTTCGTATGCCCAAGGTTTGGAGCATACACAAGATTTGCTGGGTCAGTGAGAGGATTAATACCTGCTCTCCAGAGTATGCCTTGGCTTTCCCGCACAATGGCTCTGTGAACACCCTTACGTCCATTAAGCTCGACGACATGATGAAGATGGGGACTATTCATAGTTGATAATCGATTTCCAGCTCGCTGAGCTGCTGCGTTCCGAGTGGCAACCGGGATATACGGCCTATCAAACTTTTGCTGAGATTGGGCATCGCCAATGTACAGACCGTCGCGATTCAGAGTGACATCGGTGCCGAAGGCTGTTCCCGAAAATCCAGCAATTTCAATCGGGCCTGAAGGCCTTGCACCGATATCGATAGTTCGGCCGAGCAAGACGGCTTTACCACCAGCTTCAATAGCAACTCCGTTTTCATTGCCCGCGGCGCGCACAACCACGTCCGTATTGCCGAGCGGACCCTGGCCTTGGAAATTGGCAACAAGCCCGGCTCCCTCACTGGTAACAACAAGCCCAGCGCCGCCTGAACCTTCGGCGATCCCGATATCGAAGTTTCCGGCTGCACCGGCGCGTAGACCGTTGCCATCCACCCTCGCGGTATAGGCGAAGGCTCCACCACCAGCTGGCGTGCTGAGCGCAGCCGCACCATTAATGGCAAAATGCTGTCTGCTTGCAGAGATCCTGCCCCGCCCCGTAAATGCCGCGCTTCCGGCCACCACGGTATGATTGCCGCTAAGAGCGAACCCATCCGTTCCGTTGCTTATGGAGAAGCTGCCCTCTGACCCGACGTCATAGCCGAGGATTTCGCCACGAATGCTCCATGACCAGGATTCATCGATCCTGATGTTTTCCAGAAGAGACGAGGCCTCATTCCATATTTCGCCGCCCAAATCCTGTAATTCATCCCAAGTCGACGGAAGGTAACCAATAA